>JAGNEX010000025.1:0-31249 GCA_018003035.1 Acidimicrobiia bacterium
AACGCAGCCTTAAAGACTGAGCCCCAGATTGCCGAATATTGGTCTGGTGGGTCCTCAGAAAGGGAACAGTTGTGAGTAACTTGCTTGGCGTTGCGGACGGGACGCTGCTTCTGAATCAGCCGCGAACTCCGCAAACCCAGCGTTCCGCTGCATATGAACCGATGTGGGGTCTCTGGAGCTTTATCGCCGACGAACGAGTTCGGCGGGCGCGGGTAGAGCGCATCCGGTGGATGGTCCAGGCCGGGTCTTACCAGGTGCCCTCATGCGATCTCGCCGACCGCATGCTCTCGGCGGCGGCTCTTCGTTGGTGAGTTGGAGGGCCTACTGGGTTGGGGGATCCTCGGGAACGGTCACCAGGGTGTCGTTGACCCGCTCCGCGACGACCACATTTGCGTCTTCGAATCGGATTTCGAATGAGCCGCTGTCCAACAACTCGTCGTAGACATCAACGTTTTGTCCGAGGACCCGTTTGTCGATGAGAAGCCAGTCCACGGTGCGCCCGTCGTGGGGCATCTCGTCCTTGACACCCCAGTTCCACGGCCGCCATGGATTCGGGAACTCATAGATGAACTCGCGTTGGGTGACGTGCGGCACCAGGTTGTACGTCGCAGACAGAGACGCGTCGGCCGGGATGAGGCCGATCGCCTCGTCAAAGACGTCGTATCGGTCGCTTTCTCCCGGCCAAAAGGCGGGGCCGTAACGCTCGGAGAGCGGCGAGATCCCCCAGGCGGTCTGGCTGCCCAGCGCGCCGATGATGATTGTTGCTACGAGGAGGAGATTTGGTACCGCCCGGTATTTCCGCACACCGGTCGCCAAGATCTCGATCGAGGCGATGGCCATGGCCGCCAGGACGGTCGCTACATAGTGGTACCGCAGGTCGTAGGTGAAGTTCTGGATCGACAGCACGTTGATGAAGAACTGTGGGACGCCAAGGAGCAAGACCAGCAACGCGCCCAGCGCGGATGGTTGAGACATGTCGAGGTCCGCTTTCAGCGTCTGAAAGGCGATCCTTGCCGAGCTCGGCTGCGCAGCGAGAGCCGACTCGGTAACCACCGTCTCGCCGCTCGGCTCCGACGAGGAGGCAGCCGTTTCAGTCAGCCGAACAGATGCATCACCGAGTGGGAGGGCCGTCGCTGGCGAGGCGGTGTCGGCAGAGGGTTGGCCGGGCAGATCGCCTGGCGGGGCGCCTGCCTCGTCGGCAGCGGTGAGCTCGGTTCGCCGCCGCCAAGGCATCAGCAGCACCTGTGCGAGCGAGGCCAGCCCAGCAAGCAGCGCCACGGCGGGAGCAAGACCGAAGCCGATACTGACGTCTCGCGCATAGCCGAGGGCGTTTGAGGTATTGAGGCGCTCCACTACGGCGCTTGGCTCGGTGAGGGCCGTTTTGACCACCTCGGCTGGCGAATCGCCGAGGGAGCCGTAGAAATTGGCGTAGAACGCCACTTCACCCGGGACATTTGCCGAGATGACCTGACTGACGATCACAAAGTACGCGCCGGCGGCGATGGCGGTGATCAGCCCTGCACGGAACCGACCGCGCAGCATCATGATCAGCCCGAGAACCGCAACGGCAATGGCGACGTCTTCTTTCCAAGAAACCGCCCAGATCAACGCAACGGTGTACCAGCCCCAACGACGCTTAATCGCCAGCCACCACGCGAACAAGATCGGGGTCAGCGCCATTACCTCGGGGTGAAAAAGCTCCCAAGCCACCCATCCAGTAGATGGATGTAATAGGTACGCGACGGGGATGACCAGTGCCCACCAACCGTTGGGCAGCCACTCCCGGCCGATCAAATACAGCGCCAACGCGCCGAGCCCAATTGAGAGAACTTGGATCAAATTGAGCGTGCCAGCACCCAAACCGAGCCAATACAACGGCGCCGTAAAGATGAAACCGAAGTTGGCGTGATGGCCGAAAAAGTCCAGCCCTCGAACGGTGATGAAGGTTTTGCCTTGGGAAATCAACCAAGCCGTTTGTTCGTAGATCCCCATGTCGTAGTTAAAGGACCCAAATCGGTCATGGCGCCGAAAGACGTCGAGCCCGAATTGCACGATCCACACCATCGTCACCGAACCCAGGATGATCCCCGGGATGCTCGGCAGCCGACGCTTGCGGCCCTGCTGTGGGTCCAATGAACCTTCTCCCGAGTCCGATCCGGCTCTATCGGCGTCTCGGCGGGCAGTGCTCACAGGCACCCGGTCCCCAGGTTCTTCGATGTCCCCGGCAACACGATCGACCTGGTCAACGCCAACCTTTGTCGTCGCTGCGTCCTCCGGCACAGGTACATCCGAGCCGGGTTCTTCGGCCGGCCGCGGTGTTTCAGCGTCTTCGGTGGATGGCACAGCGGACTCCTCAGCGTTGCCGAACTCTGCAGCGGCGAACTGGCCCGGGCCGACAGAACTGCCAGGATCGCCGTCGCGGCCGGTGCCGTCGGGAAGTCCGACCGGGGTTCCAGGTCGGGAGTCGGTTAAAGAGTGCGGGCCGACAGTGGGAGGGACGTGCGGCTCTTGCCGTGGTCGACTCGCGATGTGGCGCTCACCATTAGGGTTCGTCGGCGAAGTCACGATGCCCGTGTGTGCTAGCGGGATAGAACCACAAAACCGTAGTTCGGTGGTGGCCGTGCCGACGAACGTTTTCTAGTGGGCCACAAGCTGTTAAGAACGCTGAGATCGTGTCGATGAATGTTCGTTAGGCCTCTGGCGGGGCCGCCGTGTCAGCCCATCTGGTGCGCGTTGGGTCAAGATGGGATGTTTCGGCGCTCCACCGGTGTTGGAGTGCTGTGAAGTCGTGCGCGGTGAGTCAAGGGACTGGTCGCGCCGGTAGCCTGGAGAATCTATGGGTCTGTTCCAGAGAGTCCTTCGCGCTGGCGAAGGCAAGAAGCTAAAGGCTGTCCAAGCGGTTGTAGAACCGGTTAACGCTTGGGAGCCAGACATTCAGAAGCTGTCAGACGATCAGCTTCAGGCCAAAACGGCGGAGTTCAAGGGCCGCGTTGAGCGCGGTGAGACCCTCGGCCAGTTGCTCCCCGAAGCGTTCGCCGTCGTGCGGGAGAGCGCATCTCGAGTGCTCGGACAGCGTCACTACGACGTTCAGCTCATGGGCGGCGCGGCGCTTCACTTCGGTTGGGTTGCTGAGATGCGAACCGGTGAAGGAAAGACCCTTGTGTCGACCCTTCCCGCGTATCTCAATGCGCTGACCGGCAAAGGTGTTCACCTCGTCACCGTGAACGACTATCTCGCCGAGCGCGACGCCGACTGGATGGGCCAACTCCACCGCTGGTTGGGGCTGACCGTTGGGCTGATCGTTCCAGGTCAGCGCGACTCGGCGATCAAGCGCGAGAACTACGCGTGTGACATCACGTACGGCACCAACAACGAGATGGGCTTTGACTATCTGCGCGACAACATGGCTCGCACCCTGGACGCAATGGTCCAGCGGGGGCACAACTTCGCCATCGTTGACGAGGTCGACTCGATCCTCATCGACGAGGCCCGTACCCCGCTCATCATCTCTGGCAAGTTGTCTGACCAGGTAACTCTGTATCAAGAGTTCGCCCGCGTCGCCCGCATGCTGCGTCCCGATGAGCATTACGAAGTCGATGAGAAGAAGCGGACGATCGTTCCAACAGAAGAGGGCATCGCAGCGGTCGAAGCCGCTCTCGGGGTCGACAACCTCTACAACAACGTCAACCAGAACTTGGTGCACCAACTTCAGGCAGCGCTGAAGGCCAAGGAGTTGTTCCACCGGGACAAGGACTACATCGTTACCGCCGGCGAAGTGAAGATCGTCGACGAGTTCACGGGCCGCACCCTGGAAGGGCGCCGCTGGTCCGAAGGGTTGCACCAGGCCGTCGAGGCCAAAGAAGGCGTGGCTGTCAAAGAAGAGAACCAGACCCTCGCCACCATCACGCTGCAGAACTACTTCCGCCTCTACGACAAGCTCGCCGGGATGACAGGTACCGCCGAGACCGAGGCCGCCGAGTTCAAACACACCTACGACCTCGAAGTTGTCGCGATCCCGACCAACCAACCGGTCGTTCGCGACGACTCTCCAGACGTCATTTTCAAATCCGAGCTGGCAAAGTTCAACGCGATTGCCCAGGACATCGAAGATCGTCACAACCTGGGCCAGCCAATCTTGGTCGGTACCGGATCGGTCGAGAACTCAGAGAAGCTGTCTCGCGTCTTGCGCAAACGCGGCATTTCACACGAGGTGTTGAACGCTAAACAGCACCACCGCGAAGCAGAGATCATCGCCCAGGCCGGACGCCCGGGGGCTGTGACGGTTGCTACCAACATGGCCGGACGTGGTGTCGACATCTTGTTGGGCGGCAATCCTGAGGGCCTTGCCCGCCGCGATCTGGCAGGTCAAGAGCTCGAAGACGAAGAGTACGACCGCCTGTTTGCCGAACGGGTCGCCGCTCACGCCGCGGAATGCAAGACCATGGGTAAAGAGGTTCGAGAGAACCTTGGCGGCCTGTACGTCATTGGAACAGAGCGCCACGACTCGCGCCGGATCGACAACCAGCTCCGAGGCCGCGCTGGGCGCCAGGGTGACCCAGGTGCGAGCCGGTTCTACCTGTCTCTCGAAGACGACCTCATGCGGCTATTCGCCACCGGCGCAATGGAATGGGTGATGTCGCGTGCCCTGCCCGATGACGAACCGATCGAGGCCAAGTCCGTTTCCAAAGCGATCGCACGCGCTCAGGGGTCCGTCGAAGAACAGAACTTTGAGCGCCGAAAGAACGTGCTCAAGTACGACGAGGTGATGAACGAGCAGCGCCGGATCATCTACCGGCGACGGCAGCAGGTCCTTCAGGGTGAAGATCTGCGCGACACCACCTTGGAGACCCTCGAAGACGTCATCACGAGGGCGGTCGACACCTACGTTCCCGATAATGACGATGCTGACTTCCCAGAGTTGCTGGTCGCGATCCAGTCGTATTTCCCAACGACGGTCACCCTCGACCAGCTCGAAGGGGTCGGGAGCAAGCGTAAGCAGCTCGTCGAGTTGCTGAACGCTGACGCCATCAGGGTGTACGAAGCCAAGGAAGAGCAGTTCGGCAGCGAGCGCCTGAGAGATATCGAGCGCTACGTGATGCTGAGCGTGATCGACCAACATTGGCGCGAGCACCTTTACGAAATGGACTACCTCCAGGGCGGCATCAACTTGCGTGCCATGGGGCAAAAAGACCCCCTCACCGAATGGCAACGCGAGGGCTATGACATGTTCGAAGCGATGCTCGCCGGCATCGACGACGACTTCATCAAGTACGTGTTCCGCATCGAAGCAAAGAAGGAAGAGCCGCAGGCTCAACCGCGAAACGTGCAGTACAGCGCCCCAGCTTCGGAGAACCGCCCAGTGACGGCGGCCCCGGCCCCTGGGCCGAGCGCTGCAGCGCAACAAGCAGGGGTTCCTCAGGCCGTCGCCGCGACTGCGACCGTTCAACGAACGATCCGGAACGCAGACGAAAAGCAGGGCCGCAACGATCCGTGCGCATGTGGGAGCGGCAAGAAGTACAAGCAGTGCTGCGGCCGAGTCTGACGACCAGAGCGTCCACAGCGCACCAACCCGCCACGCCGGCGGCCAAATTTGCCGAGGAATATGGCAGACCATCGAAGAACACTTGACGAACTGCTCCCGCGGGTGTCCGCGGCATCGACCTATCTCAATGTTGATCGCGCGCGGGAGCGCCTTGCGGCGTTAGAGGTTGAAGCGGCGCGCCCCGACCTGTGGGATGACCCTGAGAACGCGCGGGCCGTTACCTCTGAGATGTCGGGGTGGCGTGACGATCTGGCCATGGTCGATCGTCTGCAAGCCTCGGTCTCTGATATCGAGACGCTGCTCGAACTCGCTGACGAAGATCCCGATTCCGGATTGGAAGACGAGGTTTCCGGCGAGCTCGCGTCGCTGACGACGCTTCTCGACGAACTTGAGTTGCGCGAACTCTTTAGTCAAGAACATGACGAGCGAGACGCGATCGTCGAAATCAACGCCGGTGCAGGCGGCACAGATGCCAAAGACTGGGCTGAGATGCTGTACCGGATGTACCTGCGATGGGCGGAACGCCGAGGTTGGCAGATCTCGGTAGATGACTACCAGCCCGGTGAAGAAGCGGGTATTAATTCGGTGACGTTCACCGTCAAGGGGCGTTTCGCGTACGGCTCGATGGAAGCCGAACGCGGAGTACACCGTCTGGTGCGCATTTCACCGTTTGACTCCCAGGCGCGACGGCACACCGCTTTTGCGGCGATCGACGTGGTGCCTGCGCTGGACCAACAAAGTGCACCTGCGATCGATGAGAAAGAACTTCGCATCGACACCTACCGCTCGTCGGGTGCGGGTGGCCAACACGTCAACACGACCGACTCCGCGGTACGCATCACCCACCTGCCGACCGGGACAGTCGTTTCGTGTCAGAACGAGCGTTCGCAGCGCCAGAACAAAGAGCGGGCACTCGACATTTTGGCGTCCCGTTTGGCGGAGCGAGCGCGGACCGAACGAGTGGCCGAACTCTCCGCAATCGCTGGTGAAAAGAAGGATGTGGGGTGGGGAAGTCAGATCCGTTCCTACGTTCTCGCGCCTTACCAACTGGTGAAGGACCTCCGAACGTCGCATGAGACGGGTAACGTGTCCGCCGTGCTTGACGGTGCCCTCGACGACTTCGTCGAGGAATACCTGCGCTGGCGGCGAGCTGGCTCCACGGCTGGTACTGGAGACGAAGCGTGATCCGATTCGAAAACGTCACGAAGACCTACAAGAACCGCGTGACGGCGGTTCGTGGTCTCAACCTTGAGATTCGTAAGGGAGAGTTCGTCTTCTTGGTCGGGGCTTCGGGCGCGGGAAAGTCCACCTTCCTCAAGCTGCTGCTGCGTGAAGAGATCCCCGATGACGGGCGCATCCTCGTGGCCGGACGAGATATCGCAAAGGTTCCGGCCCGGCAGATCCCCAACCTGCGACGCAATATTGGGACGATTTTCCAGGACTTCAAGCTGCTGCCCACCAAGACGGTGTACGAGAACGTTGCGTTCGCGCTTGAAGTGACAGGCCGGCCTAAGCACGTGATCCAAAGCCAGGTCCCTCAAATCATCGAACTGGTGGGCCTCGGCCGTAAAGCAGACCACCTCCCAGATGAGCTTTCGGGTGGTGAGCAGCAGCGCATCTCGATTGCGCGAGCGTTCGTCAACCGGCCGCTGATTCTCCTCGCGGACGAGCCGACTGGAAACCTGGACCCTTCGAGTTCGGTCGGGATCATGCGCATTCTCGACCGCATTAATCGAACGGGTACGACGGTGGTCATGGCGACCCACGACCAAGGAATCGTAAATACGATGCGACGGCGGGTGATCGAACTTCAGGGCGGCGCCCTCAAACGTGACCAGGCTCGCGGCGTCTACGGATTCGGGAACTAGTCCATGTTCACCAACAGCCGCTATTTCCTCAGAGAGACGCTGGTTTCTCTCCGACGCAACCTGTTGATGACGGTCGCCGGTGTGCTGACTGTGTTTGTGTCGTTGTTCCTGCTCGGTGGCGTGCTTGTGCTGTCGACCTGGGTTGGCAATGGGACACAGCGCTGGACGCAAGACTTTGAGCTGGACATCTTCATGATGCCAGACGCCACCGACGCTCAAGTGGCTGCCATCGAGACCGACCTGAACAAATCGGACCTGATCAAGAGGGTTGTGTACTACGACCAGACCGAGTCCTTTGAGTTGTTCCAGGAGATGTTCAAAGACCAGCCCGAACTTCTGGTCAACATCACCCCGTCCGATCTGCCACCTTCATTTCGCGTGGTCCCGTCTGACCCCGAGACGACCACTCAGATCGCTCAGTCGTTTCGAGGTCGGCCGGGGGTGTACGAAGTCACGACGGCCGAAGATGTCGTTGACTCGATCCTGCGCGTAACGGGCTTTATCCGCTTCGGTTTCATGCTGATTTCGTTGGTGCTTCTTGCGTCGTCGTTGTTCTTGATCGTCAACACAATCCGCCTGGCGACGTTCGCTCGTCGGCGGGAGATTCAGGTCATGAAGCTGGTGGGCGCGACGAACTGGTTTGTGCGCGTCCCATTCATGCTGGAAGGAATGGTGCAGGGGTTCATCGGCGCGTTTGTTGCTGTGCTGGGCGTGATCGTCTTGAAGCTTTCGGTCTTTGACCGAATCGAAGGGGGATCGTTGACGTCTGGTTTCTACGTCACTAACGGCGAAATTTTTGCGATCGGTCTGCTGATTATCTTTGTCGGGATCATCGTTGGAGCCGTTGGATCGTTCATTGGTCTGCGGCGTTTCATTGAGGTGTAGCTCGTGAGTTCAATCCGACCTACGCGTACGCGAATGCGCTTGTTGGCGATGGCGATCGTCTTGGGTATTGCTGTTTCTGGCCCTGCGGCGGCCCAAACCGATCGCCAGGAAGAGATCGAAAAAGAGATCGACTCCCTGAAGGACCAGATCACCGAAGCGTCCGCTGAAGAATCGAAGTTGCTCGGTGAGATCGACGCCGCAACCGCTGGAATCAAGGAACAACAGGCCAAAGTCGACGCCCTATCGGCCCAGGTCGAACAGGTCGGAGCGCAGGTCTCGACCGTCGAGAAAGCCGTCCAGGTCCATGAAGCCGAAGGAAGTGACCTTGAGCTTCAACGTGCTGAGCTGAACCAGAACATCGGCGATGCCAAATCGTCGTTCTCGAATGTGGCCAGCGCTCTCTACACCACAGGAAACTCGCAGGTCCAAGGCTTCATAGCCATGGCTTTCGATGCCTCAGACCCGCGCGACCTCTACTTGGGGTCCACGTATCTGTCTTGGATTTCGAGGGAGCGCAGCGCTGAGGTCGATCGGCTGTCCACGTTGCGCGACGACGAGGCCTATTTGGCTGACGAGATCGCCGGCCAGCGAGCGGTCGCCGAAGACATGCGCGATCAGTTGACGGGCGAACAAGAAACACTTGCGGCTGCTCGGGAGGAACAAAACCTCGCCCTTGCAGAGCTTGAGGCGCAGCAGGATGCCCGGCAGAAGCTGTACGACGAGGCGATCGAACGTCAGGACGAGTTCGAAGCCCAGGTCGACCAACTCGAAGAGGAATCGGACCGTATTACCGAAGCGCTCAAGGCTCGCGAAGCGATCGCTGCCGGCCAGTCTGTGAAGGGCTCCGGCCAGATGATGGTGCCCGTGGCAGGACGGGTAACTAGCGGCTTCGGCAACCGGGTGCATCCCATCACAGGAAGAGTTCGTCTCCACGCTGGTACCGACTTTGGCGCCCCATCGGGGACTCCGATTTTGGCGGCCGACTCGGGTGTGGTCGTTTCGGCCGGTTGGCGCAACGGGTATGGCAACGCGGTGCTCATCGACCACGGGAATGGACTCGCAACCTTGTATGCCCACCAGTCGCGCCTCGCTGTCAGCGGCGGACAGTCGGTAGCCCAAGGCGATGTGATCGGTTACGTCGGCTCCACTGGCAACTCGACGGGACCGCACCTGCATTTCGAGGTTCGCAAGGGTGGTACCGCTGTAAACCCGATGAGCTACCTCTAGCGCTCGCCTCGATCCCTCGGCAGGCCAGTAGCGCTAACTGTCTTGACCGGGGTTTGTTTCGGTGAGCGCTGCCAGGTGTTTCGCGGCTGGGGTGCCGGAGAATCTGGCGAGGGTGGCGTCCAAGCTGCGTACGATCAGGGTTTGTGATGCGATCCCCATCAGGTCGCCCTCCTGCGACCAGAGCCGAGCAAAGCCGTGCCCGAACCCGTCTTTGATGCCCTCCATCACGATGTCGATGAGGATCCAATCGGTTTCGACCGGGCTCATGACTCGAATCGTGTTATCGATGCTGTTTGAGAACAGCAGATCTCCGACCGCTTGCGACACACCCGACGGAACGTAGTCGCCGGCGATGGCCAACATCGCGGCCTCGGGCGGGTAGCCCGGCATCCGAAACCACAGCGCATGTCGCCCGTCGCCCGGTGCTCCCGAGAGATCTTCCATTGGGCGGCCGGACGCGAGGTGAAGTTCAATGTGGTCAAAGAGAGTGTTCTCATAGACACTCAGGCGTTGCCGTGGAGGACACTCTTCGGGGCGAGGCACTTGCGGCGGTTCGACCCAGGTTCCTTCGACGGCGTGTTCGCGTGTACCGAGCGCCGCGTTGATCTCGACGATTCGCTGACCGTCGACGCTGCCGACTGCGCGCGCCTGAGTGATCTGGTGCCCTTGGACCAGGACTTCGAGTTCGTATTCCATCGTCCCCGGTGGACGAGCAAACGACAGGTACTGGGCGGTGGACCAGCGCACTTTTCGGTCCGTCAACGCCTCGAGCGCCGTAATCCCCGCACCCAGAGCGACCCCGCCAAAGACAGCGCCGATCCCCGAACACAACTTCGTGTGAAGTGGCATCTGCCAACGCGTTTTGTCGTCGTTGGAAGTTAGGTCGAAGAAGTCGCGCAGTTCGCTCATCTCGCAATCTTTGACGGTGAAGCAACCAACCCGCCAAACGATCTCACAGCGACCCCTCTGCTCAGCCGGAGGTCGCCGCGCCGCTCCGCTGACGCTTCGAACCGCGCCACCGCCTCGGAGCGCCGGTGATGACTCGCCGGAGGACGATGCTTGCTGCCTCGGCAGTCAGCAACGCCGCGAAGGTGACAGCGATCAGGATGAACGACAGCACCTGGGCATCGAGCAAACTTCGCTCACCTGGTCGTCCGAGCGCACGTCCGATGGCGATCGGAATGGTCAGATGTTGGGGGCGCGCAAGGAAAGACGATGCGCCGAACTCGCCGAGAGAGACGACAAATGCAAGGCCCACGCTCAGGGCCGCGGCCGGAGCCAGACGGGGGAGCTCGATCTTGGCCCATCTCCTGAGGGGTCGGGCACCGAGCGTGCGAGCTGCATCGAGCCTGGCTCGGTCCGGGTTAGCCAGGGTGGGCCCCAGGGTCCGCACCACAAGTGGGATGCCGACGAGCGCGTGGGCCACGGGCAGCAACCACCATTTGCTTCGGAAGTCGAAGGGCGGTGCGGCAAGGGCGAGCATCATGCCAAACCCCAAAGTCACCGGAGACGTTGCTAACGGGGCAATGCTCAGGAACCCGGCAACCTTCCCAAAGGCGCCTCGGCGCGCGGCCAGGGCAGCGGTTGCAGCACCGATGGCCATGGCGATGGTCGTCGCAACGGCCGCTGTTTGCAGGGAGTTTGAGACCGCTTCGCCCGCAGCGTAGGCCGCTGTCGTGTTTGCACGCGCTGCACCAAGGTGACGGAAACCGTCGAGTCCCCACGCCGAGCCGGGACGAAACGCGTCGACGGAAAGCGATACGAGCGGCGCAATGGCAAAGACGACGGCTCCGCACACGACGGCGACGGCTGAGGCGTTCCGAAGGGTTCCTCGTCGCTTGGTGGCCGCAGGTGTCGCGCTGGTCAACGTGCTGTGAGTCGAGGTACGACCGCGAATGACGGCGAGCGCCACAGCAACCACACCGAACTGGCACAACGCGAACACCGCAGCGCGGTCGAGCGAGAGGAACTGTGTGGTTTCCCGGTAGATCTCTGTCTCCAGAGTTCGCTGACTGATTCCTCCCAACAACAGCACCGTCGCGAAGGCAGACACGGAAAGGAGAAACGTAAGCGCCGCCGCGGCGCGCCAAGCCGGTGCCAGCCGCGGACCGGTGACCTGCAGCATGCGACGTAGCGGGGAGGCTCCGAGCATGGCGGCTGCTTCGTCGTGCCGTCGTCCGGCCGCGCTGTCGAAGGCGAGTACGACTCGCACCACCATTCCGACGTTGAACCAGGCGTGTAACAAAACGATTGACCAGAGATGGCCACGGGGGTTGAGGTCGTCGAACCAGCCGCCCGGAAGGGCGCCTAGGACGGCCGAAAGTGCTCCATCCGGCCGAAACAGCGACAAGGTGGCGCTGACGGCGACCACCGTCGGTACGACAAAGGGGACGAGCAACAGAGTCAGAACGAAGCTTCGACCCCGAAACGAGAGCCGCCGTAACGCCCAGATAGGCGCCGCTGCGAGGGCGAGCGCCGCGACGGTTGACAAAGCGGCTTGCCACACGGTGAAGGTGATAACCGACGCGAGGTCTCCACCTCGCGCTGTTTGACGCCAGGCGTCGGTCGAAAAGCCGTCCGCCAACATTTGTGACACCGGCCATGCATAAAAGACCGCGCCGAATGATGCGACCCAAACCGCGGCGAGCAGCCAGCCGTAACGCCCCGGCCTCGCAAACTGCCTGAGTAACCGGGCTGGTCCCGTCGAACGCAAAAGCTCCGACCTATCCCATCAGCTCTGTCCACGAGCGCAGCAGTTCTTCCCGCTCGTCGACGCTCAGCGAGGGGAGTTCGGTACTGGTCTGCGGCGGAGGCGCGAACTTCTCGAACTCCGACGGGATCGCTGCGTCTTGCCGAGCGGGGTACATGAACATATCGGCGGCAACGCGTTCCTGGAACTCTTTGCTGAGAAAGAAGTCGAGGACCTTGCCCGCCTCTGGCGCCACCCTGGTGCCCTTCAAGACACCGGCATACTCGATCTGCCGAGCGCAGGTGCCGGGGATGCTGACCGTGTGGACCTCGTCGAGAGGTTCTTCGGCGTAGATCGCTTCGGCGGCCGGAGACGTCGAGTAGGACACCACGAGAGGTCGCGCACCATCGCCAGCGCCGGAGAACTCGTCGAAATAGGCGGTCTCCCAGCTACCCGATACGAGCACGTCGTTGGCCTTGAGGTCCTCCCAGAATCCCTCCCAGCCGTCCTCGCCGAACTCCGAAACCGTAGCCAGGAGAAACGCCAGTCCAGGAGACGATTGCCGTGGATCTTCAACGACGAGCAGCCCCTTGTACTCTTCTGAGGCCAGGTCGTCGAGCGTCTCTGGCATCGGTACGCCCGCGGTGGTGATCGCCTCGACATCAGCGTTGACGCAGACCTCGCCGTAATCGACCGGAACGACGGGCTCGTCGCCGACCTGAAGTTCGCGGGGTACCTGCCCAAGACCGGAGATGCTGCCTTGCCATTTGGTCAGAATTCCGTTGCTCAGCGCGACAGGCAAGAAGGTGTTGTCGACGCCGTAGATGACGTCGGCGAGGGGATCGTCTTTGGCGAGGACCGCCTCGTTGACCATCGAACCCGCGTCACCAGAGGGGACCAGTTCGATGGCGATGCCGCTTTCGGCCTCGAAGGCCGCAAGCATCTCGGTATCCATCGCAACCGAATCGTGAACCATCACTCGAACGGTCGTGCCGTTGCTCTGATCGCCAGCGGATCCACCGGCGTCGTCACGCGACACCTGAGTAGTTGTGGGCGTGCTCCCGGAATCGTCCTCCTCCGACGAATCGTCGTTGCACGCAGCTAGGAGGCTGACAAGGGCCAATAGGACGCAGAGCAATCGGAGCGCCTTGGATGGGTGGCGGTGGGTCATCTCAGTCTCCTGTGGTGTGAACGCCGGTGGGTTGTGGCCGAGTGGGAGAAACGGGGGAGTACCAGCGGCAGGTCACCGTCGGTGTACATCGCGTGGCCCTACCGTAGCGACCTGTTGATCTGGCTGCGACGGAACGATCATGAGCACGCACCCAGATCCGACGGAGAGTAAAACGGTTGGGGCGATTGCGACGTTTGAGCAGCCCCGTCCGGCGCCAGAGCGCAGGACCTCGCCGTTGAGCGGCCACTTAGCGCCGGAACAGTGGACGTCGGAAGCATCGCCGTTGAATGCGAGCAGCGAGAACGTCGCGCCGACCACCAAGGCGACCCGGATTTCAGGGCGCCGTACCACGAAGTAGGTCCCTTGGCGTCCCAATGCCGCTATCTCGAGTTCCTCATATCGAGGACTGCATATCGTCGCGAGCGACGCCATGAAGTGATCGGCCCGGCCGCCATCGACCCCGATGATGAGCGTTCTGAACGTGCGGTCCGAGCTGCCGTCACGATCGCCAGCAACAACCTGGTTGAGGGCCAACTCGAGGTCGGTGAAGTCCTTATCGACAGGTGCCCGCCGAATGGCTGCGCCGGCCTGCTCGAATCCTCGAAGGTCATCGCCAGAAAGTGAATCGAAGTCACCGATGACGAGCTTGGGTGTCAGCCCCCAGCTGGAGGCGAGCTTGGCCCCACCGTCAACTCCGATGGCGTAGGGCTCTGCCCCTGCCCATTGCTCCATGAACGCTGCGGTCTGCGTTGACGGGGAGACGGCGTCGCCGCCGCTGAACAGCACATGACCGGAGGGCGATGCAGCCTGGGGTACGTAACCGTCGTTCGAATGTTCAGACACGGCGCTTCCTCCGCTGGCATGATCCAGATCAGGTACATGGGTCGCAGATTGCGCTGCCTCTCAGCCCGAAGGCTCCCCAGACCGTGTGTCCTTGGGACACGCTAGCGGCAACCCGCCCGCACCGTCCATGAACGACCTCATCGGCATCCTGTCGCGGCCCGGGCCGGGCGACCTTCCCGCGAGGGGGCGTCTGAAGGTCCTGCTGCTAGCCTCGCCGCCCGTGGAACGCTTCGGATTTGTAGGTTTGCCCAACGCTGGCAAGTCATCGTTGTTTAATGCCCTGGCCGGTGGCGGCGCCCTCGCCGCGCCGTATGCCTTTGCAACCACCGACCCAAACGTGGGTGTCGCAAAGGTGCCCGACCGGCGGCTGGACCTGTTGGCCGAGATGAGTAAGTCGCGCAAGGTCGTCCACACCTCCGTCGAGTTCGTCGACATCGGTGGGCTCGTTGAAGGCGCCCACAAGGGCGAAGGTCTTGGCAACAAGTTCCTCGCGGGTATTCGCGAGGTCGACGCGATCGTCTTTGTGTTGCGCGCCTTTGAGGACGAAGACGTGCCGGGGCCATCAGATCCGCTCGAACATCTCAGCATCGTCGAAACCGAACTTGCCCTCGCTGATCTCGAATCGGTTGAGCACCGGATCGAACGCAAGCGCAAACAGTCTCGCCTTGACCCCTCGCTCACCGAAGAGGTTGAAGCGCTCGACGCAGCGTTGTCGTACCTATCCGACGGCGTTCCCTTATTTCGTGCACCGCTCAAGGACGAACAGCGGGCTGCCCTGGTGCCGCACTTTCTGCTCACCAACAAACCAGTCCTCGCGGTGGTCAACGTGGGCGAAGACGACCTGGAACGCGCCGAAGAGCTTGCGGCACCGGTGCGCGAAGCGATCCCCGGAGCGGACGTCATCCCGCTGAGTGTTCAGATCGAAGCCGAGGCGATGACCCTTGACGAGGCCGATCGTTTGGAAATGCTTGAGGCGTACGGTCTGGGAGAAGGCGCTTTGATGCGGTTCGTTCCGGCCGCCTACCACCGTCTCGGCCTTCGTACGTTCCTGACGACGGGCGACAAGGAGAGCCGCGCGTGGACCTTCCGGGAAGGCTCCAAGGCGCCACAGGCGGCCGGTCGGATCCATACCGATTTCGAACGAGGCTTCATCCGTGCGGCGGTGATCGACTGGGCCGCCCTGCTCGAAGCCGGTTCGTGGAACGCCGCAAAAGAGGCTGGTCTGGTCCGAGTCGAAGGTAAGGACTACGTCGTACAAGACGGCGACGTTGTCGAGTTTCGCTTCAACGTCTAGGGGCGGTCTACGCGTTCGACGCGATAACCCGCTTCAGGCAGCGCAGTTCGCTCGCCAGGTCTGTAGAGATCGGTCCGAGAACGACCGCAGTCATCTCTCGGTGGCTTCTTGTTGAACGGTGCGTCCGAGCGCGGGTCGGTTCGTGAAACAATCTCCCCGTCTGAAACGGGGAAGCGACATGCGTAACGAGGTTCTCGAAGGTGATGTCTGGGGAGGGTTGCGCGGGCGCGCCGCGTCGGTCCGCGAAGAACATCCCGGGATCGCTGACGGCGACCTGATCGACCTGGTCACAGCGCAAATCGTTGACAGCCTCGACCGGGCCGAGGTCGGCCACGTCATGACCGGGGACGATCCGCTCATTCGCGGCACCATCGCGATGGCGAAGCTGTATAACGACGGTGCCATCGTCGCGGGTCAGATCGATCGGCTCGGCCTCCCGGGAGTTCGTTTCTCCGATGGTCCACGCGGAGTCGTGATTGGTAACGCCACCGCATTTCCGGTTCCCATGGCGCGCGCTGCAACCTTTAACCCCGAGCTCGAAGCCCGAGTCGGTGACGCGATCGGCGTCGAGGCCGTAGCGTCAGGTGCCAACCTGTTCGCTGGCGTCTGTATCAATGTGCTGCGCAATCCTCGGTGGGGGCGGGCACAAGAAACCTATGGTGAAGATTCGCTGTTACTTGGCAGGTTCGGCGCAGCGGTTGTCCGTGGTGCGCAACGGCACCTGATGACCTGTGTCAAGCATTTCGCCGCCAACTCGGTGGAGAACTCGCGCTGGGTGATCGACGTCCACATCGATGACCGGGACCTCACCGACTTGTACTTGCCTCACTTCAAGGCCTGCGTCGACGCGGGTGCCGACTGCGTGATGAGCGCATACAACAAGGTGAATGGCGTCTGGGCGGGCGAGAACCCGTGGCTGTTGACCGAGGTCCTCAAAGACCGTTGGGACTTTGACGGGTTTGTCATGACCGACTTCCTCTTCGGGGTTCGGGACGGCCGAGCCGCTCTTCGGGCAGGTCAGGACATGGAAATGCCGTTCGCTTGGCGCATGCGCAAGGTTTCAGAGTGGATGTCTGAGGATGACTCCGACGATGTGCGCGCCCGAGAAAGTGCCCGGCGGATCGTCAGGTCGCAAGTCCGGGGGGCGCTGCGCTCGGAGGACGCGGCTGCCGTCGAGTCCTATGCGTCGACACGGATCGCGTGCGACGAACATCGACAGCTGGCGCTCGAGGTAGCGCGCCAGGCGATTGTGCTGTTGCGCAACGAATCGCTCGCGATGACCGGCGCCAGCGCCGCCAAGGCCCGTGACGCGAATCTGGAGCGCGCCAGCGGATCGCAGACGATGACAAGTCCCCGGCGGTCCCTCCCCATCGACCCGGCGGTCGACCGGATCATCTCGATATGTGGGTCCCTTGCGCGAGAGGACAACACCGGCGATCGAGGCTCTTCTTGGGTTCACGCGTTGGAAGTGTCAACGATCGCAAGCGGCATCAACAGCGCAGCAACTGGGGCTGGCATGTCTGTGCGCGACCTCACCCTGGCGGCTGCGAAGGATCTTGGCGCATTGGTCCGTGGATCTGACTGCGCGGTGGTCGTGGTCGGTCTGGGACACGACGACGAAGGGGAGTTCCTCGGATTTCGTGGCGGCGATCGCGCCACACTGGAGCTGCCATCGGCCGACGTGGAGCTGATTCGAACGGTCACCAGTGCTTGCGCCAACACGATCGTCGTGGTCGTTGGGGGTGCCCCGGTCATCGTCGACGACTGGATCGACTCGGTCCAGGGGTTGCTGATGGCTTGGTATCCGGGCCAAATGGGCGGCCAAGCGGTAGCGGACGTGCTGTTCGGTCAGGTCGAACCTTCGGGTCGTTTGCCGTGTACTTGGCCCCGCAGCGAGGCGCAATTGCCGCCCTTCAAACGTTGGACCCGCAAGATCGAGTATGGCCCCTTCCACGGCTACCGGCATTTCATCCAAGCTGGGCTTCAGCCGCAGTTCTGGTTCGGCTTCGGGCTTGGATATGTCGACGCCACCTGGGAGCAACCGGTCGCCGATCAACATCCCGACGGTGGCTTTACCCTGTCGGTTCCGCTCACCAACCCGAGTTCACACGACGCCGTAGAAGTCGTTCAGCTCTACGTGGATCAGCGACTGGGGTCGGCGCTGGAACCTGTCGCGACGATGGTGGATTTCGCGAGGGTCGTCGTTCCTAGCGGGGGAAGCGCCGTCGCCACCTTTGAATGCGGGGCGGAACAGCTACAAACCTGGCGGGACCGAGCCGAAGGTGAACTCGTCCTCAGTGTCGGGCCTTCGGCCGACCCCGCCGTCAGATGGATCGCGCGCCAACCGCTCTAACGCGTCCGACGGTCGAGGCCGGCTGGCCAGCCGTTAGTACTTGTAGTGCTCTGGCTTGTAGGGGCCTTCGGCCGGAATACCTAGGTACTGCGATTGGGAGTCTGACAGTGTCGTCAGCTTCACGCCGAGCTTGTCGAGGTGTAAGCGAGCGACCTCTTCGTCGAGATGTTTGGGCAGCCGGTATACCTCGTTCTTGTAGGTGCCGGCGTTGGCCTCGAGCTCCATCTGGGCCAACACTTGGTTGGTGAACGACGCGCTCATCACAAAACTGGGGTGTCCGGTCGCGCAACCGAGGTTCAGCAAACGCCCTTCGGCCAGCACGATGACACCGTGTCCGTCGGGGAAGATCCACTGGTCCGTTTGGGGCTTCACCTGGTCGCGCTGAATTCCGTCCACCTTGGACAGGCCAGCCATGTCGATCTCGTTGTCGAAGTGGCCGATGTTTCCGACAATCGCGTTGTGCTTCATCGCCGCCATGTGGTCGACGGTGATGATGTCCTTGTTGCCGGTCGCGGTGATGAAAATGTCAGCGGTCGAAACGACGTCCTCAAGACGGACGACTTCGTATCCCTCCATCGCCGCCTGAAGCGCGCAGATCGGGTCGATCTCGGTGACCAGCACGCGCGCTCCTTGGCCGCGAAGTGACTGGGCGCAGCCCTTACCGACGTCGCCGTATCCGCAGACGACGGCGACTTTGCCGCCCATCATGACGTCCGTTGCCCGGGCGATCCCGTCGACGAGCGAGTGACGGCAGCCATACAGATTGTCGAACTTTGATTTGGTGACCGAGTCGTTGACGTTGATCGCTGGGAACAGAAGGGTACCGGCGTTCTGCATCTGGTAAAGGCGGGCGACACCGGTCGTCGTCTCTTCAGATACGCCCTTGATGGTGGCCGCCATGCGCGTAAAACGCTGCCCGTCTTTGGCCATCGAACGGCCGATCAGTTCAAGGACCAGCGCCTCATCGGGCGACTCGGCATCGTTGACGTCGGGTGTTTCGCCCTTGGCCTCGTATTCGGTGCCCCAGTGGACCAGCAGGGTTGCGTCGCCGCCGTCATCCACGATCAGGGTCGGGCCGTCCTCACCGGGCCAGTCAAGGGCGCGTTCGGTGCACCACCAATACTCTTCAAGGGTCTCGCCCTTCCAGGCAAAAACGGGCACACCCCGTGGAGCATCAACAGTGCCCCCCCGGCCGACCACGACAGCGGCCGCAGCGTGGTCTTGGGTGGAAAAGATGTTGCATGACGCCCATCTGACGTCGGCGCCGAGGTCGACCAGGGTCTCGATAAGAACGGCGGTTTGGACCGTCATGTGGAGCGAGCCGGTGATTCTGGCTCCGGCCAACGGCGCTGCCGCTGCGTAGCGTTCCCGCAGCGCCATCAAACCGGGCATCTCTACTTCGGCGAGGTCGAGCTCTTTGCGGCCGAACGCGGCGAGTGAGAGGTCGGCGACCCGAAACTCGGATGGATCGAGAACTGGTCGTTGCTCACGTGACATGTAACGGTGTCCTTTGGTAGTTCGCTTGCAGCGAGTCGTGGGCCGGGGCGGCGCCCGGTTCCCCTCGGGGTGAGACGGCGAAGCGGCGCCGGAACAGGCGGGTCACCAGACCCCAACTGACAATTGTGCCCGTTTTGCACGACCTGAGGTGGGCGCGCGTGACCGGCTACGTTACTCGGGCTGGCGGGGAAATCTTCCGCCGGATTTCACCGGGCGGGTAGGGATGCAACAAGCCGAGGCTTCTGTCGCTTCGTTTCAGGAAGCGAGCAATGGCGCCAAGCTGCGCCGCGGCCTAATCAGACATTGTCCGGCATGCGGTTCAGGCAAACTGTTCCGTCACTGGTTCGTCATGGTCGAACGCTGCCCACGGTGCGATCTGAAATTCGAACGCGAGCCGGGTCACTGGCTCGGCTCGCTTGGCATGAACACCATCATTTCCTGCGGCGCTCTGTTGATCGCGCTCGTCGTTGGTGTTGTCGTCACCTACCCGGATCTGCCGGTCGGCACGCTGGTCGCCATATGCGTCTCGGTTGCCGTGATCGTGCCGATCGTGTACTACCCGCTCTCCAAGATCCATTGGACGGCCATGCACACCTGCATGAACCACCTTCGTCCGGGCGAGGTGAAACAGCCTTGGGGACCACCGGCCGAGGATGGAGATACCAAAGCCGCCTCGTGATCGTCCGCTGCTCAATGGGTCTTCCCCGCGTGGGTCGCTCTGCCGCCGGCAGCGTCGACGCCCCAGCGGGAGCCCTGGCTCACAGGTGACTGCACCGTGTAAGCGCGGTCGGGTGAGGTCACCGGTCTGGGCTGGTGGGCAGGTCCCCTTGACGCTGACGGGAACGCTGACTGACGTCTCGGTCTAATTCGTCCTTGATGCTGGCTGGAACTTGCCGCCA
This sequence comes from Acidimicrobiia bacterium, assembly GCA_018003035.1. Classification (GTDB taxonomy): domain Bacteria; phylum Actinomycetota; class Acidimicrobiia; order IMCC26256; family JAGNEX01; genus JAGNEX01. The sequence goes on from JAGNEX010000025.1 coordinate 20,269, forward strand.
GTCCATGTCGAGTTCGGCTCCGGCGAGCGCCCACAGCATGGTCCGGGTGATACGTGTTGGGTCCGCTTGCTTTAGTCGGACGTAGACCTCGGCGGCACCGAGGTCGAAGAACTGTGCCGGCGTGTGGATCCCGAGGGATTGAAGCTGGAGCACCGTGACGGGCCCGATGTTGCGCACGTTGTGCCAGTCATCGGGCAGGGCATCGCTCACGATACGACGATCTCGGCGTGCTCCATCGAAACCATTTGGTTCATGTGGGCGAAGTACCTCGCCGCCTGTGGAATTGACTCTACTTGCGCGGCCGCCATCTGGGCTGCTTCTCGTGAGGTCCAGACGACCTCATCGGCAGGGTGCCGTCGTCGCGACGCAGCAGCCGTGAGGAGACAAAGCCCTCACATTCGCGAGCCAAGGCGGCCATCTCGGGTGGCGAGCTATGGGGTTCGCTGCAACGTTTCGGCCAACAGCCCTGCCGCCGGTTGCGGCGGCAGGGCTATCGACGAAATGGTGGAGGTGGCGGGAGTCGAACCCGCGTCTTCCGAGCCGTTCGAAGGACTTCTCCGAGCGCATTCGATGGGAAGCGTTTCGGTCGAGAAGGGCATCGACACCCTCTAGCTCTTCCTAGCTGCGATGTAGATGTCCGATCGTGCCTCGTGGCCAAACACGACCGTGAGCCATCCTGTGATGACGCTCGATTTCAGCCGGATGGCAGAACCTCAATCGAGCGAGCTACTCAGTTAATTAAGCAGCCAATGCCAATTCATCGTCGGCATTTGTTAGTTGTTTCAGGCGTTTTTACGAGCACCCGGGCCCTCGGCTCGCTTCCCCTCCGTCAGGTCCCAGAATCGATACCAGGCACCCCCAAGGAATGTATTTGCGGCCTGTATGGTAGCGCTTCTGAGGGGTTGGAGAAAGCTCGGCTTTGGGCTGGGGGTAGTACCGCGGCGGTAGGGTAGAGGGGCTCGCGGTGGGCTGCGAGAAACCTGTAAAGAATTCGCGACAGTTGTCGATGATCCCAGCAACCACCCATTGGGATCGAGGAGCACCAGGTGTTCGAGAGATTCAGTCCACAAGCACGTGCCGCAGTTGAGCGGGCCGAGACAAACGCCCGCAGCTTGGGCGCGCATATCGTGAACCCCGAACACGTGGCGCTTGGCCTTCTAGAAGTTGAGCGCGGCGGCAGCATCATGGCCCCCTATGGCCTCGATGAATCCCGCATGCGCCAGACCTTAGGAAGCCGCTCGAGTGGCATGCCGGTCAGCGGGAACGTCGCGTTTTCGTCAGCGGTGCCCGCAATCTTGCGGCAAGCCTTTAGGTTGTCCATACAGTCGGGTTCTGACACCGTCGATCCGCGCCACCTTTGGGGGGCGCTGCTTGCCGATCAAGGCGTGATCGACGTCATGGAGCAACTCAACGTGGACGTCGCAGGCGCACGCGTCGGGCTGCAACGCCTTGAACTGCAGGCTTCCCAAGAGCGGATGCAACGAGCGCAGGGCGTGGGTACCTCCCAGGGAGCGCACGACCCCTATGCCAGTGGCGGGGACAGCTTTTCGTCGCCTGCAGGCGCGGCCTCGGGGGGGCAGTTAGCGCAACCCGCTCCACTTGCTCCGACCCCGGCACCGCACTCGCAATCCCCGTCGGTGCAGCCCCAAGCGCAGCCGGCGGCACCTCAGCCGCCGCCCGCGGCTTCCCAACAGCCGGCTTCTCAGCGCCCGGCCCAGCCGCAACCTGCCCAACAGCAGCCTGCGCAACAGGCGCCCGCTCCACAGCAGCCTGCGCAACAGGCGCCCGCTCAACAGCAGGCGCCGCAGAACCCAGCGCCCGCTCCGTCGAATCCATTCGATTCGGCAAGCGACGAGTTTTTGCCGAGCTTTGACTCGCCGAGCGACGTCGGTATTCCATCGCTTGGCGGGGGGCTCTCGTTCGATTCTCCCGAGCCGCAGAGTGACGACCCGTGGGCCGGCCCGCCTCAGGACTTCGCCGCTTCGATCGGCGACGTGCCAAGCACCGTCTCCGCTCGCGCGGAACAGGTCGAACAGGACTATCGCTCGTCCTTCTCGGGTAGCGACAACGACCTGCTTAGCAACGATCCGTGGGGTCTTCCCGACGAGATCCCCACGTTCGACCCTGCAAGCGGATGGCCCGCACGAGGCGACGACGAATCTGGTGCAAGCGCGCCGGCAGCGTCGGGGTCTTCTGACTCCTCCTCAAGCGAGCAGCCGGCACAGGGCCAACACTCGTCATCTGCTGGCGCACGGCAATCTCCGTCCACCACGTCGTCCCACGCCGACGGCGACTACGCCCCAGCGCCTGCCAATCAGCATGGCGATGGCGCGTACCAACCCGACGAAGCCGATGCCGGTCACGGTTCGGGCAGAAGCGATGCATCGCTGGCCAGTCCTGGGTCGATGTCGCCGCCATCGTCGGCCGAGCGCATCGGGGCTATCGCCGATCCGAGTGACGTCGACGTGCCCGCTCGGATGCGCGAGCCCGACAACGCTTCCGATGCTGGTCAGCCAGGTCCTGTCTGTGGATTCTGCGGTGCCCAGCTCGACCTGTCGTACGGCACGTTCGAAGTCGACGGACACGCATTCCAGGGACTCATGTGCCGGAGCTGCCATAGCCTCGTTTCGGCTTGGCCTGCTCCGCTTGACTGAGCTCAGCGATTCAGTTCGTCCAGCGCTGGTTGGAGCGCTTGCCGAGCGACGATGCCCCTAAAGCGGCAGGTCTCAGGTGGTGCCCTAACCGGCGCTCACGCAGCCCTGTCGCGTGGGGTCCAACCCGCAGGCAGCCAGGTTCCACCCCGGTGCTAGCGGCGAGCTTCTCGGAGCGCCCGATCGCGTTCGCGTTGAGCGTCCTTTTCGGCGAGGGCTTGGCGTTTGTCCCACTTTTTGCGGCCCCGAGCCAGCGCTAGCTCGACTTTGGCGTACCCGTCTTTGAAGTGGACATCCAACGGCACCAGCGTCAACGGTTCGCGATCGAGTCGGTCGGCGAACCTGTCGATTTCTGACCTGTGGGCGAGCAACTTGCGCGTCCGGACCGGATCCAACGGAGGCTGGGTGAAGGGCCACGGCGGGAGGTGCAGGCCGTACAGCCAGAGCTCGTACTGATCGATACGGGCAAACGCGTCGGTCAGATTGCCTTTACCTTGGCGCAATATCTTGACTTCGCCGCCTTTTAAGACGATGCCGCATTCGACGGACTCGAGGATGTCGAAGTCTCGTCGAGCTCGTCTGTTCGAGACCGCGATCCGGTCGCCCCGTTGGCTACCACCTGGCATGTGCGGCAGTGTATGCGTCGTCGGCAGGCTCGCACCGATGCCGAAGTTTGAAACCACTGCTCGACGATCGCGAAATTCTGGAGAATGCCGTCGTGGACTACCCGCCAGCAATCATGGACCGTCGCCACATTGAGGTGATGATCGCCCACTGTTTGAACGGGTTACCCGATGAGGCATGCGGGCTGTTGGTCGGTCCGCTCGATCCGGCGAACTATCACCCCACAGGTGAAGTGGTCGAGGTGGTGCCGTGCCGGAACATCGACAAATCAGCGCGCACCTATAGCGTTCATCCTCAAGACCATGTCCGAGCCATGAATGCTGCCCAAGATGCCGGGATGGACATCATCGGGGTGTTTCATAGTCACACCCATTCAGATGCATATCCGTCTCCCACCGATGTGCGCCAAGCGCCGGACCCATCCTGGTTGTACGTGCTTGTTTCCCTGAAAGATCCTGAGCCGACGGTTCGGACCTACCGGATCGTCGATGGCGACATCCTCGAAGCCGATATGGAGGTCTCGGGGTAGGTCGAACCGGGTGAAACGTCTCGGGTCGCGGCTTCCTGGCGCGATCTTTGTTCGATCAATCTGGGGATGATTTGTACGGACGCGGAATCCCGACCGGATTGTCGGGTTTTATAAACTCGCATAGACAATGCTGTTCGGGGAGGATTCCGGCTGGTGCAGAAAGCATCCCGGATCCCGAGCAAGCAACCCGGCGCAGTGAACCTTCAGGGGTGTAACTGCATCCGGACAGAGGCCATCCGTGGCTGTCACCTAAGGAGCAAACGCCGTGCCTGTCGAGGTCAGACTGCCCACCATCTTTCGCCAACATGCCAACGGGCAGGCCAAGCTCACCGTCGAAGCGGCCAACGTCCAAGGCCTTTTTGACGAACTCGTCGCCGAGTATCCCGGTCTTGGTTCCCAGTTGCTTGGTGCGGACGGCCAAATGCACAAGTTCGTCAACGTGTATCGCAACGACGAAGACATCCGGTATCTCGACAAGCTCGACACACCGTTGAGCGACGGTGACGTCGTGTCGATCCTGCCCGCAGTGGCGGGAGGACAGTAGGCGTGGCTCGGATTCGATCTGTCCTGGATCTGATCGGAAACACCCCGCTGGTCAACCTTGACGCCCTGTCACCCAACCCCGACGTTCGGATTTGGGGGAAACTCGAAGGTCAGAACCCAGGCGGTTCGATCAAGGATCGGGTCTGTAAGTCGATGATCCTGAACGCCGAGGCGGACGGGATCCTCAAACCTGGTGACACCCTGCTCGAGCCGTCCTCGGGCAACACCGGTATTGGCCTGGCCATGATCAGCCGGGTCAAGGGGTACAAGCTCCGCATCGTGCTCCCCGAGAACGTTTCGGTCGAACGGCGACAGCTTCTCGAAGTGTTCGGAGCCGAGATCATCACCTCGCCCGCAGATGAGGGCTCAAACGGCGCTATCCGAGTGGCTAAAGAGATGATGGCGGCCGGTGAAGACGCGGTCTTTTTGTACCAATACGGAAACCCCAACAACCCCAAGGCCCACTACGAAACGACTGGCCCGGAGATTCTTGCGGACTGCCGGGAGATCGACGTGTTCGTGTCAGGCCTCGGTACTTCGGGCACCTTGATGGGGGTCGGCCGATATCTCAAGGAGCAAAAGCCAGGCGTCGAGATCATCGCCGTCGAGCCGCCGGTCGGCGAACAAGTCCAAGGGCTGAGATCCCTCGACGACGGGTTTGTGCCGCCGATTTTTGATCCCGACATCCTCGATGGAAAGTTCATCGTCCGTCCGACCGAATCGATCGAATGGACGCGTGCGCTCACCGACAAATGTGGCATCTTCGCCGGTATCTCTTCAGGCGCAGCGGTCGCTGGCGCAGTGAAGAAGGCCGAAAGGATGACGACGGGGACGATCGTTGTCATCTTGTGTGACGGTGGCTGGAAGTACCTGTCGACCGGCGCGTGGACCGACGACATCGATGTGGTCGCCGAACGTGCCAAACGAATCATCTACTTCTAGCGAGCGGCGCTCCGACGTCATTACCCAAGCAGTCGTCACTCTGCGAGCCGGGGGACTCGTTGGGCTCCCCACCGAAACGGTGTACGGACTGGGAGCGCGTGCCGACCGCCCCGACGCGGTCCGAAAGATCTTCGCGGCCAAAGGTCGTCCGCCGACGCACCCTCTGATCGCACACGTGGCGTCCTACGACGCTGCACTCGACGCTGGTATTCAGATTCCATCCCGATTCGCTGCCTTGGTTGAGCGCTTTTGGCCAGGCCCGTTGACCGTCGTCGTGCCGCGTCCGGGGAGCGTGGTCGTCGAGGCGACCGGAGGGCTCGACTCGGTGGCCGTTCGCGCCCCCGATCATCCTTTGACGACGGAGGTGCTGGCCCAGATCGGTGTGCCCGTCGTCGCTCCGTCGGCAAACCGTTTCGGCACGGTAAGTCCGACAACGGCGCAACACGTCATCGACTCCTTGGGTGACGCTGTAGATCTGGTCGTCGATGGCGGCTCGTGTCGCATCGGCCTCGAATCGACCATCCTCGACATTCGCGGCCCCCGCCCCGTGTTGCTGCGCCCGGGTGGCCTCGATATTGCTGAGATCGAGTCGTTGGTGGGGGAAGTTGACGTCCCTGCCAACCCGACCGTTGCGGCGCCCGGAACGCTGCCGGCACACTACGCCCCAGGAAAACCGCTACTGCTCATATCCCCATCTGCTACCGAGGGCGCCGCCGACGCTGATCTTGCGGCGCTACTGACAGGTAAAAACGCCGCGTTGATCGGGCTGGCAGACGACATCGACGCATGGCCCGGCGGCTTTGGAGCTGCGCTTCGCACGCGGCCCATCGGGGTTTTCGACACGCCAGATGCCATGGCGCAAGGTTTGTACCAAGCTTTGCGGACCGCCGATTCGGACGACGTGGATGTGATCGTCGCTTGGCTGACCGGTCGTGAAGGTATCGGGGCGGCGATCGACGATCGCCTCAAGCGGGCGAGTGTCGGCTCAGCTGGCGCCGACCACACACCTCACCAACAGGAAGATGATTAACGATGACCGACCAAATGACCCGACGCGACGGGCGTCAAAGTTCTGAACTTCGCCCGGTGAGCTTTACCCGAGACTTCACCGAGTTCTCTGCTGGCTCGGTCCTGGTGACAGTGGGGCGCACCCGGGTGTTGTGCACGGCGAGTATCGAATCCGATGTGCCGCGCTGGATGCGGGGGCGTGGAACAGGCTGGGTGACCGCCGAATACTCCTTACTCCCTGGCTCGACCCAGGGCCGCTCGGCCCGTGAGGCGGCAAAAGGGCGCCAATCAGGGCGAACGCAAGAGATACAGCGCCTCGTCGGCCGTTCGCTTCGAGCCGTGATGGATCTCGAGGCGCTCGGGGAATGCCTGATCACGGTTGACTGTGATGTGCTCCAGGCCGATGGCGGGACCCGTACTGCGTCGATCTGTGGGGGATTCGTAGCGCTGCACGACGCCTGTACGCGCCTCGTCCAAGCGGGAATCATCGCCCAACATCCCGTCAAGCATTTCTGCACCGCTGTTTCGGTAGGAAAGATGGACGGCAATGTGCTGGTCGACCTCGACTACTCCGAAGACTCAAATGCCGAAGTCGATATGAACATCGTGATGTCTGACGCAGTTGACTTCATAGAGGTGCAAGGAACGGCCGAGAGCGGCACATTTAGCCGGAACGAACTCGTCGAGATGCTCGACGGCGCACAGAATGCAATCGCCGAGATATTTGAGTCCCAGAAAGCAGTCTTGGCTTCGCCCCCCGGCGAGCTCCCGGACGCCGTTGTCCCGGCCAGCAAATGACGTCCATGCGCTTTTTTCTGGCAACGGCCAACCCAGACAAGGCCGTCGAAATGGCCCACATTCTGTCGGGCGCTGGAATCGATGTGGCACCTCGTCCCGCCCACGTCGAAGATGTCGAGGAAACCGGCGAGACCCTCGAAGCAAACGCCGAACTCAAGGCCAGAGCGATCGCCGCCGCGACCGGGGAAGGGGCGATTGCCGACGACACCGGACTGGAGGTCGACTGCTTAGGCGGTGCGCCCGGCGTGTTCACAGCCCGGTACGCGGGGCCTCAGGCTACCTACCAAGAGAATTGCGACAAGCTTGTCGCTGAACTGCGCGGTGTTCCGACCGCGGACCGGACCGCTCGATTTGTGACGGCTATCTGCATTGTCTGGCCGGACGGCCGCAGCGCGACATTCCGAGGCGAAGTCGAAGGTGTCATTGCCACCGAGTCAGTTGGTCGGAACGGCTTTGGGTACGACCCGGTCTTTATCCCAGTCGAGGGAGACGGTCGGACCTTTGCCCAGATGTCGTCGGATGAAAAGCACGCCGTCTCGCATCGAGCTCGTGCCTTGCGCGCCGCAGCGGCGTCCCTCACCTCCGGCTCTTAGTCCGTGAAGTGAGTTTGGACGCCGCTGCGGCGATCGGTGAAATTCCTCGCTAGTTCAGGTCACGGCACGGTGAGGCGGAGCCGTCCCGTCAACGAGGCGGTGCTTAGCTGCAGGCTGCTGAGAGCAGCTCGAAGGGGTTGATCGAGTCCCCGTTGCGGCCGGTCGGATGAATCTCGAAGTGGGTGTGGAACAGTCCCTTGGGGGAGTTGCCACTGTCGCCCGTGAGTCCGATGATTTCACCCTGCTGTACCCGGCGGCCTTCGCCAACCCACGTCTGGAAGTGTGCGTAGTAGTAGGCGGATCCGTCATCACCGATCAACCATGCGGCATTGCCGCCGAGGTTGTTTGGACGCAAGATCAGCTCGCCATCCATGACCGCCACGTTTGGTGTTCCCTGCTGGTTGAACAGGTCGGTGCCCTGGTGGGTGCGACCGTTTGACCGAGGTGCGCCGTAGTCCTTGATGAAGGTGCCGCCGGGAAGTGGGCAGACCATCGTTCCGCCCGAAGGCGTCTTGACTTGCTCGAGACCGTAGACGACGCCGTTTTCGATGCGGACCTGCTGGGCGCCAACCTGGACGTCGCCTTCGATGGAGTCGACCGCGGTGGCAGCGTCTTGCGGGTTCTGAGCCTTGTACAAGTCGCCGAGGAGCGTGTCTAGCGATCCGTCGCTCAGGGCTGAGCGGGCCTGCGTTGCGTCGATCTCGTACCGGGTCGACAGGATGTGGGTGGCTTCAAGGGCTGCGCTATCCATGCGGACCTGTGCGTCTTGAGCTGCGGCCAAAGCGGTCAGATAGTCGGTCAGGAGTGGCTGGAGCCGCACTCGAAAGCCCTCAAGTTGAGAGGCGAGGTCGGGGTTCTTGGTCACCGCTTGAATGACCGCCATGTACTGGCCAACGGTCCGGTGCCAGCGTGCCCCAAACTGCTCCCGGTCTTCTTCGGTGGCGTAGCGAAGGACATCGGCGAGCTGGGGGAGGCGTTCTTCGGCGAACGCGGCGACGTCGCCGACGAATTCGGTGAGGTCGGTGTTCAGCTCGGCGAGCCGCTGCTCTGCTGCGGCGACGTCGGTCTCTGCGGTCAAGTAGGCAGCGACGGCATTCTGGACGTCGGACTCTAAGGCTGCCAAGTCTGGGCCGGGTAATGGATCGGCCCGCAGGTTTGAAATGAACATCAGCGAGAAAACGCTGACGAGGGTAACGAGAAGAGCGCCCATTCGAGCTGCTCTAGAGGAAATAAGCATCTGCCAAGACCTTCCGTGCATGCCGCAACGATGTGTTGCTCAATACATCGGAGAGTGGTCGTTGGTCTTAAGGGATTTGCTTGATTTCCTAGGAGAAATTGATGTTATTGCATATTCTTCATGCGGGAGTGGCGGGTGAATGCCACTCTTGGTGGTGCGAGCGGGGGGACTCGAACCCCCACGACCAGTGGTCACTGGGACCTAAACCCAGCGCGTCTGCCAATTCCGCCACGCTCGCTTAGCGATCGACCCGAAGAGATCTCGGGGCGAAGTCGGGACAGCCTATGTGGAGCTGGGGGCCGCGATCGAACACCGGGCAGCAACGCAGCCGGAACCGTGGCGGCCACGTTGTCCGCGCTGGTTGAGGGAAGCGGAGGAACGCCCGGCCGGGACAGACCGGTGTTGGCACTACTGGTCGTCGAAGACGCCAGCGATGGTGGTCTGTGAGGAGGTTTCCGCATCTCCGGTGAGTCGGATCCCGCAACGCGCCTGCACGACGCCTTCGATTCGTCCTCTGGCCGCAGCGTACTCAGATGCGCTGACCGCAGGTTCTTTGCCGTCGACCTGAGCTTTCAGTGCGTCGCGAACCTGTTCGATGTCGCCCTTCAGCTCACTGTCTGCCGCGTTAGCGAGGTCGCCGAGCTCTGTAACGAGCACGCCCATCTCATCGGCGGGTTGCGCGTTCTCGAGAGGACGTTCGGCGAAGGTCTCGGCAATGTCGCAGAACTTCGAGCCCGAGCCTCCGCAGGCGGTTGCAAGCGAAGCAATGACAGCAATGGACGCGGCGACGGCGCTACGAGAGAGGCGCGCCCGCGCGGGAAAAAGGTGGCCCATACACATCATTGTATTTGGACCCGTAGCGTTCAGAACTGCCCTTTTACGTTCTCAAGAGGTCCGAAAGCGCGCCGCGTTTAGCCTTTAGCGGCGACGCTCGTGGGGGTTTCCAAGTCGGCGAGGCCTTCCATGCCACATTCGTCGGCGAGGTAGTTGCCGATATTCTGAACGGCAGTGCCGAACTCTTCGACCTGGGCGGGGTCGGCCTGTGCGGGGTCGAGTTGGTCGTTGAGGACGGCGTCGGTGAGGTCGATGATCGTGTCGAAATCGCCTTTGAGATCGCTGGGAGCTGCATCGCGAAGGGACTTCACCGCTTCGAGCAGCTGGACAAAGTCTTCGCCGTTGAAGTCGCCGCTGTAGTCCTCAGCCTTCTTGCAAAACGCTTCGGAGTCGCCGCCTCCGTTACCGCCGCAAGCGACAAACGCCAAGCTGAAGATCGCGATAAGTAGCAGTACCCGCATGTGTTCTCCCACATTTGACCCCGTCCGAGACGCTTCGCTTCGGACACCCGCTTGCTCCGAACCCACCGAGGCGGAGCTTGGTCTGGTCGGTTAGTCCAGTATCCAAGTTTGTTCGGGTCAAGTCGCGCGCCACGCATTGTGCCCGGTCGCGATGCCAAGACTGCTCGCGGCTCAGGGCCCAGCGGTCGCTAGAGGGGGTAGGCCGGAAACGTCCTCTTCACGGCACGAATCTCGACTCTTTGTCCGACCTGCGCGTCTGTGTGGTCAAACGAGCTTGGTGTGACGACGAGGAGCTTGCCGTCGCTGGTCTCGCCGCCCATACGGGTCCGCTGAGCAACGCTGTGAAGGCTCCTATGTAGCTTTTGCACCGTTGCGTTCCGCCGAGGTGGTGCGTCGCACTGGACCTCGAGACGGATGACCGGTCCGACGAAATGCCGTCCGGTGACGGTGGCATTGATCCACTGCTCAGGGGCGAGATTTTGGGTGGGGGTTCTGTCCTCCGATGTGCTTCCGGTCGACGTCGGGGGGGTCAACCGGGCACGCCTGGGCCGAACCTCGATCTGTTCCGGTCGGATCAAGATGACTTGTTGGCCTTCTAGCGGCGGCCGTGTCTGCAGCGTTCCGAGACAGCAGTGGGCTTGCCCTCCCGAACCGGTCGCAGCGACCAGGTTGGTTTCGCCGACGAATCGAGCGACCCACGGCGTGACCGGGTTGGCGTACACGGCCTCTGGAACGTCGTGTTGGACGATGCTGCCGTCGGT
>JAGNEX010000025.1:31349-35884 GCA_018003035.1 Acidimicrobiia bacterium
CGGGGTCCTTTCCGTTCAGCCCGCGGCAGTCCGAAACCGACATTGGCGGCAACGGTCATATGCTCGAACAGGGCGCCGTCCTGGAAGACCATGCCGACGCGGCGCTTCTCGGACGGAACGGACAGCCGACTCGCCTGAACGACCCGGTCTCCGATGCGGATCTCGCCGCACTTGGGGTGCGCCAGACCTGCGATGGCTCGGAGCAGGGTTGTCTTGCCGCAGCCGGAGGGGCCGAGGAGTGCGGTGACGGTGCCACCCTCGACCGAGAAGCTCAGTTCCGCCAGGACCGTGGCGTCTCCAAGGTCGACCGACACGCCACTCATCGTGATCCCTGTCGTCATTGCAGACCAGACTACCGGTGTCGCGTGGGAAGCCTCGATCGTCGACTGGCGGATCCTCCGGCACACGGACTTCGCGGGCCGTACCATCGGGGCGGTGCGCAACTTCCCGAAACATCCACGTGTTGCCAGCATGAGCCAGCGGATATCCCTGCCGCGCGTTGGCGACATCATCGCGGGCACGTCGGTCGGCATGGTGTTGATTCCGCAAGCGGTTGCCTATGCCGAGATCGCGGGAGTGCCAGCCAAGTTTGGGCTGGTCGCGGCGGGTCTGCCGTTGCTTGTCGCCGCCCTTTTCGCCTCATCGCCGTACTTGCAAACGGGCCCTGTCGCGATGACATCGCTGCTCACGTACGGTGCGTTGGCCCCGCTCGCCGTCGTTCAATCACAGAGTTATGTGGAACTCGCAGCCCTGTTGGCGATCGTGGTGGGGGCGGTGAGGCTGGCGGTTGGTCTGGGCCGGGGTGGATCGGTGGCGTACCTGATGTCCCAGCCAGTTCTCCTGGGGTTTACGGTGGCCTCGGGCATTCTCATCGCAGCGTCCCAGTTGCCGGCCGTCGGAGACGTCGTAGTAGTGAGCCCCGACCCGTTAGCCCGCGGCTGGGATGCTTTGACCCAATGGCGGGACTGGAACACCGAAACCGCCGCTCTCGCGCTGATCACGATTGTCGTCATTCGGGGCGCCCGCCATGTTCACCCAGTCTTGCCGGGGATTCTGCTCGCCATCGGGGGAACGCTGATCTGGTCGGCGGTGGCGCACTATGACGGTCCGGTGTTAGGAGAGATCGACGCGGGCATGCCGTCGCTCCAGTTGGGGCTTCCGTGGGGTCGACTGCCCGATGTGGCGCTCGCGGGTGTCATCATCGCTTTGGTGGGGTTCGCTGAACCAGCAGCGATCGCACGTGCTTACGCGGCCAAGGAACGGGCCCGGTGGGATCCAAACCGGGAGTTCGTCAGTCAGGGGGCTGCCAACCTCACGTCCGGGCTCTTGGGGGGAATTCCGATCGGCGGGTCGTTCGCTCGGACGTCGATCAATCATCTTGCCGGTGCCAAGACCCGTTGGAGCGGTGCGATCACGGGCACGGTGGTGCTGGCAGCGTTGCCGGTAGTTCGCGTGCTCTCCTCTTTGCCGCGTGCGGCATTGGCCGGGGTGGTCATAGCGGGGGTGTTGTCGCTTATTCGCTTCGGCGCCTTTGTTGACATGTGGCGGCAATCGCAGCTTCAGGCGGTGGTCGCCATTACAACGTTCATCGCCACGTTGGCGATGGCGCCCAGGGTGGATCACGCAGTGGTGTTAGGTGTGGTGTTAGCCGTTGGTGTTCACCTCTGGCGTGAGTCCTCGGCGGTGGTCCAGATCGAGATGCGACCAAACGGAACCGTGTATCTGCGCCCTGAAGGGGTGTTCTGGTTCGGTTCGGCGCCTCGATTGGCCGAGGCGCTTGACGACCTGATCGCGCAGTTCCCAGAAGCCGAACGGATCGATGTTGACCTGTCCGGTATCGGGCGCATCGACTACGCCGGAGCGCATGCCCTGAAAGAAACCCTGGACGATGCCCGTATCGCTGGGTACATCGTGATGGTTTCAGACGTTCCCGACCACGCCAAGCGGATTCTGACAGCGCTGCACATCGTGTAACCGGTGGGCCACCCTGAGAGTTGGGAACTGGGAACGTTCGTCAGACCTCTAGTGCCTAACCGAGGCGCCAAAAGCTTGGCGTGCCCCCAAGCGCCAGCGATGTCGACTGTCCAGGCGTCGCTGTTCGACCCAGACTCTGGTACCACCGGGTCGCGAAGAGCCAGCCGGCGGTAGTGCGGACGAAGCGATCTTGGTAGAGACCGTAGGCGTTTGAGAACAGGGCACCGTCAGCGAGCTGCCGGTGTTCGAGGATCGTTGTGCGGCCAGCGGCCTGGCGTCGGTCAGGGGCAACCTGGAAATGGCTGTTCAAGATGGAAAACTGAAAAAACTCAAACCGGCTCATCGCCGTTCTCATGAAGCCGGCGAAGGCGTCTGGGTCCGGGAATGAATGAGTCTGCTCGCCGAGGTCCAACGTGATGCGGCACTCGGGCAGCATCACGTGAGCCAACTCCGCCCAGGCCTGACGGTTCACGATGTCGCCGTAGCGTGCCAAGAGTCGCTCCAGCGCGGTGTGGTCGACAGCGTCTCGGTCGTCCGAGCTTGGCTTTTCACCGTCGAGGAGCCCCTGGTTACCAGGGCCGACCAACACCTCTTCAGGGGGATCAACCGTCGCGAACGGGTCCTGATCGGTTGGATCGGGAAGGCCCCCATCGCACGCCAGAAGGTGCGGTACAGGCGTATGTGTCCCAGCTGCGGCGGCTTCGGTTTCGTCCATAACAAAAGTGTGGCCTAACAGTCCCCGGTGGTCGAGCCTGGCGGCGCGCCGAGACCTCTAATGCCCCCATTTTTCGTGCCGCGGCGGGTCGGCAAAACGCGATAGGAATGTGCCCCGGTAACGACGGATCTCTCGGCCCACCCCCTAGCCGGCCGCCCAGAGGAACGAGGAGTTCACGCCATGGCCCGTCCCCTCAAATTCGCGAGCTATGAAGAAGCGACTGCGCTGGTCAGAGACGTCGACACCTTCGCTATTCCCCTTGGACCAGGAATCCCGTCAGAGTTTCTCCATCAACTCGGTGCACGTGAGGCATTCACCGATCTCGAAGTTTTCGGAGCGCTCCTCATCGACCTGTTCCCGCTGTTCACACGCCCGGGCGTGCGGCTACGGAGCGGGTTCTTCGGGCCTGCCGAGCGGATCTTGCGCGATGGTGGCGCCAACGTCGAGTTTGCCCCCGCTGATTTCAGACGGTTTCGGCCCATCCTTGAGCGGCTGAATCCACGGGTCATGGCCACCGCGGCGACACCTCCGGACGCAGATGGATGGATGTCGTTGTCGCTCCATGCAGGCGCGACGGTCGGTGCACTTCACCAATGCGGGGCCGATCCAGAGCGAGTGCTTATCGTCGAAGTCAACGACGCAATGCCGCGGACCTTTGGCTTGGGGGAACACCGCCACGCGATCCACGTGGACGAGGCGGACGCGATCGTGCGTAGCGAGCGGCCGCCGTTCCTTCTGGGCGATAAAGAACCAACCGATGTCGATAAGACGATCGCCCAGTACGCCGCCGGGTTTATCGAGTCTGGTGCCACGTTGCAGACAGGGATCGGAGGCATTCCGTCGACCGTGGCAGCGCTCCTGGCAGAACGCGACGGCGGCGGCTACGGCATCCATTCAGAGATGTTCACCACCGGGCTGATGAAACTCCACAAAGCAGGCAAGGTCACCAACTCGGCGAAGGGCGGCGCCTTTGAGGGGTACTCCGTAACGACGTTTGCGGCCGGTACGGCGGAACTCTACGAATGGCTCGACGAGAACCACGAGGTTGCTTTCCTTCCGGTCGACCTGGTCAATGCTCCAGAGCTCATCGCAGCAAACAACCATATGGTGACGATCAACGGCGCTCTGAGCATCGATCTAGCTGGGCAGGTCGTGGCCGATTCGGTCATCGGCAAGCAGTTTTCCGGTATTGGTGGACACGAAGACTTCTTGTCCGGGCCCGGTCTGGAACTCGAAGATCGCTCATTGCTTTGCTTGCCCTCGACGCATCGCTTGGAAGATGGCGTCGCTTCGAGGATTGTGGGGCGCCTGCCGTCTGGTTCGATCGTGTCGACGCCCCGGCATCAGATCGATGTCGTCATTACCGAGTTCGGTGCTGTCGAACTGGAAGGGCGCACGGTCCGGGAACGGGCTCGTCTCATCGCGTCGATTGCGGCACCCGAGTTTCGTGACCAGCTCCTCGCCGAGGCAGAGGTGTGGCCTGCGGGCTGAATGCCGCGGTGTCAGGCAGCCGGCCCGGTTAGTTGTTCGGTCGTGAGGCCGGGAGGGGGGTGTCGGATGCCGCCGGCGCGTCCCGCGAAGTGTCAAGCAGGTTGTTGGTGAGCACCTCAAGCTCTCGGCACGTCATCTCGCCACTGCCCCCTTCGTCCAGCGAGACCGTCCAGTCCAAGGTTCTGCCGGGGTCGATCGCTGACACAAACGCCCGGTATGCCCCTGCGAACTCATCGGCAGTGTCGAAGGCGGCGATCTTGGCGTCAAAGGTCTGGCGAATCTCTGAGGTGTTGGTAAACCTGCCGACGGCGACGAACCGGCCGTCGCTGTACCCGCAGCGGTCGACACGCATCTC
>JAGNEX010000067.1 GCA_018003035.1 Acidimicrobiia bacterium
CCAACGCCTTCTGCAACACCATCACGACCGCCAGGATGCGTGGTGGGATCGACCGGCGACCCGACGTTTGGAACAGATCCGCGAACGCGTCGTCGGGGAACAACCGGTGAGACTCCCGGTGAAGCACAGCCCAGATCGAATCCTGCCCGACCAACTCATCAACAAACTGGGTGGTCGACCGGAACACGTCAGCCTGCCGAGGTGTCCGCCCGACCGTCACAACCCGTCCCCAACATCAAACAACATGGGTGTCATTCTACCAGACATGAACCCCAATCGCGAGTCCCAACCCGACGCGAAAAACAACACCCACCTAGTACAACGCTGCGGAAACTTCGATGGCGATGCTGTAGCGGGACGACTCCCGTTGAGATCGCTGGCGGGCCACGCTGTGCGAGCGGAGATCGAGCGGATCACCTTGATGACCGGCTCGTGCACCAGCTAGAGGGCGAAGAATCAGGTACAGAGTTTCATGAGGGTCTCGTTGCCGAGCACCTTGCTTGGTTGACCGGCGACGTCGGCCTGAGCCGAGGCCACTATCAACAACGAGTACGGAATCAGGGTGGTGGTGCTCCACACGACCCACACGGGACCCAGCCGGCCGCAAGATGGGCCATCACGGGCAAGAAACACCGCCGATGCGGCAACTCCTCGAAGGCAGGTCAGCGATGGCAGGTGGTTAGGCGCCGCCCGGCTGACTCGTCATCCAAGGTGCGCACCGCAAGAGGATAGCCAGCGAGGTCCGCCTCAGAGATGGCCCTACTCATCGAGGGTTGCGCGGTGAGAGCTAGCATCGCTGGAAATGACGCATCGAATCGCCCCCACGACGTGATTGGTCGCAAGCACCTCAGCAGGTTCATCCGCTCTCGTTCTCCGCTCGTCGCCCAGTTGGCGCTGCTTCGGCATGCGGGCCGGCCAGGGGCGTTGTCGGAACTCTTCTACGAACTTGGAAGCGTGCCACGTGATCGACGACGGTTGAGCGAGGCGCGAAACGGTCGTGATGTGTGCTGGCTTGAGGCTCCTGTCGAGTCCGAGCCGCTCGTAACGGTGCGAATCGCGACGAAGGATCGACCCGGTCTTTTGGTCGAGCGTGCTCTCGCCTCGGCGCTGAACCAGACCTATGAGCGCATCGAAATTCTCATCGTGGGTGATCACTGCGACGAGCGTACCCAGGATGCGCTTTCACTGGTGTCCGACCCACGGATCCGGTACATCAACTTGGGGCGCCAAGGCGACTATCCGACCGAGCCGACGAGGCGGTGGCAGGTGGCCGGTTCCAAGCCGATGAACGCGGGACTCCTCCTCGCATCCGGCGATTGGATCGCACCTTGTGACGACGATGACGAACTGGACCCAACGCATGTTGAACAGATGCTTCGCTTCGCCCAGGCGCAGCGACTCGAGTTCGTGTGGAGCAAGACCATTGAGGTACGTCCCGGAGATGCGGACCGTCAGGTAGGCCACCCGGTCATGAGCCCATCCGCTTGCAACCACGGGGCGGTCCTCTACTCGATGGGCCTGGCGGCAATGCCTTACTCGCCCACATCGGACCGCCTCGACGAGCCATTTGATTGGAACCTTTGGAAACGGCTTCAGCTGGCCGGTGTCAAGATGGCGTACCTCGATGAGGTGACCTACCGAACCTGGCCGGCCGGCGCAGCCCAGTACGAGACCGGGAACGCCCGATGACGTCCGGTTCCGATCCAGCCGTGCGATCTCAGGCGTCAATCCGTGAGCTCGTCCGGCCGCTGTTGATCGGCCGACGAGTTCGCATCGTCTTGCTGTCCGGCACGGCGCTCGCGAGTGCCATGTCCGAGGCAATCGTGCTGGTCGCTATCACCCAGATTGCGTTTACCCTGGCTGACGGTGGCGAGAGCATCGACCTGGCTCTAGGCCCGGTTTCCATCGGTTGGAAGGTGAATACGGCCATCGTCGTCGCCTTCGTGTTGGTGCTTCTGCGGGGAGCCATGCAGGTGCTGAACGGCTGGCAGGCCACAAACCTGGTCGCCGATTATCAGGCGGAGGCTCGAAAAGAGTTCTCCGAAGCCTTTCTGCACTCCTCCCTGCTCGAGCAGACGAGCCAGCGCAGCGGGGAACTCCAGGAACTGCTGACGAGCTTCGTTGGCCGTGGTGCATCAGTCGTGGACACCTTGTCGAAAGGTGTCACCGCCGTGTGCAGCCTGGTGGCGCTGCTCGGCACGGCCATCGCAGTGAGCCCGGCTGCCGCGCTCGGGCTGATTGCCACGGTCGGCCTGCTTGGCTTTACCCTCATCCCGCTTCGTCGTATCATCGGGCGGTCATCACGACGGGCGGCCAACGCTGACATGGCCTTCGCAAACTCGATCTCCGAGTACGGTGGACTCGGGCGAGAGATGCAGGTCTTCGGAGTCGAAGATCGAATCGAGTCGAAGCTCGAAGTGCTCATCGACGAGAACGCCGATGCCTCCCAGCGGCTTCAGTTTCAGGCGTTCCTCTTTACCCCGCTGTATGCATCGGTATTGCTGGTGGTCCTGGTGTTGGGCCTGGCTTCTGTCCGCGCGCTGGGCATCACCGACCTGGCGGCGCTCGGCGCCGTCATGTTGGTCATGATCCGGTCACTCGCCTATGCCCAGCTGGCTCAGGGCGTGTACACGGCGCTGCACACCTATGCGCCCTACCTCTCTGATCTCCAGGCTCGCTTGGAATCCCTGCAGGCGGATGCAGTGTGCAGAACTGGTCAGCCGGCTGATGAGATCACGCCGGTCGTCGCCAAGAATGTCAGCTTCGAGTACGTCGCCGGGACGCCGGCACTCAGCGACGTCAACTTCTCGTTGCAGCGTGGTGAAATCATCGGCATCCTTGGGCCCTCGGGGAGCGGTAAGTCGACTTTGGTCCAGTTGCTCTTGCGGCTGCGGAACCCAACCGAAGGAAGCGTGAATGCCGCTGGCATGGACATACGTGATATTGAACTTGCCGACTGGCGCCTACAGACAGCCTTCGTTCCGCAGGACTCGAAGCTGATCCACGGAACGGTCGCCGAGAACATCCGCTTCTTTCGTGAAGGCTTCAACGATCATGACCTCGTGCGCTCAGCCAAGCTGGCTCAAATCGCGGACGACATCGAGACGTGGCCGGGCGGCTACGACTATCACGTAGGAGATGCTGGAAGTGTCCTCTCGGGAGGCCAGCGCCAGCGCCTCTGTATCGCCCGCGCTGTCTTGAGCCGCCCGAAGCTTCTGGTGATGGACGAGCCGACCAGCGCGCTGGACGTTCAGTCGGAGGTTCGGTTCCGTAACGCGATTGAGCAACTTCGCGGTCAGACGACCGTGGTGATCATCGCCCACCGGCTTTCGACCCTTGAGATCTGCGACAGGATTATGGTGATCCACAGCGGGCGTTTGAAGTCTTTCGACACACCGGAACGGCTCCGCGACTCCGACGAGTTCTATAAGGAGGCGCTGGTCCTCTCCGGGATGGATAGACATGCCCCCGGTCTGCCCGCCCCGTAGATCTTCCGTCATGTCGGCCGCCCCCTCAGCAACAAGTAGCGTGTAGCGGGCAGACGGACGACTGATCGTTTGTGACGAAGTACCCTAATTCATCTGATTCTCCTTTCGTTCTCGCTCTTTGACGGTGTGATTGGCTCAGTTGATCAGAGTTGACGTTCTTCGGAAACGGGCGAGGAAAGGTGATCGTGGACGGGAAACGCCGGTCGCGGAACAGTTACAAGGGATTAACGTCAGTAGGTTTCATGCGAATTTTGTGTCTTTTAGAGAAGTATCCATTCCCTGCCAATTCTGGTAGTCGGCGCAGGGTGTTGCGTCTGGTTTCGAGTTTGCGGGAAGGCAATGATCTCAAAGTGGTGGTTGTGCCAAGATGGCAAGATCTCGCGCAGGACGAGGAACTTAGGGCCGCTCAGCGCCTTGATTTGTTTCCACCAACTACGGTTGTTACTCCGTCGCCTCGAAAGGTGCTGCTCAAGGAGCGTGTCTTGTGGCTGAGCGGTCGATCCCTGCCCTTCGGATGGCAATCCTGTGACGTGTCGTCCGCTGTGGCGCACGTTGCCTCAGTGGTGCGAACCTTCTCGCCGGATGTCGTGTGGGTAGCTTCCTCAGCGTTGGGTGCGGCGGTCTTGCCGCTCGACCTGGAAGCACCTGTCGTGGTGGACCTCCAGCACAGCGAAAAGCAGTCGATTGACCGTCAGCTACGCCAGTGGGCCAGGGGCTTCCCTAGGACAAAGGCCAGTTGGCGGTTGATCGCTCTTACTGTGCTTGACCGTCGCGCCAGAATCAGGACTGAAGCGGCAGGCGTGGGACGGGCCAGCCTGCTCACCCCTTGTTCGGAGTTGGTCGCCGCCGACCTCCCGCGGGTAAGCACAGAGGGGAGGACTATCGTTAGAAATGGTGTGGATGTTCCCGAAGAAATGGGTTGGGAGCCGACGTCGGGTCGACTACTTTTCGTGGGCAACTTGGGCTATCCACCGAACTCGGAGGCGGTCCGCACGCTGTTACACGATTTTCTTCCACAGATGCGGCGGGTCATTCCCGGCGTGGAGCTTCATGTTGTGGGGGCAGGGGGGGCGGCATTGAACGATCTCTGGTCCGTGGAGAACGTTGTCTGGCACGGATTCGTGGACGATCTGGCGCCGCAGTACAAGTCAGCTGCTCTGGTCGTGGCCCCGCTTGATTTCGGCTCTGGCACAAAGCTCAAAATAATCGAGGCGTTCGCACACGGCGTTCCTGTTGTAACGACCCCAACGGGGGTGGAGGGGCTCGATGTCTCCGGGCGAGAGGTGGCGGTCGGGACGTCGGTGCCTGAACTGGTTGAACTTGCCCTGGCCCTCTTGAACGATCCCGGTCGCGCTGATCTTCAACGCCAGCGGGCGAGAGATTGGGTGGAAAGAACCCATACCTGGGCGAGCGCCGGGGACCAACTTCGTCGTGCGGTCAAAGAACTCGTTGATCCCAGCATCGGAGCGAGTTCGTGAGTGCCGACGTGCCAGAGAGGCTTGGCTATCGGCCCGGCCTGGATGGCATCCGTGCCCTTGCGATCGTGTTCGTGATGGCGAGTCATGCCCACCCAAGCCTGCTGAAGGGTGGTGAGCTTGGGGTCGACGTCTTCTTCGCGTTGAGCGGATTTTTGATCACGACAGTGATTCTCGAAGAAGTATTCCGGCTTGACGGTGGCTACGGGTTCGTTCGCTTCTACGTTCGCCGAGGGCTTCGACTCTTCCCTGCGTTGTACGCAATGCTGCTCGCTGTGGTGATCTACTTGGCATTTCGGTGGAATGATCTGCCGGAATTTCTTGCGACGGCCGGTGTACACGAGCCTGAACATCGCAGGCTTTATGGGCGCTTCCTATTTGGTGCGGCGACATACTCGACCAACCTCATCGGGGTTCTCGCTACGCCGGGCAACTTCCTGGGGCACACCTGGAGCTTGGCTCTCGAGCAACAGTTTTATTTGATCTGGCCCGTTATCCTCGTCACGTTCTGGCGTCGGCGTGAGCTTCGGACGTTGACGTGGTTGGTATTGGGATTCATCCTCGTGTGTCTGGCTGCGCGGCTAGCTGGCGTGCCTGCCGACCGGGGTTTTTTGTGGATGAGGCCCGAAGCCATTGCTGCCGGAGCTTTCGGGGCGTTGATACGATGGGATCAAGGTAGGGCCCACAACTTCCTCCGTCGGAACGCCAACGTCTTCTCCATCATCGGCCTGATTGTGGTTGTTGTCGTGCCTCTTCTGAAGCCTCGGATCATTCCGGGCGTCTACTTCGACCGTGGACTGGTCACTCTCTTCGGGATCGGGTCGGCAGTTCTCATCTATGCACTGGTCGAGGTCAAGGGAAGGCCGCTCGTTGTAAGCCTGCTGACGTGGCGGCCGATCGTACGAGTGGGGCTCATCTCCTATGGGCTCTATGTCTGGCACTTGCCCGTGTTTCGCGTGGTCACTTGGGAACTTCCAGGACTTGGTGGTACTGCCAATATCCTTGTGAAGGTGGCCATCTCGGTCGTGGTCGCTGAGATGAGCTTTCGGTTCATTGAGCAACCCTTCCGGCAGCGTCAAGCACGTTTTCGAACGGTTGAACAACGTGCCGGTGCCGCTGCTTCCGGCCTCGACGCACACTGACACTACGACTCCTGCCGGTCACGTCGTCTTCCAGGCGAAGCGAAACTCAATGGGATGCGCGCCCAAGTCCGAAGAGAGGTCGGACGAGCCTTAGCCGCAGATATCGCGTGACGAACCGATAACCGCCGTCGTCCGCCCCGTCGATAGAGATGGGACGCAATGGCGTGGTGGTTCGCGAGGATGAGCGGGTCATCTCGCATGGCGTCACCGTGCTTCTCGATCATCCTGACTGCCGCATCGAGCGTATATGCGGAGTAATGGTGCTTGCTTCTACCAGTCTGGGCGACCTTTTTCATCGTGGGGCGCTGATCAAAGCCCTGTTCGAGTTGCGCATCTCGAAGGTACATCTGGGCTCTGAAGAGAAGCTCGGAGTTCTCTCCGAACCGGAACTCGTCGTCATACCCACCGATCGATTCGAAAAGGCGTCGCTCGATGCTAAATGTCCCTGCAAGGGGCGAGCCACGTGGATAATCGAACTGGGACGGGATTGAGTACCGGGTCTGCAGACCTAGGTCGCCGTTGTCGATGAGAGCAGCTGAGCGGGCGAGTTGATACTCCTGGCAATGAACGTCGGCAAGAATCGAAAGGGCGTTGGGTAGCAACTGATCGTCGGCATCAAGGAAGATGAGATGCGACCCGGATGCAACGTCAGCGCCGGTATTGCGAGCCGCTGCCGGGCCAGCGTTTGGTTGCTTGAGGAAGTGGACTCTCGGGTCGTCGAGAGAGCGAACTGCTTCTGACGTGCGATCCCGGGAGCCATCGTCCACGATGATCACTTCGTGTAGGTGGGTTTGTTGAAGAACTGATGATACGGCTGCTGCGATGGTCAGCTCACCGTTGTAGACGGGGATGACAACCGAGAAGTGCACAGTGGGTTTCTCGTAGCCGGAAGGCGGGCTCACTTCCTTGATGTTCGCCGACTCGCGCGGTGTCGTGTATCGCTACCCAAGTTGTTATAGACCTCGGTGAATGATTCAGCCATGGTTTCAATGCCGTACCTCTCCACAGCTCGTAGTCGGCTGGCAGCGCCAAGTCTCGATCGGAGACTGGGTGAGTCGGCGAGCTTTCGCAGCCGATCGGTGAAAATCGTGGTGTTGCCCGACGGAACGAGAAAGCCGGTTTCGTCGTTGGAAACGAGGTCTCTCACTCCGCCTACGGCCATCGCCACAACTGGCAATCCGCTCGCCATCCCCTCTATAATCGTTAAGCCGAAGCCCTCATACTCTGACGTCGAGCACAAAATATCGCACGAGGCAATGGCAATAGGCATCTCGGCGTCGCTCAACTGGCTACTGAGCAGCACCACGTCGGAGAGACCAAGGTGGTCCACCTGTTGGTGGATCTGAGGGCTGTCGCCACACCCAACGAGCAGGAGACGAAGGTCGGCTCCATTGATCAGCACCTGAGCAAATGCATCGACGAGCAGATCGATTCGCTTCGAATTGGCCGGTCGCCCCACTGCGACGGCAATCGGCGTATCCGGATCGAATCCGTTGTCGGCTCGCCATGCATTCCTCACTCGGTGAGGGCGCGGCCGGAATGACTCGGTATCGGCGGCAAGAGGAAACTGACTGATCTTTCGGGCCGGCGCTCCGTAGGAGGCGACGGCCGTCGCAACTTGCGATGAGTGGCAGATTGCTGTCATGGGGAGCCACCGGATGCACCAGCCTTCGAAGCGGTCGGTCCACGCTCCATGGCGGCCGGACCCAGGTGCGTCGTGCACCTCAAGCACGAAAGGTGTGGTGGGCGAAGACAACCTGGCGAGAAGGCCGAGCCATGCCATGCCGCTGTGGATCTGGACGACGTCGGGCCTGAGCCGCCGAACTGCTTGAGTCATGTTCCACATGATGGAAACGCGGTCTCGTAGCCGGTATCGCGAGCCACCGAAGCCCAGGTGGTGAACCCGTGCTGGGACGTCGCTTACATCATCCCAAGCTGGCCGCATTGTCACGATATGTAGGTCGATGCGGTTAGGGTCGACGGAGGCAGCCAACCTGCGAACCACCACCTGAACCCCCCCGGTTCGGCTGAGGCGGCCGATGAGGTGGACGACTCGGACTGGTGCTTCGGGCTTGGAGGGCTCGCCGTAGCCCGCGTCGGCGGTACGATCAGGTTGGTGCACGGGCGGCGAAGACACCTCGGTGATGTTACCGGTCGGACCGTTGTCATCTTGAAGTCCGGTCCGTACGGAGACATGGATGCTGCCCAACCACTTCCATACCGGATCGACGAACTGAGACAGAGCGGCTTCGATCTGGCGTGGACCGACGAGCACCTCATCGGCGGGTGGGGAAGAGTCGCTCGAACCGAGCGTTTCTTGGTGCCGTGGGTACAGGCGTGGTTAACGCGTAAGCAGAGGCGTCGCGCAACGGCGACCGTTGCGATGTTCGAGAGCGAAGGACACGGCCTGGCATGCTTTCGTGTTGCGACGGGGCGGCGGAAGCCACCACTGATCATCATCGGATGTTGGCTGGCGGACTTGGCTCGTATCGGAGGTTGGAGGCGACGGCTCTATCGGCGGCTGTACCGGTCGGTCGATGGCGTCGTGGTGTTTTCGTCCAACCAGCGCGACACTCTCGTCGAACTGCTTGATATCGAGCCGAGGCGTGTGCACGTCGTTCCATTTGGGGTGGATCTGGAGCGATTGCGTTCGGTATCCACGAGCGAAAGTGGGGCGGTGATTGCGGCCGGACGCGATCTCGGCCGGGATTGGCCGACGCTGGCTCTTGCCGCCCGTGAATCCGACTGGAGCGTTCAACTCTTCACCCGGCCCCAGCAGGTAGAAGGTCTGGATTTACCGGACGAGATTGACTTCCGAGGCGCGGTCGAAGCCGAGTCCTATATGAGCGCGCTGGCCGCCGCGTCGGTGGTGGTCATCCCCACCCACGTGCGCGAGTACCCGACTGGGCAGACGGTGATGTTGGAGGCGATGGCGCTGGGCAAGGCGTGTGTCGTAACCGATACGCCTGCCATGCGGGACTACGTTAGGCACGGCGTCAACGGGTTGTTGATTCCGCCGTCGGATCCTGAGGCGCTGCGGCGGGCCGTTGACGAGCTACTTGCGGACCCGGTGCGGCGAGCGCGCCTGAGTGAGGGAGCGGCCGCATTCTCGGAGTCCACTGGCGGCGCGGCTGCTATGTGGGCTCGCGTGGGGTCGGTCGTGGAAGCCTTAGCTCAGGGAATGTAGCCATCTCGCCTGCCGTCGCTAGCCCAGACCTTTCAGTTGTTGGGTGGGGTGGGTGCTGACCGCTGGTGAGGGCTCGACGGCGCCCATCCTGGCTAGTTGAACGTCGGTCAGCGGGTGGTGGGGCGCGTCGGGGCAGGGCTCGTG
>JAGNEX010000068.1 GCA_018003035.1 Acidimicrobiia bacterium
CCAGGCCCCCGACACGCTCCTCGCTTTCCTCGAACACCTGTGATTATGCCGACATCAACAACCCGGAACCCGCTCCCCGCAACGGATCCCGCGCCGAGGTCGGCATAACGCGGAGGTCGGCATAACCATGGAGTCGAATCCGAGGCAGGTCGCTCTTGTCGACAAGCCGTTCGAACGCTTGCGAAAGGGTCTGCGGGTGGATCGACTCACCGTTCTCCTTGCAGAAAGCAAGGTCTCCATCCCGGTAGTCGTCACCCCACGCCTCTAGCTCAGAGAGCTGGCGCTGGCGATGAAACCGGATCTGGTTGACGGTGGCCGAATCAAGGTCGATAACCCTGGCCAGATTATTCTTTGGCGTCGACACGATGAGTTTGTACGCGACCGAGACGAGCGCTTGCCGAACATGGATTCGGCTGTTGGTGAGATCCAGGTCGGCCCAACGGAGACCAAGAACCTCGCCTCGACGCATCCCGGTCATCGCAGTGACGTTCCAAGCGGCCTCAAGCCGCTGTCCGGCAACGAGGTCCAGGAACGAGCGCAACTGCTCGGGCGTCCAGAACAGGAGCTCTTTGGGGGCAGCCGATCGAGGTCGGGGCGGCTTGGCTCGCGCAACAGCATTTGCTGCAATCAGGCCAGCGTCGACCGCGTCGGCAAGCGCCTTGTGCACGATCGTGTGGATGTAGTGCACGGTCTTGGGGCTGAGGCCGCCGGGCCCGTTGCGACGGCCATGCTCAAGCAGGTCGACGTACAGCGTGTTGAGTTGGCCGGGTCCGATGTCGACCAGGCTGCGTCCACCCAAGGTGGGGAGCACGTGAAGGTGGATGTTGCGTTGGTACGAGTCGAAGGTGCTCGGCTTGACCTGGGTTCTGACGGTCGGGAGCCACTTGTCCTCGACCCACTCGCGGAGGGTCAGCTTCGTGGGTTCGGTGTAGGTGCCAGCGTGGAGGTCGCCGACGATCTTCGTGCGGGCTACCTCGGCTTCCTTGCGGGTCCGGTAGCCGCCGTGCCACTTCTGGCGGCGCTTGGCGTTGGCGTCTCGTCCAAGGTCGACGACAACGTACCAGTTGACGGTCTCTTTACCCGCCTTGGTCGTGTATGTGCGTTTGCGGATGTGTCCTTGCATGACGCCCTCTCACGTGCTCGGAGCTGAGACGCCGAGCCAATCGAGGAACGCCGGTACTGGGATGATCACCCGTCGACCGAGCCGTCGGGAAGGGATCTCGCCTCGTCGGGCCGCTTCGTATGCGGCGGTCCGTCCGAGTCCGAGCAGGGACGCAGCCTCGTCGACTGAGAGCGTGAGTCGGGCCTCGATGTCGTCGAGTCCGAGGGGGGAGTGAGCGCGTAGGCTCGTTCATGTCGGAATCTCCTAAGGGTTCTGGCCGGGTCCCGGGGTGTTGACGCACCGCCGGGGCCACCTGTTTGTCTACGTAAATAGACTACACCTGTCGACCGTTCCTGTCAACGTGTATAGACTCGAATGTCATGGGGCGTTCAGTGGATCTCGATGACTTGATCGATGTTGGAGAAGTGGCCGCATTGCTTGGTCTCGCGCACAAGAACAGCGTCACCACGTACATGCGCCGGTACGAGGACTTCCCGGCTCCAGCGCTGGAATTCGCCGAGGGGAAATGTCGCGCCTGGGTGCGAGAGGATGTAGAGCGCTGGACCAAGCGCAGAGAGGACCACGCCTGATGGCAACCGACCTAACTCAGGTTCAAAAGAGGCTGTGGGATGCCGCCGACGAACTGCGAGCCAATTCGGGCTTGCAAGCCTCGGAGTACTCGGCTCCTGTCCTCGGGCTCATCTTCCTCCGCTTCGCCGAGGAGCGTTTCGCCACCGCTCAGGCAGAGCTCGGCACGGGCAGCGCCCGCAACCCGGTGGGTCCCGACGATTACAAGGCCCGAGGAGTGCTGTACCTCCCGGAAGAGGCGCGGTATGGGCATCTGTTGAACCAGCCCGAGTCGGCAGACCTTGGCAAGGTCCTCAACGACGCGATGTCGGGCATCGAGGACCACAACCCCGATCTCAAGGGTGTGCTTCCCAAGGTGTACGGAACGCTCCCCAACAACGCGCTCATCGAGCTGATGCGAACACTTAACTCGCTTGCCGACGATATCGAAGGCGACGGCTTCGGCCTGGTCTACGAGTATTTCCTCGGACAGTTCGCCATGGCCGAAGGTCAGGGAGGCGGCGAGTTCTTCACCCCAACCTCGATCGTGAAACTCATCGTCGAGATCCTCGAACCATTCCACGGCAAGATATTCGATCCCGCCTGCGGGTCCGGCGGCATGTTCGTTCAGTCGGCCAACTTCGTTGCCCGTCACAAACGAAACCCGGGCAGCGAACTCTCGATCTACGGCCAAGAAGCTTCTCGACGCACGGTGCCACTCGCCAAGATGAACCTCGCCGTCCACGGCCTTGGCGGTGACATCCTCGAAGGGAACACCTACTACGAAGACCGGCACGACAGCGTCGGCAAGTTCGACTTCGTGATGGCCAACCCGCCCTTCAACGTCAACAAGGTGGACAAAGCCAAGCTGGAGGACGACCCCCGGTTCCGTCTCGGACTTCCGAGTTCGGATAACGCCAACTACCTCTGGATCCAGACCTTCTACTCGGCACTCAACGACACCGGCCGCGCTGGCTTCGTGATGGCCAACTCGGCGTCCGACGCCCGTGGCTCAGAAATGGAAATACGGCGCAAGCTCATCGAGGACCGAGTCGTCGATGTGATCGTCGCCGTTGGGACCAACATGTTCCTCACCGTCACACTGCCCGTGACCCTATGGTTTCTCGATAAAGCCAAACGGGACGGCCCCCGCGCCGATGATGTCTTGTTCATCGATGCTCGAGAGATCTACAACACCATCGATCGGGCCCATCGCGACTGGACGCCGCAACAGGTCGAGTTCCTCGCGAACATCGTCCGCCTCTGGCGAGGCGAGAAGCCGGAGTTCCAGGCTGGCAGTCTGGAGATGGTCGAGGAACGATTCTCCGACGTCGAGTACACCGATGTGGCAGGGCTGTGCGGGGTAGCGACGATCGAGGCCATCGAGGCACAGAGCTGGAGCTTGAACCCGGGCAGGTATGTCGGCATGGTGACAGGCGGGGCGGACGACATCGAGTTTGTCGCTCGGATGGAGCTCCTTGAGGAGGAGTTCGGTGGTCTCGCAGCTGAGGCGCTGGCACTAGCGGAGGTCGTGCAGGCCAATTTCGAGAGGGCGCTTGGCCGGTGAGCTTGGAGACGATGACCCTGGGCGAGATTGCGGCTCGTGCTGGTGGCGAGGTTCGGACGGGCCCGTTCGGTTCGCAGCTACATAAGGCTGACTACGTCGAGGAGGCATCCGCAATCCCGGTTGTCATGCCGAAGGACATGGTCGATGGGAAGATCGATACCTCTTCCATCGCCCGCATTGATCACGAAACGGTTGAGCGGCTTAGTGCTCACATCCTCCGGGCTGGAGATATCGTGCTAGGCCGCAGAGGCGACATTGGTAGGCGGGCTTGGACCGGCCAGGCCGAGGACGGCTGGTTGTGTGGCACCGGCTCGATGCGCGTCTCGTTGAGCGGCTCTACGGACGTCCGTTCACGATTCGTCTTCTACTTCCTGGCGCTGCGAGAACCGGTCGCGTGGCTGGAGGGCCACTCAGTTGGGGCCACGATGTCGAACCTCAGCGCCGGCGTGGTCGAGCAGTTGCCGGTGCGGTTTCCTTCGTTGGTCCAGCAAGATCAAGTTGTTGCGACCCTCGATGCCATGGATGATTTGATCGAGAACAACCGCCGACGGATTGAGATCCTGGAGGAGATGGCTCGGTTGTTGTACCGGGAGTGGTTCGTTCACTTCCGGTTTCCCAGCCACGAGGACGTCGAGCTGGTCGACTCCGAACTTGGCCACATCCCCGAGGGGTGGGTGGCTGCACGGTTCTCTGGTCTAGCGACTGAGAGCAAGACATCGGTGGCAGAAAGCGACATCCCGCCGGGCAGCGCTCTTGTAGGTCTCGAACACCTGCCGCGACGTTCGACGACGCTATCCGAATGGGCCGTGGCTGAGACCGTCGGTAGTCGGAGGAAGGTCTTCACATCGGGTGACATCCTCTTTGGCAAGATCCGTCCTTACTTCCACAAGGTGGTGGATGCGCCTATGGATGGGTACTCATCTACAGATGCGATCGTGTTTCGTCCATCGGAGTATCCAGAGCGGGCGCTCTGCGTCGCATCCAGTGATGAGTTCGTAGCCGCTGCCGTTGCTACCTCGAACGGAACCAAGATGCCGCGAGCGAACACTGAACTGCTTCTCCAGTACCGAATCCCGGAGCCGCCGTCGCACGTTTCGGCGGAGTTCGAGGAGCGTGTTGCGCCCATGTCGGCTTTGCGCCGCAACATGTCGCAGCAGAACCGGGTGCTACGCGAGGCACGGGATCTACTACTGCCTCGGCTGGTGTCGGGTGAGTTGGATGTGTCGGAGCTAAATTTGGACGGTGTACTGACGTGAGTGGAGGCCCGGGCTCGGAGGATGCGGCGGTAGAGCAGCCGGCGCTGGAGTTGCTCGCTGTCCTTGGCTGGGAGGTTCTTTCCGGGTTCGCCGAACCGGCCGAGCTCGGCCGGTCGAACAAGGCAGACGCCATTCTTGAGTCCAGGCTTCGCGACGCAGTCCTGCGCTTGAACCTTGGTCTCGACGCCGGTGCAGTCGACGCTGCCGTCGCTGCGTTTGTGGAGGATCGGTCGTCGCTCGATCCGGTGCGGGCGAACAAGGCGGTGTGGGAGATGTTGCGCGACGGCGTCGTCGTGCAGGCCGAGAGCGACAAGGGCAACAAAGAACCTCGCCGGGTTCGCTTCGTCGCTTGGGACGTTGCGGATCAGAACGAGTTCCTGGCCGTCTCGCAGCTCTGGGTTACCGGCGAAATGCACACCCGGCGGACCGACATCGTGCTGTTCGTCAACGGCATCCCGCTCGGATTTCTCGAGCTGAAAGCGCCCGAGCGCACTGTGTACGAGGCGTACCAAGAGAATCTGCGGGCATATCGGAAGGAAATCCCACAGCTCTTCTGGTTCAACGCATTCGTGATCCTGTCGAACGGGTCGGAGAGCCGGATGGGCTCGACATATGCCTCGTGGGAGTTCTTCGCCGAGTGGAAGAAGATCGACGACGAGGCCGAGGCCGGCACAGTGTCGCTGGAGACGATGCTGCGAGCGACATGTGAGCCGCACCGGATGCTCGACATCGTCGAGAACTTCATCGCATACACCGAGACCGGCGGCACAGTCGACGCCGAAGGCAAGCGCACCAGCAGCCTCGTCAAGAAGGTCGCCAAGAACCATCAGTACCTCGGCGTGAACAACGCTCTCGAAGCCACGTACGAGGTGAAAGAGCGTGAGGGGCGGCTCGGGGTGTTTTGGCACACCCAGGGGTCGGGCAAGTCGCTCTCGATGCTGTGGTTCACCCAGAAGGTGCTGCGCAAACGGCCGGGCAACTGGACGTTTGTGTTGGTGACCGACCGAAAAGAACTCGACGGGCAGCTGTACGAGGAGTTCGCTGACTCGGGAGTGATCACTTCTGGTGTCGAGGTTCACGCCGAGACGTCGGCGCATCTGCGTGAGCTGCTCGGTCAGGACCATCGCTACGTCTTCACCCTCATCCATAAGTTCATCCCGGCTGAGAAGGGCGCCGAGATGCCCGTGCTGTCTGAACGGGACGACATCATCGTGATCACCGATGAAGCTCACCGATCGCAATACGACACCCTGGCCGCCAACATGCGGGCGGCGCTCCCGAACGCTTCGTTCCTTGGCTTCACCGGAACCCCGCTGATCGAGGGCGAGGAGCAGGAGACCAAGCGGGTGTTTGGCGACTATGTGTCGACCTACAACTTCGCCGACTCGATCCGCGACGGCGCCACCGTCCCCCTCTATTACGAGAACCGCATCCCCG
The DNA here is from genome assembly GCA_018003035.1 of Acidimicrobiia bacterium. Lineage (GTDB taxonomy): Bacteria > Actinomycetota > Acidimicrobiia > IMCC26256 > JAGNEX01 > JAGNEX01. The sequence goes on from JAGNEX010000068.1 coordinate 5,930, forward strand.
AACTCCAGCTCACCAACGAGGATTTTGACACCGAGCTCGAGGACCTGCTGGACGAAGCAGCGCTCGATGAGAAGCAGGAGAAGGCGGTCGCCCGCAAGTTCTCCCAGCAACACCAGCTGATCACCCGCCCCAAGCGGCTTGAAGAGATCGCCGTCGATCTAGTCGAGCACTTCGCCAACCGGGGGTTCCTCGGCAAGGGCATGTATGTGGCCATCGACAAGGCCACCGCCGTGCGCATGTACGACCTGGTGTCAGCCGAGTGGGCTCGAACGATCGGCCGCCTCGAAGCCGAGATCGAAACGCTGCCGATGCTCGAGCGCGCACCAAAGGAGTATCAACTCCGGTGGATGCGAGAGACCGACATGGCGGTCGTCGTTTCGCAGGCTCAGAACGAAGTCGCCGACATGGCTGACCTCGGCCTCGACATCGCCTTGCACCGGCGGAAGATGAACGACGAGGACCTCGACTCCCGGTTCAAAGATTCCGACGATCCGTTCCGTCTCGTGTTCGTGTGCGCCATGTGGCTGACCGGATTCGACGCGCCGTCGACGTCGACGATCTACCTCGACAAACCAATGCGCGGTCACACGCTGATGCAAACGATTGCTCGGGCCAACCGGGTCTTCCCCGACAAGGACAACGGCCTGATCGTGGACTACATCGGCGTGTTCCGGAACCTCGAGAAGGCGCTCGCCATCTACGGCGTCGACCGCAGCGGCGAGATCGGTACCCCGATCCACCCGACCGACGATCTCCGCCATGCTTTGGATGCTGCGCTGGCCGAAGCCGAGGAGTACCTGGCAGCGAACGACATAGAGCTGGCCGACCTGGAAGCGGCGACGGGGTTCGAGTTCGTGAACCTGCTCGACTCCACCGTTGAGGCGCTGTTGATCGACGAGGCGACGCGCAAGGGTTGGGTGCAGCTCGCCAACCGGGTTCGCAAGGCATACAAATCGCTGATGCCGGACCCAGCTGCGATCCGAGTAACGAAGCTGGTGTCGATCATTCGCAACGTGGCGAACAAGATGGCGTCGCTCGGGGAGCAGGCCGACATCTCCGGAGTGATGGACGGGGTGTCCGAGCTGCTTGACCGGTCGGTCGGGACCCGTGAGTACATCATCCGGGCGGCGGGCGAGGAGCAAGCGCTCCTCGACCTGAACCAGATCGATTGGGAACAGCTCGCGATCACCTTTGCCGCTAACAAGCGCACCGCTGCCAAGGCCGTCGAACGAGAGCTTGAGAAGCAGATTGGTGACGCGGTCCGAAAGAACCCGACGGTCATCCATTTGGCCGATCAGCTCCGTCAACTGATTGCCGACTACAACGCCGGCACGCTGAATGCCGAGGAGTACCTGCGGCGCTTGGCGCAGCTGCACGGCTCGCTCGACGAGCACCAGCGCCGGGCGGTCGAGGGGGAACTGACCGAGGCTGAGCTTGCGATCTTTGACCTGCTGACCAAACCGGCACCGGAGCTGACCGATAGTGAGCTGCGCAAGGTGCGGGCTGCGGCTCACCGGCTTCTGACTCACATCGAAGAGACGCTCGTGCTCGATTGGAAGAAGAAGGAGGAGAGCAAGGCGGCATTGCGGGTAGCGATTCGCCAGGTGCTCGATGCCGAACTGCCCGACGCCTATGAGCGGCAGATCTTCGACGAGAAACGTCAGGCGATCTACGAACACATCTACGCCAGCTTCGGCAACGACGGCGAGAGCGTGTACGACCAAGAGGCGGTGGCTGCTCTTTCGCAGGTGATGACGCTCCCTACAGCCGAGGACGAGGTGACAGAGGCCGACATCGATCAGGCCAACCCCGAACAGTTCGCGCGAATGATGGAGGAGCTGTACGGAACTCGCGAAACCTGGGCCCTTCCGCTCGAACGGCTGATGGCCGGCGAGGAGAGCGACGTTGTCGAGTTCAAGACCAGCGCCCGTTGGGATACCGACGGCCAGGTCACCAAGAAGGCACCGGCGGTGATCACCAAAACCATCGCTGGCTTCGCCAACGCCAAGGGCGGAACGTTGCTGATCGGCGTGAACGACGGCGGTGGCGCGGTCGGGCTGAAGCCCGACTACGACACGTTCAGCGAACGCCAGAACATCGACAAGTGGCTGAACTGGTTGACCGACATCATCATCAATCATCTGGGCCGTGGCGTGATGCGGCGAATCCGTGTGCGAATCGAATTCGTTGAAGACAAGGAGATTTGTCGCATCGACATCCCAGCGCTCTCGGCGCCCACGTGGTCGGCTGCGGGCAAAGGTTACCCGGTGCTCTATGAGCGCCTCCCGAACTCGACGCGGGCGGTGCCGGAACCTGAGGTTGATGATTTCCTGCGCGAGAGGTTCGGCGGATGAGCGGAAGTGTCGGCCAGCCGAACTTCGACGACCTGTACAAGTTTCTTGTGTCGTTTGGCCTTACGGCCATCATCGGTGCAGGTGCGATTCCTTGGCTCCTGCAGCAGGGCTCCGAGGACCTCTTGGTGAGCGAGGCAGACTTGGAGGAGCTTCTGCCTAGATCGCAGGCCGTCCTTGAACGGCGCCAAGGCTGGTTAGATTTTACCTCTATTGCGACGCCTTGGCTGTCAGGGTTTCTCGTCTTTATCGGCCTGGTTGCCATCGGATTTGGCTTGTACGGCTGGTGGGCCCGCCAGTCTAACGCCGATGAGTCTGACGAAATAACGCTGGAAACCAAAAGACTCGAGTTTGAGAAGCTGACACCAGGGCGGAGAAATCAGAAGCTCGAAGCGGAGGTCGATGAGGAAGTAAAGTTCAAATCAACAGCAGAGAACCAACCCAATCGACGGATAGAGGTTCGAGATCGCTATCGTCGGGTTGAGCAAGCAGTAATTGGAGCATTGGCCATTGCAGCGCCTGGGACGCACTGCCTGCGGGCCCAAGTTCGTTTCGATGGACCGGGGCAGCGGTTTGAGGCGGATGCGGTGATCCATGCCGAACAGGGTGTCGGGAATGACGTGGTCGTCGACATAAAGTTCGCGACGTCGGCCGAGAGTGTCCTACACGGTTTGGGCACGTTCGCCGGGGTGGTTGCAACGGGCCGACCAACTCGGACCATGTCAGTCCTTGCGGTCGTGGTAACCAAGGAGCCTTGGCAACCGGAGCAGATTTACGAGGTCGTCGATCGCGCTAGCTCAAGGTTCCGCGACCTAGAGATCCGGGCCAGAGTCGACATCCGAAGCGAGACCGATTTGCAAGACTACTCGCCAATCCTGAGCGACCTTATCTAGTAGCGGCAGTGTCAAACCTGTGTCTAACGAACCTGGCCTAACAGAAGGGATCGGTAGCCGTAGGGGTGGACGATAAGTGCCTTGACCCGAACTGAGACAGTGTTCTCCGGCCAGCGCAACACCCGGCCAGACGACCGTTTCTAACTCATAACCCGAAGGTCGCAGGTTCAAATCCTGCCCCCGCCACCATCGAAGATGCAGGTCAGGCCCCACTTCTCGGAGTGGGGCTTTCTGTTTCCCCGTCGATTTGTGCGCGTGT
>JAGNEX010000147.1 GCA_018003035.1 Acidimicrobiia bacterium
ATGCCTCTGATGGTCCATCGGCCGCGATGAGGTGCTGGCGTGGTTTCTGTGCCGCGCCGTCGAGGGACACGAGGCGCCGGGCAGATCACCGCGACGGTTAGATAGGCCAGTCGGGTCGTGAAGTCTTCGCGGTCACCCAGGCCAGGAACTGGTCCCGGGGCCAGGTGTTGACCACCAGTTCTCGGGGCGCCCACCCGCGTTGGCTGGTTTCGACGCCGTAGGACATGCGTGTGAGGTCCGAGACGTGGTGGCTGTCGGTGTTGATCACGAGTTTGACGCCGCGGTCGACGGCGCGGCGCACGACGGCCGATTCGGCATCGAGCCGGTCGAGAGCTCCGTTGATTTCGAGTGCGACATCGAAGGTGTAGAGCGCTTCGAGGATGATGTCGATGTTCAGCTCGATTCCGGGACGACGCCCGATGTAGCGGCCCGTTAGGTGGCCGATCGAGTTGACGGTCGGGTCGGCGATGGCCGCGACCAGCCGTTCGGTTTGGTCGCGTTGCGGGAGGTCGAAGTGCGAATGCACCGACGCAACCGTGTAGTCAAACAGCGCCCGAAAGCCTGCGTCGTAATCCAACCCGCCGGCACGGCCGATGTTCAACTCGCACCCATAGAGCAGGGTCATTTCGGGGTAGGCGGGTTGGAGCGCTCGGATGGCATCTCGGTGGGCAAGCATTTCCTCGGCGGTTGAACCGTTGATCGCCAGGTCCTCACCGTGGTCGGTGATCGCCAGGTAGTCGTAGCCCCGTTGGGCAGCCACCTCGACCATCTCGGTGAGCGAAGACCGCCCGTCGCCAGAGCGGTCGGTGTGATAGTGCAGGTCGCCTCGAATCTGGTCCAACGTCACCAGATCGGGCAGCCGTCCTTCCGCAGCGGCTTCGATCTCGCCGGTGCCTTCCCGGAGTGGTGGCGCGATGTACGCCAGATCGAGGGCGGCGTAGATCTCGGCTTCCGTCCGGGCGGCCACAGGAGCCCCCACCGTTTCGCGTCCACCGGCTGCGTCGCCGGCAGCCTCGTCGACCTGGTCGGCGCTGTCGGTGAGGGTGGAGCTGGCAGACTCATCGCGGTTGTCTGCAGCGTCGCCGTCGGAGCGTTTCCCGGTCGCCCCGATCGCATCGGGATGACTTGTGGGGGCCGGGTCGTCGCCGTCGGCTGGGTCGCTGCCCACGGCGGGAGCTTCAGTGCGGTCTGCGGTCTTGAACAGGCCGTATTCGTTGAGCAGGAGGCCACGGTCGATGGCTCGTTGGCGCAGGGCGATGTTGTGAGCTTTTGAGCCGGTGAAGTACAGGGTGGCCGCTCCGAAGGCTTCGGGGGCTACGACGCGAACGTCGACTTGCAGGCCGGTTGCTGTCAGAAACGACGTTTTGGTCGATCCGCTGACGACGATCTCTGCGACCGACCGATGTTCGCGCACGGCGGCCATTGCGAGTTCAGGTTGAGTCGATGCGACGGTGATGTCGATGTCGCCGACCATCTCGACAAAGCGGCGGAGGCTGCCGCACCAGACGGCCTCTTCGACACCTTCGACCGTGAGGAGCGAGCCGACCAAGCCTTGAGCGATCGGAAGGGCGTCGGCGATTGGAGTTCTACGATTCTTGCCCGCCAGCCCAAGCCGTTCGATGGCTTTGGCCATCTTCGCCTCGCTCGCTGGCCCCATACCGGGCAGCGTCTGAAGCTGCTCGGCGTCGATGGCCGCTTTGAGCTGTGCAACGGTTTCCACGCCCAACCGTTGGCGGATCAGCTTGAGGGTCTTTGGCCCCATGCCCGGGATGCGGCTGAGTTCCACCACCGACGGCGGAAACGCCTTGCGGAGGGTCTCCAGCTTTGCGACCGAGCCGGTGTCGACAAACTCCCGGATCTTGGCGGCCGTCGACTTTCCGACTCCTTTGATGGCGGTAAGTTCCTGCGCCGATAGTCGAGCAGGATCGCGACCGTCACCTTCGATGCCGTGGCGGGCCGATTCATACGCGCGCACGCGAAACGACTGCGGGCTTTCCTCCTGCAGGGTTGTCAGTCGGGCCAGCTCGTCGAGCATGTCCAGAACTTCTTGCCGCCCGACACCAGCTGGACCACACATCATCTAACTCCCAGTTTCTATCGTCCGGCCGTGGCGACGCGCCCGAGACCATCGGCCGGGGCGTCGCCGCCTTCTACCATCCGTCCATAGTCGGCGTGTGGTGGAACGTTCCTGCCGCGGTCTTGGAGGGCAACACCTTCACCTTTCCGGAAGTGCAAACGCTGCTTGACGGCATCACGGTGGGAGGGCGACGGCTTTCAGAACAAGATCAGGTGCTCAGGTTGGCCGATGCGGCGAACCGGCTCCGTTCGTTCGTCGCCTCTGGCACCTTCACGCTGACGAAGCCTACGTCCGATGACCTCCACGCCGCGGTGGCCACTAACGAAGCTGGCCACTTTCGTGGAGAGGGCGATGCTGGTGGGCCAGATTCGGCGGTGACCGTTCGTCTGGGTGAGTCAGGCGTCTATGTCGCGCCGCCGGCCGGTGTGGGTGGCTCGAATCTGAC
>JAGNEX010000026.1:0-7652 GCA_018003035.1 Acidimicrobiia bacterium
TACCACGACCGAAGCGCCGACGACCACGACGACCGAAGCTCCGACCACTACGACGACGGTGGCGCCGACGACCACGACGACGGAAGCTCCGACGACTACGACGACCGAAGCGCCGACGACCACGACGGTTGTGGATCCGACGACGACGACGGTGGCGCCATCGACGACTACGACGGTTGGGCCTGAATATGACCTGGCCTTAGTGAAGGTTGAGTTGTCGTCTGGTCCGTATTCGGTCGGCGATGTCGTTGAGTTCAACATTGCTGTGAAGAACCAGGGGACGGTGAGTTCGGGTGTGTTCAGCGTCGCAGACCTGATGGCGTCTGGTACTCAGCTTGCTGACGACAATGTTCTGGGTTGGGTTGAGGATGCCGGCGTTGCGACTCTGGAGGTCACGGTCCCGCTCGCTCCAGGTCAGACGGGGCTGTATCCGATCCGCGTCCTGATTGGCGCTGGTGCTTCGGGGCCGGTGACCAATACGGCGGAAATCGCCAGCGATTCCGGGGCGGATTCGGATTCGACTCCGGGGACGTGGGATACCGATAAGTATGTCGATCGGACATCGGTTGACGATTTGAGCATCGATGACGTGTCCGATGATTCAGATGATTCCGATATTGCTGTCGTAACGATCTCCACTGGCGGAACCACGACGACGGTTGCGCCGACGACTACGACGACGGTTGCGCCGACGACCACGACGACCGAAGCGCCGACGACAACGACGACGGTGGCTCCGACGACTACGACGACAACTGCGGCTCCGACTACTACGACGACCACGGTGGCTCCGACTACTACGACAACTGCGGCTCCGACAACGACGACAACTGCGGCTCCGACAACGACAACGACCACGGTGGCTCCGACTACGACGACCCCCGCGCCTCCGCCCACCACGACGACAACCGCGGCGGCCACCACCACGACGACAACCGCGGCTCCCACCACCACGACGACGACCGCGGCTCCCACCACCACGACGACAACGTCTGCACCTGCGACGACCACCACGACGGTGCTTCCGACCACGACGACGACGGCCGCCACGACGACAACATCGATTCAGGCGTCGACGTCGACCAGCGTCCAATCCACCACGACAACGACAGCGCAGGGGACCACCACTACGAGCGGCCAGGGCACGACCACGACTGTTGCGCCAACATCGACGACTACCTCGGCGCAGACTGGCCGGATTGAGGGTCGGGTGTGGACAGATCTTGACGCTGACGGGACCAGGGACTCTGGTGAGCCGTCGTTTAATGGTGCGATCGTTTTGATCGAGCAGGTAGTTGACGGGAAGCGAGTTGTCGTTGCCGAGCGGCCGGTTTCCCCCGACGGCACCTACCAGGTAGATGGACTCCCTGCGGGTGAGTACATAGTGACGTTCCTGCTTCCTGAAGACCGGTTGGTGAGTCCGCAGAACAACGGTTCTGATGCGACGGATTCTGATGGGGCGCCCGGCGGTGTTCGAACCTATGCGGGATCGACGTACGTCATTGCTCAGGCTTCAGGGGTGACGGTTCCTGCTGGCGGGACGGCAACAGCCGATCAAGGCTCCTATGAGCTGGGTGCGATCTCGGGTGCCGTTTGGAACGACGCGGACCGCGACGGCATCCGAGATGTGACCGAAGAAGGGATTGCAGGCATCCCCGTAGTGTTGTGGGATGTGTCCGGCGACACCCCGGTCGAGGTTGATCGGGGCATCACCGCCGCTGACGGCAGTTTCGCCTTTGACAACCTGGTGCCTGGCCGTTACCAGGTGACGACGACCTACTCGTCGGGCTACCAAATCACCGGGTACAACGTCGGCGGCGACGACTCCGTCGACTCAGATGGCGTGGTGACCTCCAACGCGAACGGCGCGACGGCGGCTGAACTCGACGAGATCGCGGTGCTGTCGGGCAGTTCGAACGCGACCTCTGGTTTGGGTTTGTACGTGCCTGCCGGTTCGGTCTCTGGCCTGGTGTGGGTTGATCTCGACGGCGACAACGTTCGTGACGTCAGCGAGACTCGTCTCGAAGGCATCCTCGTCGTGCTGGTAGACGCTGACGGCAAAGAGGTAGCTCGAACGCGTTCCGACGCCTCTGGCCGCTACATCTTCAGCGATGTCCAACCTGGCGTTTATCACGTCGAGTTCTATGTGGAGAACATCTTTGAAGGTGTTGCGCCGCACGCTGGGAGCGATCGTTCCATCGATTCTGACGGCACCTTCGTGGGCAACGCGACGCTCGACGGGAAGACGTATGCCGTCTATGGGTCAGACGAGTTCACGGTCGACGCCAAGTCCGACGCCGTCGAAGTTGCTGATCTCGGTCTGGCAAAACCGGAGGGCGGTCTGGCAAACCTGATTCTTGAAAAGTCGCTCAAGTCGGTAACCGCAGATAATGAGGCAACCTGGCAGCTTGTCGTGACCAACGTCGGTAACGGCGTCGCCGAAGGCCCGATCGTGGTGACCGATAATCTGCCGAACGGTCTTGGTTTCGATGGGGCGACGAGCCCCGCTGAATGCGAAATCGACGGACAGGTCGTGACCTGCACGATCTCGTCAGACATCGCTGGCGGTGAGTCGGTCTCGATTGAGGTGACGACCAGTTTTGATGCGCCGGTTGGTACGTCGTTTACGAACCAGGCGACCGTGGCTGCTGGCAACACGGAGGCGACCCTGTCGGATAACACCGACTCGGCGAACTTCAAAGTTCCAGCGGAGGCTAACCCGGATCCCGATCCGACCAACGGTGCGACTACGACGACGACAAGCCCGGCTGGTGGGGGACAGGCAACCACAACGACGGCCGCTCCTGGCAGGGGACAGAACCAGACCACGGTGACTTCGTCGGGGAATCAGGCGACGGGAACCCAAGGCACCCAACCAAACTCGTTGGGTCAGTCCCCAGCCAAGACTGGACCTGTTGCATTCACGGGAACGAACGCCGTCCCGCTCACCCTCACCGCCGTCGGCCTCGTCATGTGCGGCCTACTCCTCGTCGGTATTCGCCGCCGGAAGTCGTAACAAAGGTCTCGACGATCACGTCAGCCTCTTACCGCCCGCGCATGTCCCAGGTACGGCGCGGGCGGTGGAGTCTGAACGGTTACTGACTGAAACCGACCCGCGTGCCGTCGACACGAAGGATGCGCATGTAGTCGGTCGCTCCGGCACGGGGACCGTCCCCGCCCGCCACGATGGCGACAAGGTCGCCGATCTCGATCTCGCCGGCGTCGACGACGGACTGCATGATCTTGTTCACGTCGACTTCGTCGGTGTTCGCCGCTGCGGAAAACAGCGGACGCACCCCCCAGGTGACCGCCATAGATCCGAGGGTGTCGGCCCGGGCGGCGAGGCCAATGATCGGCACGGGTGGACGGAACGCGGCAACCTTGCGTGCCGTTGCACCAGAGCGGGTCGGACACAGGATCGCAGCCACCCGAAGATCGGATGCGGCCTTGACCGCGGAATGTGCCACGGCCCAGGACACCCGGTCGATGTGGTGGTCTTCGAGTGACCATTCCGTGCCGGTTCGAAGGTCGTGTTCAGCGGCTTCGGCCACTTCACTCATCAACTTCACGGCGGAGACCGGGTGTGCGCCGATCGCTGTCTCCTCGCTCAACATGAGGGCATCGGTGCCATCGAGCACAGCATTTGCGACGTCGGCGACTTCCGCCCTGGTCGGCATCGGCGACCTGGTCATCGATTCAAGCATCTGCGTGGCAGTGATCACGGGCGTCCCCATTTGGTTGCACCGGCGGATGATCCGCTTTTGCAACATGGGCACCTCGGCCAAGCCCATCTGGATTCCAAGATCCCCTCGGGCGACCATCACGACCGACGCCACGTGAACGATCTCATCGAGGTTGTCGACCGCCGCTCGCGTTTCGATCTTGGCAACGAGGAGCGGTTTCGATCCGCGCTTGGGCAGTGCCCTCTGAGCTCGTCGAACATCGTCGGCGTCGCGGACGAACGACAAGCCGATCAGGTCGACTTCTGCGTCGACCGCAACTTCAAGGGCAGCCCGATCCGACGGGGTGAATGCCTCTACCTGGGCTTCGGAACGAGGCAGGTGCATCCCTTTGCGGGACTGCAACCAACCCGACCGGACGATCTTTGTGAGGACATCGCTACCGTGGATGCTGACCACCTCGGCGACGATGCGTCCGTCAGCCAGCATGATGGGGTCGCCAGGGTGAACGATCTCGCTCAGATTGTCGAGCGACGTCGAGATCTTCTCCGCGGTGCCGAGAACGGAGTCGGAGGTAAGAACTACCTCGTTTCCAGCCTCGAGGCGTACTTCTTTGGCGCCGAGGAGTCCCGTCCGGATCTTCGGACCGGGCAGGTCGGCAAGGATGCCGATCGGGGTTCTTGTCGACCGGCAGGCGTCGCGGATCCGCCCAATTCGCTCGGCCTGTTCGTCATGCGAGCCGTGCGCAAAGTTCACTCGAAAGACGTTCACTCCCGCCTCGGCGAGCTCCGCGATCGTGCTCGGGTCATCGGTAGCAGGTCCGATGGTTGCAACGACCTTCGTGTTTCGGCGCATCGCATGGATTGTATGGAAGGCGGGGGTGCTGACCGACAGCGGGGCCAAAGTAAACCCGTCACTCTGTCAAACATCAACATTCTGTTCGCAACAGGTTCAACTGGGGTCACGACTTGCGCAATTTCCTGCTAAAGGGGCGCTCTTGACCTGATCGATACCTATCGAAAGCGCTCGGAGGCTTCAGGGAGCGCTACGACAGGTTGGTGGGATCCAGATGTCAGTTTCACGTGCCCCTCGCAATGGACCGCGCCGTCGCGGTGAGGAACGTCGGCGCCCGCCGAGTGGCGGTGCGCGCGCCTTAAGCGGGAAGGGCCGGGGCGTCGTAGCGGCAGTAGCGCTGGCGTTGTTGGCACTCGCGGTCACCCCGTTCCTGCTGCCCGATCGCGCCGAAGCTGCACCGACCACCCTGGGGCTGGACGTTCGGGTGTTTTCAGACGGAGCGCCAAGCTTCGATGGAGACGACCTTGCCGGCAACGACAGCAGCGCAAACAACCTGCTTGTGCGTTCGTACGACGAAGTGACGTATGCCATTGACGCTTCGGCAAACGATGTAGACGCGACCCAAGTCGTCTTCAGCTCCACGCTGGTGGACGGGATGAACTGGAAGGCGATTCCAGGTGGGTGTCTCACCTCCGGAGCGACACCGCCATCGAGTATCTCGCCAGATCGCCGGACGCTGACCTGCAACTTTGGCGATCTCACCGAAGGCTCAAACGTGTCGATTCAGGCGACGGCCACCGTCGGCGCATTCGTCAACGGCGAACTCCTGCCGATGTCAGGTTCCTTGACTTCGGGCGCCACGTCGCTCACCGATTCGGCCGAGGACATCACGGTCTCGGCGGCGCCGAAGGTCGACATCGGCAAGTCATTCCCTCAGGCGCTGCCGGGGTACTGGGGTAAGAACGACCAAGGCCAGGATGGCTATTACTTCTTCTTTCCCATCTCGGTAGTCGTTGGGGGAACGGGTAAAGGTTCTGAACCACTCAATGGTGCCGATCTCTCGTTCGTGGACGACTTCTCGCAAGTCGCGCCCAGCGCCACCTACGTCGACTGGGACACCACTGGGCTGACCGTGCAACGAAATATCTGCGGCCCGATGGATGCGGGCGTTATGGGCGTGCCCTTCGGAGAAATCGGCATCAAGCCGGAAGCGACCAACATCAACTCGGTCGAGGACTCCGGCACGTGGACGTGTACAGCCGGCCCCGGACAGACCATCGATATCACGGTGTCTGGGTATGCAACCGACGGAACGGCGCCAAGCCGTGACTCGGCTGGAATCTTGCTCAATCGTTCCTTCATCGTGAGCGGCCAAGTGGCTCTGTGGGCGTCGGTCACCGATCTGCCGAACAACGCGGGGTCGACCGGTGTAAACCGCGTCAGTTGGTCGGTTGAGCCAGTCGGTGTGGGTGGCGGAGCCAACGTTGGCGAGGACCCAACGACCGATACCCGAAAAGCTGAGTACCAGCGATCCACTCCTGGTGGAAACACCATTCACTACACCGATGAAAATGCCATGGGTTTCGATACCGGTACCCTGATCCAAACGACGCCGCCGTGGACGTCGCAAAGTATGGGTGGACCGGCACCGCTCGGTGGCGCCACGTCCGCGGCCGACTGGCTTCCACCGGGTCAAGGAGCGGCAGGAACCGGAACGGGCGTCGTCAGCCGGGGTGACCAGCTGACTCTTCAACAGTCGATCCCGCTGCCCGGCGGCGGCAACTTCGCTGGATGTATCCAGCTGTCGCCAGGCCAATCGATTCGGCCGGTCGACACACTCGCCTTTCAGCAGTTGACGCCTGACTACACCCTCGACGACTGGCTACTCGACAAACCAACGCCGATCGTTGAATACACCACCGCGACTGCGCCGTCCATCCTGCACGGCTTGGGAACTCCGCTCGCGTATTCCGGCACCCAAGGACCTCCTGGGTATGGGATGAATGCGCGTACGGCAATCGCGGCCGGGTCCACCTGGGACGCCCAGATCTACGTCGAGTACTCAACAGATGAACCCACCTCGTACAACGGTGGCTGCGAATCGAACTACGTCTGGAGTGACCAGATACCTGCGGATCCGAGCATGGTCCGGCAGGTGCGCTACCGGACCACGAACCCGGTTGCCGCAGGTCAAGACGCAACCCTTGGGATCAACCTCGGCATCGAGGTCACGACCGGAACCGACTTCATCTACGCCACGAAGGGCTATGCGGTCTGGCAAGGAGACCCGTTCACGGACTTCCCCGAGGACAACTTCTCGAAGATGCCCGTTAGCGAAGCGGCGAACTGCTACCCGGCTATGCCGCAGATGCCGTGGCAGAACGACTGCCTTCGCGTTGCTACTAACGGTTTGATGATCGACAAGTCCGTGACGTCGGCAAAGACCTCAGGGCTCAAGGTGGGAGACATCGTCAGCTACGAAGTGGTCGTTACAGCAACCGGCGATCCGGACACTTCAGCCACAGCGGTGACCCTCGCCGACCAGATCCCCGCAGGTCTTGAGTTCATCGGTACGTCGCAGCAGCCGGCCACGTCGAACGGTGCGACAACCGGGGCCTCCGAACTGATTTGGGATCTCGGAGATATCGCAGGTGGTACCAGCAAAACCGTCACCTACTCCGTACGTGTCCTGGGTGGCTTCAGCGCACTTCAGACGTTTATGAATACGGCGAGCGCGACGGGGAACACCTCGATCGGTGGGGAAGCGCAGTTGCTGCCGCCGATCAGCGATTCCGCAACGGTGCAGGCCGCTGATGCCTACGCCGAGGCGGCCGTGACGAAATCGACGTCAACTCCGTCGATCGATCCTGACGGCACGATGGAGTTTTCGATCACCTACTCGAACGTGGGTCCGGTGGACCTGGGCGCCGTCGACCTGATCGATGTTCTCCCGTACAAGACCGACTCGCTGCGTTCGCCCGCGACTTCTTTCTCGGGTACGGCAGTCTTGGGCTCGGTTGATGCTCCGAACGGTGAGACGGTCTACTTCACCAACGAGTCGCCATCAACCCCGATCAATCGCGACCCGCAGGATCCGTCCAACCAACTCGGCGCTCCAAGCATCTGGTGTCTCGACGGCGGGGACTGCAACTTCCCGATGTCTGACGCTACCGCCAT
>JAGNEX010000026.1:7752-33810 GCA_018003035.1 Acidimicrobiia bacterium
ACATCTGGGCCTGAGTACGACTTGGCGTTGGTGAAGGTTGAGTCGTCGTCAGGCCCGTACCTCGTAGGTGATGTCGTCGAGTTCGACATCGCTGTGAGGAATCAGGGCAACGTCAGCTCAGGCGAGTTCAGCGTTGCTGACGTTCTGGCATCGGGTACTCAGCTTGCCGAAGATAACGTTTTGAACTGGGTTGAGAATGCTGGTGTCGCGACTCTTCAGGTGACGGTTCCGCTTGGTCCGGGTGAGACTCGGGCGTTTCCGATTCGGGTTGTAATCGGTAGCGGTGCGTCGGGGCCGATTACTAACACTGCGGAGATCTCCAGCGATTCTGGGGACGATGACGATTCGTCTCCAGGTACCTGGGATGCGGATCGGTATGTAGACCGCACCTCGGTTGACGATCTGGGCATCGACGCTGATTCTGATGATTCTGACGATTCCGATATTGCGGTCGTGACGATTTCGACGGGGGCGACAACGACTGTTGCTCCGACTTCAACGACGACCGTTGCACCGTCGACGACTACGTCGGTCCAGACCTCGACGACGGTCACTCTGGCTCCGTCCACGACGACAACGACTGGTTCGTCGCCGACGACTGTTGCGTCGAGCACGACAACGACGTCGCCTCCAACGACGACCACGTCGGCTCCGACGACGACAACCGCAGCTCCGGCCACAAGCACGACAACTGCGGCTCCGACGACCACCACCTCGGCTCCTGGGTCGACCACCACGACAATTCGGCCGACTACGACCACGACGGGCGTGACGACGACCACATCGATTCAGGCGTCGACAACGACAAGCGTCCAATCGACCACATCGACCAGTGCCCAGGGCACGACGACGACAGGAGCGCAGTCAACGACAACGAGTGTCCAGTCGACAACGTCCACCAGCGGACAACCGGGCACAACCACAACGACAGCACAGTCGACGACGACCTCGACCGGCGGTGGGAGTACCACAACGGTTGGGCAAACCACGACGACGGCCGTTCAGCCCGGCCGAATCGAAGGGACGGTGTGGACCGACCGAGACGCTGACGGGATCCAAGAGAGCGGCGAACCGACCTTCAACGGGGCGATCGTCCTGGTCGAGCGGATCGTCGACGGTCAGCGTGTCGTTGTCGCAGAACTGCCAGTCTCGCCTGATGGAACCTATGAGGTCGACGGGTTGCCGCCCGGCGACTACATCGTCACATTCCTTCTGCCTGAGGATCGGCTGATCAGCCCGCAGAACAACGGCTCAGACTCCAAGGACTCAGACGGTGCGCCAGCAGGTACCCGTACCCACGAAGGTACGACATACGCCGTCGCGCAGGCTTCCGCTGTGACGGTTCCCGCTGGAGGAAGAGCTGTGGTCGACCAGGGTTCCTATGAACTCGGGACCATCTCGGGGACCATCTGGAATGACGCTGACCGCGACGGTCTCCAAGATGCGACAGAAGACGGCATCGGCGGGATCACCGTTGTGTTGTGGGAGATGTCTGGCAGCAAACCAGTCGAGGTAGACCGAGCCGTCACCGGCGCCGATGGCACGTTCGACTTCGAGAACCTTCCACCGGGGCGCTACCAGGTCACCACGGCCTACTCCTCTGGGTACCAGACCACTTCGTACAACGTTGGCGACGATGATTCCATCGACTCCGATGGCGTCGTCACCTCCAACGCGAACGGTCTGACAACCACCGAACTGGACGAGGTGACGTTGCCATCCGGTGGATCCAACTCGAACTCCGACCTAGGTCTCTACGTGCCCCTGGGATCGGTAACCGGCGTCGTGTGGATCGACCTTGATGGTGACAATGTGCGTGACGTGAGCGAGACCCGTATCGAAGGCGTCCTCGTCATCCTCGTCGACGCCGACGGCAATGAAGTTGCTCGAACGACATCGGATGGTTCCGGCCGCTACATCTTCAGCGACGTTGAAGCAGGTGACTACCACGTCGAGTTCTATGTCGAAGGCCCCTTCGACGGTGTCGAACCCCACGCCGGAAGTGACCGCAGCATCGATTCAGATGGGTCCTTCGTCGGCAACAAGACCGTAGACGGCACGACCTATGCCGTCTACGGGTCGGAAACCTTCACCGTCGACGGGAAAGCCAAGAACGTCGAAGTGGCTGATCTCGGGCTAGCCGAACCAAAGGACGGCCTTGCCAACCTCACGCTCGAAAAGTCACTCAAGTCGGTCAATGCCGACAATGAAGCGACCTGGGAGTTTGTGGTCGCTAACGGCGGAACCGGCGTGGCGAAGGTCCCCATCGTCCTGACTGACAAGCTGCCTGCAGGCCTGACGTTCACCGAAGCGACGGGGAGCGCAGAATGTGCAGTCAAGGCCAATGTGGTGACCTGCACGATCTCGTCAGACATCGCTGGCGGTGAGTCGGTCTCGATTGAGGTGACGACCAGTTTTGATGCGCCGGTTGGTACGTCGTTTACGAACCAGGCGACCGTGGCTGCTGGCAACACGGAGGCGACCCTGTCGGATAACACCGACTCGGCGAACTTCAAAGTTCCAGCGGAGGCTGACCCGGATCCTGATCCGACCAACGGTGCGACTACGACGACGACAAGCCCGGCTGGTGGGGGACAGGCAACCACAACGACGGCCGCTCCTGGCGGGGGACAGAACCAGACCACGGTGACGTCGTCGGGGAATCAGGCGACGGGAACCCAAGGCACCCAACCAAACTCGTTGGGTCAGTCCCCAGCCAAGACTGGACCGGTTGCATTCACGGGAACGAACGCCGTCCCGCTCACCCTCACCGCCGTCGGCCTCGTCATGTGCGGCCTACTCCTCGTCGCTATCCGCCGCCGGAAGGCATGACAGAGGTCGTCGATGGCAATGAGGTCGAGGTCACGCCAGACGAGCTAGGCCCGAGAATTTCTTGGAAGACCTCGGCGAGCGTTTCGCCAAAGCTCCCAGAGGGTTCGGGAACTTCGACATCGATGGGTGTGCCGAAGTCGAAGAAGTCCTGAACAAAGGTGACGGTCGGCCCAGTTGGGTCGGAGCTCTCGATGCGGTAAGAGATCCGCATCGGGAGCCCGTCATCTGACACCCAAAGATCGACGGGGTACGAGTGGACGCCGAAAGCCTCTTCGATCTCGGCGCTCGTCAGCTCGAAGACGGTTCGGTCCTGTTCGGAACCTTGCCAGTTGCCGAGGGCGCCGTCGAAGGAGATGGCCGCACGGTAGTGGGTGGTATCTACGCCCCTAATCCGCGCCCGGTCAAGCACCTCGACGTCGTCGTCCACCCCGTACAGGGTTGACAGCGTCCTGGTCGGGTCGTGCTGACGAACCTGTGAGAACGGTTTTTCTAGGTCGACCGCAGGCTCGAGCAGGCTCAAACCCAGGTCGAGGGAGAAGTTGTCGTCGACCGGAATTGGGATCCAAAGCTGCAGGTCGAGAGGCTGGTCCATCAGGCTGAGAG
Source organism: Acidimicrobiia bacterium (assembly GCA_018003035.1). Classification (GTDB taxonomy): domain Bacteria; phylum Actinomycetota; class Acidimicrobiia; order IMCC26256; family JAGNEX01; genus JAGNEX01. The sequence continues at coordinate 11,188 of JAGNEX010000026.1, forward strand.
AAATGTCTGGCGAAACAAGAATCGTCTCACCATCGTGGACCGCCGTCATCGAGATCACACCGTCACGGTTCTGTGAATGGTGATCAAATCGGTACACCATGCGACCGCGGTGGGCATCGATGTCAAAGACCCCAGAGCCCTCAAAACCGATCACATTGTTATCTGAGTCGTTGGCTTCGACGGTGTAGCGGAACTCGGTCGCGTACGAGCCGGCCTGTGTCGTTTTCTCCGGAACGCCGGTGACCACCGCATGGACGACCTGAGGCGAAGGGTCGCTGCCTGACTGGCACGCGGCGCCAAGCGCCCCGGCGGAGAGCGCGAGCACAGCCCATGCAGCTACTTGCCTTCGCGAGCGCGTCAATGCGGTGAGAACTAAACGTTGCAGGGCGCGGACCTCCGCCACCGTCGGCCTTAAGCCTGAGCAGGCTACTCAAACCTCGCGGCCCGACTTCGTCGCGCCCCCGGTCCGACAGGAGTCCGGTTAACCGCTCTGACAGCCGTCCCCGGGGCCGCCGCAATCCTCCAACCGACCGCCGCTTGAGAGCCTGGGCTTCCCGTTTGGCGGGCCTCAGGCTCTAGCTTTACAACGTGGACCAGATCCGCATAGACGGTATTCGAGCGCTTGGCACCCACGGGATCCTGCCCGAAGAGCATGCCCGCGCCCAGCCCTTCCAGGTCGACGTGCGTCTCTTCGTCGACTTGGCGTCCGCCGGTCGATCCGATTCACTCGACGACACGGTCGACTATGGCTTGGTGACCGAGGAAGTAGTCCGTGTCATCGAGGGCGAACACTGCGAGCTCATCGAGGCGCTGGCGGGTCGTATCGCTGAGCTTTGCCTGACCTATCCCGGCGTCGTCAACGTCAGGGTTCGGGTTACCAAGATGCGCCCACCGATTGCGCAGCATGTGCAGTCGGTCTCGGTGGTGATCCAACGATGAGCGCCGTACAGGCCGACTGGCCCCAGGTCCGTTCATCGCGCACTGAACCTCGCCGCAGCGAGGGGGAGGCCGAATGACAAATTCTCGGGTGGCGTATCTTGCGCTCGGTTCCAACCTTGGCGACCGCACGGCACACCTCCAAAGAGCGATCAATGGGCTGGACCGCCATCCGGAGATCGACGTCGTCGCCAGCTCGCAGGTGTACGAAACCGAACCGATCGGTCCAGACCAGCCGGACTTTCTGAACGCGGTCATCGAGGTCGAAACGACGCTGTCAGGAGCGGATCTTCTGCTTGCCTGCCAGGAGCAAGAAGACCTGGCGGGACGGGTGCGCGTGGAGCGTTGGGGCCCACGAACGCTCGACGTTGACGTCCTATATCTCGGCGACGAGACGATCAACACGGCCGACCTGATCGTTCCACACCCGAGGATCGAAGAGCGCGGGTTTGTGTTGGCGCCTTTGCGTGACGTCGCGCCGCACCTCGTCGACGATCGCGGCGCCTGGCCAGGTGTGCGGCAGACCGGCGTCACACTGGTCATCCCAAAGGTCGTTCCGAGGAAATGACCGATGCGGCAGGCGGCAAGTCCGCCGGTGCAGCTGGCTCGTCGGCCACCTTCGCTCTGGTCGGTCCGGGCAGGGCCGGCTTGGCCCTTGCCCGGGCGCTCACAGCCGCAGATTGGTCGATGGTATCCCTCGCTGGCCGCGAGCAGTCCAGCGCTTCCGTCCAGGCTGCCGCCCGAGAATTTGGGGCTGCCGTCACCGTTCTGAGCCAGGTTGGGAAGGGTGCAGAACTCGTCCTGTTGGCGGTTCCCGATTCGGCCATCGAGGCATGCGCGACGGCCATTGCAGATTCGCTCGAAACCTCGGCGCTGGTTGTGCATTGCAGCGGAGCGACTGACCTGTCGGTGTTCGATGCGCTGAGGAGCGTTCGCCCTGATGTGCGGGTCGGCTCCATTCATCCGCTTCAGACCCTGCCAGGCCGGCCGACCGATTCAACACGTCTCATCGGCGCCGGATTCGCCGTCGAAGGGCCGGTCGATGCGCTCAACCAGATTGTGGCTCAGATCGGTGGAGTGCCGTTCACCGTTGCCGATCGCGTGCTGTATCACGCGGCCGCGGTCGTGGCCTCCAATCATCTCGTCGCCCTCATCGGGCAACTACAACGCCTGAGCGACCTGAGTGGAGCGCCGCTAGAAGCATTTCGGCCGTTGGCCGAACATGCGCTCGCAAACGCGTTCGACCTTGGGCCCCAAACGGCGCTGACTGGGCCTGTTGCTCGCGGCGACGCTGCAACCGTGATGCGCCACCTGCGCACGTTGCCACCCGAGGAGCAGGCGGGTTATCGGGCGCTTGCCCTCGAAGCCCTCAAGCTCGTCACCAGCCCGGATCCGGCGATTCGTTCACTGCTCGAGGAGCCCAGCGGCACGGCCCAGTCCGAAACGTCACCCTGAGTAGGCTGACGCACTCGGTTGCCGCAACGCCGTCGACAGAAACACCAACGCATGCAGATCGTTAGCCAGATATCCGAACTCCGTAGACATCTGGACGGTGCACGCTGTTCGGGTTCGACCGTCGGGTTCGTGCCAACTATGGGATGGTTTCACGAAGGTCACCTCCAGCTCATGAAGACCGCGGTGAGCGAATGCGACGTGACGGTGACCTCGTTGTTTGTCAACCCCACCCAATTCGGTCCCGGCGAGGATCTGGCCGCCTACCCCCGCGACCTCGACCGAGACGCCCAGCTCGCCCAGTCCGTCGGGGTCGACCTGCTGTTTGCCCCATCGGTGGATGAGATGTACCCGAGGGCGCCCATGACCGAAGTCGCCGTACCGGACCTGGCGAACAGTCTGTGCGCCTTGAGTCGACCGTGGCACTTCGGTGGCGTTGCCACGGTCGTGTCGAAGTTGTTCGGCATCGTGGGACCGTGCCGGGCGTACTTCGGGCGCAAAGACGCCCAGCAGTTGGCAGTTGTCGAACGACTTGCGGTCGATCTCAATTTTCCGGTGACGGTCGTCGGCTGTCCCATCGTGCGTCACAGTGACGGCGTGGCGATGTCCAGCCGGAACGTGTACCTCTCGGTTGACGATCGGGTTGCTGCTCGTTCGCTCAATGCTTCGCTTGAGCGGGTGGCTCAGCTCATCGAAGGCGGTGAGCGCGACCCCGTCGCCCTCAAGGTGGCCCTCACAGAGGCCGTGACCTCTTCAAGCGGGATCCAGCTTGATTATGCCGAGGTGGTGGACCGCACCACCCTGCATCCGCCAACGCGGGCCGCCGAGGCATCGGGCCCCGATTGGCTGCTCGCCGTTGCCGCCAAGGTGGGGCCAGCGCGACTGATCGACAATATGACCGTGATGTGGTCTGCCGACGGGCCGGTCATCGACCGCGGTGTTCGCCTCGACGCGGCTCACGACACGACGGATCCTCACCGCCGTGGGTCCGGGGGTCGGGTCGCCGAAGACACGACCGACGGCGCGCAGAATCGTTCGACCGGATTTGAGGAGCAAGGATGATCGGCGCACCGCACACCACCGACGTTTTGGTGCTGGGTACCGGCATCGCCGGCCTCAGCGTCGCCCGCCGAGCCCTCGGTGCTGGGCTGGGAGTCGTGCTGGTTACCAAGGTTCCTTTCGGGGGGAGCGCAACGTGGTTCGCCCAAGGCGGGGTCGCTGCTGCGATCGGGCCGGAAGACGATCCAGACCTGCACTGGCAGGACACCATGACTGTCGCGGGTGGTTTGGCGGATCCAGATGCCGTCCGCACGCTCGTCACCGAAGGACCCGAGCGCGTCCTTGAATTGCTCGACCTGGGTGCCCGGTTCGATCGGGTGGGGCGCAGTGACGAACCAGCACTGACCCGAGAGGGAGGCCACTCGGTCGCTCGTATCCTCCACGCCGGCGGCGATGCCACCGGACGTGAGATGGAGCACACCCTGGTGATGGCTCTGTCCGCCGCCGGTGTGCCGGTTCTCGACGGATGGTTCGGTATCGACGTTCTGATCGAGAACGGTCGCTGCGTCGGTCTCCGGATGCGAACGAACGAAGGTGAACTGACCGAGATCCGCGCCTCCCATGTCGTTCTCGCGTCCGGCGGGGCGGGCCAGTTGTTTGCCGTAACGACCAACCCGCTTGCGTCCACCGGCGACGGCCTCGCCATGGCCTGGCGGGCTGGCGCCGTGCTCGCCGACACCGAATTCGTTCAGTTTCACCCCACCGCATTGCACCACGAATCGATGCCTCGGCCGCTGCTCTCCGAGGCGCTTCGCGGCGAGGGGGCGGTACTGCGAGACCAGAACGGCGAAGCCTTCATGGCCGGCGTCCATCCAATGGCAGATTTGGCTCCGCGAGACGTGGTGGCTCGGGCGATCTCGGAACGTCTCGAAGGAACCGAGCTGGACCATCTCTGGCTCGACGGCACCGGCATCCGCGACTTCGACCGTCGATTTCCGACCATCTGGAACGCTTGTCACGCGGTTGGCTTGGATCCAAACAAGGACTGGTTGCCGGTCGCTCCTGCGGCTCACTACACCTGCGGGGGTGTCGTCACCGACCTGAACGGCGCTACCTCTATCCCCGGGTTCTGGGCGTGCGGCGAGGTGGCCTGTTCGGGTGTTCACGGCGCCAATCGCCTGGCCTCTAACTCGCTGCTCGAAGGTTTGGTCTTTGGAAGCCGGGTCGCCCAAGCCATCGTCTCCGGTGTGCAGGGCCCCGAACCGACCGGTCCGATGCGTCTGGTGGAAGACGGCGGTCTGTCTGGCGTGTCGCCTGGGGACAGTTCGAGCCCGGCTCCGCTTGGTGGACGACCGACATTGTCAGACGACCTTGCCGATGACGCCGCCGTCGCTGCCGCCCGCCGGTCGTTGCAACACGCGATGACGGCGGGTGCAGGCGTTCTTCGGGATGCGCAGTCGTTGGCCAACGCGCAACAGGCCGTGGCAGAGATTGGCGACCGAGTCGACGCTCGGCTGGCACTCGGCGGAGTCCCCTCGGTGGCCCTCCTCGAACTCGCGAACCTGGCGGGATACGGGGCCCTCGTCGTGGCTGCGGCAAGCGCTCGACTCGAATCGAGGGGCTCGCAGACTCGGCGCGATTATCCAGAAACCGATCCGGCGCTTCGAGGACGCTTCTTGCTCAAACGTTCCCGCCGCGATTCGCTCGGCGCCAGCCGCCAGTCCGCATCCCCCCACTTTGTTCCCCTCGAGACACCAGAGACCGGAGAACCTTCGTGAGTCGTCGTTTTGTGAGCGCATTTGATCCGCCGGAATCGACGCTCCGTGCCGTCATCGACGTCGCTTTGGCCGAAGACGCGGGTATCGCCGGAGACATCACTTCGGCCGCCACTGTTCCGCTTGACGGCTTGGCCAGCGGACGCATTTCTGCCCGGACCGCTGGCGTCATGTCCGGCGGTCTCGCTGCTGACCTCGTGTTTGAAGTAGCAGCTCCCGACGTTATGGTGACATGGACGAAGTCCGACGGTGACCGTCTGGAACCCGGGGACTGCTTAGCTGAAATTGAAGGGCCGGCCCGCCAAATCCTGCTGGCCGAGCGGCCCGCCTTGAACATTCTCGGGATGTGCTCTGGGATAGCGACGCTCACTGCCAGCTACGCAGCTGCGGCGGCCCCGGCCAGGATCCGCGACACTCGTAAAACAGCGCCCGGCCTCAGGGCTCTGCAGAAGGCGGCAGTTCGCGCGGGCGGAGGAGCGAATCATCGCGACAGTCTGAGCGATGCGGTGCTCATCAAGGACAACCACCTAACGCTGACCCCTGTCGCTCAGGCTGTGGAGCAGGCTCATCGCATGTGGCCCGGTCGGACAGTCGAACTTGAGTGCGATCACATCGACCAGGTCAAGGTCGGTGTCGAAGCCGGGGCGGACATGATCCTCGTCGACAACATGACCCCTGATCAGGTCCGCGAGGTAGTCGAGTGGGTAGCTGGCCGCGTCCCGATCGAAGCATCGGGCGGTATCAACCTGAGCACTGCACCCCAGTACGCGCAGACCGGCGTTGATTTCCTTGCCGTTGGCGCCCTCACCCATTCGGCGCCTGTGCTGGACATCGGTTTGGACCTCAGCGTTCGCGGTGCGCCAGATAATCCGTAGGCCTATCCTTCTTCGGGTTCATCTGACGCCTGCACGCACGCGAGATAGAGGTCGAAATACACATGCTCTTGGCCATTGACGTCGGCAACACGCACATAGTCATCGGGCTCTTTGACCACGACAACGAACTGGTCGAACACTGGCGGCTTCACACCCAGGCCGAGCGCACCTCCGACGAGATCGCCCTCCAAATGGCCCAGTTGCTCGAGCTCTCCGGGCTCAATTTCGCCCAGCTCAGCGGAGCCGCGATCAGTTCGGTTGTGCCCCGTGTTACTGCGGAACTTCGCCGGTTGGCAGAGCGGTATCTTCCGTTCCCGCCCGTCGTTGTCGGGCCCGGAACCCGGTCTGGAATGCCGATCCTGTACGACGACCCCAAAGAGGTGGGCGCCGACCGGATCGCGAATGCCGTTGCCGCGTACGACCGGTATGGCGGTCCGGTGATCGTCGTTGACTTTGGGACGGCGACCACGCTCGACGTCGTGACCGAGGCCGGCGAGTACCTGGGCGGAGCCATCGTGCCTGGCATCGAGGTTTCCTTTGACGCCCTATTTGGGCGCGCAGCGGGCCTGCGGACGGTGGAACTGGTGCCGCCAAAGAACGTCATCGGGCGGTCGACGGTCGAGTCGATCCAGTCGGGGGCGCTCTACGGGTATGCGGGAATGGTCGACGCGATCGTCGACCGATTCGAAGAAGAGATTGGCGAAGCCACGGTGGTCGCCACCGGAGGTCTGGCCCGGCTCATCGCACCGGTCTCGGACACCATCGAACACAGTGAACCTTGGTTGACCCTCTACGGGTTGCGTCTGATCTACGAACGCAACCAGGCGTAGGGCCGAGGGGGCCTGCGCACAGCCGCCCCCTCGCTTTGCTCGTCTGTGGTGAATAGCGACTGGTACCCTCTTCGCCGCGCTCGGCAAGACCCCAGGAGAATCAGTTGATAGACGATCCCGTTGCCGGAGACGGTCCCAGCCAAGCTGAGGGTTCCGAGACTGCGTCGTCCGTTGACGGTCTCGCTGCGGAACGTGAACGGCGGCTCGCTTCGGTGGAGGCTCTCCGGTCCGCCGGCATCGAGCCGTACCCGTCTGGATACGACCGGTCCGACCAGGTCAGCGATCTCGTCGAGCGTTACGCGGCTCTCGAAGCCGGGATCGAGACCTCGGATGAGGTTTCGATCATGGGCCGCATCGTGCTCATGCGGCGCCAGGGCAAGCTGATCTTTGTCACGTTGCGCGACGGCGAAGCGACGATCCAGCTTTTTATCTCCAAGCAGGTGACCGGCGACGAGGCTTTTGATCGGATTGCAACGCTCGATTTGGGCGACTGGGTTGGCGCCAGCGGTGTGGTGATGACGACCCGCCGCGGTGAGCTCAGTGTCAAGGCGGAACAGGTCGACCTGCTCTCCAAATCGCTGCGCCCACCGCCCGATAAGTGGCATGGCCTCGCTGACGTCGACCGCCGCTTCCGCGAGCGCGAGGTCGACCTCATCGCCAACGAGGCATCTCGAATTACCTTCCGGTCACGTTCGAAGATCGTCAGCGCGATCCGGCGTTCGCTCGAAGACGAGGGATTTCTCGAAGTCGAAACCCCGATCTTGCAAATGCTTCCCGGTGGCGGTTCTGCTCGTCCGTTCATGACCCACCACAACACCCTCGACGTTGACCTCTACCTGAGGATCGCACCCGAGCTGTATCTCAAGCGGCTCATCGTGGGCGGGTTGGACAGGGTTTTTGAGATCGGGCGCAATTTCCGAAACGAAGGCCTCTCCGTTCGACACAACCCCGAGTTCACGATGCTCGAGGTGTATCAGGCCGGCGCGGATTATCTGACGATGGCAGATCTTGTCGAACGGATCGTGACCGCCGCCGCGGCGTCGATTGGTGTGTCCGGCATCGTGCCGGCCGCTGACCCCGAGCGGCCACCGGTCGATCTGACCACTCCTTGGAGACGGGCTTCAATGGTCGAACTCGTTCAGGAAGCGACCGGTACAGACGTGTCGCTTGATACCCCATTGGCAGAACTGCGGGCGATGTGCGCTGAGCACGGCGGGACGACCGAGGACTACTGGGGTGCGGGGCGACTGTTTGCCGAGCTATACGAAGCTGCCGTCGAACATCAACTTTGGAACCCGACCATCGTCACCGACTTTCCGGTCGAGGTTTCTCCGTTGGCGCGACGACGCCACGATGACCCGCGCTTCACCGAGCGATTCGAAGTCGTCGTTAGGGGCCAAGAGATCGCCAACGCGTTTACCGAGCTCAACGACCCCATCGATCAGCGCGAACGCTTTGAAGCTCAAGCGGCGCTGAAAGCCTTGGGCGATGCCGAGGCGCCACCGGTGGACGAGGAATATCTACGAGCGCTCGAGTACGGACTTCCTCCGACCGGAGGTCTGGGGGTCGGGATCGATCGTCTGGTCATGTTGCTCACCGGCGTGTCTGCCATTCGCGAGGTCTTGTTGTTCCCCACGATGAGACCGCGGGCTTGATTTCTCCTGCGCCCTACTCAGGCCAAGTCACACGCTTGTTATTCACAAAGGCGCTGTGGCACCATGGCGTGTGGACACCACCAGGCTTGAAGCTCTCCGTGAAAAGTTCCTGCGCATCCGACCTTCGCTTGTTTCCTCGGGACAGGCTGGTCGTTGGGCTCTCGTCGGGGAGGGCAGGCTTGTGACCTGCTTCGATACCGAGATCGAAGCGATCAGAGCCGGTTACGACACCTGTGAACTCGGCGGCTTCTTGGTCCAACAAGTCGCCGAACGCGAACCGGTACTTCAGTCATCCTGGAACATCAGCGCGTAACAGCACCTTCTCGATGTCGCCCGAGTACGAGCCCGGATTCATTGCCCTCCAAGGGCCGATTACGAGTCGCGGGCCGCTGCTGACCGTTCGAATCGCCATGTCAGCGTCCGAGCAGGCAGCGTGCGAACAGGCCGGCACGCCGATCGGTCGGCCGATCCATTGCCGAGCGGTGATCGACACGGCCTCGCCAAGGACCCAGGTCCGCCCCGAATATGCGGAACGCCTGGGCCTTCACCCACACGGCTTGGTCGCCGTCCACACAGCAGATGGGCAGGGCTTCGCTGCGCAGGTAATGATCGAATTGGGTCTTGGCGCTCCCGCCAAAGAGTTCTTTTTCGAGCTTCCCGTCCTGGCGGGTTTCGCCGGCGACGATGATGTTGGCGCGCGGATCGGGATGGACGTCCTGAGCCGCGCTCGTCTCTGTATCGAGGGCGAAGACCGCCGGTTCAGCCTCGAGTTTTGAACCGCCGAGCTGGCCGCTCGACTAGGGAATCGGAATCAGGTTTGCGTAGGCCCGGTCGTGGTCTTCGGACGCCTTTGTCTCGGTCGTTGTTCTGGCCGCCCCGATTAGGACGTAATCGGCGCGGTAGGTATCCAACAGCTCCCCGTCGGGTCCGATCATCCATTTAGGGGCGAGTCGTCGGGGGACCTTGACTATCTCGGGTTCATCGAGAGTCCCAAGCACGCGGTCCCACCAGTTCACCGTCACGCCCTGGTTCCGCATCGGATGGCCGAAATGGTGGTGCAGGTGATGTTTGCGGACGAACCGTTCCCACCGATTCTTTGGCGCCCGCAGGTGGGCGGCCCGGTGATGCCATTCATAGACGAAGTAGCAGACGGTCCAACCCGCTCCAAAGCCCGCTGCGATCAGTTTCGACGTGTCACCCATATCGAAGGCAGCGTTTAACGCCATGTACATCGCCCATCCCCAGCCGAAACCGGTGAGGAGAACGCCAAACCATGCCAAAAGAATGTACGGATCAAAGATCCAGGTCGCTCGGGCGTGGTGGTCCAGGTGAAGCCGTGATCCCATGTTCGATCCAGCGCGCTCGTGGAACATGAAGCGATGGAGCCCGTACTCCCACAGGGTCCACCACCACGCGCCCAACAAGAACGCGAACGGGACAACTATCAGGTCCATGGCGCTCCCCGGAAACCTGCCCGGCCTAGGCACTCAACCCCAGGCCACAACAATCGGGGCCAAGGTATCGCCAAAATGCGTGGTTTGCAGGTGTCAGGTCACCGCCACGGGCGGGGCCTACCCGATGAGTTGAGCAACAGCATCTTCAAACGAGGCATCACCTTCAGGCAGTTCGACAATCTGGTTGTGCTCGTCGACGTGCACCACGATCGGAGCAAAGCCCTCGAGCTCGGCTTCGTTCATTGATGCGTAGGTGATGACGATCACCATGTCACCTGGTTGAACGAGACGAGCAGCAGCGCCGTTGAGGCACACATCGCCCGGGCCGCCGGGAATTGCGTAGGTCTCAAACCGGCCGCCGGTCGTGATGTTCAGAACGTGGACCTGTTCATGGGGGAGGATGTCTGCGGCCTTCAAGAGAGCCTCATCAAGCGTGATCGAACCCACATAGTTGAGGTCCGCGCCCGTCACGGTGGCCCGGTGAATCTTGGAGCGCATCATCATTCGCTGCATCGCTCAACCCCTTTTTGAGGTATTGCCTCGGCAGAGCCCAAGCAGCGATCACACGGTGAGTGCGCGCGAAGTCAGAAAGATTAGGTAACCGGCTGACCAGCATGCGCAACGTGGATCCCCGCACGAGTCGAGTCGAGGTCCGTTGTACGCCCGTATTGTAACCGGATCCCTCGACGGTTATCGACGCGAGAGACCCGCCGGCGTTGCAATTCCGTAACAACGCACAATCGCGGCAGGTGTCTGTCATAGGCACCCGGTACACTGCTTCTAGCGAATCAAGGTCGCGGCCGGTAGTGCGTTCCTACCCACGTGCGTCCCAACACGCATTCATGCCCAGGTTTCGGGCATCAATGGGCATCTCAGCGATGCCGACGGGCCAACGGGGAATGTGCAGGGTCGTTCCTGGTGTTGGCAAACGAGGAAAGACAAAACGCCGAGCGATGATCGCCCCGTGACGTAGTCACCAGGCGACAAGCAGCGGAGGACAGAAGTGTTCGAACGGTTTACAGACCGGGCACGAAGGGTCGTAGTTCTGGCCCAAGAAGAGGCCCGGCTCCTCAACCACAACTACATAGGTACCGAGCACATCTTGCTCGGACTCATCCACGAAGGTGAGGGGGTGGCCGCAAAGGCGCTTGAATCCCTCGGCATCTCCTTGGAAGCAGTTCGTTCACAGGTGGAAGAGATCATCGGCCAAGGCGGAACTAGCCCGTCAGGCCACATCCCATTCACGCCACGCGCCAAAAAAGTTCTTGAGCTCTCGCTGCGCGAGGCTCTGCAGTTGGGCCACAACTACATCGGTACCGAGCACATTTTGCTGGGGCTCATCCGCGAGGGTGAAGGTGTCGCGGCCCAGGTTTTGGTGAAGTTGGGTGCCGATCTGGCGCGCGTTCGTCAGCAGGTCATCCAGTTGCTGTCCGGCTTCTCGGGCAGCAAAGAAGCAGCGCCCACCGGTTCTGGCTCCGAGGGGGCCGGCCAGGGTTCGGTCGTGCTCGACCAGTTCGGGCGCAACCTCACCCAAATGGCGGCAGACGGCAAACTCGACCCGGTCATTGGTCGCGATAAAGAGATCGAACGTGTCATGCAGGTGCTGTCGCGCCGCTCCAAGAACAACCCGGTTCTTATCGGGGAGCCTGGCGTGGGCAAGACGGCGATCGTCGAAGGGCTCGCGCAGCAGATCGTGGCGGGCAACGTTCCCGACACGATCGCCAACAAGCAGCTCTACACACTCGACCTCGGGGCCTTGGTCGCCGGTTCGCGGTACCGCGGTGATTTCGAAGAGCGCCTCAAGAAGGTCCTCAAAGAGATCAAAACCCGCGGCGACATCATCTTGTTCATCGACGAGCTGCACACCCTCGTCGGCGCCGGTGCTGCAGAAGGCGCCATCGACGCGGCTTCCATCCTCAAGCCGATGCTTGCCCGTGGCGAGTTGCAGACCGTTGGCGCCACGACCCTCGACGAGTACCGCAAGCATCTCGAACGCGATGCGGCTCTCGAACGGCGGTTCCAGCCGATCAAGGTCGAAGCTCCCGAAGTCGGCCACACCATCGAGATCCTCAAGGGTCTCCGTGAGCGGTACGAAGCGCACCACCGTGTGACGATTACCGATCAGGCGCTGGTCGCAGCCGCCAACCTTGCCGACCGCTACATCGCGGACCGTCACCTTCCCGACAAGGCAATCGACCTCGTCGACGAGGCGGGTTCACGGCTGCGGATCCGACGCATGACCACGCCGCCGGACTACCGGGACCTCGAAGAGCGACTCGCCAACGTGCGTCGCGAGAAGGAAGAGGCCATCGAGAACCAGCAGTTCGAAGAGGCCGCTCGCCTGCGTGACACCGAAAAGCAACTGGCTGCCGAGATGGAGCACAAAGAGGCTCAATGGAAGGCCGAAGGCGTCGAGCTCTTCAACGAAGTGACCGAAGAGTTGATCGCCGATGTGCTGGCGCAGTGGACGGGCATTCCGGTCCAGCGCGTCACCGAAGAAGAAACAGCCAAGCTGCTCCGGATGGAGGATGAACTCCACCGGCGGGTCATTGGCCAGAACCAGGCAATCGAGGCGGTTTCAAAGGCGATCCGTAGGACCCGTGCTGGTCTGAAAGACCCCAAGCGGCCGTCTGGCTCGTTCATCTTCCTCGGCCCCTCCGGCGTCGGTAAGACCGAATTGGCAAAGACTCTGGCCGAGTTCCTGTTCGGCGACGAGGACGCTCTTATCTCGCTCGACATGAGTGAGTACATGGAGAAGCACACGGTGTCGCGGCTCGTTGGGTCGCCCCCCGGCTACGTCGGTTACGACGAAGGCGGGCAGCTGACCGAGTTGGTCCGCCGCCGTCCGTTCTCGGTCGTGCTGTTCGACGAGGTCGAAAAGGCTCACCCGGACGTGTTCAACACCCTGCTTCAGATTTTGGAAGAGGGTCGTTTGACCGATTCCCAAGGGCGTTCGGTCGACTTCAAGAACACCGTGATCATCATGACGTCCAATCTCGGAACGCGAAACCTCAACAAGGTTTCGGTCGGTTTCGGACCTGCGGACGACGCTGTTGGTTACGAGAAGCTCAAGGACAAGCTGCTTTCAGAGTTGAAAGCTCACTTCCGTCCCGAGTTCCTGAACCGTGTCGATGAAGTCATCGTCTTCGACAAACTGAGTCGAGACGAGGTGCACGAGATTGTCGACCTGATGGTCGCTCGTGACCAGCGTCAGATGGCTGCGCAGGGTTTCAACCTTGAGTTCACCGACGCTGCACGCGACGTTCTGGCGGACAAGGGATACGACCCAGAACTCGGTGCACGCCCGTTGCGTCGGGCCATTCAGCAACATGTTGAAGACCCGCTGTCGGAGCGCATCCTTTGGAAGGAGTTTGCTCCAGGCGCTACGGTTCTGGTCGACGCTGAGGATGGCGAGATCGTGTTCCGTTCCGAAGAAGGAATCGAACCTCCTCAGGTAGAGCTTGCCGGAAGTGGATCTGAGGGTTAGTCCCAAGCAAGATGGCTCCGGCTCGGTGAGTTAGGAGTCGGAGCCATCAAGCTGCTCTCTACGCGCAGGCCGCGCAGTCTTTTCGCGGCCGCCTTGTTGCTTTGCGCATCTGCGTTGACGGGTTGTCGCGCGTCCATGCTCGTCGACGTCCAACTTCTTGCTGAGGGGAGCGGGACCGTCACCGTCACCGCCGATGTCGCGGCATCCCAAGGAGATACCGCGGTCGTATCGGCCGACGACCTCGCCCTGACGGACCTCGAAGAGGACGGTTGGCAGGTCCAGGTCGAGGAGCGTCCTGACGGAGTGCATGTCACCAGCAGCCATCCGTTTACGTCTCCGGAAGATTTCGCTTCTGTAGTCGCTCCCTACGTGGCGACCGACGGGCCTATTAGAGACCTGACCATTTCGGTTGCCCCTGGCTCGCTGAAGACTGCGTATTCGGTCAATGCTCAGCTAGATCTGACGAACGGCCTGACCAGCGCACTCGATACGCCGTTACGCAACCGGATTCAGGCGTCGACAGGGGACGCTGATCTACTCGAGACCGGGCTGGCAAGTCTGGATGACGAATTCCTGTTGGGCATTACGGCCGATCTTCCCGGCAGCGAGAACGTCACCCGTTCTGCTGTCGAAACCGAACAACCGAAGAACTTCCAAGGCATCGTCATTTCGCCGGGAGAATCGGCGACGTTCAAGGCGAAGTCAGAAGTATCGGACCCAGACCGCAGTGCGGCACTGTGGGTTGGCATTGGAGCGTTCCTGGTTCTGGTTGTCTCCTTGCTCTGGGGACGATCGTTGTCGCGGCAGAGCCGGCGTGGTCGAACCATGTTCGCGGGAAGTTCAAGCTATTCCCGCAGGTCAGCTAGGTCGACTTCTCGGCGCTCGCCCAGCTTTAGGCGGCGCCGGCGGCGCCTCTTCCGCTGAGACCAAACGCAACGTAGGTTTGTGCAGCAGAGTTGGTGGGCGGTCGGCTGTCACAGGCCACTTGTAGGGTGACGCCATGGCAAAATCCGCGATCCTCTACGAGTGCACCACATGCGGCGCGCAAGCCCTTCAGTGGCAGGGACGCTGCGTTGAATGCGGCAAGTGGGGTTCCATGGAGGAGACCCGCGTGGGTGATCCGCTCGTGGCGGTCGTGCCAGGTCTTCGCAGCGAAACAGTCGTTCCGCTCTCTGAGGTGTCGCTTCTTGACGCCATACCAACGCCCACGGGGCTGAGTGAACTTGATCGAGTTTTGGGTGGTGGCCTCGTTCCCGGTTCGGTCACCGTTCTCGGCGGTGAGCCCGGCATTGGGAAGAGCACGTTGACCCTGCAGATGATGGGTTCGCTCGCTTCATCCGGGCGGCGATGTCTGCTGATCTGCGGCGAAGAGTCACCTAAACAGGTCAAACTTCGGGCTGATCGCCTGGGCGTCGCGACCGACGGGCTCTCGGTGTTGGCATCGACCTCACTTGCGCAGGTGCTCGATCAGATCTCATCGTTTGCCCCCGACGTGGTCGTCGTGGACTCGATCCAGACGATGGCTCATCCAGAGTGCACAGGGGCACCCGGCTCGGTGTCTCAGGTCGCGGGTTCGGCCCAGCGACTGACTGCGCTCGCCAAGAACTCCGGGCCGGCTGTCTTGATGGTTGGCCATGTCACCAAAGACGGCAACCTGGCAGGGCCCAGGGTTCTGGAACATGTCGTCGACACCGTCTTGGCCTTCGAAGGCGACCGCGCTCATCCCGTACGCGTCCTTCGGGCTCAGAAGCATCGTTTCGGTTCAACCGCCGAGGTCGGAATTCTGTCGATGGGCGCCACGGGGCTCCACCCACTCGCACACCCGTCCAGCGGCCAACTCACCCCCGGCGCCGTCCCTAGGCCTGGATCGGTGATCGGCGCGGTCAACATGGGCGCTCGCCCAGTGCTGATAGAAGTTCAGGCCTTGGTAACACCGTCACCCGCGGCGCGCCGGATGGCTCAGGGAATCGACGGTGGTCGCCTCAACATGATCCTCGCTGTTCTTGAACAGCACGGAGGAGTCGATTTCGCTGCATGTGACGTCTTCGCCTCGGTCGTGGGGGGTATCAAAGTGTCTGCCCCCGAGGCTGACCTCGCCCTGGCGCTCGCCCTGGCAAGCGCCCGTCGAGGCCGAGGCGTCCATCCGGGGCTTGCCGCTTCAGGTGAACTCGATCTAGTCGGCGACGTCCGACCCACGTCGGGTTCGGCGCGAGCGCTCTCCGAAGCGCAACGGCTCGGATACGGGATACTGCTGGGGCCAAAATCGGGTGTTGAGGTCGAAGACTCAAAAGTGCACCAAATCGCTACACTTAGAGACGCCCTGCGCGCTGCGGGGCTTATCGGGCCGCTGGCGGCTTCGGTTGGGTAGGCACCTCGAAAGCATCTCATGGTCCATTCCGCACCACTGTTAGAAACGCTGCGCATGTTGGCGCCAGGGACGGAAGTCCGCGACGGAATCGATCGCATCCTGCTCGGTCGGGGCGGCGCGCTGATTGTCATCGGTGATGACCCGCGTGTGCTTTCCATTTGCTCAGGTGGCTTTCTGCTCGATGCCGAGTTCACGCCGCAGCGGTTGTCCGAGCTTGCAAAGATGGACGGGGCAATCATCCTCAACGCGGACTGCACCCGGGTAGCCCGGGCGAACGTCCAGCTCATGCCGGATCCGACGATTCGCACGACCGAAACGGGCACCCGGCACCGCACCGCTGAACGGGTCGCTCGACAGATCGACGTCCCGGTTATCTCGGTCTCTGAAGATATGGCCGTCGTCACGATCTATCGCGGCGAAGTCCGCCACACGCTGATGGCGATTTCGAGGATTCTCGACCGGGCCAACCCGGCGCTTCAGACCCTGCAGCGTTACAAGTCGCGCTTTGACACCGTCATGTCGCAGCTTTCCGCCCACGAGATCGAAGACCTCACCTCGGTTCGCGATGTTGCGCTCGCAATCATGCGCTCCGAGATGGTCCGGCGGATCGCCGTCGAGATCGACGGGTATGTCATCGAACTCGGTGCTGACGGGCGGCTGATTCTCCTCCAGCTCGAAGAGATGATGGCAGGGGTAGTTGCTGACCGTTTCGGCGTGCTGCGCGATTACCTTCCGCTCGACCGCATCGCAGAGGCCAACCGCGCTGTCGAACTGCTGACCAACGACGAGGTCCTCAACGTTCGCGCCGTGGCCGAGACGTTGACCTTTGATGACAACGTCGACCTCGACGACGGCGTTTCGGCCCGGGGCTACCGAATGCTTGGCCGATTGCCGCGGCTGTCCGACGACCTCATCGACGAGGTGGTCGATCATTTCGGCACCCTGCACGAGATCATCCGGGCATCGATGGACGAGCTCATGGCGGTCCCGTCGGTCAGCCAGGTCGACGCTCAAAACATCAAGGACGGCCTGTCTCGCCTGGCAGAGGTGTCCATGATGGACCGATTCGCGTAAAGGGGCTTCGGTGGCTCTCCTTGAACAAGGTCGTTGGGACGCGACTGTCGCTCATATCAGCGTCGAGCGTTCCGGCGAAGCGCCCGTAGACGCGATCCTCGCGTGGCCAGAACCGAAGTACGACGGCGAGACGTTTCATCCGCTGATCTTGCTCCCAGACATCTTTGGGATACGGCCACTTTTCGATGACATCGCACAACGCTTGGCGAGCCACGGCTGGTGCGTTCTGGCGCCAGAGCCGTTCTCCCGGATCCCTCGAAAGGTACGCGAGGGGATGGAGATCGAAGCGCGTTTTGCTGCGATGCCAGACCTTGTGGACTCCCTGCAGCTCGCCGACATGAAAGCCTGCGCGGCATACCTTGCAGCGATGCCCGAATGCACCGGCGGCAAACCCGGTGTGATCGGCTTTTGCGCAGGCGGGTACTACGCGTTCAAGACTGCGCAGGCCGGGATTGCCAGTGCTGTTGTGGCGTTCTACGGCATGCTCAGAACGCCAGCTACTTGGGATGGTCCTGGCCACTACGGACCGCTCGACAGCGAACCAGCACGGACCCCGACCCTGGCGTGGTTCGGTTCGCTCGATCCCTGGGTCCCCCTCGCTGACGTCGAAACCTTTGCTGCGACCTGGCGTGGGCCGCACCGCGCTGTTGTGATCGAAGGGGCCGATCACGGCTTCGTTCACGATCCCGACCGACCGGCCCATCGGCCCGAAGATGCGGTGATGTGCTGGCAAGAAAGTCTCCGCTGGCTTAGAGATCCGGTGGAATAACCGTCTAGAAGACAGGGTTGCATGCACAGCGTCTGTGCGTCACCCCCTATCCTGAGAGCCTCTGACTCAGTTGTTCTGGAGCGTGTATGTCCTTTGATGTCGGTGACAAAGTTGTGTATCCGCACCACGGTGCGGCCACCGTCGAGAATCGTGTCGAACTGGAGGCCTTCGGGGAAACCCGTGACTACCTGGTCCTTCGCCTGGCGTATGGCGACCTGACGCTCAAGGTTCCCGCGGACAACACCGAAGAGATCGGGCTGCGAGAAGTCATCAACGACGAGGAAGTCGAAGAGGTCTTTGCAGTGCTCCGCAAGAAGGAAGCACGTATGCCGACTAACTGGTCGCGCCGCTTCAAGAACCACGTCGAAAAGTTGAAGAGTGGCGACATTTATCAAGTCGCCGAGGTCGTCCGAAACCTCTCCCTTCGCGAAAACGACAAGGGCCTTTCGGCCGGTGAGAAGCGAATGTTGGCCCGGGCGCGCCAGATCCTGATCTCCGAGCTGACCTTTGCGCTCGACTGCGACGAAGAAGCCGCTACGGCGAAGTTGGACGAGGCGCTGGCCTAGCTGTCGCCCCCTGGTTTGCGATGGATACCGGCGCCGCTGAAGCGGCGATGTCCCGCTCCCTCGTCGCAGGGGTCGTCGTTGGCGGTGGCAGTGGAACCCGCTTCGGGGCCAAGAAGCAGTTCGCCGATTTGGGTGGTCTAACAGTCCTTGAGCGGACCTGTTTAACCGCCGCAGAGGCCGTCGACGATCTCGTCGTCGTGCTTCCCGCTGAAGACCTTCCCGATGTGTCGATCCCCGGCGCTCGATGCGTTGCTGGCGGAGCAACTCGAGCAGATTCGGTGCGCGCTGGCCTTGCTGCCGTGGCGCCGAGTGCCGAGGTCATCGTCGTCCACGATGCCGCCCGGCCCCTCGCGTCAGCCGAATTGTGGGCCGCCGTCATCGAGGCCGTGCGCAACGGTGCGGCCGGCGCTATTCCAGCCCTTGCGTCGACCGACACCTTAAAGTCGGTGTCGGGGCCACCGGAGCGCCGCGTGGTTGCCGGGACCATCGACCGAGACTCTGTAGTGAGGGTGCAAACGCCGCAAGCCTTCGCTGCCGGAGCCTTACGTCAAGCCCATCAGGCGAACCTTGACGCCACCGACGACGCAGCACTGCTTGAACGCCTCGGCCTCGAAGTTGTGGTCGTCGCAGGCGAAGCCGCCAACATCAAGATCACCGATCCCGAGGACCTCGCCGCCGTCGCTGCGTACATGACGAGCAGCGACTCTGGAGGCCGTCTTACCCAACGAGCCCTTTCTGTCGGCGACTGTGTTTCGAACGCACCGAGGACGGACTTCCGCGTCGGGCTCGGTTACGACATCCACCCTTTCGGCGGCTCGGGCCCGCTGATCTTGGCGGGGGTTCACGTCCATGACGACGGTTTGGCCGGTCACTCAGACGGTGACGCCGTTGCGCACGCGGTCGCTGACGCATTGTTAGGCGCAACCGGCGGGGGAGACATCGGCATGATGTTCCCCGCAACCGACTCCAGGTACGCGGGGGCCGACTCGATCGGCCTTCTCTCCGTCGTCGTCGATCAGGTGGCGACTGATGGGTGGACGCTTTGCAACCTGGACGTCGTCATCAACGCCGAACGACCCAAGCTCGCTGCTCATCTCGAAGCGATGAAGGCGCGTCTGGCCGCAGTGCTCTCACCGCTCAGCGATCGACCCGAAACGCCACCTGCTGACCTGGTGAACATCAAACCGAAGCGAGGCGAAGGTTTGGGCGCGATCGGTCAGGGGCAAGGGATTGCTTGTTGGGCGAACGTGGCTCTGATGAGGGTGCGCTAAACCCGTCTCCTCGTGGGAGCCATCGCGCTGTCACGCCGCGCCGCGTGGCGTTCCGAGTGGCACAAAGCGTCGGGTTCACCCAAGCCTTCTCGCCGTAACCCGAGGGCTGATCGGCGGCGGGCAAACGAAGTAGCCTGCGCCGATGGTCCATCTTTACGACTCGATGCAACGAGCGGTCGTTCCGTTCGAACCCGCAAATCCTCCAACGGTGACCATGTACGTGTGCGGTCCGACGGTGTATGACGTCGCACACCTGGGTCATGGCCGGACAGCGCTCGTTTTTGACACGATCCGACGCTGCCTTGTCTGGCGTGGCTACACCGTCGATTTCGTCTCAAACATCACCGACATTGACGACAAGATCATCGCCAGGGCCGCTGAGCAGCACCAAAAGGAAGCCAAGCTCGCCAAACATTTCACTGCCGCGTACTGGCACACGATGGACCGCCTCGGGATTGAGCGCCCGACCAGCACGCCGTACGCGACCAAGTACATCAACCAGATGGTCGCCTACATCGCACGACTCGTCGATGACGGCGTCGCGTACGTCGCTCCCGGGCGAGGTGTCTACTTTTCGGTGGCGAAGTACCCCGGCTACGGCCAGCTTTCGGGTCGTTCCCCCGAGGCGATGCGCGAGCATGCGGAGACTCGAATCGACGCTGATGATGGCAAAGTCGACCCGCTCGATTTCGCATTGTGGAAGGCAGCAAAACCGGGCGAACCGACCTGGGAATCACCCTGGGGCGAGGGCCGGCCGGGGTGGCACATCGAATGCACGGCGATGAGTATCGACCTGTTGGGGCCTGGATTCGACATCCACGGCGGGGGAAGTGACCTGCTGTTTCCCCATCACGAGAACGAACGAGCCCAGGCCGAAGCGGCCGGCGACCCGTTCGCCCGCTACTGGATGCACTCGGGCATGGTCGAGGTCGCCGGCGAGAAGATGTCCAAGTCGACGGGGAACTTTTCGTCGCTCGACGAACTGCTCGACCATCACGACCCGCGGGCGGTGCGGCTACTCGTGTTGCAAAGCCACTATCGGTCGCAGATGGAGATGGGGCCCGACGAGCTTCAAGCTGCGGATCGCACCCTGGCCCGCCTGATCAACATGGTCAGGAGAGTCGGTTCTCACGGGGATATTCCGGCGGTCGAGGTGGGGTCTGGTGAGCAGCTAGACGGAGCGCCGGGGGAGTTGGTCCAGCAGGTTCGGGACGCCATCGACAACGACTTCGACACACCTGCCGCACTGGCGGCGGTCTTCGAAGCGGTTAGCCGGGTTAATCAACTGGTCGACAGCGACCGAACACAGGACGCACTCGCACTGGCGGGAACCGTCATCGGACTTATGAAAGCGCTGGGTATCGAATTGAGTGGTCGAGAAAAACGCGGGATTGATGACGCCCTCATCGAGGCACTCGTGGCAGAACGCAACAGGGCGCGAGCTGCACACGATTTCGACGAGGCGGACATCCTTCGCCAAGAGCTCGCCGAGATGGGCGTGACCGTGGAAGACACCGCAGACGGGTCGACTTGGTTCCGGGACGGAAATGGTTAAACCCCGCGGTGGTTCCAAGGGCGGCTCTAAGAGTGGTGCTCCGAAGGGCGGCGGGTCCAAGGCCGGGAAAGCCAGCGGCTCGGCGCGCCGTTCGGGCGTGACGGCAAAGACCTCACTGGGGCGGTCTGCAGATGTGCGGGGAGCGTCGAGTCGCTCGGGAGCTGGCCGCTCGGCCAAGGGGCAGCCCGCCTCCGGGGCGAAGCGCGGGTCAGCTGCTGCTCCATCAAAGGCAGCTGCCTTCAAGAGTGCTCAAAGCGGGTCGAAAGTGGGAGCGTCGAGAGTTTCCGGTCGAACCGGTTCGGCTGGAGAGGCCCGGCCTTCACGCGCTCGATCGACCGATGCGCGGCGGTCTTCAGGCGGTGGTCAGCGGCCGGTCGAAGCTGTTGGTCGTCCCGCGCCTCGAAGTCCCCAGGTGCAGGGCCTAGGCGGCGACGTTGTCGAGGGTATCCAGGCGGTCGACGCGCTGTTGTCGGGCGATCGCCCGGTCAGAGAACTCGCCGTCGAGGCTCTGCGGGCAGAGGATCCTGACGTCGAGATGCTGATCGCCAAAGCGCTCGAACGAGGCGTTCACGTCCGAATGGTCGCCAAGAATGCATTCGCTGCCCTGGCGCAGTCCCAGACGCCCCAAGGTGTCCAAGCACGGGCAAAACCCATCCAACCGGCCGACATCGACGAGTTGTGCGAGAACCCGTATGCGTTCCTCGTCGCGCTTGACGGTGTGACCGATCCGGGCAATTTGGGTGCGGTTATGCGCAGCGCGTGCGCGGCCGGCGCCACCGGGCTAGTCCTACCCAAGAAGCGGACCGCACGGCTCAGCGCCTCGGCGATGAAATCGGCCGCCGGAGCGGCAGAAAGGTTGCCGGTGGCCCTTGTCGCCGGCATACCGACCTTTCTGGAAGATGCCAAGCGGCGCGGGCTTTGGAGCTACGGCCTCGACGGAGACGGTGACGTGCCCTACGACCAGGCACGCTTTGAGCGCGAACCGATCGTTATCGTTTCAGGCAGCGAAGGCGACGGACTGAGCCCGCTGACGAAGCGGCGTTGCGACGCTCTGGTTTCGATCCCGATGACCAACGGGATAGAGAGTCTCAATGTCTCGGTAGCTACTGCGATCGTCTGCGTCGAGGTGGCACGCCAACGATCCGCGCTAAGCCGATAAGGGTGAACCGCTCGCGAGCGCGCGCCGGTTAGCATGTACGGCGATTGCCGGAGTGGCGCAGTCTGGTAGCGCAGACGACTTGTAATCGTCAGGTCGTCGGTTCGAATCCGACCTCCGGCTCTGTGAAGGCCAGTGGCACCTGGGTCCCCGGGCCCGAGTGTCCTGGTGAGAACGACCGGACCTGCCCGTTCGAACGGCCCGCCCAGTGTTTCTGGCGGGAGTTTCCTGTTCGACGGTGTCGACCGTCCGAAGTGTCGAATCGGAGCAACATCGATGTCCAACACCCAGAACACGGCAGTGTCGCTAGTGCGAGGGGCTTTGCTCATCGGCTTCGCCATCGTTCTGGCCTGGCTGCTCCTTCAGTTCACCGACCCCAGCAGGGGAGCTGATTCCTCGCC
>JAGNEX010000069.1:0-4871 GCA_018003035.1 Acidimicrobiia bacterium
GAGCGGGCCATCGACACTTCGACGGGCACTCGAGCTCCGCTGCCGGTGGCCGTCACCGTCTGGACACGCTGAGCCGCATCGGGTTTGGTGAAGTCAACTCCGTTCTGTTCGAGGGATCGGAGTGGCAGAAGGTGGGCAAGGGTAAGCGTGCACAGTTCGTCGCGGTCGCACTCCAAAAGGCGGACCGCCGCATCGTTACAGTCTCGGATGCGGAGACGGTGATCGAGTTCGAGCACCGCCTCTTCTACGAGCCGGAGCACCATACGGTGCCGGTCATCGGTCACCGAATGGCGTCGGTCGGCAGCGACTTCGGCTGTGACGTCGGTAATGGTCGAATAGAAACCTAAGAGTTGACCGTTATCGTCTTCGATCGGGGTTTCGTATTGATCGACCCAGACCCGACCATCGTCGATCGTGTCGAGTACGTAGCGGCAGTGCATGGTGGTCGAATCGTCAGGAAATCCGTCCAGAATGCGGTGTAGATCGCGCCTTGAACGTAGGTCGTGGGACGCATGGCTCGCTCCCTCAAACATCGAGCCGGCTCCGCAGGTCCAAAGGACCTGACCATCAGGGTCGAGTAGCGCGGCGGCGACAGCGCCGGCGCGAGGTTTACGTTGGGCCGTCCATTTGAGCGGCCCAACAGCGGGGTGTGCGTGCACGGGCTGGGTGCTGTACATGGCTTTCCTCGGTTGTCCTTGGACCCGCTTGGGCCCAACAGTAAGTACGCGCAGGTTGTGGTCGTTTTGGGACCGCCACGACCAACGTTGGTGTCGACGTAATCGCTCGCTCGGTTAGCGGGGTTCGAAGCGGTAGCCCACCCCCCGCAGGGTGATGATCCAGGTAGGTGATCCGGGGTCGTTTTCAATCTTGCGACGGAGCCGGTGTACGTGTTCGCTGACCGTACTGACGTCCTGCCAGCTCGCCGACGATCCCCAGACCTGCTCGAGCAGATCTTCTCGGGAAAAGACTCGTCGTGGTGAACGTGCGAGGAACGCTAGGAGGTCAAATTCTCGGGCAGTTAAGTGGACGGCTTCGCCGTTGACCCGGACCTCTCTCGAGCCCAGGTCGATAGACAGGCCGTCAAACTCGAGGAGGCGGGGGGCGTCAAAGTTGCCGCTCCGCCGCAGTACTGAACGGATTCGTGCAACGAGTTCACCCGATGACACAGGTTTGCCCAGGTAATCGTCCGCACCCAGGTCGAGGCCGACGATGCGATCGACTTCGTCGGCACGGCCGCTCACGATGATGACGGGGATCTCGCTGGTGGCCCGAACTCGGTGGAGGACTTGTAGCCCACCAAGCCCCGGCAGGCCGAGGTCGAGAACGACGAGATCGACTCGATCGTTTGCCAAGGTATCGAGCGCCGCGGCACCGTCGGCCGCGCTCAGAGCTATTGCGTTCTCAGCCGAGAGCCATTGAGCCATCTCGTCCCTGATCACGGCTTCATCATCAACGACAAGGATGCGGACGCCCGCCAGATCGTCAAGGCGGGGACGCGGAGCTCCATGCGCGGTATGAGTGCTGTGAGCGGACGGCGAGACGTGCTGGCCTGTTGCTTGCATATGAATCGCTCCTTGGGAGTTTGCCGCCGCTACACCACAGCTTATTCGCGATATATCCAGCTGGCCACGGAGTGCGTTGGCATTTTTCGCGACACGACCCCGGCCAGGTGGGATGGCCGGGGTCGTCGTCGGTGCGGAAACCGCACTCCTCCTGTTAGAGGACCTCAGAGCTGGGGCTCCTGAGGTCCCTAAATCATGCTCTCTTCAGGCACCCAAGTGCGATCCCCGGACGACAACTCGAGATCAAACCGACAACTCCGGATGTTCACTGAGCCCCCCTTACAGCGTTCGTGAGCTGGATTCCTTAAGTTTGTTTTTACCGCTGAGGTAGCCCGAGCTTCAACACCAGATGGCGGTCAGCATCCAGGCCCGCCCATCTACCACCTGCGAAGCGGGCGGAAACACCCAACCAACAGTCCCCCGCAGAGCGCCCATCGGCGATCACCGAGCGTGCCGAGAGGGACGCGATTGCCTCCGGCGCGGCGCGGCGAACAACAGTCACTCTGCGTGTTTTACAACCACTGATCTACGTTGCAATCGTTATTATCAAAACCATACGTGCCCTCTTGACCGCGCACAGTGCGTTTCGTCACCTATCCGCCAGCGCCTGATCGACTCGGCGTCTTTTACCGCCCGCTCCTTGTGTGGATGACCCGGGCCGGCATTTGGGGAATAGAACGCGGCTCTGGTTGACTTCAACGGGTCACATTGGGCCGCAGGGAGTTTGAATTATGTCGAAGTCGATACAGGGCCAGGCCGAGCCTCGACCGGTGGCGATCGACCCACGAGGGCCGCGCTTCAATCAGACCGTTCTCGCGGTTGTCCTTGTGTTCGGTTTCGCCGCAGGCGTCTGGCCGGTCGCCCCCGTTATGGGCGTCTTCCTGGGACTTGGCGCGTGGATCCGGCCGACCTTAAATCCAACCCTGTTTATATATCGCACGTTGATGTCGCCACGCCTCGGCCCGCCGTCACATCTCGAAGACCCTCGGCCGCCAAGGTTCGCTGCACGGCTCGGCGCCGCGTTCTTGGCGCTTGCAACTGTCGCGTTCTTGGCGCATATGACGGCGGTTGGATGGGGGCTCACCCTGCTCGTTGCGACGCTGGCAACGTTGGCAGCCACGACGGGGATCTGCGTTGGCTGCGAGTTGTACCTGCTGCTGCCAGGTCGACCGAGAACGGCTAACAAAACCTCATGATCCTCCGAATCGCCATTCTCGCCGCTCTGGCCGTGATCGTCGTGGCCGTCAATCTCGCGTACCGAAGGAGGAGTTCGGCCTCTACAGCGGATTCTCCCCCGGTTCCTGACCACCTTCGGAGCGCCGGCGGGTCCTGGGTGATCTTTTCAACCCCCATGTGCGTCAATTGCGGCACGATTGCCGCCCAGCTGAGGAGCACCGGACATCGGGCTGTTCACGTCATCGACGTGACCGTAGAACCCGAACTGGGCCGACTGTTTGAAGTACGAACCGCACCGACTTTGCTTCGCGTCGATGGCGCGGGTCGGATTCTTGACCGGGCAGGTGGGCCTCGGGCCTCACTGGAATTGGCCCAGCGGTTTACGCAGGTGCCAGCGGTCTAGGGCTCCGGCCAGCCAGGCACCCCTATTCATAAGTTCGCTGGTCGCGCTGTCGTTTGATGCTTGAGCGGCGCTTCTTTTCGTCTAGCCGACGCCGTTCGCTGGCCTTCGTCGGCCGCGTAGGACGGCGCGGCCGCGGCACCTCCAGCGCAGCGGAAACGACATCGGCCAACCTGGCTTTGACCGTCTGACGATTGCGGAACTGGGAGCGCGAGCTGCCCTCGACCAGTTCAACAACATTGCCGAGCTTCCGGGCAATGCGCTCTCGTTGCGCTGGCAGCCCGGCTTTGCTGTCACCGGGAACCCAGCGGAGGGTCACGACACTTTGGGTTCTGTTCGCATGCTGACCGCCGGGTCCACCGGAGGTGTCGAACATAAATCCCAGTTCGGCATGAGGAATGACAAAACCGGAGCGGACGAAGATGTCTCGTTCGTCTGACATTGCATTTCCTCCCTGAGCCCTCCGGCCGGCCAACGTTGCCGTCTTGCCCTGTTGCCCACGATGATCGTTTGACGTTCACTCGCCCGCGCTGTTTCAGAGCCTCGCGTCGTCGCTGGCGCACGTGCCATTCGGATTGAGCGCGTCGCCGTGGGGCACACACCATGAGGGGCAGGCACGGTCCGCCAGACCATGCCCGATCGGGGCAACACACCCTGGCGATGTCGGCGACGGCACCCCGAGTACACAGAGCCCGACCAGGGCACACGTGCCGTTCTGGACACCTGTCCAGAACGCTGTTTACAATCGCTTCCGTACGGGCGCGCCCCTCGATGGCGCGCTGCAGATCCACTAACTCCGAGAGATCACATGCGGAGCGACACGCTTGCCAAGAGTCTGAGTCCCCGACAGCAGGGAACGGTCGAACGCCTGCTCGAGGCAGGTCGCGACTTGGCTGAGCAAAGCACTCCAAGCCAGGAAGGCATCACAATGCGCCTGATCGCGCACCGCGCCGGGGTTGCGCCAGCAACGGCGTACACCTACTTCTCGACACTCGACGCCTTGTACTCCCACCTCTACATGGTCCGGCTTTCAGAGTTGTCGCCCCCGGTCGATCTGGGCAATCCAGTGCAAACCATCGCCCAAGCCATGAGCGACGCAGCACTTTTGATGGCCGATCACCCGCAGCTTTCCGCCATGTGTCGGCACGCCATCCTGTCGCCAGATCCCGTAGCTGCCCATCTCCGTCACGAAATGGGCGCCGTCACCGAGCGACGGATAGCCCAAGCCATGTACGCGGCCGACGTGCGCGGTGCCGCACTTCGGAACGCGCTCGCATTAGCGCTCAGCGGAGCGATGCTCCAAGGCGGTTTGGGCGACCGGTCCCCGGCGGACATCTCTCATCAGATCACCACGACGGTACGCCTGTGCCTTCAAGGCAACCGCTCAGAAACCGACAAGGACCCAAGGCCATGACCGTGACGTACACCCCGTATGACTACGACATTCATCACGACCCCTTCCCAACCTACCGCCAGCTCCGAGACGAAGCTCCCGTCTATCAAAACCCCGAAGCAGGGTTTTGGGCGTTGTCCAGGTACGACGACGTGCGCGACGCGTTCCGAGACCCCCAGCGGTACTCGAGCAGCCACGGGGTGACGCTCGACCCGTTAGCGACCGGCCCACACGCCCATAAGACCATGTTTTTCTTGGCGATGGATCCACCAGAACACACGGCAATGAGGGCGCTTGTTTCCCGGGGTTTCACACCTCGGCGAGTCGTCGATTTGGCCCC
>JAGNEX010000069.1:4971-8868 GCA_018003035.1 Acidimicrobiia bacterium
GTTGGCCACTTCGAGCTTTCCGGCAAGCCGACCCGCGTTCACTCGGTGAACGTGCGTGGCTTCGCTCACCTTCCGATGGCTCTCTCACCGGCCTGAACAAACGCCGAGCCATCCGCGTGTCTGCGAGCGCGGTGCCCGTTTGCCTGTTTGCCGATAGTTCGCGTTCGCGACCATTCCAGTTTGTGAACCTGTTTTCCTCCGGGGACTTCACTGCCGCTCGTACGAAACGACTACATGGAGGCAGGTATGAAACGGATCGTGTGGGTGGCGCTGTTCGCGGTGATGCTCGGTGCGTGCGCTTCGAACGATGATTCGACAGCAGACGTGACCGACGACACGGCGGCCGAACAAGAAAGTGCTGGTGCCGCACAAGAAGGCACCGATTCGTCAAGTGACACAAAGGCCGGCGGGGAAGCTGGCACAGGCGAAGCTGGTTCTGGCGGGAGCGGAGAGTTCTCGTTAAAGACATCCTCGCTCGATGATCTGCTGTCGGCGGAGAGCTCAGAGTTGTTCGGCGTCGCCGCTCCCCTCTCCGCTTCCGCCTCGACATCGGTCGCGCGCGCGGAGGCAGCGAAAGCTTCGGACGTGATCGACTTGGCAGAAGGCCTCAGTGCCGAGTTCCTCACGCGTGAGGCCGGCAGCGACGCCGACATGTTCGCCTACTGGCCAAACGAGGATGCACCAACCCACCTGGTGTTCTGCATCGAAGGCGACCGCGCGGAGATCCCCGAAGACGGGTCTGGCCGATACAACCCATCGATCCAAACCATCGACATCGCATCGGGTGAGGTTGTCACCCGAGTTCGCGGCATGCAGAGCTGTGACGGCATCCGGCTGACTCCTTGGAACACCATTCTGGCGACCGAAGAAACCGATGACGGCGGGGCGTACGACATCCTCGACCCCATGGCCCTCAACGACGTCACCGTGACCGATCGCGGCGCAGGCACGATCGAAGGTGCGGCAGACAACATGGTGAAGCGGTCCGCCCTGCCGGCGATGTCGTGGGAAGGGCTGACCATCACCGATGAAGGTGTCATCTACGCAGGTGACGAGCTGCGCCCAGGTGAAATGGAGCCAGATTCGGACGGTGGTTCGATGTTCAAGTTCATCCCCGATCGGGCTGCCGCTGGTCCGATCGACTCGCTCGACGCTTCGCCGCTCACAGCAGGCAAGAACTACGCATTCCAAGCCGACTGCTACGAACTCGATAACGAAGATGCACCCAAGTTCGGTCAGGGCTGCGAGATCGGCAACGGCGTGTGGCTCGAGGTCGGTGCCACGACCGCTCGGACAGACGCTGATGCCGCGGGTGCGACGGGCTACTACCGCCCCGAGGATCTGCACGCCGATCCGACG
Source organism: Acidimicrobiia bacterium (assembly GCA_018003035.1). Classification (GTDB taxonomy): domain Bacteria; phylum Actinomycetota; class Acidimicrobiia; order IMCC26256; family JAGNEX01; genus JAGNEX01. The sequence goes on from JAGNEX010000069.1 coordinate 6,331, forward strand.
TACTCCGGGCCTGGGGTCCGTTTCTGTTGGACGAATACGGGCCGCGAGGATGCCTCCAACTTCGGCGAGGTGATCTGCGGCGTGGACGCAGAGCCGATGTCGGCTGGCTCGACCCTGACTGTCAACCGGTTCATCGAAGGCGACCCCGAGTTCAACTCGGTCGACAACCTCGCGTTCCAACCGGCGACCGGGATCCTCTACGTCATCGAAGATCACGAGTTTGGTGACATTTGGGCCTGCCTACCCGACGGGGACGACCGAAACATCAAGTCTGATGGCTGCATCCGGGTGGCGTCGGTGAAGGACGAGTCCGCCGAGCCGACCGGCTTTGCGTTCAATGCCGCAGGCGACGCGGCCTACGTGTCGATCCAGCACTCAGACGACGAAGGCATGGACGCCGTCGACGACTACGGCACCGACGACATCCTCGTCATCACCGGCTTCACCACCGGATAGCTTCACCAGACGTCGCACCCGCGACCTAGTCGAACAAGAGCCGTGAAGTGGGTCCCGGGTCGCCGCCCGGGACCCACTTGTTTCGCGGAACCTGCGCTGCGAGTGCTCTCCTCGAGCCGACCCAGACCGCAGCAGGAATTCGTCACATGACGCAAACCCGAAGACATGCCGGTCCGGCGACATTGCAAGACGGGCCCTCACCCGTGCAGTGACCGTCCGCCCTGGAAGCACACTCAGCTCTCAGGGCAATTGCCGGCTTCGTAGCTGGTAATTGCGTCCTGTTTGAGGGTCCAGAAGTAGTTGTCACCATCCTTGACTACGTCATAGGTCCCGGTCGCGTTCTCGGTTTCGCCGTCAGGGGTGCTCTTCACGCTGACGGTTACCGCGACGACGTCGACCTTCTCCCCCACCACCGTCGCCGTCTTCGCGTCCGTCGCAACGAGACCGACGTCGATCCCTTCTTCGGAAGGGGGCGGGGCCGCATCGGCCATGCACTGCGCAAACAAGGCGGCATCGACCTTTTGTTGGATCGGCGGGAAGAGCTGCTCCCAAACTGCGGCGTAATCCCCATTCGCGGAGGACTCCAGCACCGATTTCACCTCTTTGAAAGCAGCGTCATCCTTCGAGCTGTCGCTGCAACCAGCAACCAGAAGGACGGCGGCGGTCCCGAGGGCCACGATTCGTTTCATCCACGCATGATTCCCGAATGAAAACGAAAGCGCAATACCCAAACGCCACACGCCCACATCGCGGCCGACACAGCTGCGACCTGCGGTTTTAGGGTGGGCCGGGTGGGGCTCGAACCCACGACCGGCGGATTATGAGTCCGCTGCTCTAACCGACTGAGCTACCGGCCCGCCACCAAAAACACAACAAGCCCGACGCCACGTCGGCGTTCGGGCCCGCTGCATTCTGCTCCGGGGGTGAGACTCGAACTCACGACCGATCGGTTAACAGCCGACTGCTCTGCCAACTGAGCTACCCCGGATTGGAACCGGGTCATGATATCAACCCAAAGCACAGCGCTCGAAAGACGGCTACTGGGACTCGCGTCACGCCCCGCCGACAACGAACTCAATACAGGCAAAACCCGACGTCGAAGGGACGCAAAAAGTCCGCTTAGTAACCGTCGAGGTAGGCCCGGAGCTGACTCGACGCTCCCGGTTGTCGCAACTTCGCCAGGGTCCGCGCCTCGATCTGACGGATTCGCTCACGGGTCACGCCAAAACGTTCACCGACATCTTCCAGCGTGTGAATTTCGCCGTCCTCAAGACCAAACCGCATGCGCACGATCTCTCGCTCGCGTTCATCCAACCCGTCGAGCGCGTCGTTGACCGCTCCGGTTAACAGGTGGCGAGAAGCGATTTCTGATGGGCTCTCGGCATTGCGATCAGCCAAGAAGTCGCCAAACTCGGTTTCGTCATCCGCTCTGACGGTCCGCTCCAGCGAAATGGGATCCTGACCCAGTTGGCGAATCTCCATCAGACGCTCCACCGACATGCCGAGTTCTTCAGCTAACTCCTCCGCGGTCGGCTCACGACCCAAGTCCTGGGTCATCTCGCGTTCAGTGCGCACCACCTTATTGATGGTCTCCACCATGTGTACCGGGATGCGGATCGTCCTGGCCTGATCGGCGATCGCGCGTGTGATCGATTGGCGAATCCACCACGTCGCGTAGGTCGAAAACTTAAAGCCGCGCCGGTAATCGAACTTCTGCACGGCGCGCATCAACCCAAAGTTGCCTTCTTGGACCAGATCCAGCAACGCCAGCCCGCTCGAACCCACGTACCGCTTCGCTATCGACACCACCAGCCTCAGGTTCGACTCGATGAGCTCAGTTCGGGCGTCCTCGCCCTGACGGACCAGCCCGCGCAGCACCCTCTTTTCGATGGCAGAGAGCGGTTCCTCGCCAAGCTGAGCTGCCTGCAAACGCTGTTGAGCCTGCACTCCAACTTCGAGCGCTTTCGCCAAACGCTTCTCGTCGTCGGCAGTCAGAAGGTTCCGTCGCCCAATCTCGTGCAGGTAGACCCGGGTGGGATCGACCGCGCTGATCGGCGCAAGCGACCGCTCCCTTCGGCTTCG
>JAGNEX010000027.1:0-28245 GCA_018003035.1 Acidimicrobiia bacterium
CGGGCGATGGCGATCGTTTGGAGTTCGTCGGTACCGCCGTAGATCTGGAGCACTTTGGCATCTCGGGCAAGCTGTTCAACTTCGAACTCGGCCATGTAGCCGTTGCCGCCGTGCAGCTGAACCGCTTCGAGAGCCACGGCCACAGCGGTCTGAGCGGAGTACAGCTTCATCGCCGACGCTTCGGCGAAGGTCATCGACTCGCCTGCCGCAGCCATCTCGATCGTCCTGAACACAAGGTTCTGAACGTTCATCCGGGCCACTTCCATGTAGGCCAGCTTTTGCTGAATCAGCTGAAAGTCGCCGATCCGCTGCCCGAACTGTTCGCGGTCCTTGGCGTACTGGGTGCACAGCTCCAAACAGCGTTCGATAATCCCGAGGGCCATCGCGGCCACACCCGAGCGCTCTTGTTGGAACGTCGCCTTGGCTCCGTCTCGGCCGCCACCGGTGACCTCTTCGGTTTCGCCAATTAGTCGGTCGCGCCCGACGCGAACGTCGTCCACAAATAGTTCACCGGTAGGGGACGAGTGCATCCCCATTTTGCGCATCGGTTTGGTTTGAGTCAGCCCCGGCATCCCCGAGTCAAGGACGAACGAAACGATCTTGCGATCCTTCAAGTCGTTGCCTTCATCGAGCTTGCAAATGAACACGATCGTGTCTGCGTACGGGCCGTTCGTGATGAAGGTCTTTGACCCGTTGAGTACGTATTCGTCGCCATCTCGGCGGGCGGTCGACCGCATCGAACCAAAGGCGTCAGACCCCGAACCGGGTTCGGTAATGGCCCATGCGCCGATCTTCTCCATGGTGAGCAGTTCGGGGACCCAACGCTTCTTCTGCGCAATGGTCCCTTTGGCCATGATCGCCGACGACGTCAGCCCCATCGAGACTCCCATCGCGGTGACCATGCCGGGACAGTGCCGGCACAGTTCGATGATCGGCAGCAAGGTGAAAGCGACGTCGGTTCCGCGGCTGGCTGGCTTCTCGTCAGCGGACACTTCGCCTGCGGCGACTCGCTCTTCATGCGCGATCCGAGCCTCAAAACCTGCCCTGGCCATCGTGTCCATGCCAAAGGTCGAGAACAACAGGCGGAGAACGTCGTAAGGAGGAGTATCGCCGTGTTCCAACTCTTCTTTCTTGGGGACGATCTCCTTGTCGACGAAATCGCGGACCGCTTGGCGGATCATCAAGTGCTCATCGGACCATTTGTACACAGCTGTTGTGCCTTTCGCTCCAGCATCGGGGGTGCAAAAGCGTAGGCCAGGTTGAGCTAGGTCAGCCGCCGAGCCCCTTGGACAACATCGATACGCCGAGCAGCAGGAACAGGAGGCTCATGACGGTGTGGTTGTTGTGCTGGAGCCATTCGCGCATTTCGTTCAGCACGTGGTTTGCGCGATCACCTGCGACCGCCACCACGATCACCGGCACCACAACCGAGGACGTTCCGATCAGCACGAAGATCACCATTCCCCAGACCTCTTGGGACGTGCTCAGACCCGCAGTCGAAAGGGCGGTACTCGCGGCGATGGCGAGCGTGATGTTCTTGATGTTGGTGACGCCGATCACCAGAGCAATAGCGAGCGCTTTGATCGGTGTGAACGATTCGATCGACTCCATCCAGCCAGGCAACGAGCCCTTTTCGCCGGGCTTCGGGCGGCCCATCCACTGCTTCACCGCGAAGAAGAGAAACAAGGCCCCGATGATGATTTGTACCCAAGAGGTCCCGTCCGAAGAGTTGTCCGAGGTTGCGGCGTCGCTCGCTGTGAGGACCACTGCGGCCGTGACGCCCAAGATCAGGACCCACCCGAACGCAAAAGCGATGCCATTCTTGGCGCTATTTTTGGATAACAGAATCAGAATGATTGCGATGATGGGGATTGGGCTTATCGCCACACCAATCGCATTTTGAAGCACTTTGCCGATTGCGACATCCATATGTTCTGCATCCTGGTTCGTGCCAATTGGCAAAATTGGCGATAGGCGAAGGGTTTCTCATTCAGCGCTGAGGGGTGACGCATTGCGTCTTAGGATCGATCATCGCGCGAATCCCATGCCGCTGCCCGGTGTGGACGAAAATATGCGTTCAGGCAGGTGAAGTTGGTCGAAAGCGGTTGTATGATCCTTTGACGGCGACAAAGTTCAACGTCAATTAGTCACTTCATCGCCACTTGATCAACGGATTTGCACGGCCGACTTTTCCGGCGTGGCGCGTTGTATTCAACCTATTGAATTCCTAGGAGATTTCAATGTCCACACTCACCGTTTGGAAATTCAACGGTCCAGACACGGCATCAGAAGTGCTCAATCGTCTAGAAGGACTACAGAAGCAGGAGCTGATAAAGATCCGTGACGCAGCGCTGGTCTCGTGGAAGGACGGTGCAAAGCGTCCAAAGACGCGGCAGCTCAACAACTTGACCGGGATGGGGGCCCTCGACGGGGCCTTCTGGGGGATGTTGTTCGGCCTGCTGTTCTTCATGCCGCTTCTCGGCTTGGTCATCGGGACGGCGACCGGTGCCTTAACCGGCGCACTTTCCGACGTCGGCATCGATGACGACTTCATCAACAAGGTCAAAGAGAAGGTCACACCTGGTACCTCGGCGCTCTTTCTGCTCAGTGACGGGGCGGTCGCCGACCGCGTCGAACCAGAGTTCTCCGACCTGCATCCAGAGCTGATCGCTTCCAACCTGGACGCTGACGCCGAGGCGAAACTGGCCGACACCTTCGGATAGCACTTGAACGTTCTCTGGCGACTCCGCCAGAAACGTCGACAGACCGACTAGGGGCTGGCCTCGAAGGAGGGCGGCCCCTTTTCGTCTTATGCTGTGGGGCCTCGAAGCCACCCGACAACGGCGCAGCCGGACGGGGCGGACAGGGATCGGGTCGTTTACCACGCTGAGGTGATGTACATGCGTTACGGAGTGCACGCGGGCCTTCAAAAGACTTCGGTCGCGGAACTCCGCAAAATCTGGACCGCCGTCGAGCTGTGCAACCTTGATTTCGCGTCGGTGTGGGACCACATCTACGCGATCGACTTCTCTGGCCCGGACAATCTCGAAGCGGTCACGACGCATACGGCCCTGGCCCTAAGCACCGACCGAATCAGGGTCGGAGCGCTCGTCTATTCGGTTGGGTTCCGCGGCCCGATGCTGCTGGCAAACGCCATTGCAAACATCGACCAGATGTCGGGCGGGCGTGCCGAGATTGGGATTGGGGCCGGGTGGTACGAACCCGAGTATCGGGCATACGGAATCCCTTTCCCGTCGGCGGCCGTCCGCCTCCGACAACTCGAGGAACTCGCGATCTGTCTGCGGCTGCTCCTGCACACTGACGCTCCCGCCACCTATAGCGGTAAGTACTTCACACTCGATCAAGCGCAGTGCGTCCCGCGCCCGGTTCAGTCCCGCCTGCCGATCACTATCGGGGGTGCTGGCGAGCAGATCACGCTTCGGATCGTGGCCGAACACGCCGATTTTTGGAATGTCCCCTACGTCGACCCAGAGACCTTTGCGGCAAAGCGACGAGTGCTCGACCAGCATTGCGAAACGGTCGGACGAAATCCCGGTTCGATCACATCGAGCATCAACCTGTCCTACGCGGTCGACGACGCGGCACTGCTTGCCCAGTTCGGTCCGTTGGCTGACGCGGTACGGCCGTCCGTGCTGACCGGCAGTGACGATCAGATTCAGGACATGATCGGCCAGTACGAACAGGCCGGTGCGGGGCAGATCAACCTGGCGCTGCGCGCGCCGTTCGATATCGACGCAATCCATAGGTTTGCGCAGCTTGTTGGGCGGAAATAAATGGCTAACGGTGGCGATCTTGCCTTTCCCGATGGGTTCCTGTGGGGTACGGCAACAGCGGGACATCAGGTCGAAGGAAACAACATCCACTCCAATTGGTGGACTTGGGAACAGCTCGGCTTGGTAGACGACGGAACGACCAGCGGACGGGCAGTGGACTACTGGAACCGCTGGCAGGAAGACCACGCACTCGCTGAACAACTCGGGCTCGGCGTGTTTCGTCTGGGTCTTGAATGGGCCCGCATCGAACCGGCCCGCGGTCGCTTCGATGATGAGGCCTTGGCCCAGTACGTCGAGATGCTTGCCGATCTGCAGCGCCGCGGCATCAAGGTCTGCCTCACCCTCAACCACTGGGTCATTCCTCAATGGTTTGCCGAGAGTGGCGATTGGCTGGCTAACGACGCTATCGAGCGGTGGGAACGCTTCGTCCGGTACGTCGTGCCGGCAGTCGGCCCGTACGTGACCTTGTGGGTCACGTTGAACGAGCCAAGCGTCCCCTATTTGGTGGGGAACTTCATTGGTTACCACCCGCCGATGAAACACAGTCCTCGCCGAGCGTTCGCCGTCTTCGAATCCCTGTTGCGCGCCCACACGGTCGCCTATCACGCGATCCACGAACTAGTGCCCGAAGCCCCCGGCGGCGAACCGACAGCGGTCGGGGTGGCTACCGCGTACCAGTTCATCGAGCCGTATCACGAGAGCGGTGTGCTGCGACCGCTAGAGAACTTTGTGTGCCGAATCGTTCGTTACTCCTCATTCGACGCGTGGGACAACGCACTCAAGACAGGGGAATACCGGAGTTTGACGGGGCGTCGGCGACGGATCGACGGCCTCGCGGGCAGCTATGAGTTTGTCGGTGTCAACTACTACACCAGGGTGTCGGTCAGCTTGCGGCCGTCCACCTTGGCCAACGTCAAATCCGGCGAGTTCGCGGCCCCGCCCGGGGTCGAGATCACCGAGATGGGTTGGCAGGTTTACCCTCCCGGGTTCCGCGAGATCCTCACACGGGTCGCTGCCAAGTTCGATGCGCCGATCTATGTCACCGAAAACGGGTGTTGCGACTCAGGTGATGATGCGCGGCGGCGCTATCTGGTTACCCACTTGGCCGCTATGCACGCCGCCATCGCAGACGGCGCCGACGTGCGCGGCTACATGCATTGGAGCTTTACCGACAACTTCGAATGGCGAGAAGGCTTCGCGAAGCGGTTCGGAATGATCCAGGTAGATCACGATGATCCCGACTTGCTGCGAGTCCCCCGCGAGACGGCAGCCATGTTGAGCGAGATCGCATCCGGCAACGCGCTCACCGATGACATCTCGACGCGGTACGCGCCCGGAGCACGGGAATCGTGGGGTTACTAGGGCCTGGCCGCTGCCACAACGCCGTTCAAACTCCGCTGGGCATTCAACGTTTCGGGACCTTCAACAGCTAAGTTCCACCGTCCACGGAGCGTCCCCGCGCACCGATCATGAGCTCCGCGCCAGGCGGCACGATCTTTTCGTGCCGCCGTCCTGCCCTAGGGAGATGTCATGAAGCTCAGTCTTCGCCGCCTTTTGACGGTGGCCCTGTTTGCAACGTTGTTGTCGATGCCCCTTGGTACCGGTGCCGGAGCGGCGTCCAGGCCATGGTTCATCGCCACCGGCGACTCCTGGTCCGGTTGGACCGCTACGACGATGGGCGCGGTCTCTCAGCGCTTTCTGCCGATCAACCTCGACTCGATCACCGGGAGTTCAGCTCGGACGTGGGCGTCGAACGACGCCCGAGGCCTCGGCTTGTTGAACTTTGTGGTGCGCGTCGCGCCCGCCAACCCGGTGGTGTACCTGTCCCTCGGCGCTCACGACCTGCGAGATGGCCGATCTGGTGACCAGATCCGCGCAGACCTCACCTCGGTGGTCGACCGGATCCTTGCAATGCGTGGCGACGTCCGGGTCGTCATGGCTGGCTACGACATCCTCAACTTCGAAAAGTCGCCGTTGTGTCGTGCCTGGGTGCAGTCGGCAACCGGGACGGTCGAACCTGAGCCGTCCAACCGGGCTCTGTATTCGATCGGTCAGATTCAAGAAGAGATCGCCGCTGGCCGCGACCGGGTCACCTACCTGAACCTGTGGGGGATGTCGCAGGGACAGACCGGAAACCCCGACTTCACCCGCTGGGCACCCCGATCCAACCTGTCGAGCTGGATCACCGACTGCGACCACGTCTCCATCGAGATGTTCGCTCAGCGCTCCCGAGCCATCGCCGGAGCGGTGTAGCTCTGCGCAGAACTTGAAACGATTCAAAAAGGGCCCCGGGTTCAAACCCGGGGCCCTTTTTTGTTCGTTCTCGCACCAAGAGGGGGCGTCTGCGGCGATGCCCATCGATCGAACACCGTCCAGGGTTCGCTCGATGGCGTACGCGCGACGGTGCGTTACATCAGCGGCGGGGTAGGGACGTCGATGAGATGTGGGCCGTCAGCGGCGTACGCCTCGTCCAGTGCCGCACAGAGTTCTTCGGCCGATTCCACCCTGGTAGCCCGTATGCCCATGCCTTCGGCAAGTGCGACAAAGTCGAGGTTCGGGCCCGATAGGTCAAGCATCTCTTTGGCGCGAGGCCCTGCCTCACCGGCACCCACTTTGGACAGCTCCATGTTGAGGACCGCGTACGACGAGTTGTTGAGGATCACCGTCGTCACGTTGGCGCCCTCGCGAGCCTGGCTCCACAGGGCCTGCAGCGTGTACATGGCCGAGCCGTCTGCCTCAAGGTTCAGAACGGGCCGGTCGGGACAGGCGATGCTCGCCCCGAGTGCAGCGGGCATGCCATAGCCGATCGCTCCCCCCGTAAGCGTGAGCCAGTCGTGCCGAGGTGTGCCGGCGGTCGCCCCCGAGATCCAGATACCGGACGTGTTGCCTTCATCGACGACGATCGCATTCTCGGGCAGGGTCGCCGCGATCGAAGCGCCGATGGCTTCGCCTGTCAGTGCTCCGGTCGGACGTTCCGGGACGTTCAGCGGTTGGAGGGTGGCGGCGGACTCGTCGACTCCTAAGAGTTCGGCGAGGCCACGAACGGCGGCGAGGACGTGCTCACCTGGCCCGACCAGCGTGGTGACGTCAGCCCCACCTGGAACGAGAGAGCCGTCACGTCCCGGATATCCGAAGAACGCCGCGGGCTCTTTGGCGTCGACCAGGATGATGTGCTTGGCGCCTGCGAGCTGCATCTCGGCGAACTCGGCCAGGTAGATCAGCCGTTCGAGCGGCACCTCGCCCGCGCCGCGCGCGAGTCGGCTGGGGAACGTTTCGCCCAACAGCTTCGCCCCGGTCGCGTTGGCCACCGCCGAAAGGAGCTTGAGCGCCTCGGAACGGCACGCCTTGCCGCCGGCCAGCAGAACGCACGGCTCACCCGATGACAGGAGCGCAGCGATGTCGGCGACGGTCGTGGACGACGCGTGTTGGTCTTGCCGGCGAAGTTCGGGAAGGCGGATCTGGTCACCGGCGCTTTCCCAGCAGACATCTGCGGGGAGGATCAGCGTCGCCACCTGACCGCCATTGTCGAGCGATGCCTGAATGGCGGACACGCCGTCCTCGGCAACCGTCCGCGGATCCGACGAGGTTCGGACCCAGCCCGAAACGTTGTGCGCAACCGACTGAATGTCGCTCTGGAGCGGGGCATCAAAACGTGCATGGCTGAGCGCATGGTCGCCCACGATATTGACGACGGGAGTGTGGGCTCGCCGAGCGTTGTGCAGGTTCGCGAGCCCGTTGCCGAGACCCGGGCCAAGGTGCAAGAGGACTCCGGCCGGTTTGTCGGCCATGCGTGCATAGCCGTCCGCGGCTCCGGTCGCAACGCCTTCAAAGAGGCACAACACACCCCGCATTTGCGGGACGTCGTCGAGCGCGGCAACAAAATGCATCTCCGATGTGCCGGGGTTCATGAAACATGTGTCGAGGTCGTGGTCCACCAGGGAGTGAATAAGGGACTGCGCGCCGTTCATCTGAGTTTCCGCTCGGTCGTTGTGGGTTTTGTTGGTTGAACTGTTGGGGGGGGACTTCGCCGTGCCGTTGCCGGTCAGTCGGTCAAGTCGAAAATGACCCCCGGATTCAGGATCGAATTCGGGTCGAACACCTTCTTGATGCCGCGCATCAACGCGATCTTCGTCGGGTCTTCAAGGGCCATGAAATAGGGCTTCTTTTCCACACCGATGCCGTGTTCGGCCGAAACGGCGCCGCCTAACTGCACGCCGGTGCCCAAGATGTCCATCATCAAAGCGTGGAGCTTGTCGGCATCTGGCTGGAAGACCGAGAGATGGACGTTTCCATCTCCCGCGTGGCCAGCGCCGGCGACGAGCGCCCCGCTCTGTGCCGCGAGTTGAGCGACGGCATCGACGTAGGCGCCCATGGCCGCCCTGGGCACGACGACATCGACGATGTCATTTGCTCCATGCGCTTTCGCTGTCCAGAACGCCTTCTCGCGAGCATCGATCAGGTCCCGACCTTGGCGCACCGGGAGCATGTACACGTCGAGCGCTCCCGCTTCGGCCAGGACTTGGGCGACCTGCGAAGCATCCTCGGCCACGCGCTCTTCATGGTTGCCTTCTAGAACGATGACCAGGTACGCGAGGGCTGTGTCTTTGATGTCGTCGGGTATCCCCAGGTCCATCCCGGCGCCTTGGGTGGTGGCCGCCATGCCCATCATGTCGAGGTACTCGAGCATCAGCGGGCCAACCCCGGATAAAACGACCTTTGGTACCGCGGCGCTCACCGAGTGCAGGTCTTGGAACGGCGCCAAGATGACGGCGCTGTTTGACTGGCGTGGAACCAGCTTCAGAGTGATCTTGGTGACGAGCGCAAGCGTGCCCTCGCTGCCGACGATCAACTGCGTCAGGTCGTAGCCCGAACTGGCTTTGACGAATTTGCCGCCCGTGCGGATGACCTCCCCCGAGGCCAGCACACATTCAAGGCCCAGCACCTGATGTCTGGTGACTCCGTACTTGACGGCCCGCATCCCTCCGGCGTTGGTGTTGACGTTGCCGCCAAGGGACGCGCTCGACTCTCCGGGAGAGATCGGGTAAATCAACCCGTGTTCGGCGGTTGCCTCATCGAGTTCGGCCAACGTGATTCCCGGCTCAACGACCGCAACCCCGTTATCGGCGTCGATCTCGAGGACCCGATTCATGCGGTCAAAGGCGACGATGATCGCCCCATCCCGGGCGGCTGCCGCAGCGGATAGCCCGGTACCCGAACCCCGTGCCGTAATCGGCAGGCCAAACTCGCTGCAGATGTTGACGATCGCAACCACGTCTTCGGTGGTGATCGGCCGGACTACAGCGAGCGGCGTCCCCGGCCTAAACCCAAGCGCTTCGTCATGGGTGTAGTCCTCGTTGATGTCGACGCCTGAGGTGACGTTGTTGTCACCAATGGCCTCGCTCAGACGCAGCAGCGCCGATTCGGTAGCTGTCATCGTTCACACCTCTCTCGCCGGGGCTTCCCACGGCGGGTGAGGTGATGTTATGTCGCTGTCCGAAGGAGTGAGACGGGCCGTACCAAATTGGTCGCCGCGATCCGTTCGCCCATCACCGTCCCCGACTGTGACTAGCCGGGGACGGACGGGGTGCTCGGCGCGGCGTGCGCGTCGTCAGCGAGGAAGGGCTGGCTGCGCGTCGTCGAAGAGGGTACGTGCCTCGGCCATCAGGCCTTCGCTCTGTTCCGCGCCCCGGATGTCGTTGATCTCACGACGCATATCCGAGGCTGCTTTAAGACGCTGTTCGGCAAGTTCGAGCCGCAAACGAGCACCGAGCCTGTCGGTGGTCATACGTGCCCGAGCGCTGCGAACGTGGAGTGCTCCAAGGGCGTGCAAGGTCGTGGCGGCGTCACGGGTATCGCCGATGCTTTCGCGCAGCGCCAACGCTTCTGCGAAGTATCCCTCTGAGGTGTCCTCTGCGTCGCGGTTGAGATGGAGGACGCCGAGGGTGTGGAGGGTATCTGCGGTGCGCTCGGGATCGTCGAGTTCACGCCGGATGCGCAAGGCCTCTTCAAGGTTTCGTTCGGCGTCGGTGAGCTGGCCGGCACGCAGGTACAGGTCTCCGAGGGCGTGGTAGGTGGCGGCCATGTCAGCCATGCGACCCAAAGCCTTCGAGATGGTGAGGGCTTCGGTCAGATACGACTGAGCATCCGCCGGCTTTCCTCTGCGCAAGCTGAGGACTCCAAGTGAGTGCAAGGCGTCAGCAGTCGATTCCTGATCGCCAAGTTCGCGGGCCATTTCGAGCGAACGTTCGAGGTCTTTGCCAGCGACTTCGAGACGTCCGCCCCGCAGTGCGCTTTCGCCCTTTTCGAACAGGACCACTCGCAAGGCGGCGAGCGTTTGAACGACGAGGGGTTGGTCCCCGAGAGAACGCCGCAATTCGAGTGCCGCCTCAAAGTGCTGCTGAGCGCCATCCCGGTCACCACGGCTAACGCACGCGACGCCAAGTGCATGTCGGGCGGTTGCCATCGTGGCGTGTCCACCCGCCGACTTGGCCAGTTCGTTGGCTTCATTGAGGTGCGGTTCGGCGTTGTCCAGGTCGTCGTTGGCGAGTTCGATCAACCCGACTTCCAGCAAGGATTGCGCGCTTGGGCCCGGGCGGTTCTCTTCGCGGAACAAAGCTGCGGCCTGCCGGTACTCGACGAGGGCTTTGTCTTCGTCGCCAGCCTGTTTCGCGATTGCCCCGGCCGCGGCGTGCATGTTTGCTTCGTGGGTCTTGTCGCCAAGAATCTTGGCGATCTCGATACCCTCGGCCGTTGCCTGAGCAGCGTCGGACAACTCGTGGCTGAGGGCTAACCGGCTTGCACGCTTCTGGCGGAGGTCGATCTGAGCCAGGCGCGTTGCCCGCAGGCCGACCTCGTCGCCGAGCGAGACGCGCAGCGCCTCAGCCCGGTCGAACGCGATCTGCGCCGCGACGTCGTCACCTTGACGCATGTGCAGCGAACCGAGTTCATGCAGGCTCTGAGCCATTCGGTCTTCGTCGCGGATTTCACCAGACACGTCGGCGAGACGTTCCAGGTTGGCGATTGCCTCGTTGAGGTCGCCAGCATCGAGTGAACGGTTGTAACGCTCCTCGTGGACTTGCGCCAGCGACGAGAGGGTTTCGAGTTTCGGCAGCTGGTCGTCAGATTCGCGTCTGATCTCGAATGCGTCGTTGAGCATGTGCTCTGCGTCGTCGAGGTCACCTTTCGCCAGCGAGATCTCCGCGAGTCGCTGCATGGCGTTGGAAGCATTCGCCGTCTCGCCTGCTGTGGTCCACAGGCTCAACGATTCACGAAGCAGAGCTTCGGCAGCGTCGATTTGGTCCGCCTGCCGGTACAAGATGGCGAGGCGATATCCGTCGGTGGCGATCGCAGCGTTGTCGTTGCGCAGGCGCTCAAACTCGAGGGCCGCGCCCAACTGGGTGATCGCTGTGTCGAGGCTGTCAGCCTTGGTCTGGGAACGGAGCGCGATATCGCTGCGGCGTCGGGCAAGGGACGCCGCCATCGAACGTGCGTGGTCGAGCCGTTCGCTGTCGCCGCGGGTCTCGGTCAGTTCCAAGGACTCGGCGATGAGAGGTTCGACGGCGTCGAGCTGGTCGAGCGCCAACCGGGTGTCTGCCAGCTCGATCAGTGCAAGCATCGTCCGCTGGGGATCTTGCACGCTTCGTGCGTACTCAAGCGCTTTGCGACTGGAATCGATCGCAGCCTGGTCGCCATCGCTGTTGCGCCGTTTGGCCGCACGGGTCATCAACGCGTCGACGATCTGTGAACCGACTCGCGTTTGGAGCGGTTCGTCGTCGAGGCGGAGCGCCATGCGGTGAGCTGCCTCGAGCGCTCCGATTCCCTCTTCTGTATCGCCGAAACGAACGAGGTGTTCACCCCGTTCCGCGATCGCGAGCGCTTCCAGATCGGAGCCGCGGGCAACACGCCTGGCGACCCGTGCTGCGTCGGCGAAGTACGCGTCGGCCTGGTCTCGTTCGCCCGATCGAGAAGCGACAATTCCGAGCAAACGGAGGGTGTCGCTTCCGCCGGACTCGTCGCCAGTTTGCTCTCGGAGGGTGAGTGCCTGTTCCAGGTTGGTCCGGGCCGCAACCAAGTCGCCGCCCTGGAGGGCAACCAGGCCGAGGAGGTGGTGCAGCGGTGCGCGTTGAGCGTCGGTCAGGTTGTCAGCGTCTCCGAGCGCTTCGGTGGCGAATGCCGCCGCATCGGCCTGGGCGCCTTGAGCTGCCCGGACCATGGCTAGCTCGAACGTGGCTTCGGTGATGTCGCGTTTGGTCGCCTGTTCGATCGACGACCCCAGCACTTCGCCTGCCGCCGACGGCAACAGGTCGAGGGCCGTTCTGAGCGCCAACTCGGCATCGTCTAGGCGGTCCTCGCGGCGAGCGATCTCACCGATCGCCAGGTTGGCGATACCGGCTTCGGCCGTCGCATCGACCGAAAGCGCCATCTCGAGGGCGCGACTCGCGTCCTGTGCGCTTTGCTGGAGCAGTTCGTCCGCCGGATCGCTGTCGTAGCTGCGGACCAGCAGGCGCGAAATGATGCCGAGCGATCGTGCCTCAAGGTCGGCGCGTTGCGCGGCCGCGGCATGCCAGCCCCCACCCCGCGCCAGGTCGAGGGCCCTCGCCTGACCGTCGGCAACATCGGTTTCGAGGCATGCCCGTAACAGGGAAAGGCTAGCGAGCTCGTGGCGGTCCCCATCGGTCTGCTGACCGACTTGAGCGAGGTAGAACTCGGTCTCGACCGGAGCGACCGCTCGTTCGGCAGCGACCCGGGCTTCTGCCTCGATGTCGGAGGCCGTCTGTGGCTCGGCCATCTGACGTGCGAGGCGGGCGCGGTCATGGGCGTCGGGAACAGCAACGGCGCTCGAATCCGACTTCCAAGCCTTCAACAGGGTGGAAAGGAGCTCGCGGGTTGTGTCTTCTGACGCAGATGAGCGCAGCGCTGCCGCCAGCGAGTCCGACGCGATCTGGACCTCCACACCGTCGAGGTCTGAGTCGCCGTCGGAAGAGGTCATCGCTTCGGTAAGAGCGGAGCCGTCTGATCCGAGCGTGGCGGCCACCTCGGTGGTCACGCCGAACGCCTGGGCGATCACTTCGGGTCGCCATGGTGAACCAGTGATGGCCGCGGCTTGGGCAACCTGCAGTTCAACCGGTGGCAGCGGCTCGGGGTGATTCAAACTTGACGGGGCGGTCGAGTGCGAGACGACCCACCGACCGTCGGCTTTGGCCGTCGTCAACAGCTCTTGTGAGATCCAGCTCTCCCAGACGGTCGCCGTCGCCCGACTTTCGCGGCCGCCGGCAACAGCGAGGCGGTCCAGCACGTCGCGACTGATCGGTCCCGTCCACCGGCGGATGTCCTCGTCGGAGAGTGACGCGACGGCCCACCACTCGGCCTTCCCGCCGAGGACTAGCTTCGATGCCACCTCTGCGTCGGGAGGAAAGCCCGCCTGAGACGCGTTCGCGCTCTGGGCCCCGTCGATCCCGACAAACACCAAGATGGGGTGTCGTTCGAGGGCGTCGGCGGCCAGGGTCGGGCTGAGGATGTGCCACCAGTTGCCGAACGCTCGGTCGGCGCGGTCGATGGCGACAACCACCGGCCCTTCACCCGCCGCTGCCAGCGTGAGTACCCGGACGAGCGACAGGACGTCGAGGGGCTGTCCAGCCGTGATGAGCGAACGAGCCAATGCCTGACTCGAAGCGTTCAGGTCGATCAACGAGGTGAGTAGCGATTTGAAGGGTTCCAGGCCCTCGTCGATCAACGACGACAGCTGGCGCATCAGGGTGTGCGCTTCGGATGACGGTGATCCTTCGCCGACAAATACCCCATTCGTCACGGTCCCGGTGACGGTCGGGAGATCGTCTCGGCCCCGATATTTGGAGCCGATCGCCTCGATCAGGGCACGCCGCTGGACGTGATTGTCCGAGGCGATGAAGACGAACCGGCCCAGGCCCGTAGACCACGCCCGCTCGACCAGATCCGATACAGCGTCAGAAAGTTCGGCGTTGAGGGGGAAACGATCCCGGCTCGCCCTGGTCTCAAAACGCTTGCTTGCCGGAGCCGTCGCCGTCGTTGGGCCGTTTGCATCGGCCGTTCCGCTGTGCGCGACGGCGTCGCTGACGGCCGCAACGTCCTGGGTCTGAGGGGTTGGCTGAGCCTGGGAGCTGACCGTTTGGGCCGCGGCTTCGGTGAATGCCTGATCCGCTACGTCGTCGCGGCCATCTGCAAAGTCGCCTTCATCGGTGGTTTCTGTGGCGGCGGTCGCATCGGTGGTCTGACCGTCGGCGGCGGTTTCGAGGCGGCTGGTGTCGGTCGGGCCGGGGTCGGGGCGGCCGGTGTCGGGGTCCGCGGGCTCGGAATGATCGGTTGGTGACGGTGCGGGGTTCGGGGGAGTCATCGCTTCTTTGGTCGGGCTCGGGTCGGTTGCTGAAACGTCGGCGGAACTGTCGTGCATAGGGGCAGTCCGCGCTGCGGGTCCGGCGGGCGTTTCGGCCTCGATCCACCACCTGTCGTGGCTTTCGGGCTCGTCGTCCTGGTCATCTTCAAGACCGGCGAGGACGGCGGCCAACTCGGCGTCACTCAACTCCTCGACCTCGTCGAGCATGTCGAAAAAGCTGTCGGAGTCCGATGGTTTCGTCCGTGCGGCCGCGGGAGGGGCAGAAGGCGGAGCAGGGATGTCCGCCGGGCGAACCGGTTCAGGGCCCGCAACGGGTTGCTGAGGCGCAGCCTCGCTCAGCTCGTCGGCATAACCGTCGAGATCGTCCTCAAGGTCGTCCTCGAAGTCGTCGTCGAGATCGTCCTCGAAGTCCTCAAGGTCGCTTTCGTCCAGGTCGTCGTTATCGAAGGACGTGGAGTCCCAACCCCGGGGTCGGCCGGCACCATTCAGGTTTGCGCTTGGAACCGTCTGGCCGTCATCGGCGGTCGTGTCCGCGGGCACCGGCCCGTCGGAGGTGTGATCGCCCAAAATGTCGGGGAAGTCCCCGTCGGTCTGGTGGTCGCGCCGGAACCGGTTGGGACGTCCGCGCTTCCAAAGGGGCCGGCGGGGTTTCGCCGTGCCGGTCAGCGTGCCGAGGTCACCGTCAAAGCGGTCGTCTCGATCCGCGAAGGGGTCAGAACTCAGGTCGAGGACAGCCGTCGAGTCGCCGTTGGCGCGGAATTGGTCCTCAAAGTCGTCGTCGAAGTCAGTATCGTCATGAGAGCCGAGTGGCGACGACAGCGGATCGAACTCGCGTGCGTCGTCGTCAAACAGCTCATCAAAATCGAGATCGTCGGCCATGCGGTTGCTCGTTCCCGTATTCCGCGACCCAACCGGGTCGCGTGTGCCGTTCCAATCGAGAGCCCTGCCGCCCCGAGGGAAGAGTTGGCGCACAATGGTACGCGCCCAGTCCCTGGGGTTCTGGGTCGACGCCGTGGGCCGTCAAAGCTGACTATATGGTGTGTCCGTGATTTCAGCGATCTTGGCCCAGGTCACTACGGACGGCGAAACTCCTGCCGAAGCTGCCAGCGATGCGTTGACCGGCTGGATTACCAAGCCAGGTCTGGTGTTGGCGGTGCTGATCGGCGCGGTCGTCGTCAGCTGGATCGGCCGTTGGGTCATCCGTTCCGTGATCCGTTACCTGGTGAATCGGGCGATCAAGATCGGCCGAGGCCCGTGGCGTGCGCGAACCCCTCGGCTGTTGAACGAAACGCTCGAACAGGCCGAGGCGCGTAGATCCCAGCGGATCAACGCAAGCGCCCGAGCGGTCGGGCACGTCTACAGCCTGGTCGTGTTCATCGTTGCCGGCGGCGTCATCCTTCAAGTGCTTGACATGAACGCCAGCGTGATCCTGTCGAGTGCCGGTTTTCTCGGTGCCATGCTGGCCTTCGGCGCTCAGAACATCATTCGGGAGTACGTCGTCGGGCTGCAGATCCTGCTCGAAGATCGGTACGGATCGGGCGATTTCATCACCGTCGTCCTCAGCCAGGGTGATCCGGTGGAGGGTCAAGTTGAGCGGGTCGGGCTGTTCACTACAGACCTACGCTCGGCCGAAAGCTCGAGGGTGTCGTTCGGCCACGCACAGATCGTGTCCGTGGTTAACCACTCCCAACAGGCGGTGATCGAAGCGGTTGAGGTCGAACTTCCGGCGGGCGATGTCGAATCGGGTCCGATTCGTGACGTTCTGAACGATCTGGCTGGCCGTCAAGATCTGACCCGTGTGCTCGGTGTGGACCGAATCCAGGTGGTCGGTGACGACGACCTGATGCGGGCAAAGGTTCGATTCAGAACGACCCGGCCGCTTGGGGCTCGAGAACGGGAACGCCTCCAGACCGAGGCGTCCCAAGCGATCAACGATCTGGTTGGCCAAGACGGCGATCAGACTCGCCCAACCAACTTCCGGTTCCAGGTCGATCCGGCAGACGAGCGCTAGACCTGTTCGACGTGACTGCGGTCCGCGCCGACTGGGGTGCGGTCCGAACCGGCCGACCGGCCACCGAACTGGGTCCGGTAGAGGTCGGCATACACGCCCCCTGCGGCCAGCAGCTCGTCGTGAGTGCCTCGTTCTACGATCTCGCCGCCGACGACCACCAAGATCTGGTCGGCGTTGACGATCGTCGATAACCGATGCGCGATCACCAGACTCGTTCGCTGATCAAGAGCGGCGTCGAATGCCTGTTGAATGGCCGCCTCGGACTCGGAGTCCAAATGCGAGGTCGCCTCGTCCAAGATGACGATGCTCGGATCTTTCAAAAACACTCGGGCAATCGCCAGGCGCTGCTTTTCTCCACCCGACATCCGGTAGCCGCGCTCGCCGACGACGGTGTCAAAACCGTTGGGCAGCGATCTGATCAGGTCGAGGATGCGCGCCCGTTGACACGCTTCGACGATCTCGTCGGTCGTCGCATCCGGCTTGGCGTACAGCAGGTTGTTGGCGATGGTGTCGTGGAAGAGGTGAGGGTCTTGTGTGACGACCCCGACGTTGCGACGCAGAAGATCCAACGGGATCGTGCGGACGTCATAGTCGTCGACCAGGACCTCCCCGTCGACGGTGTCGTAGATGCGCGGCAGAAGGTTGGTCAACGTCGACTTACCGGCGCCAGACGGGCCGACCAGCGCGACCGTCTCGCCGGGTGCAGCTTTGAACGAGACATGGCGCAGCGCCCACTCTTCAACCGTCGATTCGGGTTCGTGCACTTCGCTCACCGACGCAATCGTGACGTCTTGGGCCTTCGGGTAGCGGAAGCTCACATCTCTGAATTCGACGGATCCGACGATGTGGTCGATCGGTGCTGGGACGGCCGGGTCGTCGATCGGGTTGGGAATGTCGAGCATCTCAAAGACTCGGTCAAAACTCACCAAGGCCGTCATGACTTCAACGCGAGCATTGGTGATCTCGCTGAGCGGTCGGTACACCTGCGTGACCAGGGCTGCGAAGGTCACGACCTGGCCGGGCAGCAAGGTCCCTTCGATGGCGAAACGTCCACCGAACCAGTAGGTCAGCGCCGTGCCAAGAGCGGCGATGAGCGTCATTGCGGCAAAGAGAATCCGCATGTACATGGCCGATTCCACACCGACCGCGGCGACCTTTTCGGCCTTCGCGGAAAACTCATCGCGTTCGGCGTCGTGGCGGCCGAACAGCTTGACCAGGAGGGCTCCCGACACGTTGAACCGTTCGGTCATCATCGTGTTGAGCGACGCGTTCAGCTCCATCCCGCGGCGGGTTGTTCCGGCCAAACGCTGCCCGACCCTGCGCGCCAAGAGCACGAACAGCGGCAGAACTGCCAGCGTGATGACGGTCAGGCGCCAGTCGAGGACCGCCATCACCGGAACCGTCACCACGATGGAGAAGAAGTTCGAAGCCACCGTCGACAGCGTCGAGGTCACCGCGCGCTGCGCGCCGATGACGTCGTTGTTCAGTCGCGAAACGAGCGCCCCGGTCTGGGAGCGCGTAAAGAACGCCAACGGCAGCCGCTGTATGTGGTCAAAGACGGTGACTCGAAGGTCGAAAATGAGGCCTTCACCAATGCGCGCCGAATAGAAGCGCTGAATCAAGCTGGCGACCATCGATGCGAGGGTCACCAAGATGGCCAGCAGCGCCATCTGCGTGACCACGCTCTGGTCGCCCTTCTGAATGCCGTCGTCGATCAGCCGGCCGAACAGGATCGGAGGCACGACGGCGAGCACCGATCCCAAAACTACGGTGACCAAAAACCAGATGATCTGCGATTTGTAGGGCGCCGTAAACGCCAGAATGCGGCGAAGCATGGCGCGGTCGACCGACTGGCCCTTGACCTCGTTGGGATCTTGACGCCAAGCGTGTGACGGTGGTGAAAAGCTCACAAAACTTCCCTGTTGGTGGACTTATCGTGGTGCGGCCAGCGCCTGAAGGATCAGCGGGTTGACCGTTGCGGGATCTTCAAGGTGAAGGAAATGCCCGACTCCGTCGAGCACCTGGACGTCTATCCCTTGCGGGAAGAAATTGGTCAGGCCAGCGGCGTCGACGGTTGAGGCACCCATGCAGCCGTCTTGGGCGCCATGAAGATAGAGGGCGGGTACGGCGATGGCCCCAAAGGCGGCTGCGTCCGCTGGCGGATTGGTGCCAGGTCCGGTCGGGTTGAGCATCGCCCGGTAGTAACCCAGCACGGCACCCAAATGTTCACCGTTCATCGAAGTTTTTACGCCGTCCAGGAACCCCTCAGCCGGCGAGAAGCCCGGCGACCAGTCCGTCCACAGAGTGTCGATCAGCGCCATGTCGTTGTTTGCGACGGTGAATTCTGCGGTCGGCTGCTGAAAGAAGAACATGTACCAGGACCGCTTCAGCTGCTGTGGGTCAAGGAGAGCGGCCACCATCGTGGCCATATGTGGAACCGCCATGGTGGTCAGATGGCTGATCCGCTCCGGTTTCCATCCAGCGACGGCATATCCGACGAGCGCACCCCAGTCGTGGCCGATGAGTGACACCGGCCGGTCGGGGGAGACGTGGTCGATCAACTCGACCACATGGCGGGCGAGCCCACCTAACGAATAGTCCCCATCGGCGGGGATTTCGGTGGGGGCATAGCCCGGCATCCACGGTGCAGTCACCCGGTACCCCGCAGCTGCAAGGTCGTTCAACAAGGGTTCGAAGGTCGGTGCGTGATCCGGAAACCCGTGAAGAGCAATGACCGGGGGTCCGTCGATGGGGCCGGCCGTCAAGGCCTCAAAACGCAGGCTCGAAGTGTGGATGGTGGTGGTGCTGATCTCGTTCGACATGACCCGATCGTAACGTCGTAAGCAAGGCACCGGACGGGGCCCTTCGCTCGGCTGGCCCCGTCGGACCCGGCGGCTCGCCGAGCGCGCCTGGCCCCAAGACAGCTGCCGGAACCCGCACCGTCGACCAGGCATTCCCGGCGTTGCCGTCGCCCATTGCCCGCGGTCCTCGGTGCATCGCCCGGTCGTCTGACCGCACTCTTGTTCTCGTGTCATGGTCGATCGTGTCATCATGCACTCCGCCAATGCCCGGTGGGCAGGCGAGTGCGACGGTATCCACCTCACGACCCGGGGCACGACTATGGAACCCATCCGCTTTAACGTCCCATCGTTTCTCGGTGACGAGCGCGACTACATCGATGACGTCTTGGCTCACGGGGATCTCGCCGCTTCGGGGGCGTATTCCCAGCGTTGCAGCGATCTGTTGCGAGCTGTCCATGGCGCTCCGGACGTGCTGATGACGACGTCTGGAACGTCGGCCCTTGAGATGGCGGCGATGCTGCTGGCCATCGAACCGGGTGATGTCGCCATCGTGCCGAGCTTTGCGTCCGTTTCAACCGCCCTTGCGTTTGTTCGCCAAGGCGCGACGATCCGCTTCTGCGATATCGAACCGACGACTCTCGGGATGGATCCGAACCACCTAGAGGCGTTGTTGGACGGAAGTGTTCGCGCCGTTGTGCCCGTGCACTATGCAGGCGTGGGATGTGAGATCGACGAGATCGTTGCCATTACTCGGGGCATGCCCCATGTCGATGTCGTCGAGGACAACTCTCAGGGCCTGTTTGCGAGCTATCGAGGCGAACCGCTGGGTTCGTTCGGTCGGTTCGCGACGATGAGTTTCCACCAGAACGAGACCTTCGTCAGCGGTGAAGGCGGGGCCTTGGTGGTGAACAAGGCCTCCGACGTTGAACGGGCGCACGTACTCAGCGACCGAGGCACCAACCGCCGTGCGGCGTTGCTTGGCACTGCGGAGCGCGAGAACTGGGTGTACGCCGGGTCCAACTTTGGCCTCGCTGAGGTTCTTGCAGCGCTGTTGTTCGCCCAACTCGAACGGCGCGAGACGATCTTGGCTAACAGGCGGGTGGCGTTTGACCGCTACCAAGTCCTGCTGGAACAGGGTGAGCGCGACGGGCGGTACAGCTTGCCTGTCGTTCCGAGCGGACGCGAACCGTCCTGCGCTCGGTACTACGTGCTGCTGCCCGACCAAGCCACTCGCGATGCTGTCCGAGACGGTATGCAACGGCGCGGGGTGGCAACTCGGGAGAGTTTTGTGCCGCTGCACCGCACCGAATTCGGCGCGGAGATCGGCGACGGGGATGGCGTTTGCCCGGTTGCGGATGACATCGCAGCTCGACTGCTTCTGTTGCCTCTGCACAACGACTTTTCCGAGAGCGAGTCCGCCCGGGTTGCTGAATCGTTTGGCGCAGCGCTTGACGAGGCGGGCTAGCAGCGGCGCCCGAAGGGGGAATTTTCCCCCTTTCGTCCTGAGATATTTACCGGTAGCATCCGGTTCTCGACGGTTTCATGATGCTTCGGAGCTGGCATGGAGGTCACTTTTTACGGCGTTCGGGGCTCGACCCCGTGCTCCTGGCGTGACGCAATGCGCTACGGCTGTAACTCGTCGTGCGTGGTGCTCGACCTTCACGAAGCGCCGCCCATCCTGCTCGACTTAGGTACCGGCGCGCGTGTGTATGGGGATGATTTTGGGCCCGCTCCTTTTCGTGGCACCGCCCTGGTCACACATCTCCACTGGGACCACGTCCAAGGCCTCCCGTTCTTTCGTCCCATCGACCGGCCCGGTGCCGAGATCGACATCTATGGACCCAAGCACGAAGAAGGTCCGCTCGGAGAGGTGTGGGAAGGCTTCATGAAGCCTCCGTACTTCCCGATTCGCCCCTCAGAGCTCCGGGGCGCGATCCGCTTTCACGATCTCGACGCGGGTGAGTTCGAGCTTCCCGGCGCGACGGTGACGGCCCGCTGGGTGCGCCATCCCAATCCGACCCTTGGTTATCGCGTCGAGGCCGACGGTGTCGTGGTTGCATTCATTCCCGACCATGGTCCGGGTCAAGACGCCGACGAGTACGTTCCCCGCGAGGTGTTGGACCTGGTCGAGGGCGCTGATCTGCTGATCCACGACGCCCAGTTCACGGTCGCCGAGCAACGCGAACGCAGCCATTGGGGTCATTGTTCGCACAAGTATGCGGTCGAAGTCGCCCGCCAGGGTGGGGTGCAGCGTTTGGCGCTGTTTCATCACGACCCCCACCATGACGACGATCAGATCGACGTGATGGCAGGCGAGGCCCACGACCTTGCAGTGACCTTGGGCATTGAAGTTTTTGCGGCGGCTGAACTGATGCACCTTCGGCTGGACCCAAAGTCGGCTAGCGATGTCGATGACGGTGATCACGCTTCCATTTCCGACGGCTCCGCCGATGTCGCCGATGTCGCCGATGGGCATGGTGAGACCGGGGATGAGGGCTCCGCGGTATCGCCGGTCAACCTCGAAGGGTCAGAACCCCTGGTTTACTCGGGTACCGCCTAGACCCGTTCGGTTCTGTGTAGCCCAGCGCGATCCGACTAAACCGTCGCGGGCGACCTCCTTACGTGTGTCTGCCCGGGCACCCGCAGGTGCACTTCGAGGTTTGGTATCGCTGCGGCAGCGCTCGACTCGTGGGGCGTTCGAGAAGCGGCTCGATGGGGCGGTCCCCAGGGGGCGCAGCAGGGGGACGGCGCGCTATGCCACAATGCGGGCCGCGCGCCGCGTTGGCCGAGTTGCTGGCCCAGCTGGCAGCGCGCGTTTTGAAGCGTCACACAGACATGGGGAGAAGTGGTGGACACCTTCGACAGCGCACAGCTTCGTCAGGCGTTTGGGACCTTTGCGACAGGCGTAACGATCGTCACCGCAATCAACGACGACAACCCCGTCGGTATGGTCGTCAACTCGTTCTCGTCGGTCTCTCTCGATCCGCCGATGGCCCTCTTCTGCGCTGCAAAGTCGTCTGACACCTGGAAAGAGATTCAGGCAGCGGGCCATTTCGCCGTGAACGTTCTTCCTCTCGACATGCAGCCTGTCTCGGCGCAGTTCGTCGGCCCCGCCCCCCAGCGTTACGACGGTGTCGACTGGCATGCCGAAGTCACCGGCGCGCCAATCCTTGACGATGCTATGGCGTACCTCGATTGCGACATCACCCACGAGTACGACGGCGGCGACCACGTCATCGTGGTCGGCACGGTCCGAGCTCTCGGTCTGATGCGCGCCGATCAGACGCCACTGTGTTACTTCCGCGGGGCGTATGCCCAGATGGCGCTCTAGGCGCGGGTAGGTACGGCGCGTTGCCGGCCGTCGCCCTCGCGGCACGGGTCGCGGTGGCAGTCGTGTTGGTCGTAGCGGCGCTCAGCAAGTTGCTCCTGCGAAACGCGGGCTGGATATCAACCGCCGTCCTTGGGATTCCGCCGAACCTGTTGCGATGGTTGCTGATCGGGGCAGAGTTCGGTTTCGCCGTTGCGCTGCTCACCGCCCCAGCCGCCGGGTCAGTCGCCGCCGTCGTCTTGTTGGCGGCGATGACGATCTGGCTGTTCAGGCAGCTCGGCAGCGATGAGGTGAGCTGCAGATGCTTTGGAGCCATGTCGAACGACACGGTCGGCTGGCCACAGATAGTGCGCAACGCCTGCCTCATCGGGCTATCGGTCCTAGCTGGCGGCAGTTCGGACGGTGCCCACGAGCTTGTTTCAGTCATCGCTGGGCTGGTCATCGGTATGGGCGTTATCGCTGGCGGCGGCGCGTTTGATCGAATGGCGGCGGATCGCCGCTCGTAACACCGCCAGCGTTTGGCGGTCTGCGTCGGGCAACCCCCATTGGTGGATCGGTGTGGCCGTCGGCCATCATTTCAACGTGGCTGATATCGCACCTTCAGAAAAAATCGCTGGCGTCTTTGTCGTTACCCCGCAGATCTTCGGCGACGAGCGTGGGCAGTTCGTCGAGACTTACCGCAAAGAGTGGATCCCCGGCGCGGTCGAAATGATCCAGGGCAACCGGGCTGACCGAGCGGAAGGGTGCTTAGTCGGGCTCCATTACCACCGCTTTCAGGCGGACTACTGGTACGTGCCCTTCGGCCGGGCGCTGGTGCTTCTTCACGATCTCCGCCAGGGTGGACCGACCGATGGCGTTACCGAGATGCTTGAAATCTCTGGTGACAATCACATTGGCGTGTACATCCCGCCGGGCGTCGCCCACGGGTTCTACGCGCTGACCGACATGACGATCACGTATCTGGTCGACGGCTACTACAACCCGGACGACGAACTCGGTGTCCTATGGAACGACCCCGAGCTTGGCTTGGACGTGCCGAACGAGTCGCCGATCCTGTCCGTGCGGGACAAGTCCAACCCCTTGCGCTCCGAGATCGCTGACGAGCTGCGACCCAACTGGGAAACCGTCCGGGGTGGGGCCTCGGCCTGAGCGTCCGGGCCGGCGGCACACGAGTCAACGGGAACGTGTCGCGTCTCCGCTGACGGGGTGCGAGCAGATCTCAGCGCTACGCCCCGAGTTGGAAGATCGCGACCGTCAAGGTGACGGTCGTTCCTGCAGGTACTTGCGCTCCAGCCGCGGGGGTTTGCGCAACCACTTGGTGGTTGACGGCGATGTTGCCGTTCGGGGTGTTCTGCACCACAACCTGCAGACCCATTGCCTCCAAGCCGGCCCGTGCAATTCCGTCGATTGCTCCGACGACGTTCGGAACGGCGACCATGGCGGGCACGGGCGGCGTGGTTGACGCTGGCGGTGGAGGTGTTGTCGGGGTCGGGGTCGGTGCAGGCGTCGCTGGCGGCTGTGTTGCCGGGGGAACCGGCGTAACCGGAGTGGTCGGATTGGTTGTGGCTGGCGGTGCCGACGGATCGGTCGGGGGCACGGTGGTCGCGTTCGGGTCGACCGGAGGCGGAGGCACAGTCGGCCCCACCAGGTAGGTGCGAGGCGCGATCGGTGCCAGCTTGGGGTCAACCTGGACATTCTTGGCAGGACCGCGTGAGACAAAGACCTGTACTGTCGAACCGTCAGGGGCGCTGTTGCCAGGCGTTCTGGAGAGCGAAAAGATCGTTCCCGGAGGAACGCTGGGGTGCGGCAGAAGAACCTTTTGGGGTTTGAAGCCAGCTCGTTTGAGCATGTCGGCGCCCTGACCGTACTTGCGGTCGACAACGTTGGGGACCTTGACCGGTGCCGGGCCGATCGAGAGCTGGATCTCAAGCTTCTGGTTCTTGAGCAACGGTTCGCCCTCTTTGGGGACGGTCGCGGCGACCAGACCGGCAGGGGTTTTGGTCGAGTACATCTTGACGACGTCTGTGTCGATGCCGAGTTCGCTCACAAACCGAACCGAAGATGGGCGGTCGGCGCCGATCAACCCGTCCGGGACGAGACGCTCGGCTGGCCCTGAGCTGACGATCAATTCGACCGTTTCGCCGCGGGCGACTCGAGCTCCGGCCTCTGGATCTTGCTCGGTAACCTGACCCGACTTGATGACCGCGTGGGGTCGGCGTTCGACCTCTAGCTTCACGCCTATGTCTCCGAGGGATTTAGAAGCGGACGACTCGTCTTTGCCGATCAGATCGGGGAGAGGGGCCGTCCTCTCCACGGAGTTTCGAGCGACGTCTTGTGACGCGGAGTTCGCGAAGTACAAGACCAACGCAACCGCGCAGGCAAGGGCGAAGACGCCGACTGTGACCATTCGAACCGAACCCCCGCCGATTTCACGAACACCGTCCGCAACGGTTGCCGTTTCAAAGAGCTGGGTTTCCCAATGCGGCTCGCCGTTTGGCTCTTCATCGGCCGCGCCGGTTTCGATGTCGTATGCGCCTTCGGCAGCGAGGTCTTCGACGAGGATTTCTTGATCTTCGGCGCCCGGAGAATTCGCGTGGTTAAGCGTGTGATCGGCAGCTTCGGATCCAGATGTCACCGTTGCCCCCGGGTCAGACTCGTCGCCGTCCTCAACGTGGGCATTTTCGGCGACGCCGTTGCCGTTACGTCGCGAGCGAGCTACTCGGGAGCTGCCAGCCGTTTTCGGACGCGCCACACCCTTTGAATGCCGGCCACCGACGGATGTCTCTTCTGAGGGTCCGTGGCTACCGTCTAGTTCGGCGCTATCGGGTTGGCGTTCCATTGTCGTTCGAGGATCCTGCTGACCGGCCTTAGAGATATTCGATAACGATGCAATAGACGCTCGGCGGACCATTGGGTCGCGCGAACGGCAGGGGGATCTTCGCTGTTGTGCCGCCAGAGCGAGCTGTCGGCGCCCGGATTGTACGCCGGAATGACCCGGCTGCTCGCCGTGACACACAACCGTTGCCAGTATTTGTCGAAGGGTTGGCGAGGAACCACCACGGGTGGCCAAAGGGGACCTCGAGAGTTGCTGGTGTTTGTGACGAGACTGCTGTGATAGTGCCGAGATAAATCATCGAACGGCTCGACCACGGTGTCCGCGCGGCAGAAGTGCACAACCCCCATGATGGCTAGGGTGTCGCCGTGATGACATCGCTCGCACCAAACCCCCCGAACGGCAGCCGAACCAGCGTGAACGGCGGCCGGATCCCGGCGTCGAACCGATTCAAAGTCTCGGCGGTTGCCGCGCTGCTCGCGCTAACGGTGGCCGCCTGCGGAGGTGGTTCGGACAACGAATCGGTGCGCTCTGCGACGTCGTCCACCCAAGCGGTCTACAACGCGCTCGGCACATCCACCGTCGTAAACGGGGCAGGGTCAACGACAACGACCGTAGGCCTGGGTGGCGATGAGACAGACGAGTCGACGAGCTCCTCGGCCACAACCAATCCTGGCGTGACCTCGACGACGCAACGCAAGGCGGCGCAGGCGTCGGCTGGGGCAACGTCGAATACGCGCGGTACTGCCGTGACTCGCCCCGCCACAGGGCCTGGGGCCCCGGCGGCACCGGCCGGGTCGGCCGGTCCGGTTCAGACCAAGGCGCCGGAGTCCACCAATGCCCCGGCTTCTGGGCCGGCTTCGACCGCTGCTGTGCCCGTGGCGCCACCCGTGGCGTCGACGGCACCTGCACCTCCTGCGCCGGAACCAGATCCAGAACCTGAACCGGGGGGCCCGTACAGGTATGTGGCCTTTGGTGATTCTTACGCTGCCGGGTCGGGGTCGGGGCCTGACGATTTGAGCGCTGCGTGTTACCGGAGTTCTAACTCGTACCCCGCTCGCGTCGCGGCGGCATTGTCTGGCCGGGGCTATGAGGTCGACTTCACCCACGACGGTTGCGCCGGGTACCGCACCGGTGATGTGGCTGGAAACCTTGGGCTTCTCGATGACGACACCGACTTGGTCACCATCACGATCGGCGGCAACAACGTCACCTCTATCGGCGTTGGTGGACAAATGGCGGCCTGTGTCGCAGTGTCATGCAGCCTCGAGCCGGTCCGCAGCCAAGTTGGCGGCATTTCTGGCAACCTCACCAACCTGTTCAACCAGATACGCACGGCAGCGCCCAATGCAACCATCCTCGCGGTGAGCTATCCGCTGATCACCGATGGCGGCGTCGCCCCGTGCGACCGTGCGCCGGGCATTACCTCGGGCGAGTTTGGCATCGTGCGAGCGTGGTTCGCCCAGGTCAACGCGACCATGGCGGCAAGCGCTGGCGCGGCCGGGATCGGCTACGTCGATGTTGGCGGTTCGGTCGCTGGACACGAGGTGTGCGCCCCCGATGCCTGGATTCTTGGGCTCGTCGCTCAGCTCGGGTTTTCGGGGCACCCCACCGCCGCCGGGCATGCGCAGATCGCCGGGATCGTCGCCGGAAGCATCTAGATCTGGCGAGCCGCTCCGGCGCTCTGCAGACCTCGATGAGAGGTCGCGCAGGGCTACGTCGCTGAGGCCTACTCGCCGAGGGTTACGTCGATAGCTACGGGACCGATTGGGTGGTTGTCGTCACACCGGGGTTGATGATGATCACGCCGTCGGGTGCCGTGGTCGTCGGGCTTGGGGGCGTGACCACAGCAGTGGTGGTCGGAGCGAACGCCGGCATGTCAACCTTCCAGCGGAGCAGTATGTCGTCCCTGACAACGGCGGCGAACTGCTCACCGCCTGCGAAGGTCAGGTGCACGCCATCGCCCTGTCGGACGGTTTGCTCTACGCCCGCAGCGTTGGGGCGGTCAGAGACGAACTCGCCGTCGGGTGTGAAGAAGGCCCATCCGTCCAGGTAGGTCATATCCGGATCAGCCTCGGCCACCTGCCGTGCGATCTCGTTGACCACTTCGATGTTCTCGGTGTAGTTCTGGCGCCGTTCCGCAGGTTGGCCGACCCAGTAAAAGTGCCGTCCCGGGGCTCGGGTGCTGTCGACGAGCATCTGAATGCGGGCGGCGTAGCCAGCACGCCATTCGGGGGTGTTCCACTGTGCGGGTTGGCCGTTAACCAGGATCGGCTGCCGGTCATTAATGCCAGCAGTGAACACGATTGCTTCGCTCTGCAGCGAGTTGACCTGGAACGTCAAGTAGGACACCCAGTCAAAGACGTCGGGGCGGGTCAGTCCGGTCGAGTGCCGTGAATCAAGCGTGATGTTCATCCAAGCGGGAGTGTTGGTGCGGTCGAGTCCGATGCCGATTTCGTAGGCGAGGGAGTCCCCGCCGACCCAGGTGCGCAGCGGGTCGCCGGGAACGACGGTGCGGAATGTGGGCAGGGTGGTCGTCGTGTTGAGGACCGTGGTTGTGGTCGCCCCGGCTGCGGTGTTGGTGTCGTCCTGTTTCGAGATCTCGTTCTGGTCGATGGTGACACCGCCGTCTTCGCGGAACGCCCGATTCGGGTCGTTTTCGCGATTGAGCAGGTCGTCGATCCAGATGCGGGGTTGGGTCAGCTTCAAGGTTTCCGACACGTCGAGAAGCGGGTCAGCGACCGCCGTGGCGTAATCGTGACGCCAGCCGTACGGTTGGCGATTCGCCGTATCTGCGATCGACTGGGCGTTCAGGAGGGCAGCCAGGATCAGGCCGATCAGAGTGACGATGATCGCCCGCTTGGCCGTCCCGAGTCCGAAGGCGGCGGCGGTTGCCTCGGGTGTCGACGGGGTGTGTTCCAGGCGTGGGTCGATTTCGGCGTCGGGCGTCGTTGCCGGAACCTCGCCGGCCTCGGCGGTGTCTAAACCTGCTGAAGACGCCGCTGCTGGGGGTGCCGCTGCGGGGGGTGCAGCCACCGTCGCTGCCCCGCCTGGGAGTGTCGAACCGGGCGCCGGCGAGGTGGGAGCACCGGGGCCGTCCAGCCCGGTT
>JAGNEX010000027.1:28345-33039 GCA_018003035.1 Acidimicrobiia bacterium
GCGGTGGATTCCGCAGGGGTGCCAAGGAGCTGACCTGGGGCGGCTTCGATGTGTTGGCGAAGGGAGGCGTGGTGTGCTGCGGGCTGAGCGGTGAGGGGTGCCGCGGGTTCGTGTGGCTGCTGCAGGCTGCCCATCGTCAGCGCCGCAGTTTCTGGCGTGACGAGTTGCGGGTCTGTTGGCGCCGCTGGGGTCGATACTTGGCCCGGGGACGGGAGCAGCGGCTGGGGCGAGTCGGCGGACAGGTGTGGCGCCGTTTCTGGCGCTACAGGCAGGGCCGGACCACCGTTTTGGCCGGCATCGATGCCGCCAGGTGCGACCTCACCGCCGGCAGGGAACGAACTGTCAGGCGATCCCGACGACCGTTGAGCGGGCGAGGCCGGCGCCTTTGCTACAGGTCCCTGGGCGCGATCGTCGGTGTCGTCGACCGGCTCTGTCGCCTGACCGTCGCTGATCTCCAGGACGCGGGGCGGCTGAACTTCGTTGTCGTCGTGCTCCTTGCGGCGGCGTTTCCAAAATGGTCCGCGGCGCTGCCAGGGGCTGGGGACGGGCGCAAACTCGATCGGCTTGCGACCCTGCGGAGGGTCGTAGCTGCCCGGAGCCGAAGCTGGCGCGCCTGGCGCTGGTTGGCCGTTGTGGCTGCCGTCGGTCAAGGGACCCGGGGCCACTTGTTGCGAAGCGTTTCCAGAATCTACGAATCCCGATGGCGGGGCAGCGAACGGCGTCCTGAGCGGCGCCGAGCCGCTGGCGGGCGCGGGCCGATCAAACGCGTCCTCTTCGAAGTCGTCCTCTGCGAACTCGGGCCTGTGGGGACCGGTGAAGCGAGGATCGTCGGGGCGGTGCTGATCGGCCATCAGAACTGGAAGTAGATGAACGGTGCGACACCCTCGGGTCCGAGGGAGTCGATGACGAGTAGTCCAATAGCGACGATCGCAATTTGAAAGACGGCCGGCGAGGCGGCGAACCATCGAGACGCTCGGGCGCCGAGGCCGGTGCGAACAAACTGCACGGTCAAAGCGGCACCGATCGCCACCGGCAGCCAAGGGTCGGTCAGAACCGTGCCGTGCGCGGCGGAAGCGATCCGGCCGATGATCTGGCCAGCACTGCTAAACGAGTCGGCTCGGAAGAAGATCCAGGCAAAACAGACCACGTTAAAGACGACGAACCACCGGATACCGTCGATGATGCCTTGCTTTGTGGCGGTGCCGATCTGCGCCATCTCTTCGGCGACCGCGCCACGTTCAGGTTGCACGCCCAAGGGTTCGGCACGGCTCGCTCGCCATTTGTCGATCTGGGTCGCGCCAAACCGCTCGATCGCCAGGCCACCGCCGTGGATGGCGCCCCACACGACAAACGTCCAGGCGGCGCCGTGCCACAAGCCCCCTAACAACATCGTGATCATCAGGTTGATGTAGGTGCGTCGCGGCCCCTTCCGGTTGCCGCCGAGGGGGATGTAGAGGTAGTCCCGCAGCCAGGTTGACAGCGAGATATGCCAGCGACGCCAAAAATCTTGGAGGGAGAGCGCTCGATAGGGGGCGTCAAAGTTGTCGGGAAACTCGTATCCCATCAGCAAGGCACACCCGATCGCGATGTCGGAGTAGCCCGAGAAGTCCGCGTAGATCTGTATGGCATACCCATACACCGCCAGCAGGATGGTCCATCCCGAATAGCTGTCCGGGAGGGCAAAGACGTCATCGACCAGCTTGGTGGCGAGAAAGTTGGCGATCACGACCTTCTTGAAGAGGCCTCCGGCGATCAGGAGAAAGCCTCGTCCGATCTCGATCTTGCGCGGGTCGGGGCTCTTGGCGAGCTGGGGCAAAAAGTCCTTTGCCCGCACGATCGGGCCGGCGACGAGCTGGGGGAAGAATGCAAGGTAGACGGCGAAGTCGAGCAGCCCCGCAGCGGGTATGTCGCGTCGTGAGACGTCGATGACGTAGCTCAAGGCCTGGAAGGTAAAGAACGAGATCCCGACGGGGAGCACCAGTTGGGTAAAGCTGATGGTCGCATCCCAACCGAGAGCGTGCAGCAGTTCATTCGCGGATTCGACAAAGAATCCGTAGTACTTAAAGACGCCGAGCAGCGCGAGGTTGAGGGTCACGGCCCCGATGACGAGGAACTTCTTTAGCCGGAACGCGAATCGTTCCTCGGCAAGGCTTACAGCTCTGGCCAGTACGTAGTTGACCAGCGTCGACCCGCACAAGAGCAACAGGAATCGCTCGTCCCACCAGCCATAAAAAACGTATGAGGCGGCGAGTAGGAACACTTTGCGCGTGCGCGGCGCACCCAACAACGCCCAGCTCACGGCTAGGACGACGGTGAAGAAAACCGCAAAAGTGATAGTCGGGAAAAGCAAGGGGCAAAAGCCTCAGAGCTAAGCGGCTTGGGCCGCCCTGGGTGTTTTGACCGCGACGCATCGCGTCCAACCGCGCGCACCAGGCGGTTGCGGGACCTAAGCGTAGGCCTGCATGCCTCGCGAAATGGTCATCCTCAACACACAAAACAGCGACTGCGGACGTGACATGATGGCCGACCGCCCGACCAAAGGGGGCGCGCCCCGTGCCGCGTTTGACGACGTTGATTACCGAACTCGTTACCGCACTGGGCATGACAGGCGTTGACTCCCTTGACGCTGGCCTGTCCGATATTCCACGCCAGATCGTGGGAGTTGGCGACGATCAGTGGGCTGCGGTCGTCCAGGCGCGGCGTTCCGGGGACCACGGGACGCATTTTGATCTGGCGTTCGGAAACGGCCAAGCCTTTCTCGACGCACCCGATGGCCTGAGAGGTCGGCGCCCTCAGGTCATCGAGTGGAAGGGCGAGCACAAGGACCCGGTCCCGACGCCACTTCCGGTCGATCTGCGGGTCGATCATGTGTATCTGGTGAGCTGCAAGTACGGGTCGAAGGTCCTTGGCAACCATTCGCCCCAAGCTCTGTTTGACGGGCTCCTCGATGGGCAGCACTCGCGAACGAAACGGGGCGAAGAGGGCGACTGGTATCGGCTGGTCGCGCCCGAGGCGTATTCGAGGCTGTGGGACGCAATGCGGTCCGCATCGTGTGTCGCTGATCTTCCGGCTGATCCGGCCCAAATGGATAAGGACCAGCGGGACGGCGTCCGCAAGATGTTCCCCGGTGCGGCCTTGCCGCCAGCGGTCGGCGCCGCGTACACCGAGCTGTCGACTGTTGTCAGCCGTGCCAGCGCCGAACGGCTCGAAACGCGGCTCGGCCCGGTCAAGGACCGCATGCGCGAACGATTCCTCTGGCGGCTGTTGCGCATTGGCACCGCGCCCTACTTCATTCTGGGTAGCTCCGATAGAAAGCCCCCGTCGCCGTTCCGGCTTCGCATCGGAACGCCGTGGGACGTTCACCAGGTGTCGTCGTTTCACGGCCTGGTGATCGAGCCGGTCGACGCTGGTCAGCCTCGAGTCAACATGACAGCGCAGTACCGCATGTCAGATGGGACCGTTCGCAAGGTTGCGATGCATGTCGAGATCCGTTGGTCACACGGCAAGTTCGGCGGCGCCCCCGAGGCCAAGGTGTACCTCGACTCGGCTCCTTCGAGCGTGCCTGGTTACTTCCCTCTCGAGGCCGACGTCGGCCAGCTTGCTCTGTAGGGCACCCTGACGCGGACGGTGCGTTCTGTGGGCTGGAAGCGGGTGACGTTAAGTCCCAGGTGAGGCGCGTCGATGATCTTCGTTGTTCGCGTGGAACAATCGGAGACCGATGGACTCGATGGTGCTGGCGCAGGCTTCCCAAGACGTCTCGTATTTCGCGGCGTTCTTCGCGGGCATTTTTTCGTTCTTGAGTCCGTGTGTCCTGCCTCTCGTGCCGGTGTATCTGTCGGTCGTTTCGGGTGTGTCGGTCTCGGAGCTGAAAGAGGGCGGGGTCAGCTTCCGGCGCGAGGTCGTGCTCAACGCGGCGCTGTTTGTGCTGGGCTTTTCGGTCGTGTTCGTGGTGATGGGTCTCGGCTTCGGTGCCTTTGGTGGCTTCTTCCGCGAGAACCAGTCGACCGTCACCAAATGGTCGGGTGCGTTCGTCATGACCATGGCCGTCCTGATGGTGTACATGCAATACACGTCGTCTGCGACGGTCCTCCAAGAGCGGCGTTTCCATCCGCGGCTGGAACGTTTCGGACCATTCGCGACGCCGATCGCCGGTGCCGCGTTTGGCTTTGGCTGGACCCCCTGTATCGGTCCGACAATGGGGGCGGTACTTTCGATCGCAGCAGGTGGCGCATCGGTCGGTCGGGCGGGCTCGTTGCTGCTGGTCTACTCCATGGGGCTTGCGGTGCCGTTCATGGCTACGGCCGTGGCGTTCGGCAAGATCTCGCCGCTTCTTGACTGGTTCAAGCGTCACGCGAAGGTCATCACGCTGATCTCGGCGGCCTTGCTGTTCGGGTTCGGCTGGTTGCTCTGGAACGACAACGTCACCTGGCTCCAGTCAAAGACGTATGACCTCATCGACTTCTTGCACCTCGATGGTGTGATCGGCTGGTTCGAGTCTCTGGCCTGAGCACGTTGGCGCCTCAGAAGCTCCAGGGTTGAAGGCAGGCCGCCTGCCTGTGGGCGTTGAATGCCTCTGATGGTCCATCGGCCGCGATGAGGTGCTGGCGTGGTTTCTGTGCCGCGCCGTCGAGGGACACGAGGCGCCGGGCAGATCACCGCGACGGTTAGATAGGCCAGTCGGGTCGTGAAGTCTT
>JAGNEX010000070.1 GCA_018003035.1 Acidimicrobiia bacterium
CTACGCGGGTGCCGGCATCCCCAAAGACCGCACCTACATCATCGGTGAATACGCTGGCGCGGACGGCACCGTCCCGGTCTGGACAGAGGGCTACGAAAGCCACATCGAGCACGTATTGCCAAACGTGCCGGCGGCCTGCTGACGTCGATTTCCGCGACTCGACCCTGTGCGGTTCACATTGCGATATCCACAAGAGGTAGCTGTCTAACGGACCTCTTGGGCTACATTGGCACCTCGCCCCCACCACCCCCAACAACGAGGTTCCCCACAATGTTGAAGCGCGTTCTAACTCTGTGTTTGTTCTTCACGATCATGCTTCCCGCCACAGGTGGCGCCGCCCCCGGACAGCCCTGGCTCATCGTGGTCGGCGATAGCTGGGCTGCACGGCTTGCCACCCCGACCGCCTCGGCCGGCGGGTTTGAAGTTAAGAACGTCACACACAAGTCGGCACGGGCCGATGGTACGGCTCGCGACGAATACGGTTTGCTGACCAAAGCGGTTTCGACCGTTCAGGCCGCGCCTGCAGGCTCGGTTGTCTTGTTGATGCTCGGCGAAGCCGACATCGGTCTCGACCGCCTGTACCGGACCGGGCGCTCGGTGCCCGACGCAGTCGCTGGGGTCACCGCGGGGGTTGGCAGCGTCGTCGATCAACTGCGTGGCGCCCGCTCAGACATCCCGGTTTACCTCGGCGGTTACGACCTGCTACCAGCCGAAGGTCGGATCGTCTGTTACCTCGAGTTGTTCTTCTTGGTGGGCACCATGAGCGCAACCAGCATCAATGCGGACATGGCTGCTGTCGACAACGCCCTCGCCCAAGTCGCAGCGAGTCGAGACGGCGTGTATCACCTGAACACCCTCGGGACGCTGCAAGGTCGGGCGGGCAACCCGAACATGGCCCGCTTCTCACCTGGCGTTTACCAGGACATGTTCGACTGTCACCACCCCAACGCCCGCGGCGCCAGCATTCTGGCGAACGCCATCGTGGGCCAGATCTAAAGACGCCTGGGCCTAGGGCCCGCTTGACGTCGCTTTTCAAGGACGCGCAGGTTTGTTCCGTTCGGGGCAAGCCTGCGCGTCTTTGCCGTATGGGGGAGGACCCCGCTGCTGTGCGGCCAAGCTCTGTGGCCCGGCCTCGAGGAGTCCCCGCCGCCGCCCAGACGGTTGCAGGTTTGGAGTCGGCCTACCCAGGTACCGTTATGTCGGTGCACCGCAACCCACCTGGCGAGGAGCCCCAACAACGTTTGGGCTCAAGGCCGGTGCGAGGTGGCGGGGTGGTTTCGGAGGATCGACCATCCAATGTCGCGCACCGTCAGAACGAAATAGGTGGCGAACGCCACGATCCCGAAAAACTTGGCCGAGTCCTCGAACCACAACGACCTGTTCTCTGACAGGGGTAGCTGGACTTGGTCAAAGGCGATCGACACGAGGAACGCCAAACCCGCAGCGGCGAGCACCAATGCCCGGGTTCGGAACACCTCTGCCCGATGCCACCACACCCACCCGGCAAGCAGGACCATGTACGCGCCGTAGGCAACCTCTTTGCTGATGCCCAAGTATTTCGGGGCGTGGTACGAATGCAGTTGCAACAAGTCGTCAGCCAACAGCAGTCCCGTCACGAGTGCGCCACTTGCCAGAAAGCTGCGAGCTTTAGGACGCCGCGCCATGTCCGCCAACATTGCACCGCCCGCAGCGGCGCAGACGGCGACCGTCCAGCCGAGGATGCCAAATTGGGACACGATCCCGCTGTACCAGTGCCCTCCGTCAAGGGCCGCGGGATCCAGAAAAAGTTCCTGGACAGGGACCCTGTCTTGTACGGCGATGATCGCCAGACCAATGAACACCGCCCCCCAAACCGCCACGAGCGGGATGAGCGCCCGAAGCTGGGCCGCCAGGGGGACACGGCTTCGGCGGTCAGGGGCAAAGCCGGGTGGGTCGATCGGGGTTCCACTCGTTGTGGCCGCATCGACCTGATGATCGACCGACGGGCCTCCGAACAAGGACATCCCAAAGTTCACCACACCATGTGCGGAACGCGTGGGTCGATATTGGGCGATAGCGCGAACAGCTTCCCGTAACGGCGTCATGATTGTTGTCCGGTACCCGGTAGCGGGCCCCGTTCGGATGCCAGAATCTGGCGTGCCCACAGCTGAACAAGAAGCGCGAATCGAACGGATCGGCGAGGGAGTGGCGATCCTGATCGGCACGGTCGCGCTCCTCTGGGTCCTCGAAGTATTGGATGTCCTCCTGCCGGGAAACATGGATTCGTTGGGGATTCGCCCACGACGCTTATGGAGCCTTCCACGGATCGCGATCGCTCCGTTTCTGCACGTGGGCTTCAGTCACGTCGCGGCGAATACCGTTCCGTTCGTGATTCTCGGCGGCCTGACGATGGCGCGGGGTATCCGCACCTTCTTCACGGTGAGCATCATCTCGGCCGTCAGTTCGGGCCTTGCAATTTGGTTCATGGGGCGCAGTAACTCGGTCCACCTGGGGATGTCCGGGGTGATCTTTGGGTACTTCGGCTACCTGCTGTTCCGCGCCTTTGTCGACAGGAAACTTTCCTCGCTGATCATCATGGTCCTCGTACTAGCTACGTTCTCGGGAACGCTCTGGGGATTGGTGCCTGGTCAACGCGGAGTGTCGTGGCTCGGCCACGTCTTTGGCTTCCTCGGCGGGATCGCCGCCGCGGTGTACCTCAACCCGAGCGGCCCTGACCCTGATGACGAAGTAGACACTTGGGGCGACCTGACGCTGTAGGTCGGCCCCCGGGACGGGTGTGGCCTCTCTGGCCCCGTCACGAAACCACCTCTAGCATCGCGCCATGCCAACGCCGACGAAGCCGCTTCAGACCTACAACTTTGCAGACGTTTGGGAGACCGTTTCTGACCTGGTCTCTGACCGGGAAGCCCTCATTTGCGGGACCCGTCGCCTCACCTACGCCCAACTCGAGGAGCGAGCCAACCGGCTGGCGCACGTTCTCGCCGAAGCAGGTGTAGCGCAGGGCGATCGTGTTGGCTGTTTCTTGCAGAACGGGACCGAGTACGTCGAAACGATGCTTGCGGCGTTCAAGCTGCGAGCGGTGCCCGTGAACATCAACTTTCGGTACAACGCTTCTGAGCTGGCGTATCTGGTCAACGACGCCGGCTTAAGCGCGCTTGTGTTCGACGTAGATGCTGAGGACGTAGTCGGCGAGACGCTCGACACCTTCGAACGCCGGCCAGTCCTCATCGCCGTCGCCGACATGTATGACTCGCAGGCCGGGAAGCCGACTGGCAGGGAGGCACAGGCGCGACCGTCGCTCGGGGAGATCGAATCCCGCGACGTGATCGACTATGAGATGGCACTATCTGGCGCAGACCCAGCCAGAATTGCGCGCGACCGCTCCGGCGCGGATCCGTATGTCATCTACACGGGTGGCACCACAGGCATGCCTAAAGGAGTGGTGTGGTCACAAGACGATGCCTTCTTTGCGTGCATCGGAGGAGGCGATCCGCTCCGCATGTCGGGTCCCGTTTCGGATCCAAGCGAAGTTGTGGACCGCATCCCCGAGTTTGTTGTAACGCAGCTACCGATCGCGCCGTTGATGCACGCCGCAGCACAATGGACCGTGTTCTCCTGGCTGTACGCGGGCGGCCGCATCGTGTTGACGAGGGGAAATTTCGACCCGGTACGCGTGTGGCGGTCGGTCGTAGATGAGCAGGTCAACGTGCTAGTCATCGTCGGGGATTCGATCGCTCGCCCTCTGATGGACGAGTGGGATAGGGCCGGCGGCTACGACGTCTCCTCGCTCTTTGCCCTCGGATCTGGAGGAGCGCCGCTGACCCAAACCCAGCGTGCTCGCCTGGCGCGCGCCATGCCAAGCGTCCTGATATCTGACGGCTACGGCTCGTCGGAGACCGGAGCTCAGGGCACGTCTAGAACATCGGGCGCAGCAGCCGAAACTGCTCCTGACATGCGTTTTGAGACCAACGACCAGACGGTCGTATTCACCGACGATCGTCGCCGCGTCCTGCCCGGGAGCGGCGACATCGGCCGCGTCGCGCTGTCGGGCCACATCCCCCGCGAGTACTGGAACGACCCCGACAAGACGGCCGAAACGATGATCGAAGTCGACGGGGTGCGCTGGATGCTGACCGGCGACATGGCCACCGTCGAGGCCGACGGGGCGATCCGGTTACTCGGCCGCGGGTCGTCGGTAATCAATTCTGGCGGCGAGAAGATCTTCGCCGAAGAGGTCGAATCCGCTATCAAGTCCCACCCCGACGTCTACGACGCGTTGGTCGTCGGCATTCCTGACGAGCGTTTTGGCCAAGGCGTCGGAGCCGTGGTCGCCTGGGTTGGCCCGCAACCGCCGGATGCGGATTCGGTGATCGCTCACGTGCGTACCGCTATCGCCTCCTATAAGGCGCCTCGTCGGGTCGTCTTTGTCGACGAGATCAAACGTTCACCGGCCGGGAAGCCCGACTACACCTGGGCACGCAATACGGCCCTGCCGGGCTGATCGCTAGCTGAGCCTCTGCTCCGCCCAT
The DNA here is from genome assembly GCA_018003035.1 of Acidimicrobiia bacterium. GTDB lineage: Bacteria > Actinomycetota > Acidimicrobiia > IMCC26256 > JAGNEX01 > JAGNEX01. Next base: position 4,530 of record JAGNEX010000070.1, read on the forward strand.
CAAAACCCCTGCTCGAAAGAGTGGAAACCGACGTCGTTGCTACTGTGTGCGGCCCTGGTCATTCGCGGGGTCGGGAGGCACCGTGACGAAACGCTTGTCGAATGCTCAAGGCTTGACCCTCGCCCTGGTCGTCGTCGCTGCGCACAATCTGATCGGCAACCTCTGGCTGAGCAGCGAGTTGTATGTCCCGGCGAACCTGTTCACGGCCGCCATCTTGGGTGTAATCGCACGGGCGAGCGGTGTGACCGCCGCGATGTTGGGTTTGGACCGGGCGCACCTGGCGCGGGGTCTGAAATGGGGGCTGGGCGCCTTTGGGATCGTCTTGGTGTGCATCGCCGCAGCGGTGGCAGTGCCTGCGACCCGAGGTTTCTTTGACGATGCGCGCGTCGGCGATGTCGGCTGGCAGGGAATGCTGTACCAGGTGTTCATCCGCATCCCGGTCGGAACGGCGTTCTTCGAAGAGTTCATTTTTCGCGGCGTGTTGTTTGCCTTCTACCGGCGTAACCGGTCCGATCTTTCAGCCGCGACCTGGTCATCGATGTGGTTTGGGCTGTGGCACGTTGTCCCTGGTTGGACTGCCGTCACCGCAAACAGCACGATCGGCGACGTTGCAGGCGAAGGCGGTGCCCGGGTTGCCGCCGTCGCCGGAGGCGTTCTAGCCACGTGGCTGGTCGGCTACGTCTTCTGCTGGCTGAGAATCCGCGGCGAACATTTGGTTTCCCCGGTGCTGCTACACACGGCGACTAACTCGCTGGCGTTTCTCGCGGCGTTCATCGTGAATGGCGCGCTGCACACCTGAACTCGGATCGTGTCGGACACGACCGGGCTGAACGATCGTTTTGGGCGTGGGAGCTGCACTGCTCAGGCCCCACGCGCCCAAAACCTTGCCGCTTGGCGGCGATCGCTACCGGAGCGACCGGAGGGCTCGTCGCGCTCCGCGTTCATGACGAGCGAGCTCCGCCTCTAAGAGCCGGAGCTCCATATCCCGGGCCCGGCCGGTGCGAGACCTGTGCCGGCGGGTTGTTTTGCGCTCGGCTCCGATCGCTTTTCGCGCTCGCCGGGTTGCGATAACCGACCGTTCGAGTTCGAACCTTGTAGTGAATAGACGGCGTGGAGCATTTCGGATTCGCATGGCGTGGGGTTCCTTGCGTCTCTCGCTGGCAGTTGCATAGGCGTCCTCTTAGGGACGTTCCGATGCTGCCACCCTGAGTCCATCTTCGCCAGGGTTGATGGGAATATCTGCTTAAGTGATTACTGGGCGTTAACCAGGGCTGTTGCGCCAAACTCCCCTGACAGCGATCACACCCAGCTCACCTGAGAGCCGTCACCCAAGTTCATCTGGAAGCGGTCTGCAAGCATCGCCGTGACCGGGTTGACGCGCGCGTAGTCCCAATCGGCCGGCATCAAACCCAGTCGGATGACCGCCCCGACGATCCGGGTGAGGATCAGCGCAAAGCGGACCATCGCAAAGACTTCAAAGTAGGAGAGGTCGAGCAGGTCCCGCCCCAGTAGTTCTTCGTATTCGTCGATCGCTTCGTTCTTGGATAAGAACCCCGGCAAATCAGCGCCGTCAGCCAGGGCCGCGTGAAATCTCTGCATGACCAACAGCCACGCTACGTCGACTTCGGCTGGCCCCAACGCTGCCATCTCCCAGTCGAGAACGGCCGCAGGTTGGAAACGGTCATAGAGGATGTTTCCACATCGACTGTCGCCCCAATTCAGCCCGATGAGGCCGCCGTCGTCTGGCACGTCGGCGGTCAGGAAATCGATCGCAGCGCTGATGACGGCATTCGGCGCCTCGCTTAGACAAATATCTGCGAGCTTGACGACATCAGAGATCTGACCAGCCAAACCTGGTCGGTCAGAGGTCGCGCTGGCCAAGAAGCTGAACTGTTGCTCGGCATTCTCGATCCGATGCAGGTCTGCAAGGATTTTGAGGGTCGACCGGTAGAGCGATCGCTGGTCCTCTGATGCCGCCTCAAACAGCCACCCTTCGGTGGTATACGGCGGATTATCTGAGGGGACGCGTCCGCCTACCCTGCTCATCACATAAAAGGGAGCCCCCAGCAGACTGGCGTCCGACTCGAAAAACCAGATCCGGGGAACGGGGATTCCCAGCTGGAGGTCGGCGATCCGCTCCATGCAGAGTGCTTGTTTGCGGAGGTCATAGTCGGGAAAGACCGCAAGGTCGGGGTCGGGTGGAAGTCTGACGACCAAGTCGTCCGTCCGCTCGACGCCGTCAGGTTCCCACCGGATCGACGCCAACAAGGTCTCATTTGAGTACCCGATGCCTTGAGGAATTTCGAGCCCGGTGACGCCCACCTGGGTCGCGAAGCGGTCGCTCCAAATCTGTTCCAGGGCAGCCCGGGTCGACCCCAGTTCTCGCTGTTTTCGCAGAGCCATCGACACCCTCAACCAGCCGCGCGGCGGACAAACCCGTATGACCAAACCAACGAAGTGACACTATGCCACCGCCAGAGCGGGTCATGTCGGCGTTGCGCACCTCCCACGACAACCAACAGAGCCGATCTTTCAGCCGGCATCGGTCGCTCGGAGCAATAAATTCCCTGACCAGGGGGGATCGGCACGGACCCTCCTGGTCGAAGCTGGCCTTTTGACGGCGACCTGAACCCAGGGTGGTTTGGACGGACCGGACTCAAGCGAGGTCGTCATAGGCTACGGGCGAAGGTCCAGCGGAGCGCTCACCGACGTATGGGAGACAACGTGAAAGCACTCGCATTTCTTTTGGCTGGCACAGGAGCCATCCTGATCGGCCTCGGCGCCGCGATGTGGGCGCGCCGCCTGCGTCCTAACAACTTCGCCGGGTATCGCACGCGGGCGGCAATGGCGTCGAACGAAGCCTGGTATGCAGCAAATGCTGCAGTCGGCCCGATCGTCCTCGCCCTCGGCATCGTTCAGGTCGTCACCGGCCTGGTCTTCTTGAGCTGGAGTGCAGACGGCGACCGGGACATCAGCACGGGGATTGGCATAACGGTGGCAATCAGTTTCGCCCTTCTCGGGGTTGGTCTTGTCGTCGGCGAGAAGGCAGCACGCGAGGTCGGAAAGTGATCCTCGATCGGTTCCGCCTCGACGGTCACGTCGCCCTCGTCACCGGGGCGAGTCGCGGCATCGGGCGGGCCTGTGCGATCGCCCTGGCAGAAGCAGGCGCGGACGTCGCGATCGCAGCTCGATCCGTCGACACCCTCCAGGCAACAGCGCAGATCATCGACGACCTAGGCCGCTCCGTCCTTCCCATCAACGCCGACCTGTCAGATACCTCGGGATACGGCGACCTGATCGACAGGGTGAGCGAGTGGCGAGGCCGCCTCGACACCTTGGTGAACAATGTCGGGGGCGCGATGCCTCGACCTTTTGCCGCAACGACACCTGGCTTTTTGGAACGCAGCTTTCACTTCAATGTGACCACCGCTTTTGCCATGACCCAGGGCTGCCTGCCGCTCCTCCTTGAGAGCGACAACGCCTCGGTCGTCAACATCTCGTCGCTCGTCGGCAGGATCACCAACCGAGGCATCGTCGGATATGGAACGGCAAAGGCCGCCCTCAATCACATGACCCGGCTCACCGCCCAGGATTTGGCCCCACGAGTCAGGGTGAACGCGATCGGCGTCGGGTCGACGGCAACGTCAGCGCTGGAAGTAGTGCTGTCCAACGACGATCTTCGTGAACGCATGGTCGCTCAGACACCGATGAAACGGATCGGCGACGCCACCGACATCGCCGCGGCGTGCCTCTATCTGGCCTCGCCCGCCGCGAGCTACATCACCGGCACGGTTCTCGCCGTGGACGGAGGATGCGACGGCCCTAACCTCGACCACGGGCTTCCCGATCTCGCACCTGGCGACGTCTGAGACCTTAGCGCCGCCACCCGCTGGCGGCCGGACGCGAGGGGGTGTCTTAGACCCGTGTCCCCGCGGCTGGTCCATCGGTTGCCGGCCCAGCGAAGGCCTGCGCTTTGGTCAGCCAGTCCCGCGCACCGGGCGACGCGATCAGATCGGTGTCGTCCAGGTGGCGCCGCTGGGTCACCACCAAACAGAACTCCTCGGCGTCGCCCTCCACCTGGTCGTCCGCGGCGGCATCACCGAAGGTCCAGACAATCCCGGAGGGAGCGGTCAACGACACGAACACATCGCCCA
>JAGNEX010000071.1:0-3523 GCA_018003035.1 Acidimicrobiia bacterium
CTGGGAAACACCAACCTGGTCGCAGGACTGAACACCGCCGTCGAAGGCGTGCTGGAAAGCCAAGCAGAGATCCGGCACGTGGTGCTCTTTAGCGACGGATTCACCGAGGCGGTCAACTACCGCGTTCTTGAGTCCGCAGCGAGGAAGGCGCTGGAGAAGGGTGTGACCGTCTCCGTCATCGGCACTGGGGAGGGAGCTTTCGATGAGTTGGCTCAGGTCGCCAACGCCGGCGGGGGCCGCTATTACCCGGGTGCGAACCTGACGGAGATTCCCAGCCTGATGGTCAAAGAGACCATGTTGGCCTCGCGGAACTTCATCCAAGAGGGCGAGTTCTATCCGACGGTGACGTCGCGGCGAGCTGTCGTCGACGACCTCAGCGAAGCGCCGCCGCTGACCGGCTACGTCGGCACGACCGCTCGCCCGACCGCTCAGACGATGCTGACCGTCGGTGAAGAAAGCGATCCCCTCCTGGCCACCTGGCGGTACGGGTTGGGTCGGGTCACGTCGTGGACGAGTGACGCCGACGGGGGCTGGACCACCGCTTGGTCCGCGTGGCAGCCCAGCGCCGACCTGTGGACCCGAATGGTGCGCGACACCTTCCCCGCAGTCGAACAGGGTGGCTCGATCCGCACGAGTTTCGACGGTGACGACATGGTCGTGTCGGTGGAACGCACAGAAGCGTGGGCTGATGGCGTTCCAGGGACGTTGAGCGTGACCGCACCTGACGGGACCGTTACCGAAGTACCGCTGCAAAGGTCGTCGGCGCGGGCCTATACCGCGAGGATCCCGGCACCATCTCAGGGCATCTTCGCCGTCGGTGCACGGATCGGAAACGACACTGAGGACGCGATCGAACTCACCAAGGCGGTGTCTCGCTCTTACGGCGTTGAGTACCGACCCGAACCAGCTGACCGGGCGATGCTTGATCGTATTTCAGCGCTGTCGGGTGGCCGTGGTCAGATCACGCCCGACCAGGCGTTCGATCGAGACGGAACGAGCAAGGGACAAAAGGTCTGGACTCTCCGACCGTGGCTGCTGCTGGCCGCCGTTTTGTTGTGGCCGATTGCTGTTGCGGTCAGCCGCCTGCGGCGTCGAGCACTCGTTCAGGGTCAGCCGAGTGCTGTCGGGGCACGCGCTGATGCGTCGCCGGTAAGGCTCGTGATGGTCGCTGTTTCCGGAGCGCTGCGGCGAGTGACGTCGTGGCGACCGAGGCGGTCTGCGACGCCGGGCGAGGTCACCGCGGCACGCGACGTTCAGACGACGGCGTCGGCAGCCGGGGGATCGGACAGCGGCCGCAACGCGGAGGCGCGGGGTGGTCCACCGTCGCCTAAGCCGCCTGCGACCGGCGCTGACGAATTCCGTCGCCAAGTTGCCGATGCGGTCAAGGACGTCCCCCAGGAGGCGGCACCTAAGACTGTCGATTCGCTGCTCGCAGCGAAGAAGCAGCGGTCCGCCGATCGCGGCGGCAAGTAGTCATGTGGCCCGGAGGCCATCGACTACGGCGGGTTGGATAACGGATCTCGGTTAGTCGTTGGGGTTTCGTTGTGACATACAGCCTGACGCGGCCGACGATGGTCGACGAGCACTCCGCCGTTCCCAGGGAGTAGTGGAGTCGGAGTGCCGACCCTTGTGTATCTGGTCGTCAGCCGGTGAGGGTCGGTGGGGCGATCAGGTCCGCTGGCCGGTTGGGCGGTTACGTCGGGGTCCCACCTTTTTGAGGTTTGGGTCCACCCGTGGTTGACGTTCGGCTTCGTTGGATGGGCGTTTCGTGTTCGGCCGCTGACCGCGCCGTCCAGTACGCCGTGTTCCTCGGTCTGAGCTGACCGGCAGCGTCTCCGCTGGCGGCCGGACTGCTTGTGAAGTCGTTGAACGGCGGATTGACGCAGTCGTCCGTACCGCGCTTGCCTTGTGGTTCGCGGGTGTGCTGGTCGACCTCTGAGCGCAGGCTGTCACCTGGTCTCTGAGTCGGGGAAGATCGTTCGGGTGCGGATTCTCGCCAGGATTCTGGGAGCGGACCGGACGCCGCCCTGAGTAGCGAGTCGACGTTGCGTTGCAGCGTGACTCGTTGTTCGTGGATCTGCCGGTGGCAAGGACCACACAGAAGCACGAGGTTGTCGAGGTCGGTCGCGCCCTTGGCCGGGGAGTTGTACGGGACGATGTGGTGAACTTCGCATCGCTGGTGGGGTGCGTCGCAAAGAGCGCAAGATCCGTCGCGTGTGATGAGGGCTAGCCGCTGCGCTGTGTTGGCCGTCCGCTGTTTACGGCTGAGCCACAGCGGCTGACCTTTGGGCTCAGTAATCATCACCGAGATGGCGCAGTCGCAAAGAAGCCGCGCCAGCTCGGACTCGGCCAACGCCGTCCCGCCCGCGACTCGCGCCGTCAGCCCTGGTTCGACGCGGCGGTCGTCCAGGTCGGCGACAGGCAGCGCCTCGGTGAGCGCGGGGCCCGATTGGAAGTGGGTCTGTGGGCTTGTGTCGATTGCGTCCCCGTTTAGGGTGTTCGGCCGCGCTGACACGGCGGCCCTTTCGTCTCGCTGAGTGCGGGTTCTGTCGGAGTCGGCTCCGCTCTCGCGCGCGGGGGCAGCGCGCTCGCTGGTAGCGGTGGTGTCGGGTCCGAACGTTTCAACAGGCGCCGCGGCGGCGGTGCTCTGGCTGGCGGTTGATGTTTGGCCGCGGTTGTCGTTCGTTTGCCGGTTCCGGTTTGAACGGGTCCGACGGCGGTCGCCAACGTCGGCTCCGACGTTGGGCGCTCGGAATGCCCTGAGAGTTCGGGGATTGTTAGCTGATGGCTGACCACTGATCTGTTGGAGGCGAGCCTGCAACGGAATCTGGTCCGCGTCGATCGTTATGACCAGATCGGGGACGGCGGTAGTTCCGCTCATGCCGGTCGAGAGTTGCTGGACGGCGGCGTCAAACAGGCGTTGCGGGTGGGTGCGGGTGTGCTGTCCCGGCGTTCTGTCGCGGCCCCCGTCGGCCTGGTACAAGCGGTCGGCGTGAGCGCAGACGGCCGACCAGGCGCGATCGATCGTCAGGTCGTCGCCGGCGAGCGTGATAGACGCCAAGTCGTCGGATGTGCGGCCACGGCGGGCGGTGCGCAACTCGCGACGTTTGCGATGGGCAGCTTCGACATCGCTTGCACGCAAGTGATGTGTCAGCCATTCTTCGGTGATTTTGCGACCCTGATCGGGACAAACTTGCCGGAGTTTGTTGATGAGGTCCATGTCGTTCGCAGCCACGCCCCCGGATCGTCGTGATGCGGCGGCGATGACGTCGATCTGGTCGATTGAGAGTTGGCCCGAGCGTAAGTCGTCGGCGAGATGACCGTTGGCTTGTAAGAGGGCTGCACGCTCCACCGTCTGTTGAACTTGACGACGAGATCTCTGAGGAGTCGCGGCGGCGCGCCGTGCTGCGCGAAGGTCGTCGGGGTCGGTGATCGCTGTGCTCAGGATGGATGCTTCGATCGACGCGAGGACCGAGCGCACCTTGTCGATCCTTCCAATGCACACGTCAACGGGCAGGTCGCC
>JAGNEX010000071.1:3623-8593 GCA_018003035.1 Acidimicrobiia bacterium
AGGACGCGTGTTGGGTCAGGCTCGTATGGGCGTCTTGGACTGGAACGTCCCGTGAAGGCGGGGCGGGGGCGCCGGGTGTTCGACGGGGTCGAAGCTTGGTGAGTCCGGCCGCGATCAGCGCAACACATCCGATCCAGATCGCCGGCATCCCAGGCTGTGTCTCAATGCCAAGGACAACGGCGCCAGATGGCGTGACCCGAACGAGACTGATCCACAGGTCTCGGTCCCAACGGACGGAACCGTCGGGTTCGGCGAGGACCGTACCCGTCAGGGGGAAGTGTCGGATCGCCGGTCGGAGCGTTTGGCCGTCGAGTGAGACGGCCGCGCTCACGAGCACTTCGGGTCGTCCTACCGGGTCGCGTCCCATGGCATCGAGCGAATCCTGAGGGCTGCCCGACAGATCGTGAACGGTGACGGATCCGACCGCTGTGGACACCGTGTCACCGGGGGAGACCACAACCTGGACGTGCTGGTCGCCCGTGCTCGTTCCGATGCCGATCAGCAAGATGCCAAAGCCGACGTGCCCAAGCACAGACGGGGCACCCCAGCGTCGAGCGCCCGAGGGTCGAACCCCTGAGGGCCGAACCCCGATGAACGCGCCAGCTGCACAGCCGCCTGCCGCTGCCAGAACAGCACCGAGCAGGGTGGCGTGCGACAACAACGCGTACGTCAACCCGACGATGGTCCCGCCGGCCGCCCAGCCCAACAACTTTGTTGGTCGGCTCTGAAGCGCCACCGTCCGGTCCAGGGGTTCGCTTCCCTCGGCCGGTCGTGAGGCCTCCTGCTGGACCGGCACCCCACCCGTGTTCGTTGTTCGTGCATGCAACGACGCCGTTGCCGCCCCTTCCAGCCTCGGATCGGAAGCGAGATCCGTTTGCCTTGCCAGGCTCGGGGCCGGAGTCCGGAGGGCCTCACGAAGCTGCAGCGCTACAGCGATCATGGCCAGCGGGTACATGCCCAGCACGAAGAAGCGAGGTCGGAGCGCCACCGAATCGTCCGAAGTCGCAGCGATCAGTGCGGGTCCCAAGGTGCCGACCAGCACCAGGGTGAGCATCGCCGAGATGACTCCTCCCTCCGGCGTGAAGGCCGAACGCATGCCTCCGGCGCGGACCGTCTTAGCGACGACTGCACCGGCCACCAAAACGGTGGTCCATTGAATGATGACGGCATCGGGGCCTGCGATGGCAAAGGCGTGAACCGACCCGACCGGGGCAGTTCTGGTGATCGCGGTCCCCAACATGACCAGCGCAAAACTGGATGCGGCCGCAGCAGCGCGCAGCGAGTTGGACTCGGCGCGGCTCACATGCAGCGCGATCAACAACGCTAGCCAGGGCATCAGCGAGGTGTTCTCGACAGCATCCCACGCCCAGAAACCACCCCAGCCGACCTCTCCGTAGGCCCAGAACGAACCGATCATCATGGTGAGCGTGCCGAGTGCCCAGATCCCCGCGATGTGCCGTCGGGAAATCTCAGCGACCTCTCTCGGCTCGTCAGGTCCGACGTCTGCCGTCGAAGCTGGCGTGTTCCACGCCACGAAGAATCCAAAGCAGCACACCATGAAGGCCAACATGAGTGGTGGGTGAATCAGCATCGCTGGGTGTTCGAGGATGGGTGGCATACCCCCGCCTTCGAGCGGCGGTAGCGGCAGGTGTTCGAACAGGTCGCCACCAGCCCAAATAGCGGCCGCAAGGAGCGCAACGACGACGGTTACCAGCGACGAGCCGCCCGCGTTCGTGATGCCGGTTACCGATCGAAGGCGCCAGGTAATGACGGCAGTACAACCGAACGTCAGTGCCAGCAGACTGCCTGGGTTGCTTGCCCACAGCGACGCCAGCTTGTAGATGCCGGCGCCGCGGTGTGAATACTGCGCCACCAAGTCGTAGGTGAACTGGTCGGTCCAGAACAACCAACTCAGTCGAAGGATCGCCCAGCCCAACATGGCTGCAGCGATGATGTTGGCCGCCGACCGAATGCCGCCCGCGGTCCGCTCAATGTGTGTCGACCGCCCCCGGTCAGGACGCTGTCCGGCCCACAGTCCCCATCCGGCGGAAACGCCCGCACTCACAAACAACAAGACCGCCGCCCCAGGAACCAGTAACTCGTCGAGGTGATTCAAAGGCTCGATCCTGGTGGCTTCGCTTACGGACGGTGGGACTCACCGAAGTCCCTTCCCAGAGGCACAGCGTACGGGGTAACCAAACTGCGCCGATGGCAGGTCAGGCAGGGAAGGCACTGCCGCGGACGCATCTCGACGAGCGACGAGCGACGAGCGACGAGCGCCGAGCGCCGAGCGATGCAGGTTTGTTTGTCAAGGGCACGGCTGAACGGCGAGCGTTTGGTCGACACGTGTGGTGGCCTGCCGGTCCGATGCCAAAGTTCGAGGCCAGGGGCTATCCGCGCAGGGACGGTTGTCCGGTGGACATGAGGACTCGCTGCCATTCTTCGGATCGTGGGTTCATCTGTTTGCGTCCTTCGACCATCAGCGAAAGGGGGACGACGACGAAGCGTCCGTTCCATGACGTGACACAGCAGGCGGTTCGGCCAGCCATCGCCGCGTGGACGGCCTGTTGGGATAACAGCACGCAGAACTCAGAGTCAAAGGCGTTGGCCGGCAGCGACCGAATCGTGTAGCTCGGGTCGAGGTACTTAACGGTGGCGACCCGTTTTGTCGCGTCGAAATGCTCGGTGAGTCGGTCCCGGAGCCAGATACCGATATCGGCCAGTTTCTGGTTGCCGGATCGGTCGCGTCGAACGGTCGCGTCATCGATCAGGTGCTGGCCAGCGCCTTCGGCGACGACGATAAGGGCGTGGCGCCGTTCGTCCAACCGTCGGTCGAGCGTGGCGAGCAGTCCCGACGGACCACCCAACTCGAACGGTTCCTCGGGTACCAGACAGAAGTTGACGTCGGACGACGCCAACGTGGCGTGGGCCGCGATGAAACCCGAGTTTCGGCCCATCAACTTGACCAGTCCGACTCCGTTCCAGGCGCTGATCGCTTCGGCATGGGCGCCATTCAGCACTCGGGCGGCCTCGCCCACGGCGGTCGCGAAACCAAAGCTGCGATCGGTCCACAACAGGTCGTTGTCGATTGTCTTAGGGATCCCGATAATCGAAATGTTGAGCGCCCGGCGCGTCACCTCTTCGGCCAGAGCGTCGGCTCCGCGCATCGTCCCATCGCCACCGACACAAAACAGGATCGACACCCCGTACCGCACCAGCGTCTCGACCATCACGGCCGGGTCTTCGGGGCCTCGCGACGTTCCAAGAATCGTGCCACCGAAGTCGTTGATCCGGTCGACGGCCTGATGGTCCAAGGCCATGGGCTGAGCCCACGGATCGGCGCTGAGACCGTTATAGCCATACTGAAAACCGAGCACGGTTGGGACTCCGTAGCGCTCCTTCAACGTGAAGCTGAGCGAGCGGATGACATCGTTGAGCCCAGGACACAAACCTCCACAGGTGACGATTCCGGCGACGACGTCGCCCGGGTTGAAGTGGATGAGTTCGTGAGGGCCGGCAGGTTCGAACGACGGTATGGCGGTTGCGTCGTCGCTCTCAACCAGCGTGGTCGGTTCGACCAGCACCCGCCTCCCGAGTTCGACGAAGGCTTGCCCGGATCCCGCAAGCGGCGAGCGGAGCAGCTCCCCGGTCCTCACCAGACGCGGCGTAGCGAACCGGGTGCCGGGCGCGGCGTCGGCCGCCGAACCATTCTCATCGTGTCGCATACGAGGGTCTGCTCCCCGGTGGGTTTGTGGTTGGCAACTGGCGAGCGCGCTAGCCCTTCAGAAACGCGGTGCGCGGACATACGCTACGCCAGCGTGTCCGCCTCATGGTGTCCTCACGAGCCACCCCGACAAGCCGGGCGCGGTGCCCAGTTGCGGCCTGCTCGGCCGCGTCCGTGCTCATTTGAGAAATCCTTCGGCCGACGGCCTACGTTTCGTTGTGTCTCTCCCATCGTCGGGAGCGTCGGTCGGACGGGCTCTGAGTCGGACACCGACCGAAGAGAATCGTCCTGTTACTAAAGCGAGGTTCGCTGTGAAAGCTCCCGTACGAGTTGCCGTGACCGGTGCCGCTGGCGCCATTGGCTACAGCCTGGTCTTCCGGATCGCCAGTGGCGAGATGCTCGGTCCAGACCAGCCGGTCATTCTGCAGATGCTTGAGATTCCCCCGGCTCTGCCGGCACTTGGTGGCGTCGCAATGGAACTCGACGACTGTGCGTTCCCGCTGCTCGCCGGCATGGTCACCAGTGACGACCCCGACGTCGCCTTCGGTGATGCCGACTACGCCTTGCTCGTCGGCTCCCGCCCTCGCACCCAAGGTATGGAACGGGCAGACCTGCTCGAAGCGAACGGCGCAATCTTCACTGTGCAAGGCCGGGCGCTCTCCAACAGCGCAACGTCCAGCGTGAAGGTGCTCGTGGTCGGAAACCCCGCAAACACCAATGCACTCATCGCGCTCAACAACTCAGACAACGTTCCCGACGGCCAGTTCACCGCAATGACTCGGCTGGACCACAACCGTGCAATCGCCCAGTTGGCGGCAAAGACCGGTACAACCGTCAACGACATCACCAACATGACGATCTGGGGCAATCACTCAGCCACCCAGTACCCCGACCTGTTTCACGCCAAGGTCGATGGGCGCCAGGCATCCGCCGTCGTCGACGACCAAGAGTGGCTGATGGGCACGTTCATCCCGACCGTCCAAAAGCGTGGCGCGGCGATCATCGAGGCTCGCGGCGCCTCGTCGGCGGCATCGGCCGCGAACGCTGCTATCGCCCACATGCGCAGTTGGGCGCTCGGAACGCCCGAAGGCGACTGGGTGTCGATGGCAGTTCCGTCAGATGGCTCCTATGGAGTTCCCGAAGGGCTCGTCTCGTCGTTCCCGTGCACCTGCGCCAACGGTGAGTACAGCATCGTGCAGGGCCTCGACATCGACGAGTTCTCCCAGGTCAAGATCGACGCGACGGT
>JAGNEX010000072.1 GCA_018003035.1 Acidimicrobiia bacterium
GGCGGCGAACCCGGCGACTACATCAAGATCAAGATCTTTGACCCGCGCAACGGCGCCCCCTCTTAGTCGCCAAGGGGCCAATCTGGGGCAACAAGCTCACCAGCCTCGGCTACTGACCCGAGTACGCAAACGGTTGTGGCGCATCTGAGCTGGATGCGCCTCTAACCCGAGGCTCACCGGTCTCCGAAGTACAACCTCCGGGTTGGTTCCCGAGGGTGTTGAGAAGCCCATCTCCGCCCTGCGATGGACCATCTGCGTCGGGATCACGCAACACCTGGGGCTGGCGTGAAACTCGACACAACGTTGGGCGAACTTCACCAGAGGTCGAGCTTGTTGTCGTTCTTGGTGACGACGACTTCGCTGGCGTTCGCCTGAACTGTCGCAAGCGTGCGAAATCGCTCCGTGAGCCCCTTATCACGGCATCGACAAAAGGGCCCACAGCCATTGCCATATTGCACGCCGGTTGGGAATATTCACTTGTGATGCTGGGAACCCCACCCAGAAACCCCAACGAAAGGGCACACCCCAATGCCAGCCCACACCAACACCCACCGCACCCGAACACTCCTCCCACTCATCCTCACCATCACCCTCCTACTCACCGCCGCGGCCATCATCACAACAAACACCCGAAACGCAAACGCCGCAGAACCACTCGGTGATGGGCTTCCCTTCGGCGACGGTCTTGGCCCGGCAGCCTTCGCGGGGTCACAGATCCTGGCGGTCACACCCGCAGAAACCATCGCCACCTTCGAACTGATCAACGGCACCTGGCAGCAGATCGACGAGTTCGACCCGCTCCAGCAACTCGGCATCGAACCGCTCGACGAAGTCAACATCGCGACCATCTCCGTGGACGGCTCACTGGCGATGATCACCGCGTACAACCACACAAACGACGGCCAAAGCAACGACCGGCAGATCATTCTCGAGAAAGGCACCGACGGACGCTGGCTAGCCACCGCCTCACTCGACCCCCTCGCCCTGGGTCAGCTCTCTGGAAACACCGTGGCGGGCAACGTCGACGGAACCGTCCACGTCGTCACCAAGACAGCTGACGGATGGGTCGACCAGCCGATCACCGACGGCCGTTTTCGAGACATCTCTGGACCCTGGATTGCCATCGAGGGCCCAATCAACGACGAACTCTGGCACAACGCCAACGGCCAATGGACGCTCCAACAGACTCTTGGAGCGTCCAGCGTCTGGATGGCAATAGACGGCGACCTGTTCATCCGCGCCACAGTCGACGGGGACTACGACACATGGCAGCTCAGCGGGGACTCGTGGACCAAACTCGATACGCAGCGTTTAACACCAGGACTGGTAACAGCGTTCAACGATGGCGCACTGGTGATCGAAACCGTGACCGACCAACGCAACGGAACAGGCTACGGGAGCCTCTACGAACGGGATCAGAACGGTTGGACGCTCGTTTTCGAGGACCAAAGGCTGCTGAACGCCGGCTTCAACTCCAACCCAATCATCAACTCCACCCTGATCATCGGCCGAGAAACCCGCCTTCAGGCCGCCACCTACCTCCGCACCCCGGGCAGCATCTCGAGCACTTCAACGACGTCGTCATCGACCACATCGACGACGTCGCCTTCTGTCACAACGACGACGAACCCATCAGGACCACCACCCACAGGCCCCATCCCATGCGTCGGACTCAACACCCTCAACGCACAAGGATCATTCACACCAAAAACGTACTGGTCCACCCAACCCCACTACCTCAACACCACCGACACCACCGCACGAATCGTCGCCACACACCTCAACTGCACAAACGGCACCCTCGACCCAACCACCGCCACAGCCATCATCAAATTCCAAAACCTCAAATTCACCGCAAACACATTCACCTCAATCACCAAAACAAACCGCCAAACCACCATCACCGGAACAGGCACCATCACCGGCGACACAACCACCTACGACTACGAACTCACCATCACCGACAAAACCGACAACCGCGGACTCACCGACAACTACAAAATCCGAATCTTCAACCCCAACCAAACAACCCCCACCATCGTCATCAAAGGCCCAGTCCGCGGACACAAAATCACCACCACCTAACCCCCACACACAACCCCACAAAACAACCACACCAAAAGGGGTAAGCGTCATGACGTGATCCACGAGGTTCGTCCGATGAGGTAGAAGCCGTTTGGCCAACCGTTTCCTTGCGGAACGCCGTTCGTTGCCCTGCAGCCTCCAGCGATTACGTCATACAAAGGTGCTCGTTGATGTGGTCATAAGGGACACCTGGACCACAGGCTTCAAGGATGTCTCTGGCAGACGAAGACGGACCATCGAGCAAAAGCGCCTTACGCCGGCTCGCTTAAAAGCGCGGCTCGTTTCTGAAACGTCATTGCGAGGTTGAGGGCGTCAGGACGAGTATGGCCCAGCCAAGTTCGTCAATCTTCTTGCCGCCATCTAGATCGAAAGGCATGACCTGTGCACGCCGGGCCCGGTCGTCAAGCTGTGTGTGTCGTTAGACGCTGTTCTTTGGCGGGTACGCCGGATGCCCGACAACGCCGATGGACACCGGGGCCAGTGGCGGTCGCCCGTTTTCGGACTGAGGTCTCCGGACCTTTCTGGAGGTTCCTCTTGCATAACGAACACTTGTTTGGATAGGGTTTGGTCTTCGCCGGTTGTCGTTACCGGCCTTGTGCGCCTCAGCGGCTGCCCGACGTTTCGTCTCGAAGGGAGCTGAAGGGTGCATTTTTCTTTTGGCGAACCCGCTGTGCCTTGGCCAGAGGCGCCCCCTGTCCAAAAACCTCCGATCCCCCAACTATCGACGAGTTCACCTCGGCAGTTCGATGAGCGCGCCAAGGTCGTTGACGTCACAGCTCCAGTGTGGGGCGTCAGATCCGTTGAGTTCGTTGTACCCGACAGGCTCGAACAGGCGTCCATCGATGACCTCCGGGCCTGCGTTCGGAGCTTGAAAGCCGCCCGCGGCGCGCTCGACGCGGTGGCGCTTGAAGTGACTGCCCAGATTGCTCGCCTGCAGGCCACCGAGCGAGGCGTACACGTCGTCGAAGTCCTCAAAACCGACGGCGGCCTTTCGGGGCCGGCCGCAAAGAAGCAGTCCGTTCTCGCGGAACACACTGCGCACTTCCCTGAGGCGGTGAACGATCTGGCTGACGGCACACTGACCGAAAGCCATCTTTACCAGTTGGTCCGAGCGCAGCAGGCACACCCTGAAGCGTTCAGATCTGACTGCGGCGCTCTTACAGCGTCGGCTGCCGAAACCTCCGTCGATCTGTTCGCGCGGCGCATCTCGTCGTGGATCGTCGCCCACGACCCTGATGATGGTGCCGAACGATTCAACCTTCAACGCGAGCGACGGCGCGTCTCGTTCAAGAACAACCCCGACGGCACCGTGAGTTTGGCCGGGGTGTTCGATCCTGAGGTCGGTTCCTTCATTCAAGGGGCCGTCACCAACATCGCCGACGAACTCTTCCAGTCAGAAAGCAGGCGGTCACGGCCGAAGTCGACAGTCGGGCAGCGCTCTGCCGACGCGCTCGCCCACCTGATTGCAGCCGGTTCAGGCCCCGATGCAGGACTCGGGCCCAACCGGCGGGCGCGTGTCGTGCTGCACGTTCGCTGCGACCTCGACCTGCTCAATGGCGATCTCGAGCGGACGACCGGACGCCGAGTACCGGTGGCAGAGACATCGGGCGGAGCGCAGCTTGCGGCGGCAACCGTTCGCCGACTGGCCTGCGACGCAGGCGTGATCCCCACGGTCATGGGCGGGTCCTCGCTGGTCCTCGACGTTGGGCGGATGAGACGCACCGCTACCGCCGGCCAACGGTCAGCGCTTGAGCACCGCGACCAGCACTGCGTCTTTCCCGGTTGCGACCGACCCTCTCACTGGTGCCAGGTGCACCATCTCAAACCTTGGCGCTCCGGCGGACGGACCGACCTGGCGAACCTGGCCCTGCTCTGTTCAGCACACCACCACATGGTCCACGAAGGCGGCTGGGACCTACGCCGCAAGGACACAACTTGGATTGCAACCCCTCGCGACCGCTCCGTTCTGCCGCCGAAGCATCAACGCTCGCGCAGCCCCTTTGAACTGCGGTCGAAGCCGGAACGGGGCGCCCCGATGGGTTCACGAGTGGTTCAACGTCCGCGAGGTACTCAAAGAGACGACCGGGATGGCCAGAGGCTGGCACTGCAAAGCCGCCGACGATGAGGAAACGAACCTCGCGTGCGGCGCGGCACCCAATGGGCCTTTGCAGGCTTGTCCGATTTCATCAGGCCAGCCGCGTATTCGACACCCAACGTTGGAACCAGCAGCGGCGGTTCAGCAACCGTCCTCGAGCGCAGCGCTTGAGTGTGGCGCCGGGATCGACACGCCGCGTCTCGAGGGCCACGGCTGTGATCTTCTCTGCAGCCACCGCTCCTCGTTGGCGCAACAACCTCCACGCCCCAGCGAACCTCCCCGGCTGGCCGAGTGCCGCAGCAGCCAACGTCTCACTCCCAGAATCGACGTGTCTGGTCAAAGCGTTTGGTCGGGGCCGATCGGATCGAGACGTTCTTTGCCGAATCAGTGCCATCGTGGGGTCGTGGCCGGGCCAAACAGGCCCGCATAGCCCGCCTGATCCAAAGGTTCCGCTAACCAGCCGACTGGGAACGGCACGCCGCACACTGGGAACACAGCAGGTCAGGTCTCTTTTTTGAACCCCTGGATGATTCCCATCTCCGTGGCGAAACGGTGTCAGCGGTTACTTAGCCCTCCGTTCGGCCCATTAGGTAGAACCGTCGCTGGCCGCAGCCCCCAACGATTGCGGCCGGACCGACTTCGGATTCGAGCAGCCCTCCCCCAGAGCGTGCCCCGACCCCCACGTTCGGGGTCGGTCCAGCCCCCAAGAAGTGCTCCCCCACACACAGCTGGCCGGAGCACAGACCCCCACGGAACGCGGGGCCTGTCGTGGGGCAGGTCCCGCGCTCGTTTCCGAAACTCAATAAATCCCAGCGAACATCGAAGCCTGTGAGTTGACACCACACGCTCCTGCGCTGGGATCATCGAAGCACAGCGGCAGACACCTGGGTACCCCCAACATGGTTCGACTCATCAGAAGGCGTCAACATCGGCAAGTATCGAACCGCGTCCTGCGCTCCGAGATCGTCGGGTTCGCAAAGCTACGCCTCGCAGCAGGGTTCGACCCCAGAAATTTTCCAGCGTTGGTCACCATCGCTGACCCTGCCGGCGCCGCCGGAACCGACCAAGCCGTGCGACTCGCCGTGGGTTCGACGCTCGACGAAGCGATCGCGGCCATACAGTCGGCACCCAACCGGCAAGCCCTCCAAGCCATCTTCCCTCGACCGTTCGACGCCGACCCCGGCAACCTCGGCGAACGACAGAAGCGAGCAGCTGAAGCACTTGGCTACAGCCAGAGCACCCTTCGCCAGAACGGCCCGTATGACGACCTGATCGACTCCTTGGTCAAGTCGGTGACCACGCTTGCCAGCGCCCGAGGTGTCGAGCTGACCAGCGACTCACACCCTGCGACCGCAGACGACTTCGCCCAACCATCTCTACGGAAGCTGCCGCGCTGGGCGCTGATCATCCTTTTCATCGCAGTTGCAGGACTCTTGGTAACCATCGGCTACTTCTGGGGAAGGCAAAGCTCCCCTTCGGATCCCCAATCAATCCCGTCGGCCGTGACATCGGTGCGCGAACCCTCCGGCCCCAACATGTCGACCGCACTCATCGGCGATCGTGCCGGAAAAGGCGAGGAGCTTACCTACGCCCAGGCGGCCGCGTGGCTGAACGTCGACGTGGACATCCTCAACCACGAGTGCCCGTACCGCTTCGGTGAACCTCCTCGGGGGGAAGAAGGCGCCCCGATCGAGGTGCGCCAGCAGGTCACCGAGGCTGCCTCAGAGCAGGGACAGCAATGCGCTCCGGGACCGCTGGTGGCGTTGGGGAACGTGTGGGGCCAGCCCCTCGGCGGGCACCTCGACGACGCCCAGCATCGGCGAAACCGCCGTCGTGCCCGGCGATGTCGGTGACGTTCGATATGTGGTCTGTAGCACCGGCGACGGCGACCGACGACTGGCAGTCCCCCACGATCAGGCGTGCCAGATGGCGTTCGACAACCGAGCCTTAACGGCACGGTCAACCGATTCCCCCGACTGGATCGATTGCGAAAACCAGCAGGTCACCCGCTAGAAGCGCACAGAAACCAGTGCCAACCCCGCGGATCGACGACCGCCTGCCATCCGACGGCGTACTCAGCGACACACACATCATCGGGATTGATCGCAAACCTTCGCTGCCCATGTTCGTCGAGGCACACCGGCACCTCGGGCGACTCCGCGGCACCCCCGTCTGTCCCGTCATCAGCAGCGTCGTCGCGGCCAACTTCGGCAGTCTGATCTCCACCGCCAGTTGCCTCCCCGACCGCGACCAACCCAGCGCGCCAGCCGACTCCGTTTGCTGCGCAGAACTCGTCGACCCCGGCGATCTTGAACGTGCCCTCCAAACAGTTCGCCGCTCCCAAAACGGGGATGTCTCGCAGCACCGAGACCGAGGCCAGCGTTAAGTCGGAGGGGCCGGTCAGCAGGCAGTTTCGCGTCAGCGCATCAGGGATCCACAGCCTGCCTTCCTGGGTCACGACCCATGATTCGCCGGGGACGTCGATGAAGGAGTCGGCCACTTCGTTGAGGGTAAGAAGATCGCCGGGATCGAGTGGTTCGAAGGTCAACTCACCTTCCGGATCGAGAGTTAAACGTCCGTTCTCGAAGTCCTGTACGAAATCGGCGCCCTCGCGGCGAGTGTGCGACAGCGGGGGGCCGTACTGACGTTTAATCTCTGGCTCAGCCCAACGCTGGGCGAAGGCGCCGTTCAAGAAGTAGTACATGCCTCCGTCACCGCCGACGACTTTGGCGCCGCCAGTCAAGTTGAGTTCGGCCAGACCGTCCGTCTTAGCGACGCTTTCGAGGGCGATCTCGCTTCCGTCAACCGGGATTCGTCCGCTAAGCACGTCGACAAGAAGTCGCCACGCGTTGTAGTCAACGGTGGCCGATTCGCTCCCATCTGCGTTGACGATCACCGCACGCTCCGGAGCGAGGACCCGACCGTCCAGGGCCTGACCCCACCATCCCGCGACATGAAACGTCGGCCCGACGGCGCAGCCTGCCGCCGAGTCACCGGCTTCGCGTCTCAAGCTGTCGGCAATGGCAGCGGGAACTTTCCGGTCCCCGACGGCGGGCTCTCCGAGGCGGTATCGGCAGTCGGGGTCGAACGTCTTGACAGGGGCGCCGACCTTTGCCTCAAGCACGTCAGGATCGTCGAACGCGCGACGCGAGTTCAGCCGTTGCGCACCTGCCTCTGTCGGTGCCGACGCTGAAGACTGAGGTCCGACGGATCCCGAGGAGCCAGAGTCGGACGCCGCCAGGTTGGGATCGCCGATGTCCGCGCCGTCGACGGCGTCGCTTGAATCGGGTGATCTGTTGGGTGTTCCTTCGAGGACGCTGTCGGCCGGCGCGTCGTCCTTGCCGACTAGCTGCCACGCTCCCGTTGCGATCACGGCGATGAGCAGAAATGCGGCGACGGCAACCAGCGGTCTCCAGGCTCGGTCCCGGCCAGCGGGGGGCTTGGGTCGTGCCGCCAACGCCTGAGCGAGCGAATCCAACGCATTCAAGTAGTGACTGGTCCCGACGGTGGGGGGATGGATTCGCCGGTAGCCGGAAAAACTGATGTCGCGCTGCCTGGCCGCTGCGGTTTGGCGATCTTTGAGGGGCGGCAGCCGCCCGGCGGTGGCCGGGAAAATCAGTTCCAGTTCGGAGCGGACGCCCTCATCGGGGAGGTCGCCAACGGCTTGCCGACATGCCTCGTACACAGCGACGGGGTCGGTTGCACCGGTCACCTCGACCACATGTGGGAAGTCGGCAGGATCAATAGCGCAGACGTCAGTTGATTTCGCGACGCGTCTCAGCTCGTCAGCCAGTCCGCTCATGGGGGCTCCTCGCACAGGCCGGGTGTCTCGGCCATCGAGCAGCGAGCAGCGGGAAGTCCCCGTCGAGTGCCGAGCGTGTGGGGCGGCAACAAACTAGCGGATGCCACAGAACGGGGTGTCGACAACCTGGGGGACCGAGTTCTGACGTCCGCCGATGTGTTGTTCAACGGCCGCGGCGAGGCGGAACTTCGAGAAACGGGTGGCCTGCCATTGCAATATCGCGGGAAGGGCGCAATATTTACAGCCGTACCGCCGCGCCTCGCAGGACCGCCTGGCGCTGGGACCAAAATCAAAGGCTAAGCCCCATGTCTCCACGCGCCGCAACAAACTCGGCCGAGCGCTCGCCGGTTTCCTGGAAGCGAGTACTGCTCATCACCGCAGCCCTCGCCCTGGTCGCCGGACCCCTTGCCGCCGTCTTCCAACGGGACGGCCAGGCGGCTTGGAATGTCCAGACACCCCTGCCAGGAGCGTTCCTGATCGGCGACGAAACCGGCCAAGCAGCCTTCGGTGGAAGCGACATCCTCGCGTCGTCGC
>JAGNEX010000006.1:0-72297 GCA_018003035.1 Acidimicrobiia bacterium
CACGAACGACGAACGCCAGACCGCTCCCGGCGGAGAACTCAGCCTCGTTCGGGTGCGAACCAGTCATCGAACGATAGACCGGTCACTCGCTCGTAGGCTTCGACGTACCGTGCTCGCGTACCCGTGACGACATCATCGGGCAACGGCGGAGCGGGAGGGTTCTGGTCCCAACCAGTTTCGGACAGGTAGTCGCGGACGAACTGCTTGTCGAAGCTCGGTGGCGAGGTCCCGACCTTGTAATCCTCGGCGGCCCAAAGGCGAGACGAGTCGGGCGTGCACATCTCGTCGATCAAGGTCAACACACCGTCGATCAACCCGAACTCGAACTTGGTATCGACCAGAATCAAACCCTTCGACTCGGCGTGTTCACGTGCGACGGCGTACAGCTCGAGTGAGCTCTGCTCGATCAGTTCGTACAGATCGTCACCCACCAGGCCACGGCCCTCGTCGGGCGTCAATGCCTCATCGTGGCCTTCTTCTGCTTTGGTCGACGGGGTAAAGACCGGTTGCGGAAGCTGTTCGGCCTGCTGCATACCGGAGGGAAGTGGCAATCCGTTCATGGTGCCCGAACGCTTGTACTCGCTCCAGGCAGAACCGAAGAGATACCCGCGAACGATGCATTCCATCATGACGGGCTGGGCTGCTCGGACGAGCATGGCCCGACCTGCGACCTTGCCAGGATCGGCGATCGGCGGAAAATCGGTCGGATCCGAGCTGATCAGGTGGTTCGGGACCAGGTCCTTGGTCCGCTCGAACCAGAACGTCGACATGCCGGTGAGCACACGTCCCTTGTCGGGAATCGGCTGATCGAACACGACGTCGAACGCCGAAATCCGGTCCGAGGCGACCATCAATAGTCGTTCCGAATCCACCTCGTAGACCTCACGGACTTTGCCGGAACGTACGAGAGGTAAATCGAGCGTGCCCATTCCACCAACCTTGATCGAGTCATTCGACGTTTCGCGCCTGCGAAGTTCGATGTGCCGTAGTACGACTGTCGGGGTGAGTCGCAGGCGTCATTCGGACATCAAGTCTCGCGCACAGCCCGACACGGCGGAGGCACCGACGAGCTGCGAATCGGCAGGCGCGCTCAGGTTCCAGATTCGGCAAAGTGCCCGTCAGCTGGCATCGAGTACGTCAAACGTGCGGCCGACGTTGGCGACCGAACGCTGAAGATCAAAACACTGTTCCAAACGCTCGGCTCCAAGGGCCTCTACGACCGACTCGTCCTCAGCCAGGAGCTCTTTGAAGGGCCGGCGCTGTTCCCAGGTTGCCATTGCGTTGCGCTGCACCAGTCGGTACGCGTCGTCGCGAGACAGGCCAGAATCGACCAGCGCCAACAACACCGCTTGGGAAAACACAAGGCCGTAGCTCGAGTTGAGGTTCTCAATCATGCGGTCCGCGTTGACCCGCATTCGCTCGACAATGCCCGTGGCCTTCTCGACCATGTAGTGACACAAGATCAGGCTGTCAGCAAGGATGACCCGCTCGACCGAGGAATGCGAGATATCCCGTTCGTGCCAGAGAGCGACGTTTTCAAGGCCCGGCACAACGTTTGCCCGCAAAATTCTGGCCAACCCCGTCAGCTGTTCACTTTTGACCGGGTTGCGCTTATGAGGCATCGCCGAACTGCCCTTTTGGGCTCCCTCACGAAAGCCCTCTTCTGCTTCGGCTACCTCTGTTCGCTGCATGTGACGAATCTCAAGCGCATAGGTCTCGACCGCGGCACCGATCGAGGCGCACACATACAGCAGCTCGGCGTGACGGTCCCGTGCCAGAACCTGAGTCGCAGGAACCGGCTTCAGACCCAGATTGGTACAGACGATTTCTTCGACACGGGGGTCGATGTTCGAATACGTGCCGACCGCGCCGGACAATTTGCCAACCGCTATCACCTCGCGGGCGCGGGCCAGACGGTCACGGTCTCGACGAAGCTGCAGCGCCATGAGCGCGAGGGCGTTCCCAAACGTGGTGGGTTCGGCGTGGATCCCGTGAGTTCGGCCGACCATGACCGTGTCTTTGAACTCGTGAGCCCGTTCGGTCAGGGCGGTGTCAAAGGCCGCCACTGCCTCGGCCAACACGTCGACCGCCTTGGTGAGGATGATCGCCTGGGCCGTGTCGACCACATCGCTTGAGGTCAACCCGAAGTGGATCCAGCCACCGGCCGGTTGGCCGATCGAGGCTTGAACCACGTCGACAAACGCCGCCACGTCGTGTTCGGTCACCCGTTCGCGCTCCAAGATGGCGTCGACGGTGAAACTGGCCTTCTCGCGGCACAGGCGGGCGTCTTCATCGCTGACCATCCCCAGCTCGTTGTAGGCGTCAACGACCTGGAGCTCGACCTCAAGCCATGCCCCAAACTTCGACTCGTCGGTGAACAAGTCGGCCATAGCCGGAAGCGAATAGCGAGGGATCATGCTGGGATCCTTTGATCTTGGGTGCCGATGTTGCCCTAACAGTGGCGCGGCTCAGCCCGTCAAAGCGAACCCGTACCCGTTCCCTGTCGCCCTTCGACGGGCCAGACGTCAGATTCCTGCGGCGATGTCGGAACGAAGTTGCATACCTGGCCAGCTGATCTTGCTGGCAGCCTCGTAAGCCCTGGCCCGCGCCTGGTCGATGGTGGGACCCAAACCGGTCACGTTGAGAACCCGGCCTCCAGCGACGATGCGTTGCCCGTCAACCTCGGCAGTCCCGGCTTCGAAGACCAGGACATCCTCGACGCTTCTCGCTTCAGCGAGGCCTTCAATCACCGCACCTTTCACAGGGGCGGCGGGATAACCCTGTGCAGCGAGTACGACGGTCACCGCCGCTGAATCTTTCCAGCGGACTGGCGTCAACAGGCTTCCATTCGCGGCTTCGGCCAGGTGGGTGACGAGGTCGGACGCGAAACGAGGAATGACGACCTGCGCTTCGGGGTCGCCGAATCGCACGTTGTACTCAAGGATCTTTGGACCGTCCGGCGTCAGCATGAGGCCGGCGTAGAGCACGCCTCGATAGTCGATACCCAACTTGTTGAGTTGCGCGATGGTCGGCTCGACGATTGTGTCCATGGCGTGGTCGATCAGTTGATCGTCGACAAGTGGCACCGGTGAGTAGGCGCCCATCCCGCCGGTATTAGGACCGAGCCCGCCGTCGTACGCGCGCTTGAAGTCCTGAGCCGGCGCGAGGGGAACGCCCTTCTTACCGTCGCACAACACCAGCAACGACACCTCTGGTCCGGTGAGACCTTCTTCGATCACCAGGGTTCGGCCAGCGTCACCAAACGCTTCACCGGACAGATAGTCACGGACCGCCTGTTTCGCCTCGTCGCGGTCCTCGGTGACGATGACACCTTTGCCGGCGGCGAGGCCGTCAGTCTTGACGATGAACAGGTCTTTTTGTTCGTCGAGATAGGCGATCGCGCGCTCTTCGTCTCCCGCCCCAAACGTGGCGTGGGCGGCCGTGGCAACCCCCGCGTCAACCAACACCTGCTTCATCCACGCTTTGGAACCTTCGAGGCGAGCGCCGTCCTGATCGGGGCCGAAGACGAGCCGACCCCGGGCGCGGATCTCATTGGCGAGTCCATCGACCAACGGCGCTTCTGGACCGATGATGGTCAGATCGACGCCCTCACGGTCGATCGCCTCGGCGATCGCGGCAGGGTTGTCATCATTGACGACAAGCTCGGCGCCAAGCTCGGCCATTGCTGGGTTAGCGCCCAACACCATCAGTTGTGTCACTTGAGGTGAGCGCTCGGCTGCCCAAGCCAAGGCGTGTTCGCGGCCCCCTTGACCGACGATAAGCACCTTCATAACCCGCCCACCTCTGTATTCACCCGTCGGCAAGCCCGTCGCTCGCAACCACCTAGCGCGGTAAGTCTCGCGGATTCGTCCGCCCGACGCGCCACTCGGTCGCGTCGGATCAAACGACACCATCCGACGTTTCACGTCCGAGTGTGCCACTCGGGCCACGTTCGCCTCAGCGGGCCAACACAGCCAACTCTGACCCCACCCAAAGACGGGGCGTCGCTGCTAGTCGCGCTCCATGAACACGGTCTGTTCGCGCGCGGGACCTACACCAACGAAGCGGATTGGTACACCGACGGTCTCTTCGATGAAGCGGACATATGCCTGCGCGGCATCGGGCAACCCGGAGAAACTGGTCACCTCGTCGATCTCTTCGCCCCAACCCGGCAGCGTCTCGTATACCGGTTCGACGTGGTGGATCACCGTCTGGTGGTACGGGACGTGGGTAAGGATCTCGTCTCCGTACTTGTAGCCCACGCAGACCTTGATCTCTTCGAGGGGGGCCAGCACGTCGAGCTTGGTGATGGCCAAGTGGGTGCACGTGTTCAGGCGGACCGCGTGGCGCAGCATGACCAGATCTAACCAGCCAGGCCGACGTCGACGGCCCGTGTTGGTTCCGTATTCGTGACCACGATCGACGAGCAGTTCACCGATCTCATCGTGCAGTTCGGTCGGGAATGGTCCCGCCCCGACGCGAGTGGTGTACGCCTTGACCACACCGACGATCTCGTCGATCTCGCGCGGGCCGACCCCAGCACCGGGACCGACCGCGCCGGCCGTCGGGTTCGAGGACGTAACGAAGGGGTACGTGCCATGGTCGAGATCCAGGAAGGTCGCCTGGGCGCCTTCGAACAGCACCCGCTCATCCCGGCCGAGCGCCTCGTGCACCAGGTGCACCGTGTCGTCGATATGGGGTTCAAGACGAGGCAGGTAGGACAGGTAGCGGTCAGCAATCTCCCCGGCGTCCATCGGCAGGCGGTTGTACACCTTGGCGAGGAGGAGGTTCTTTTCTCTCAGCACCAAGTCCAGCTTCTGCCGGAAGATCTTCGCGTCGAGCAGGTCTTGGACGCGGATACCGACACGGGCGGCCTTATCCGCGTAGGTCGGACCGATTCCGCGCTTTGTGGTGCCGAGCTTGTTGCCGCCAAGGAAGCGTTCGGTCAGCCGATCGAGTTCGAGGTGGTACGGCATGATGAGGTGCGCATTGCCGCTGAGTCGGACCCGGTCTGTTTCGATGCCGAGGCGGCCCACCATGTCGAGTTCATCGATGAGGACCTTGGGGTCCACCACCACGCCATTGCCGATCACCGGGGTGGTGTGTGGGTACAAAATCCCGGACGGCAGTAGCTGCAAGTTGAGCGTGGTACCGCCGGCGACGATCGTGTGACCAGCATTGTGACCACCTTGGTAGCGAACAACCAGTTGCGCTTCCTTGGCCAGAAGGTCGGTGAACCGACCCTTGCCTTCGTCGCCCCACTGCGTGCCAACAATGATCGTTGCGGGCATGGCTGCCCTCCTCGTAAAACGAATTCAGGTCACCGGTCGATTGCGTGCGCGCCTTAGCGCCAGGTTTTCGAACGAACGACGGTGACTTCACCAAGAACCGGGGCTCCGACAATGGGTCGGGTCCGGTGGAAACGGCCTCTGTCTGTTGGCCGGTCCGAGCAATGCTACACCCAGGTGCTATCGGACTCAGCTTTGTTAGGTGTCAAGGGCCAGTCGGGGACACGCCGCGAGACGCGTCCCCGAATGGGTCAGGCACTATCAGCCGATCGAAAACTCGATGCGCCGGTTCTTGGCGCGGCCTTCGGGGGTCTCGTTGGAGGCGATCGGTCGACCCTCGCCGTACCCGATGGCAAAGATCCGTTCCGGGTCGACGCCCTGATCGACGAGGTACTTGACCACGGCCCGCGCTCGCGCCTCCGAGAGGAGCTTGTTGAGATTGTCGTCCCCGACGTTGTCGGTGTAGCCAGCTACCTCGATGTCGACACCGGGTGCGTCGTTGATGATCTCGGCTGCGTCGTCCAACTGAGCTTGAGCTGCCGTAGTGAGGTTCGCCGATCCGCTGGCGAACTCCACCGGAGCATCGGCAAACAACTTTCGAAGTGACTCTTCGAGCGGGTCGGTCTTAACCGTTACATCGTTGGTGATCTCGCCGATCCCAGGGACCGCTGCCACAGCCGTTTCGAGCCGCTGAGCATTGTCATCTGAGTTGACCGTGCCCTTCAAGGTCACGTCGTACTTGTCGAGCTCCGCCGTGACACCGTCAAACCCGTCAGCGCTCAGCGTTTTCTGAACTTCGTCCTGAAGCACGACCAGCTGGTTGTCGACGGTCTCGATACCGTCGAAGGCGGCCGCGACCTTGTCGACCTCATCGCGGTCTGCCGCCGTCGGCACAACCCCGGTCAAGGTGACGGCCGATCCCTTCACCAGGACGTCGACGTCAAAACCAAGATCTTCGATCACCTGCTTTGCAGCGTCTTGTCCAACGGCCCCGGGGACGGTGAGCTTGTTGTCGACCTTCTCAATCGCCGGGTGGGACAGGGCGATGTCTTCAGCGTCGTCCTTGTTCTCCACCGTCGCGACCTCGCCGGTCAAGGTCGCCGTGTCACCGGATACAGAGACGTCTGCCCCGTCAATTCCGGCGTCTTTGAGCCCGGCCAGAATGGTTCGTTCGACAGCAACCGGGTCTTCGCCCGTACCGGTGGCCTTGACCGTGATCTCATTATTGACATCGGTCACGCCCTTGGCATCGAGGGCAATCTGCTCTGCCTCGTCGCGATCGTCCGCACTTGGCACGGTGCCCGTCAACGAGACGGTCGTTCCGCTCAATTTGGCGGTGACGTCGTCCAGCCCGGCGTCAGCCAGCTTGGTGCGAATGGCTCGAATGTCAACCGCGTCACTGCTCGGCGGTGCGGTGGTTGTGCTGTCCGCTTCAGACTTGGCACTGTCGTCAGGTTCTGTGTCGGTGGCAGCGTTGTCACCGTCAAGGTTCAGTCCCTCGATGCTGCCGAGGTCTGCGTCAGAGTCCAGCTTGAGCCCTTCGAGTGCCTCCGCGTCGAGTTTCATCTCGACATCCGGATCGACCTTGAGGTTGTTCTCGACGCGATCGATCCCTCGCTGACCGAGCGCTACTTGTCCTGCGATCGCCTTGTACTGCTCACTCGGCACCGTGCCGTCGAGCTCGGCAGTCCGGCCATCGAGTGACACATCCAGATCTGTCAACCCCACGGCTTCAAGGTCGGCGTTTAGGTCACCAAGGGAACCGCCGTCCTCGCCCGATTTGGAGGACTGATCGGCTGGCGCATCGTCGTCGCCTCGGTCCAAGACATTGGTGCATCTGGTGCCGAACAGCAGGAGCGCCGCCAGTATCAAACCGATCCCGACTCCCAACCAGCCAATCTGGTCATTGGCTGAGGCGCTCCATTCGGGAATGAGCTTCTCGTTGTCTCGCTGGTCTTCTGGCATTCGGATCTCTCTCGTGCCCGCGTCACTACCTGAGCGCGATATCGGCTGCGCGTATTGAGCCAGACGTGATCAATGCGTGAAAGTCGCGCCCCAACATGAGCCAAGGCGCGACATCACATTAAAGGAGTTAGCCCTTTACCAGCTCAATCTCGTCGTCAGAGCCAATGTCAACCCGCACCGTGTCACCTGTGTGGAACTCGCCGCCGAGGATTGCTTTCGACAGCGGGTCGGCAACCAAACGCTGCAAGGTGCGCTTCAACGGTCGCGCGCCATAGGCCGGTTCGTATCCGACTTCTGACAGCCTCTGGCGCGCCTGATCGGAAAGTTCAAGCTCAATGCCCCGCTGTTCTAGACGGTCCGCGAGAAGCGCAAACTGGATATCGGTGATCTCTGCAATGTGTTCGCGCCCGAGCGGATGGAACGTGACGATCTCGTCCAGCCGGTTCAGGAACTCTGGCCGGAAGTGCGCCCGGGCCGCAGCTAATGCGGCTTCGTCGCTCCCGCCCGAACCCAGGTTGGACGTCATGATCACAACCGTGTTGGTGAAATCGACGGTCCGTCCTTGCCCGTCGGTCAGTCGACCGTCATCCATCAGCTGGAGCAGCACGTTGAAAACGTCTGGGTGCGCCTTTTCGACCTCGTCCAACAAGATCACGGCGTATGGGCGTCGCCGAACCGCCTCGGTCAGCTGGCCGCCTTCGTCATAACCGACGTAGCCGGGGGGCGCACCGATCAGGCGGCTGACCGAGTGCTTTTCCATGTACTCGCTCATGTCGATCCGGACCATCGCCTTCTCGTCGTCGAAGAGAAAGTCGGCCAGACTGCGAGCGAGTTCGGTTTTGCCAACACCTGTTGGCCCCAGGAATAAGAAGGTACCGATCGGGCGATTCGGGTCAGAGAGTCCGGCCCGGCTTCGACGAATAGCGTCGGACACCGCTGCGACCGGGATGTCTTGGCCGATCACTCGCTGGTGTAGCTCGTCTTCCATGCGGACGAGCTTCTGCATTTCGCCTTCCATCAGGCGAGCGACGGGGACTCCGGTCCAGTTCGACACGACCTCGGCGACGTCTTCGGCTTCGACCTCTTCTTTCAGCATCTTCGTAGTGGCCTGCAGCGCGGCCAATGCCTCACTGTGCTCCTGGACTTCTTGTTCGAGCTGGCGGATCACGCCGTATCGAAGCTCGGCGATTCGACCGAGGTCGCCACCGCCCGCGTCGGCGTCGCGTTCTAGGCGCTCCGCCTCGGCGTTTGCCTCCTCGAGCTGCCTGCGAAGGTCTCGGATCCGGTCGATCTCTTGTTTCTCGGTTTGCCACTGGGCGATCATCGAGTCTCGGCGTTCACTGATTTCGGCGATCTCGCGTTCGACTTCTTCCAACCGGCCAGAGTTTGAGCTGTCGTCTGAGTTTTCGAGCGCAGTCCGTTCGATCTCGAGTTGACGTACTTGGCGGTCGGCCACGTCGATCTCGATGGGCCGGCTATC
Organism: Acidimicrobiia bacterium; assembly: GCA_018003035.1. Taxonomy (GTDB): domain Bacteria; phylum Actinomycetota; class Acidimicrobiia; order IMCC26256; family JAGNEX01; genus JAGNEX01. The sequence continues at coordinate 8,734 of JAGNEX010000006.1, forward strand.
GATCTCCATCTTGAGGCGTGCCGCGGCTTCGTCGATCAGGTCGATCGCCTTGTCGGGGAGCTGCCGCCCGCTGATGTAGCGGTCAGACAACGTCGCAGCCGCGACTAGTGCGCCATCGCGAATGGTCACCCCGTGGTGGTTTTCGTACCGCTCTTTGAGCCCCCGAAGGATTGCTACCGCTTGTTCTACCGTCGGTTCACCGACGAAGACCGTTTGAAAGCGACGCTCAAGAGCCGGGTCGGATTCGATGTACTTGCGGTACTCGTCGAGCGTGGTGGCCCCAACCATGCGCAGCTCACCGCGGGCCAACATGGGCTTGAGAAGGTTTGCTGCGTCCATGTTGCCGTCGCCAGACGCACCGGCCCCGACGATCGTGTGCAACTCGTCGATGAAGGTCACGACTTGGCCGTCGGATCCCTTGATCTCATCGAGGACAGCCTTGAGTCGTTCTTCAAACTCGCCTCGATACTTAGCACCGGCGACCATCGACCCCATGTCGAGCGCGACGATGCGCTTGCCTTTGAGACTGTCGGGAACGTCACCCTCAACGATGCGACGCGCTAAGCCCTCGGCGATTGCCGTCTTACCGACACCGGGTTCTCCGATCAGAACCGGGTTGTTCTTGGTGCGTCGGCTCAGGACCTGGATGACGCGCCTGATCTCGTCGTCACGGCCCACCACCGGATCGAGCCGACCCTCTTCGGCTTCGGTGGTCAGATCGCGTCCGAACTGTTCGAGGGCTTCGAACGTTCCTTCGGGATTGTCCGAGGTCACACGACGACTGCCGCGCACTTCTTCGACAGCTTCGCGCAGGCCATCTTCGGTGAGGCCGAGGTCGGCGAGCCAGGGTGCAATCCCCGACACGTCGGTGGTCAGCGCAAGGAGGAGATGTTCTACCGAAAGGTAGTCATCGCCAAATTCGACTCGGATCTCGTCGGCTTTGTTGAGGACACGCGACAGCGCCGCGTCGATCTTGGCGTCTTGGGTGGTGGTGCCGTACGCGGACGGCATTCGATCGAGGCGCTCATTGGCGGCGTCAAGAAGCGGCTTGGGCGCCACACCAGCCTTCTGAAGGAAGGCCAAGGCGCGCCCTTCCGAATCCGAGAGGATGGCAACTAAAAGATGGATCGGGGTAATCGATTGATGTCCCCGCGCTCTTGCAATCGCCTGAGCGCTTGCAATTGCTTGGCTGGACTTCTGGGTGAGACGGTTCGGATCAAAGGTCACTGATGCTCCGTACAGGTCAGCGTGCAAACGGATTGCGATCCCCCGGCCTGACCCCCTCTATGACAGCTGGGGTGGCGAGTTCCGGCGAACACGATCCAGTGCACTCACTAAAGTTGAGTGCCATATTATCAGGTTTAATGAGTTCGTCAACGGCTGGGGTCTAAAGACTGCAGGTACTGTCTGCCCCCATGTCCTCCCGCTTCGGCACTTGTCCTGAGCGACAGGGGCCGTCACAGGACTCGTCATCGGCAAACGCTATGCCGATCCGTCTTTCGACCGTCGGGGTAACAGCAAGAATCCCCGCCAATGTGCCGTCATCGACGCTCAGGACCAGGGCCGTGCTCCCCCGATCTACCCCAAGGCGCGGTTCGCCACAGTCCTCTTTCTTCAACCCCCATTCGCCCGAACGAGTGACCGCGACACGGTCAGTTGCGCTCGTACGGTCCGTCGGAGATCACCGCCTTTATCGACCGGCACACACGGGAAATGCGCCAGGAACACCAAGGAATTCAAGCTGTTTTTAAGCGCCAGGAGGCTTTGGATGTCGTCAAGCTCCGCGCCTTTTAGGCTGGAGAATCTCTTGAACGCACGGCGCGAATGAAACATCACGGCGACACAGACGCCCATCCAACGGCCGCCCAAATCGCAATTCAGCGGGACATGCCGACGAGCACCCGTTAAGCTACGGAATTCACACACGTATCAGAGGTCACTCTGGTAACAAAAACTCGACTCGAGGAGCAGCATTATGGCGATCATCCCTAAGCGCCTTGCCGTAGCCGCTGCAGCGTTCGGAATTGCCGCACTTCCTGTGGCTACTGCCGGGGCTGCAACGTCGACAACGATGGGCGACGACACGACCACCACTCAGGCGGACAGCACCACGACTACTAAGGCCGGAAGCAGCTCAAGCTCCTCCTCGTCCAGCAGCTCGTCGTCGTCTTCTTCTTCCTCCAGCAGCAGCACCGGAGCTACGACTTCCACCACGAAGCCGGGCACGTTGGCGCAGACTGGTTCTTCGAGCGACTCGCTCGCTGTCATTGGTGGCGGTTTGGTTGCTGCCGGTGGTGCCCTCACGATCGTGGCTGCACGCCGGACGCGTTCGAACAACTCCTAAGACAACTCGCACCCCGTTCTTGGGGGCTTACACGAACAGGCCCACGGCCAGCCCTTCGGGGTCGGGCGTGGGCCTTTCGATTGGTGGTCGTCGGCGCACCGACGTTTTTTAGTCCCCTGACCCAGCCGGCCCGGCGCGCGGTTACCCGCCCCGCTCAGCTGCCGGGTTAGGCCTTGCCCTTCTGGCGAGTCCACGGCACGACAGCGCCGCGGTAGAGCACCAGCTCTCGCTTGTATTTGCGGTGTGTTTCGCGCTCGACTCGTTTCAGGGACTGTTCTGCAACCTCCAGAGCATCCTGGGTATCGGCCAACGCTTGCCGGGTTGCGTCAAGCTCTCGTTGCATCTCGATGAAACGCCGTACCCCTTCTAGGGACACGCCTTCCGCAGTCAGCTCCTGAATGCTACGGAGCTGCGCAAGGTCGTGATCGGAGTACCGCCTGCTTCCCCCCTTAGTGCGGGCAGGTTCGATCAAACCTCGACGCTCGTAGATGCGCAGCGTCTGGGGATGGACACCGGCCAGTTCGGCGGCGACCGAGATCACGTAGACCGCACGTCGCCCCCGACCTCTTTCCTCTGGTTGAGCGCGCTCGGGGTCGCTCATTTGACCGCCTCCTCGGCTTGGGCGCGGGGACTAAAGGTAGAAACCTGTTGCAACTGTTCAAGTAGCGCAACCTCGTCTGCAGACATCTCGCGCTCGGCGGGCACAGCTACTTCGACACGGACGATCAGATCGCCGTAACCCCCGCCCTTTTTGGCGATACCCCGATTCTTGACCCTGAACTTTTTGCCGCTCGAGGTCCCGGCCGGGATCTTGATCGTGACGTTGTCGTCGAGCGTGGGCACCGTGATCTTGGTGCCGAGTGCCGCTTCCCAATAGGTGATTGGAATCGTGACCGTCAGGTTGTCGCCCGAACGCCCAAAACGTTCATGCGCCTTGACGTGGACCGTCACATAGAGGTCACCGCGAGGCCCACCGTTTGCTCCCGCTCCTCCCCGGGCCTTTACTCGAATGCGCTGTCCGTCTTTGACGCCGGCTGGCACCCGAATTGTGACGTTTCGCGAGCGCATCTCGACGCCACTTCCGCGACAAGACGGGCACGGATCGTCGATATAGACGCCCGTAGCGGAACACGCCGAGCACGGCTGGGAGACCGAAAACAAACCTTGGTCCAGGGCCACCGAACCGGTCCCACCACAGTTCGGGCAAGTCTGCGGGGCCGTTCCCGGGCGCGCACCGTTGCCGCCACATGTGCTGCAGGGCGCGTCGCCATGGACCGACACCGTGGTCGTCACGCCGTGGACAGCGTCAAGAAAGTCCAGGTAGAGATCTGCCTCCAGGTCCTGGCCTCGTCGCGGACCGCCTGACGTGGGGCGAAATCGCCGACCGCTTCCGCCGCCGGCGTTGCCGAACATGCCGCCGAGATTGCCGAGGATGTCGCTCATGTCAAACGCGAAGCCATCGGAGGCGCCAGCTGACCCTGCGCCGCCGCTCCCGAAGAATCGGCCGGCTCCACCGCCGGTCCGCATCATCTCGCGGGCTTCGTCGTATTCCTTACGCTTCTCGGCATTTCGCAACACCTCATACGCGGTAGCGATCTTGGTGAAGTTGTCGCGGGCCGCTTCATCTCCCTGATTGGTATCGGGGTGATACTTCTTGGCGAGCTTGCGGTACGCGTCCGAGATTTCTTTGGGCGACGCGGACGGGCTGACACCCAGGTCTTTGTAGTAGTCCCGTTCAAGCCATTCCCGTTCCAATTGTCACCTCCTCATCGATACAGGGATTGGGCCAGGCGAGACCACACCGGGACTCACCCGAGCCAATGCCCGAAAAATACGTGGAGTTCCGGGTTGCGGGCGCTGGCAGTAGCGCGGACAGCCTGGTGGGCACCGACGAGGGCGCCCACCCGACTCAACCCGAAACCTTGACCATCGCCGGACGCACCACGCGCCCTTTGATGGCATACCCAGAGCGCAACACTTCGACAACCGTCGGATCGCCATCGCCGCCCAACGACACAACCGCTTCGTGAACGACCGGATCGAAATCGACGTCGACGGTGTCGATCCGTTCGAGGCCCGCCTGGGTCAGCACGTTGGCCAGCGACTTCTGTACGAGTCGAACGCCATTTTGAAAACCTTCGGCGTCGGCCGCGGGATCCATGGCCATCGCGTTGTCGAAGGCGTCCAGCACCGGGAGCAACTGTTCCAGTACGAAGGCGGCCCCGCGCCCAGCGGCCTGCTCTTGATCGCGAGCAACCCGTTTGCGGTAGTTCTCGAAGTCGGCTTGTAGGCGCTGCAACTGGCCCAACAGGTGGTCACGCTCGGCGACAAGTTCCCCGTTGTCAGAACCCGATGGGCCGCCCGTTTCAGGCTGGGTTTCAGCGGGCTCCGCCGCCGGAGGGTCCGGGGCAGAGGACGTCGCGTCGATTGCAACATCGTCCTCTGCCAGTTCGCCCATGACGACATCGGAGTCCTTGCCCGGGTCACCTTGAGGCTTGGACTTTGCCATCACTGCTCCTCGTCGATGATCTCCGCGTCGGCAACTTCGTCATCGGCCGCGGTCGCTCCGGCATCTCCGTTCGGGGTCTGCGAGTCGGACGCCTGCTCGTAGAGACGAGCGGCGAAAGCTTGTGACGCCTGAACCAGGGTTTGCTGTGCTTGCTGGATGGCTTCGAGGTCCTCTCCTTCGAGTGCGGTCCTCAGCGCCGCCAACTTGGCGTCGATATCGGCCTTCTCGGAGGCGTCGACCTTGTCGCTCTGCTCGTTGAGCATCTTTTCGGTTTGGTACACGAGGCTGTCAGCGTTGTTGCGAACCTCGGCAGCTTCGCGGCGCTTCCGGTCTTCCTCGGCGTGTTGTTCCGCCGCACGCACCATGTCGTCGATCTCGTCTTTGGACAGCGCCGACTGACCGGTAATGGTCATGGTCTGCTCTTTACCCGTCGCCTTGTCCTTTGCAGACACATGCACGATGCCGTTGACGTCGATGTCGAACGCGACTTCGATCTGAGGGATACCGCGCGGGGCAGGTGGGATACCCACCAGCTGGAACTTGCCGAGCGTCTTGTTGCGGTAGGCCATGTCGGATTCGCCCTGGAGGACGTGGATCTCCACGGAGGGTTGGTTGTCCTCGGCGGTGGTGAAGACCTCGGAGCGCTTGGTCGGGATGGTCGTGTTGCGGTCGATCAACTTGGTCATGATGCCGCCCTTGGTTTCGATACCGAGCGACAGCGGTGTGACGTCGAGCAACAGGACGTCTTTGACTTCACCCTTGATGACACCGGCGTTGATCGCGGCGCCCATTGCAACGACCTCGTCCGGGTTCACACCCTTGTGAGGTTCTTTGCCGGTGAGGCCGTGGACCAGTTCTTGGATCGCTGGCATGCGGGTTGAGCCACCGACCATGACGACATGGTCGAGGTCACCCTTCTTCAGACCTGCGTCTTTAATGGCCTGCTCGAACGGAACACGGCAACGGTCGACGAGGTCGGCGGTCATCTCTTGGAAGGCTGCACGGGTCAAGGTCTCGTCCAGGTGGAGCGGACCGGCGTCGGTTGCCGTGACGAACGGCAGATTGATGTTTGCCTGCTGAGTCGAGCTGAGTTCGATCTTTGCCTTCTCGGCGGCTTCCTTCAAGCGTTGGAGTGCCATCCGGTCGGTGCGCAGGTCGATGCCGTGGGCCGCCTTGAAACGGTCGGCCAGCCAGTCGATGATGCGCTGGTCCCAGTCGTCACCACCGAGGCTGGTGTCACCGTGAGTCGACTTGACCTCGAACACGCCGTCGCCGATCTCGAGAACGGAGACGTCAAAGGTCCCTCCACCGAGGTCGAACACGAGGATTGTCTGTTCGGTGTCCTTGTCGAGGCCGTAGGCCAGCGAGGCAGCCGTCGGCTCGTTGATGATTCGCAACACTTCGAGCCCGGCGATTTGGCCAGCTTCTTTGGTTGCTTGACGTTGGGCGTCGTCGAAGTACGCCGGAACGGTCACGACCGCTTGAGTCACGCTGTCACCCAAGTACTCCTCAGCGTCGCGCTTGAGCTTCATCAAGATGCGAGCCGAGATTTCTTGGGCCGTGTACTTCTTGCCGTCGATCTCGATATCCCAGTTGGTACCGATGTGGCGCTTCACCGAGCGGATCGTGCGGTCTGGGTTGGTTACGGCTTGACGCTTGGCGACCTCACCGACCAGGACTTCACCCGACTTGGAAAACGCGACGATGGAAGGGGTCGTACGACCGCCTTCGGCGTTGGGAATGACGATCGGCTCGCCTGCTTCGAGCACTGAAACCACCGAGTTAGTGGTTCCGAGGTCGATGCCTACTGCTTTGGCCATGATGCCTCCGGGGCGGATTGTGTTGGAAGCGGGAGATCCCGCTTGGTCTATCAACAGTGGCACCAGGATAAAACCTGAGTGCGTCATTGTCAAGTAGCCTAAGCGCTTTGCATTGGGAGGGCTCCACGCCCTCGCCACCACGCTGCGGCCGTCCACAATCCGGTATCCCGACTAAGTCTGAGCGTAGGTCTCTGATCGATCGATTGCTGGCCGAACTCATCAATTCGACGCGCCCATCAAGAGAGCCAGCGCGCACAATCAAAAGACCGCAACCCATATCTGGGTTGCGGTCTTATGCATCACGAACTTCTCGATGGGGCAGCCGCCGCTGCCCGCTTCGGCCCAGCGGCTAGTAGCCGCCCCCACCGCCCGAAGCGCCGCCCTCATAGTGAGGGTTGTTCGCGACAGGAATGCTGATGTTGATCGGGAACTTTCCACCCGAAAGGATCAGCAGCGCGCCGAGGCGCAGAACTTCATCGAAGGCCCAGTAGACATCGGCGAGCTCTCGGGGCGCCTTATCCATCGCCAAGAGACCTTCCCGAACCTTGATAAACGGGATCCACAGATTGTTGAGGACTCCGTCCCAGAAGGGCTCACGAGGGATGTCGAGCCAACCCGCGATCTCGTCACCGAGTACGTAGCGCGTGAGTGCACCCAGGATCGGGGTCGTCAGAATGCCCTTGTCAATGAAGGCACCCAGGTTCAACAGTTGGTGCGCGAGGTCGTATCCCTCGGGAGTGATCGCCAGGTTGAGCACGTCAGCGGCCTGCTGATCTGCCTCGGCCCAGGACTTGGGAATGAACTCATCGCGGATGCCGAGGAGGTGACCCGTGACCTGCCATGAGTGGAGAAAGGCCTCACTCTCTGCTGGGTCGATTGGAATGTCCCACTTTTTGAGGTTCTGCATGACGGTCGTCGGAAGGCTGTGCCAGGTGACCATCATGTCGTGCTGGCTGATCGGGATCGTCTCGTCGGCGACCTCGTCCCACTTGATGGACGAGGGCAACAGGTTGCGGACGCCCGCGTGGGCTAGACGCGTCTTGACGCACGTGACCACCTGTTGCCCGTCGGGACGAAATGCGTTGTAGGACCCAATGTCGTAACCAAGCTTGGCGGTCTTGGTGATGCGGTCCTTCATGTCCGCTCCACCCTTGGAGTAGTACACGGCCCGAGCCTCACGGGGAATCACCGTGCTCATCATGCCGCTAGCAAACCCGTAGGTGACACCTAGGTACAAGCCGCGCTTGCGGTTGAACTCGAAGGCGGTAACCAGCTTGTCGTGGTCGGCCCATGCTGGGAGTTGACGAGCGCTCTCGATGAATGCCTTCACGTCGTCGGGCAACTCTGCTGGAAGTTCTTGGCCGTTGGTCTGCCACTTCTTGAGGGCGTCGTTGACCATCGGGATCTTGCCGCGCTCTTTAAGCGAGCGAACCAGATCGTCTGCCGGCGGGTCCCAAGTGGCGTGGCGGTCGGCCCCCGTAGCCGGCGTATCACCGATAGACCCCGAGGTCGTCCAGTCCCATCCGGGCTTATCGGCCCGGAGCGGCGTGCATGCACCCACCACACCCAAGGCTCCAAGTGCACCGCCGCTGGCCAACAGGCTCCGTCGACTCATGTTTTCCATCTGCCTACCACTCCTCAAGAGTTGCGTCCCACAAGCTCGTTCAACGAGCCGCTCCTTATTGGCACTGTGCCAATAGTAGCCATCGGAGGGTAGTTGTAAAACCGGTTGTCGAGATTGCGTCGTGGCGAGCATCACTGTGGCCGACCTCATGCCCACAAGCATCGTGAGCCGAACCGCACCTTCGCGAGAAAACTGCGCGACAAATACGGCGAATTTCAGCGCAGGTTGTCGAGGGAAATTCAGCTCTGAACTGCCTTTTCCCTCCCGCGAACGGAGGCAAAGTCCCTTCCGGGCGATGCAGTCTCATTGCTAAACATTGCATCCAGCGACCAGCGGATGGCGCGAAGCCCCAAACGACGCACACCGCCGCGGGCGCTGCCCAGCACCAAAGAACTGCTAAAAAGCCGAAAGGCTCGGCGAGGACGAACGCTAGGTCGTGGGTTGATCGGGTACGAGCCCACCGCTTGCAATGCCGCCCAGCCCGACGATCATCATCTCGACGCCCAGGTCGAACTCCGCCTCCCGATCGGCATCTTCAACCGCAATGGTCGCAGCCACAAGAGGCCGGCCCTCGGCGGCGAGACCTGCTCGAACGGCCCGGATCTCGTCTTCAGAACGCCCGGAGTAGAGCGGGCGAGCGCTGAGCTCGGCCAGGACGTGCCCGACAACGAAGGCCGCCACGACGTTCAAAACTCGCCGGGCGAGCTCGGGTTCAAAACCCATGTCCACCAGTTCTTGGAGGGCGGTTTCGACAAGCGACATGGTGCTCGGCGTAACGACCGGCCTCAGAGCGATTGCTGGCGTGACATGGGGATGCGCCAAGAGGGCGTCGCGGTACGCATGACAATACGCACGCACTCGGTTCTCCCACCCAGGCCCTGTCGCAGGGATAGACAGCCCCTCGTTGACCAGATCGATGACCCCATCGAGGATGTCGCCCTTATTCTCGATGTGGGTGTACAGAGAGGTCGCCTCGACGTTCAGACGACTGGCCAAATTGCGCATGGTCAGCGCGTCTAGGCCCTGTTCGTCGATCAGGGTCAGGGCTGCCTCGACAACCTGATCTCGATCGAGTCCTTGACGCGGCATACAACCAACCTTCCAACGGCCCTGTACGTGTCTGCAACGCTCTGCTCGCGAATCAGACTCGTCCTGTGCAGGCCCCTCGGCCCGAGCACAACCATCCGAACCTTACACCCAAATATCGCTCCCTCGACGGGGACGGCTTTTCGAACGACGCCCACTTACGTGAAACTTCACACTGCCGAGGGCCGGTGGTTTCTCTTCGACCGAGCGTCCGAGTCCGACTCAGCGGCCGTGGAAGAACGCTCGTTACAGGGCGTCGACGTCGGTTTCGCCCGTCCGGATGCGGATGGCGCTTTCGATGTTTTGAACCCATATCTTGCCGTCGCCGATCTTGCCGGTCGCGGCCGCGGCCGTGATCAGCTCGACCACCACAGATGCGTCGGCATCGTCGACTAAGACCTCGACCTTGACCTTGGGCACGAAATCGATCTGATACTCCGCGCCGCGGTAGGTCTCGGTGTGACCCCTCTGACGTCCGAAGCCCTTTGCATCGGTGACCGTCATGCCCTGGACTCCACCATGTTGCAGGCGTTCCTTCACATCGTCGAGGACGTGTGGCTTGATGACGGCGGTAATCAGTTTCATCGCTGTTCTCCAGGTTCTGGCACTGCTGAATGTGAGCAAACCTTGCCGAGTCACACTGACATTTTCATATCGGCTCACAGTGGCTCGGACCCGGCGGGGCTCCCGGCGCTCTCGCGGGCCGAGCGTCGATCCCGAGTGGCGTCATCCGCCTGGCACAACCGACGTCGCTGCGCGCGCCGCTGCTGTTGACGTTGGCACTATGCACACTTTGCGTTGACGTGTACCATGCACGCCATGCCGAAGCGTGATGCATACATAGAGCACCTTGCCAACGTCCCCTTGTTTTCCGAGTGCAACAACCGCGATCTTCGTTTGATCGCGCGCAGCACCGAGGAAATTCAGGTCCCAGCGGGCAAAGAACTTGTAACCCAGGGTGAAACCGGGCGCGAGTTCTTCGTCATCGTTGAAGGCTCCGCCATCGTGGTACGAGATGGCGAGCAGATCACCACCCTTGGCCCTGGCGACTTCTTCGGCGAACTGGCTCTGTTGGATCGCGGTCCCCGTAGCGCCACGGTCATCGCTGAGACCCCAATGCAGTTGCTCGTCCTCGCACAGCGCGAGTTCAGCGGCCTGCTGGACGAGGTTCCGTCGCTAGCCCACAAGCTGCTCAAGGGTATGGCTAAGCGGGTTCGCGAAGCGGACGCCGCCGGGCTCCACTAACCAGGTTCGACACGGCGGGACCCACCTCCCGCCGATCGCCGGTCGTTCGCGCCGGGCAGCTCCACTCGACAGACGATGCAGAACTACAGTCGCGTCTGACCGAGTCGGGAGGCCAGATGCAGTTTGATTCCGTTGTCGTTGGTGTTGACGGCTCGCCCGGAAGCCAGACCGCCCTCAAGTGGGCGTGTTCGGCGGTTAAACCAGGCGGGCGGATCATTGCGGGATACGGCTACGGCCCTCGCCGCAACAATCCGCTGAGCATCGGCCCAGCGTCTATCGGTGCGTCACCAGGCGTTCTCGATACTGCGGTCATCGACTTGCTGGCTGGCCCGTGGACCGAATTGGCGGCCGAGTTCGATGTCGAAGTCGAACATGCCATCCGCTCAAAGTCTCCGTCGGACACGTTGCTCGAACTTGCTGCGACGAACGAGTCGCCCATGATCGCTCTTGGGTCTCATTCCGAAAGCGTTCTCGGTATGCCCCGACTGGGCGGCGTGGTCGGCGGAATCATGTCGGCGGCCGAAGTCCCACTCACCCTGATCCCCCCTTATGCGAGTAACGACGCTCCGCAACAACGCAACCAAGTGGTTGTCGGAATCGACCGGAGCCCGGCGTCGGTCGGGGCGTTCAAATGGGCGATTGCCAACTTCGATCCTGAGATCGTGACGGCTCTTGAGATCATCGCCCCGCCAGCGGACGAGAGCCTCATCGACGAAGTCGGCGAACTTGAAGCAGCGGTACGCTCTCTTGAGGCGTTCATCGAGACGGCGATCGACGACGAAGTTCCGGTCGGATACCGAGTTGCCGCCTCAAGCACGATCGACGAAATGCTTCGGCAGAGCGCGACCGCTGACCTACTGGTGGTCGGCGCTCATCCCCGTTCAATCGTTCAGGAGTACCTCGCTCCGTCGATCGTCCGCCTCGTCGCTCCGTTCGCACAATGCCCAATGTGCGTGATTCCGCCTCCCACCACCTGAGCAAGCTGGCCGGACAACACAACTCTTAGTGGCGCCCGCGAGCCAGGGGTCATGGCACGTAGCCTTTGCAGACGGACGCAGGATCGCTCGGCGTCCGGTCGCTAGCAGCCCAGGACCACGGGGGAATCCACATGTTTGGTCGTAAGCCAGCACCACCACCCAAACCAGAGGATTGTCTCCCCGGACGCGCTCTGGCAATGCCGGTACCCGACGAACATGCTGTGCTGGGTACCGCGATGGTCGGGCCGTGGCCGGACGGGCTGGAGACGATCGTCTTGGGGATGGGATGTTTCTGGGGAGCCGAGCGTCTGTACTGGAAGTTGCCGGGTGTCTATACGACCGCAGCCGGCTACGCCGGTGGGACCACGCCCAACCCCACCTACGAAGAAACCTGCACGTCGATGACTGGCCACACCGAAGCGGTGCTCGTCGTCTACGACCCAACCCAGCTGCCGTTGGATGTGATCTTCAAAGTCTTCTGGGAGAACCACGACCCCACCCAGTACATGGGTCAGGGCAACGACATTGGAAGCCAATATCGGTCGGCGATCTACACGACGACCGACGAACAACTCGCCGCTGCCAAAGCGTCGGCAGCCAGCTACCAACAGAGCTTGACCGAGAAACGGTTTGGCGAGATCACAACCGAGATCGAACCCCTCGACCAGTTCTATTACGCCGAGCCCTACCACCAGCAGTACCTGCAGAAGCATCCTGGCGGCTACTGCAATCACGGGTTCTGCCAGGCCGAATACGCACCACCCGCACAGGCTCCCAGCACGTAAGCGGGCCAGTGTTTGCACTCACCGCACAGCGAAAGCGACTTCGATGCCCAACGACGACAACCTCAAAGACCGTCTGACCCCGGAGCAATACGCCGTCACGCAGCAAGCTGCAACCGAACGCGCATTCACCGGCGCCTATTGGGACACTAAGACGCCGGGGACCTACCGCTGCATCGTCTGTGAGATGCCGCTGTTCGAAAGCGACACCAAGTTCGATTCTGGAACCGGTTGGCCGTCGTTTTACGAGGCCATCGCAGATGACCGTGTCAGACGGATAGAAGACACAAGCCACGGTATGACCCGCGTCGAAGCGCGTTGCGCTAACTGTGACGCCCATTTGGGTCACGTCTTTCCCGACGGACCGCACCCAACGGGCGAACGCTTCTGTATGAATTCGGCCGCTCTCGACCTGGATCCGAAGAGCACCAAGGACGACGACGAGACCTAAACGAAGTTCGTTTTTGAGTTTTCGGCGATTTGGTACAATGTGGTTCTTATGTACCAGGTCGACGTCACCAAACCAGTTCCCGCCGATCGCTCAGAGATCTTCCCGCCGCTGGCGCTGAACTCGGAGTCCTTACTGTGGCGCTACGCCGATCAGCGGATGGGCCTAACCGGCCTCGCCGCCGGGTTGCTGCAGCTGATGCACCCCGGGATCGGCGCAGGCGTCGTCAGCCATTCGAACTTCTTTGATGACCCGTGGGACCGGATTTTCCGGTCCTTGCCGCAGATCATGTCGGTGATCTTTGAGGCACCCGGCGAGCCCGCTGAGCGGGCGGGACGCAAAGTGCGTAATCACCATCGCCGAATCAACGGCGTCGACTACCTCGGGCGTCAGTACGATGCCTTAGACCCTGAGACGTACTGGTTTGCACACGCGACCTTCCAGTACAGCGTGCACGAAGTAGCCGAGAACTACTCGTTTAACCGGATGACCCTGCCCCTCAAAGAGCAGCTGTACCGCGAGGGCGTCGAGTGGTACCGGCGGTACGACGTTCCCATGGACCCGGTCCCGCCCGACCACGCCGCCTTCGTCACCAAATGGTCCGAGGTCTGCACGACCGTCTTGGAAATCACCCCCGCGGCAGACAGAGCACTCGACATCGCGCTGAACGGGTCTGCCAACCTCACCATCTTGCCGACCTGGACCGAACCTCTGCAGAAGTACGTCATCACGCCGGTGCTGCGGTTGACCGCCCTGGGAGGCATGCCGCCTATCGTTCGCGATCGCTTCGGACTGCCGTGGACGCTCGAGAATCAGGTCGAGCTCGGCATCTTGCGCCAAGTCATCAAACGCACGTGGCGATTCACCCCAGAATGGCTGCGTTGGGGACCGCAAGGGGTCGCCGGCCGCCAGCGCGAGCGCATCGAACGAAAACTGGCTTCGATCGAGGCAGACGTCTCGATCGAAGCGGCCTAATCCCGACCTCTCCAGAGAAGCGGCCCCAACTTGGCGCGCAAAGTTCCCCAACTCGCGATCGATTCGGTCCTCGCCGAAATGATGGGCACCGGCTCGCTTCCCGAGCGCGATGTCGCCGTGCTCACCTGCGTGACGTCGCTGATGGACACCGCCGGGTTGCGCGGTTGGACCATCGACGACGTCGTCGGCCAGACGGGGGTTGCGCGAACGACGATCTATCGCCGTTTCGGCGACCGAGACGATTTGGTCCACGCGGCGTTGGCCTACGAAATCTCAGGCATGTTCCCCGCGCTGGCTCGACGCGTCAGCGATGTCCCCGACCTGATCGACCGAGTCGCCGAAGGCCTGCTCCAGGGAGTCAATCTGGTCAGGCGGTCGATGCTAGGGCGCCTGCTCGCGACCGATCCCGACCAGTTGGTGCCACTGTTCTCCGTCGAGGCCGGACCCCTCATGGCGGTCGCTATCGACTCGCTCGCATTCGTGGCCGCACAGGAATCACCCGAGTTTCCCCAGGCACAGGCGCGGGTGATCGGTGAAGTTCTGATCAGGCTTGCAATCTCTGCGGTGCTGACACCGACCCCAACGTCGCTGTGGGACGGATCGCCAGAGAGCCGGCTCCGCCTTCGGGCGGTGATTCGATCGCTGCTCGGGGCGCGCTAAACATCGCCAAACAGGCAGTCGATGCCCGCCGAACTGGGCGGAGAACAAGTGCCCTTGATGAGGGCGGAGATCGGTCAAGACAATCGCGTGTGTGCCGGGCTTGGGCCTACTGCACTCGCTGACGCGAGCTGCAGTAGTTCAATGTCATCCCCCGTACGACGACCCCGGCACACTGCTAGCGACCCCAACTCGTGGCGTCAGGGTAACACGCCGTGCCCGGAGACGAAACGCCCAGATCGATGCAAATCAATCAAAAAGTTGTCGGCTCCACGATCGAACGTTTAGCGACCTCTTCGAGCATCACCTCGGTTGCGCCCCCACCAATCGGCAGAATTCGGGCGTCGCGGTACATCCGCTCGACGGTCGTTTCGCGGATATAGCCCATCCCGCCATGGAACTGCACGCAGTCGTACATGATCTGGTTGATGACCTCAGCGCCGAACGCTTTGACCCCGGACATCTCTTTGACGTTGTCTTGGCCGTCCTCGCCAAGCCAAGCAGCGTGATACATGGCCGCCCGAACCGCGTCGAGGCGCGCTTGGTTCATCGCCATCCGCTGCCTAATCGCGCCCAGGTCGTACAGGGTTCCGCCAAATGCTTTGCGCTGTTGCGTATACGCGTTAGTGATGTCGATCGCCCGTTGCGCGGCGCCGACACCCATGCCGATCAACACCATGCGCTCGTTCTGGAAGTTGCGCATGGTCTCATAGAAGCCTCGGTGAACCGTCCCAAGGAGTTGATCGTCGGGGACCCACACGTCGTCGAGCACGAGCTCGGCGGTATCGGAGCTAAGCCATCCGTGCTTGTCGAGCTTCTTGGCGACCTGGAAACCTTCGGTACCGGCGGGGACGAGGAACATCGAGATCCCGTATCTGGCATCGGGGTCGGTGCGCGCCGCGATGATCGTCATGTCGCCGTAGACGGCGTTGGTGATGAACATCTTGGTGCCGTTGATTCGCCAGCCATCACCGTCTTTCACCGCGGTGCTCCGAATACCGGCGACGTCTGAACCGGCGTCGGGTTCGGTGATGCCGATCGACAAAATCGTCTCACCCGACAGCACTCCCGGAAGCCACCGTTCGAGCTGTTCGGGACTGCCCGAGTTGAGCAGGTGGGGTGCAGCCATGTCGGTGTGGACCAGAACGGTCACATCAAACCCGGCATAGGTTGACGAGCCGAGCGCCTCGGCGAACGTGGCAGATGCGAGCGGTCCCAGGCCAATGCCGCCGTGCACTTCGGGAACACGGAGTCCGAACATGCCGAGCGAACCCATGTGCCGGAGCACCTCGCGGGGCACTTTGCCATCTACTTCCCACTGATCGCCGTGGGGAACCACCTCGTTCTCCACAAACGTGATCGTCTGCTGGCGGATCGCTTCCAGCTCGTCAGTCATATAGATGTTGCGCGCCATCGCGGCCCCCAGTCTTGGCCCAACAAGGTTCGTCAGAACCTTAGGAGACGGCACCCACGACAAACGAGACGCCTACGATGTCTCCGCGGCCTGTATCTACATCCCCAACGACACGCGGCGAGGAATAGCGATGGAGCATTTTGATCTGATCATCCTCGGCGCCGGGTCGGGAAACAGTTTCGTCGGGCCCGAACACGACCATCTGAAGATTGCCATGGTCGAGCGGAACTTGTTTGGGGGAACCTGTCTGAACGTCGGATGTATCCCGACCAAGATGTTCACCCACACCGCCGATGTCGCCTATCAGGCCGATCACAGCGCACCCCTCGGTCTGGACATCGCTCTTGAGAAGGTCCGCTGGACCGACATCAGGGATCGCATCTTTGGACGCATCGACCCCATCCCGCCGAAGGGCAAGCACTACCGGGAGCACCTCGACAACTGGACGGTCTTCGACGGCACCGCCCGTTTTGTCGGACCCAAGACGGTCGAGGTGCTCGGTGCTGACGGGTCGACCACTATTTCTGGTGACCAAATCGTCATCGCCACCGGCGCGTCAGCGGTGATCCCGCACGGCAGCGGGTTCTCCGACGTCCCGTACGAGACCTCCGACACGGTCATGCGGTTGGAAACGGTGCCCCGACACCTAATGATCATCGGGGGTGGGTTTATCGCGTGCGAGATGGCGCACATCTTCGGTTCGTTCGGGGCCGAGATCACCATCATGACGCGGGGTAAGTCCCTACTGCCCAGAACCGACCGGGCCATCTCGGCCGCGGTCACAGAGGAAATGTCGCGTCGGTTCACGGTGCTGCTGGAACGAAGTTCTGGAGAAGTCACCAGGGACGATGCAGGCGAGATCACGATCACCACCGGGGCAACCACGGTGACCGGCGATGTGGTGCTTCTCGCCACCGGACGGGACCCCAATACCGCTGACCTCAATCTGTCGGTGGCGGGAGTCGAGGTGGATGACCGCGGATATGTCATATCGGACGATCAGATGCGCACGACCGCCCCGGGCATCTGGGCACTGGGCGACGTCACCACCGACCTGCAGCTCAAACACGTCGCCAACGCCGAGGCTCGGATCGTCGGCCACAACATCATCAACCCCGACGACCTCCAGGCGATGGACTACGAAGCGGTGCCCTACGCGGTCTTCACCAAACCCCAGGTAGGCACGGTCGGCGCCACGGAGCAGCACTTGGAACGGATCGGGCAGGCCTATCGCGTCTACACCCAGCGCTACGCCGACGTCGCGTATGGCTGGGCCATCGAAGATACGACGAGCTTCTGCAAGGTCCTCTCCGACGAGGCCGGGGAACGAGTGCTCGGCGCGCACATCGTCGGACCAAATGCGTCGATGCTCGTCCAACTCCTCGTCCAGGGCATGCGCCTCAACACCTCGATTAGCGAGATGGCGCGGGGCCAACTTTGGATCCACCCCGCTCTTTCAGAACTGGTCGAAAACGCCCTTCTGGGGATCCTCAACCAAGGACCCGACGACGTGATCCATCCAGTGGGAAGCGCCCAACCCGAAGAGTTGGACCCGGACGCTAACTGTTCACTCGGGTGAAAACGGGCTGATCATCGGTGGAGAGGTCTGGCGCGTAGCGATAGCCCAAACCGGTGAAAGCCTTGAGCTCACCGACGTTTTGAACGCGTTCGGAGATGATCCAGCCGGTCATCTCGCCTCGAGCCCGCTTCGCGTAGAAACTGACGATCCTGAAATCAACCCCGTCTCGGCTGTCCAAGAACTTGGGCGAGGTGACCGGAAAGTCGAGATCGTCAAGGTCGACCGCCGTGAAGTACTCCTTCGACGCGAGATTGACTAGGGCTGTTTCTCCGGGGGAGTCGTCCATGTCTGCGTTCAGCATCTCGCTGATCTGTTCGCCCCAGAACTGATAGAGGTTCGCCCCGCGGTCCGTCTTGAGCTTGGTTCCCATCTCGAGGCGATACGGCTGGATCAGGTCGAGGGGTCGGAGCACGCCGTAAAGACCGGACAAGATCCGAAGGACCTTCTGGCTGTACTCAAAATCGGCCTGATCGAATCGGTGGGACGCGTCGAGACCCCGATAGACGTCGCCGTCAAAGGCCAAAACGGCCTGGCGAGCGTTGTCGGGTTCGAACGGCACCGTCCACTCCTGGAACCGCTCAAAGTTCAGCTCGGCAAGTGCGGGCGAAATCGACATCAGCGACGCGATCTCACTGGGAGATTTGCGGGCCATGATGCCGACAAGTGATTCGGACCGTTCGAGTTGGCGGGGGACGGTGTACATCGGGGTCGCCAGTGGAGACTCGAAATCGAGGGACTTGGCGGGCGAGACGACTACCAACATGCCGACTTTTTACCCGATGAACCCCCGCGAACGCCCGTTCAACGTCCTCCAACACCAGATCGTCGGATGTCGGTCGGGTCATCACAGCGCGTCCTGTGTTCCAACAGTCTCCCGTGCCGGGGTCAATTCAACGGTGGGCGCCTCGATTTCATCCCGTTCGGTTCAACGGACATGTCGGCCTGACCTGGGCTGCTAGGGGCACTATTGTACGAAGCCATACGGTATGGCTCCGTACAAAGTCGCAGGACGGGCGGCTCGGAAACAAGCGGTGCGCTCCTTGGCCGCGCTGGGTCCGCCTTCGTTGCGAGCGCGTTATCGACGGAACCGTCCCAGGTGCCCAGCTACACATTTCCAAAAGGCACTACCCCAGATCGCAGCAAGGATCGTGTGATGAGCGAACAAGAAACCATTCCGTTTTCTCAAACGATGGACGAGATCGTCCTAGACAGTGACCCTCGGGGGCGGATCTTCGTCGACCCGACGGCATGGACGGATATGACCAGTTGGCACGAGCAGGCAGCAGAGCTGCGCAACGAGCCTCCGATTCGTGTCGAGCCTCGGGGCTTCACCCCTTTCTGGGCGCTGACCCGCCACGCTGATGTGTTCGAAGCGAGTCGGCGCTCCGACGTCATGTGGAACACGCTGGCATCGGTGCTCGCCCCAATCGCTTCACTGCAATGGATGATCGAGCGCGGGATTCCCGTGCCGAAGACGCTCATCCACATGGACGGTGAAGAACACACCAAGTACCGCGGCGTGACCAGCGACTGGTTCCGCCCGTCAGAGGTCAAGCGGCGTGGCGAAGACATAGACGCGATCGCAGACGAGTACATCGAACTGATGGCCGGTATGGGCGGCGAATGCGACTTTGCATCCGACATCGCACAGCCCTTCACGCTGCGGGTGATCATGAGCATCTTCGGAGTGCCGAAGGAAGACGAAAAGCTCATGTTGGAGTTGACCCAAGGGCTCTTTGGCGCCTCGGACCCCGAGTTTTCTGGAGGCACCGACAACCCAGAGCAGCGGATGTTTGAGACGGTCATGCAGTTCGTCATGTACTTCGCTGACCTGACGAACAAGCGCCGCGAGGTGCCGACCGATGACTTGGCAACGCTGATCGCAACCGGTCAGGTCGACGGCTGCCCGATGGGCGATATTGAGCGCCTCTGGTACTACATCATCGTTGCAACCGCTGGCCACGACACCACGTCGTTCGCAATGTCCGGCGGTATGCAAGCGCTCTTGGCGAACCCCGACCAGCTAGCCGATCTGTCAGACAACCCCGCCTTAGCGGTCAACGCCGCTGAAGAGATGTTCCGCTGGACCTCTCCCGTCCGGCACTTTCTGCGGTTTGCCCAAGAAGACGTCACCATCGGCGAGCTCGACATTCCCGCAGGTGAAGCGGTGCTGCTCTCGTACCCGGCGGCGAACCGCGACGAGCGGGTGTTCGAAAACGGGATGCAGTTCGACATCCGGCGCCCCGGACTGGAGCGCATCTTGAGCTTCGGCGTCGGCAAGCACTACTGCCTGGGCGCTCACTACGCCCGCCGCGAACTGCGCACCTTCATCCCGCGGATGTTTCAGCGCTTCACCGACTTTCAGTACGCCGGCGATGCCCAGTGGGCCGAAGCGCATTTTGTCTCGGGTGTGAAGCACCTCCCGATCACCTACCGCACCAAGTAGACCAACGACACATAGCGATCCGAACGCCCTTCGGGGGGGACTGCTGAAGTCCCGCCCTCGAAGGTCTAAACGCTTGGCCTTTGCGACGCTGCCCGGGTGGCCCCGTTACAGCCGGCTGACCGACACGGGATACCCGTCGAGGAACGA
The DNA here is from genome assembly GCA_018003035.1 of Acidimicrobiia bacterium. GTDB lineage: Bacteria > Actinomycetota > Acidimicrobiia > IMCC26256 > JAGNEX01 > JAGNEX01. The sequence continues at coordinate 28,787 of JAGNEX010000006.1, forward strand.
CGCTCCAGAGATCGGGTCCTTGGCGGAAGGCGAGGAACTGATCAAACGGTTGATATTGACCGAGTTGGGGTGACCCACCGAGCGGTCCCCAAATCCGTGCGGATAACTCACCACCCCTCGGGCGACGGCGTCCGTGACCCTAACCGGAACTTCAACGCGACCCGTATCGGTCTTCAGCTCTGCCGTGCATCCGTCGGCGAGATTCCAGGACTTCGCGTCGGCGGGGTGTACCCACAGGGTCGTATCGACCGAACGAGGACGCATCCACGAGTTGACCATCTGCAACGAGCGACGCCCGACGAGGACCGCGTCGTAGCGGGGCGCAAACAGCGACGGCGACGCCAGCTGCTCGAGCATTTCCGGATCGCCGACGTTGACCCGAACCGGCGGCTTCGCCTCCCGCACGGTAAACGGAACTCCCCGCGGCAGCGATCGAAGCCGTTTGAGCGAGAGGCCGCCACGCCTGATCCCGAACAGGTTGCCCGTGCGCGACGTCGCGACGAGCGCGCCGATCGCCTGTGCCGGCGTCAACCGAGCACCTAGGCGCCGGCCCACTCGCGCCGCTATCCCCTGGCCCGGGATCTTCGGTCCTTTTACAGGCATACCGAGCTTCATGCGCGCGGCGAGTTCGTCGAAGATCTGCCATTCCTCTCGCACTCCGTCAGGCGGCGGCACCACCGGTGTCGCGAGTTGGAGATAAGGGCGCGCCATCTGGTGCATGGATGGGATCGGCAGTTCTTCTCGTTCATACATCGACGCGGTCGGAAGGACATAGTCGGCATGTTGGAGGGTCTCGTTGATCTGAAGATCGACTCCGACCACCAGGTCGAGACTGTCGAGCAGCCCGCCGAGGCGGTCGCCTTCAGGAGCGGAGATGACCGGGTTACCAGCGACGCAGATCAGCGCTTTGATCTGACCCTGCCCGGGCGTGGCAATGTCGTCGGGCAACGTCCAGGGCAGTAGACCTGCCACCTCTTTGAGGTTGCCTGTCCGCGTTCGCAACATTCCGCTCCGATCAAGCCCGAGTCGGCCTGCCAAGCGGACCAAGTCGATCGGCGCGTCGCCAAAAATCGATCCTCCGGTGACTGCCAGGTTGTCGGTGACAGCGTTCAGGCAGTCAACCAGGTAACTCGCGGTCGAAGCTGTGAGATTGCGGCATAGCCCCACCCGCGAATATGCCGAGGCCGCGGTGGCCTGACGAAACGATGTCGAGACGGACCGAATCTGTTCGGCATCGACATTGCAGATTTCGGCCGCCGCTTCGAACGTGAACGGCGCGACCGCAGCGCGCAAGAGGTCGAGGCCGACGACCTTGGCATGAGGTGAGCTCGGGTCGCCGTGTTCGAGCGCATCGCGGATGAGGGCAGCAAGAAACCACGAGTCAGTCCCGGGACGGAGCTGAACATGCTCAAAGGCGGCCGCCGTCTTGGTGCGGACAGGATCGACAACCACGACCCGTCCGCCGCGTTCGACGATCGCCTTGAGGTCGTCTCCGATACGAGGATTGGTGAGCAGCGATCCGTGGGACACGAGCGGATTCGCTCCCAAGATGATCGCCATATCACTGTGCTGCCAGTCGGGGATCGGGATCTTCATGGCCGACTCGTACAGACGCTCGCTTGCAAGCTGCCGGGGCATGGTGTCTTGCGGGCCGGGTGTATGCAGCTGATCGCTGCCGATCGCCGACATGAAGCCGGTGGACCACAACAGCATTCCCGGATTGAAGGCGGACGGGTTTCCGATGTACATGGCCACCGCCTGAGGCCCATGCTCATCGATGATGGCGGCGAGCCGTTCGGCGATCTCGGTAAGGACGTCGTCCCAAGACGCATCGACAAACAATCCGGCAGAGTCCCGCTTTTTCGGGCTGCGTACACGGGCCGTACCCGTGATCAGGTTGGCGATCGCTTTGCCCTTGGGGCAGAGGTATCCCTGCGAGATTGGGTGTTCCTTGTCACCTGCGATCTTTTGGATCTGGCCATCAGCGACGCTAACCACCGTCCCGCAGTAGGCCTCACAGATACGGCAAAAGGACAGAACCTCGGTGGCGCCCGACCCGGCGCCCGTCCTCTCATGGGTGCCTGTCGGTGCAGGTTCTGTGTGCGCCGGCGTGGATGTCGGGGTCATTGCTATCTCCCTCCGACCAGCGGTGTGGTGCCGGGGTTCATGGGGCGTTCGCTGGGGTGAGGCCACAGGGGACTCACTTGACAGACGGTACCTGCGAACCGGGAAAGCAAACCGCGCACGCTCCCAACATTCTGGTCCCCGAGCAACCCGCGCCTGATGTGAGGCGCTCGGTGTACTCCCTACGACCGAAGCAGGCCGGGCTGTAAATGACAGGCCGACCGCCTCCGTGGGAAAGCCCCGAACGAAGGGGGGCGACCTCCGCCGGCAGAAAGCGGAGGGATACAATTTTGGTGGCTAAGCCTCGCCGAAACGGGGTGTCCCACGCCTCCCGGGACGCCCCGTTTCGCGCGTCTGGGAGCAGGTTTCAGCCGTTGCACGACAAAGCGCCGGACCAGCTGTTGGAGTTACCCAACAGTGGTCCGACGCTCTGCTTGAATGACCCGGTATCGGCCCCGAAACCCCTCAACCTGTGAGCGGCTCGGACTTCAGCTACTCAGCAGTTTGGCGACGCTTGTCCCGGCTCTGGACGTAGAAGCTGAAACCGACCAGGATCAAACCCGAGCCGAACAACACCAGCGGCAGCGGCGTCGAACCCGTTTGGGCCATCGACGTCCTGGTGGTTGCTTGGCCCAGGACCTGGGCGAACGGCTGCGTCGTGTTAGTCGTCGCCTGACCCAGAACTTGGGCAAACGGCTGCGTCGTGTTGGTCGCTTGACCCAGCGCCTGAGGACGCGTGCTGACCGTTGTCGGCGCGGGCGCGTTCGGTACCCGAATCGTCCGGCCCAACAGAACCGAGGTGCTGGTGGTCGGCGCTACGGGAGCCGTTGTGGACGTACTCGACGTCGACGTACTGGAGGACGTACTCGACGTGCTGGACGTCGACGTCACGGCGGGTGCCGTTGTCGTCGTCGTGTCGGCAACGATCGTCGTGGTCGTCGTATCGGTCGGGATAGTTGTCGTCCCAATCCCAATCGTCGTCGTGGTCACTTCGACGAAGGTCGTCGTCGTCGACTCGGGGATGGTCGTCGGAGCGACGACGTTGATGCCGGCGACGTCTTGGTCGTCCTCATCCCCACCGTTCATCCCGTTCTCGTTCATCTCGTCGTCGGTGTCGGCGTTGGGACCTGACGGTTGATTGTCGTTGCCCAGATCGATGTCGGGGATCGAGTCGATGTCAGGAATGGGGTTGCCGTTCTCGTCGACGATCGTGTTGCCCTGGTCATCGACGGGAGTGGCCGACGAGATCTCGGCCCAGTTGTTGAGCTGACCAGACGCGTTGGCATCGACCTTGACGGTGATATCGACCGTCGTGGTTTGCCCTGCGGCCAGGTCACCGATGTTGATGTCGACGGTGCCATCGTTGTAGGCCGTCCAGTCCGCGTCGTTCAACGTCAGTCCGGCGGGCAGGAAGTCGGTGATGACGATGTCCTTGCCATCGACGGTTCCCTGGTTTTGCACGGTGATGGTGAAGGTCACGTCAGCGCCTGGGGCGACCGTCGCCAGGTTGGTGCCGTCGGCCAGTTGCTTCTTAAGGGCAAGGTCAAACCACCGGAAGCCGGCTACGTCGTGGTCGTCTTCGTCGCCGCCGTCTTTACCGTTCTGCCCGATCTCGTCGTCGGTCGGGTCGCCGGCGTTCCCAGGCTGGTTGTCGTCGCGGGGGTTGCCGTCTGGCGTTGAGTCGACATCGACCAGGTCACCGGTGCTGGCGTCGCCGTTGTTCGGATCACCGTCGTTGTCAAAGTTGCTGATCTCAGCCCAGTTCTCGAGCATGTTCACACCAGCAGGCAACGGGTCGTTCCAGTTCAAAGTGATGGGAACGCTCACCTTTGCGCCAGCCGGCAGTACGCCGACGAACGACACGACCGGGTTGCGAGGGTCGGTGGCGTCCCATGTGTAGGTCAGCTCCGAACCTTCGTCGGGCGTTCCGTCGTAGTCAAGGTCGACGGGCGCAGTCACGCCGTCCGCGTTGAGGGCTGGGGTGAAGTCTTGCCACACACCACCAGCCGGGTAGTCGAGGTAATCGGTGACTGAGAAGTTCTGCACCGTCCGACCCTGGTTGAACACGTCGATGTTGAAGGTCACGGTCCGGTTGGGAATGTCGATCGACGGGGAGTCGACAACCTTGTCGAGCGCCAAGTCGAACGGCAGTGTGAAACCGGCGTCGAATGAGTGGTCGTTCGTTCCGGCTGCCCCGGTTTGAATGTTGATGACCGTGCCGTTGATGTCGCTGTCAGTCGTGTCGGTCGTCACCGAAACGTCGGGGAGCGTCTCGACCAGGTCTTCCGGAGCAAAGCCCAGGGGCAGTTGCGTGGTGGTGGTCAAGACGTCGAACTTGATCGTGTAGTCCTTGTTGGGCGACACGCCATCGGTGGAATCGAAGTAGTAGTTGCCGAACTCGTCCGTGGTCGTCGTCGCGATCACCTGACCCGCGGCGTTGAGCAGCTGGACGGTGACCCCGGCCAACGGCAATTCACCAGGGTCTTGGACACCATCGCCATCCAAGTCGAGCCAGACGTAGTTGCCGATCTCCATTGGGATCGCACAACCTTCAACGTCACCCAGGCTGACCGACTTTCCGAAGCCTGGGTCAGTCGGTGCCGGGGTGCCCTCGGTGAGCTGCCGGCCGAGAGCGTTGACCCCCTTGTCCACGACCGCACCGGTGGTGTTGTCGTACCACGCAATACCGGACCCTTGGGGCGCGAAGCCTTCGACCGTCAGCGCTAGTTGGTCGCGGATTGGGTGGGAGTAGATCCCTCCCTGGGTCGTTTCACTGTGTTGTTGAAACACGTCGCCGCCGTACCATTCAGCATCGGTCAGGGGCCCGAGGTGTTCGTTGCCGGTCCCGAGAGCGCCAGCAGTGGGGAAGTTGGCCGTTGAGTCACAGCCTGCAGACCCCTCCAACGCCCACACCGGGTTCGCCGGATCACCTGAGGTGTTACAGGCCCGGAGCAACTCGCCACCCTGGTTCAGGCGGTACAGCTTGTCGTCCTGACCGTTGGGGGCAAGGTTGTACCAACCCCACTGGTTACCGCTGCGGTCCATGAAGGCCATGATCAGAGACCCGTCGGCATCCAACTCGATATCGGAGAAGATCGGCTGGGGATAGATGACGATCCTGTGCGGTTTGTTTTCGTTATCGGGGTCGCCGTAGAAGACGTACTGAGAGTTGTTGGGGTCAAACGTGTCGACCCACGGCTCGAATCTGCCGTCTGTGGAGGTCTTGCCGGAGATGTCGGTCGATCCGCAGACGTCGTTCTGACATCCACGGGGGTAACCAAGGTCGACGGAGAACACCGAAGGTGACGTCGTGCCCGCGTCAATCGCAAACGGGACGACGTGTGCCTTTAGATCCGCCCCGTTCTGAGACGTCTGGGCAGTACATGTGACGCCCACGAACCCGTTGAGACTGTCGACGGCTTTGAGGGCATGAATGACAAAGTCGCCACCAGAGCAACCTTGGTCGGGGACGGCGATCGACCGAACAAATGCCGGTTGGCCTCCACCAGGTACCGCGCTCACGTCGTAGACGTCGACGCTGTTTTTCGAAAGGTTGGACACAAGCAGCGTTCGGCCGTCCGGCGTCACATCAATGTCGCCGATCCCCACTTTTCCGATCATCTTGAATGCTTGGATATCACGGCTTGTGTCGCTAGCTTCGCCAAGTCCGCGGTTGGCCGGCGGCGTGCCGTAGCTCGGCGCTCCCGGTAGCGACGCAAGGTCGACACCGGTCCAGGCTGTGCCTGGCTAGGTGGCCCAGTACAGGCCACCTAGCCCTTGCGGACCTAGGTCGGAGTGGCGCTTCAGGTAGGCAGAGGTAAACAGGGTGCTGTCCCACTCGTTGTAGGCCAGACCCCAGACCGACCCGAGGTTGCCGATGTTGCCCAATTTCTCTTCGGCGCCTGTGTTGTCGAAGTTGACTCCAACCACCGCTGGGTCGGTTTTGCTCCGGTCCCGGTCTCCGTTGACGAAGCAGGTGGTCCACACCTTGCCATCTTCGGTGTTGGGATTGCCGCGTGCGCCAGTGCCGTCAACCGGGCACTGGGACGGTGGGACCACTCCGAAACTGGTTTCGGCGCCCGCCTGCACAAACTGGACCGAGGTCGCGTTGTCAGCGCCATGGAAGGTTCCGCTGTAGCCGGCGGCTTGGTCGGCGGCGGTGAGCGAGAACTCGACACGCATGGCCGTCCCGACCAGGCCCGACGTCGGACACGAGTAGGTCGTACCGTTGGTGTCACACGTTGCCGTGTTGCCCTTGGCGTCCGTGACAGTCACCACAATGCCCCCCGGGGGAAGCGCACGGTCACCGGCGGAGACCGACTCGCCAGGGTCGACTGCCCCGTCACGGTCGAAGTCCACAAAGAAGGATCCGGTGATGGGGGCGGAATTGGCCGCTCCACCGGCCAGCCTCGGAACCTGTGAAACAACCAGGGAGGAAAGCAGGATAACCCCTGCTAGAGCACGCATAAATCGATAATCCAGGAACGCTTTTGTTCTCTGCATTCGCGGGGTCGTGGGACTCATCGGAATCGGCCTCTTTCCAGTTGCACCTTGCCAGCAACACTGGTCAATAACGTTCTGCACAAAGAGACAAATAACTCTCGTCTGTTGGCTGAACAGCGTGGGCTATAAGACGAAAACGTCTCTGTCTCCAGATCTAGCGGTGCGCAAGCTATCTGCATGCTCTCGCGAGCGCTGAATTGCTCGGGACGTGGTCCAAATCCCCATAAATCTTGCTAAATAGCCACTCATTGGTGCTTCAACGTGTCATTGCAATCACCCTCAGCACCTGCGCTTTTGCCCGGGGGATGCAGGGTCGCTCCGTTAAGGCTCTGCAAGTGGCGTTAGTGGGCCGAAGCAGTCGGTCGCGACACCTGACTCACAGCGTTAGTAACATTTTCAAAGGCGTTCGCAGTTTCTCGTGCGACTTCGCGCTAGAATATTGGTTGCTTTTCATGGTCTTAGCGGTTTGCTCCTCGCGCATTCTGCGCAAAAATCGGTTTTCTTTGGGGAGAAGTTCCAGCTCATGAACGAAACAGGCGTTTCGCTCCTGATGGTTGCATTTGCCAATTTGGCTGCTCACAGGCAGTGCGAACACGCTGCATTTGCAGAACAACTACGAATCCAACGTCACGACCTGCGCTCCGCAATGACCGGCGTTGTTGGCTCTGCAAACCTGATCGCTGTAAGCGACACGTTGGACGAGGCCGAAACATGGGCTGACCAGCTACTCGCCTCTTCTGAGCGCGTACTTGAGCTTGTCGATCAGATCCACGTTGACCGCTGCGACACTGCACCAAACGGATATTCGACCATCGGTACCGAGGTCGGCGCCGTCCGCGCCGCACTTGCGCACATCAACGGTTTTTCCGTTTCGGTGATCGCATCCGACGCGGACACCGCTGCTGTGGACGCCTCGTATGGGCGCGCCGTGCTGGCGGCTATGTGCGAGCTGCTTGCCCGGTACCTCGAGGCAGAGCCGCCGGTATCGGTCACCCTCCAACCGGTCCCCGCACCAGCGGGGCACGACGTCATCGTCGAAGTCGCAACACCAACTGGCATACGACCCGAAACCGAACTGAGTCGCCTCCTAGGGGGGGCTCACTGCGGTGCTGCGTTGCACGTCGAAGGCGCGAAATACCGGATTCGCATGCTCCCGCAACTCCACCTCTGAACCGGTACCGGCCTGCCGCGCCCACGGCGTGCCGGAACTCGTTTTAGCCGGGCTTCGTCTGGGCGCCCCAGGGCCTCATCGCGCGAGCCCCCGATTCCGCGGCGGGCTGCGGGCAGCTGGCGTTAGATCGCTTCAAACAACAGAATCGCCGCAAAGACGAAGAACGCGATGGCCGCCCCGATCTTGACCGTGCGCTCAGGGAGCCGCGCACCCAGTTGGCGTCCGACCACGATGGCAAGGGCATCTGCCGCGACCATTCCTACGGTCGACCCGAGCCAGGTCCCGAACAAACTGCCTTCACCGGTTGCCAGCGTGATCGTGGCCAGCATGGTCTTGTCGCCCAGCTCGGCCAGAAAGAACGCTCCAGCGACCGCCCACACAGGGCTCCGGGTCGATCGTTCGGCGGCGCCCTCTTCCTCTTCGGAGAGCTTGTCCCCCCGCAACGTCCACAACCCGAATCCAACGAACGCGATCGCCGCCGCAATGGCGAGCGGTTTGGTCGGGATCGCGTCCCCGATCACATCGCCCAACAGGACCGACACCAAGTGGACCGCGCCCGTCGCTATGGTGATCCCCAACAACACCGGCACCGTTTTGAAACGAGTCGCGAACGTCAGCGCCATCAGCTGACTTTTGTCGCCGAGTTCTGCGACAAAGATCACGCCCAGGCTCACCCAAAACGCTTCCATGTGTCCCCTCTCAGAATCGTTGGCGCGGTTTGAGCGCCATCGCAAAGGCACCGGCGAAACACCAGCGCAAAGAGGCGCGCTGGGTGTCAAACGCTAGGCTCACCAGATGTCCAGCACGCGTGTGTTAGTGATCGACAACTACGACTCGTTCGTTTACAACCTGGTTCAGTACCTGGGGGAACTCGGTGCTGAGCCGATTGTTTATCGCAACGATGCCGCCGATCTCGACACGCTCGTAGCGCTGCAACCCGACGCTGTATTGATCTCACCAGGACCGGGTCGACCAGAAAACGCCGGCGTATCACCCGACGCCATCAGACGCTTTGGCGAGGCTGGCGTTCCGGTGCTCGGCGTGTGTTTGGGACACCAGGCGATCGGTCAGCTTTACGGTGGCTCTGTTGTGCGGGCGCCAGAAATCATGCATGGCAAGACGTCGCAGATTCACCACCAGAACATCGGTGTGTTTGCCGGTTTGCCGTCGCCTCTGCTGGCGACCAGATACCACTCGCTAGTTGTCGAACCGACGAGTGTCCCGTCCGAATTGGTGATCACCGCCGAAACCGCCGACGGGATCGTGATGGGCCTTCGCCACACCGAGTTTCCTATTGAGGGTGTGCAGTTCCATCCCGAAGCAATCCTTACTGAACACGGCCACGCCCTGCTCGAAAACTTTCTACGCACCGCTTCCACGGGTGGTTAGCAGGGGCGGATGAACCGTCCAGGTCGGCTATCTCAAACCGTCCCGTCGGTTACGACGCTCCGGCGGAAGCCATACGGATGGGTGGTGCGCCTGCAAAAGCCGGCACTTCGGCGTCTGCTACCTCTTTGGTGGTGTAACCCAGGCCGAACTGACTGGCGATCTGTGCAAACCCTTGTACCAGGGGGTCTTTGGCAAAGTCTGCAGCCAGGTTGGCGCGCTCCGAAACGGCGACAAACTCATAGGGCGGCGCATGTACGGTCCCGTTGATGAGCAGGGTGTTTCCGACGCACAGAAGCGCCGTGGTGGGAAGGACTCGCTCGCCATTCACCGCAACGGCATCGGCGCCCGCCGCCCACAGTCCGTTTGCGATGGCCTGAACGTCTTGGGAATGAATGACGTAGTCGTTTGGATTGCCCCCTGGGGGAACCGTCCCATCGTCGACGCTGACCAGTAGGCCTGACCCTTTTCGAGGTTCAAACCCGGCGTCATAACGAGCTTCAGCTAGAGCGTCACCCAGCGTCGAATCACCCGCGGCGAGGCTTGCTTGGCGCAGGTCTTCCACTTCTTGACCCAGCTCACTGACCGAGGTTCGGAGCCGTTGTACATCGCGGCGGGCGACGTCGATCAAGGCGACCAAGTTGTCCCCTTCGGATCCTCGCTGCTCACTTGGCAGCTCGGCAACATTGAGCGCCAACGTCACCGCGAGGAACGCAGCGCACACTGCCACGATGAAAACGACACCACGCGATCTAGCCACACTCGGTACACTCAGTTTCATGCCAGTCGAAAAGAGTAAGCGTTCCCGTTACACCCCGCCTAAGGACCGCTCGGTCGAGCACAGCCCTGCGTGGCTTCCGATCACCGCCGCGGTCCTGCTGGGGCTCGGGACGATCGTAATCATCGCCAACTACTTGAACTTGCTGCCCGGTGATGCCGAGCCGCGAAACCTGTACATCGGGTTGCTGTTCATCACCGCTGGCTTCTTGCTTCTGACCCGCTGGCGCTGAGTTACCTACACCCCTGGAATAACACAGCTGTAGTTATCCACCGAGTTATCCACAGCTGTGGATAACTCGGTTACTTTGTAGGGACTACCCCTCTGAGTCTTCGGTTTCCCTGATCCACCAGGGATTTTCTTCGCCGACGCCGCCAGCGGGCACAGGATCCATCGGTTCGCGACAGTGGCGAGGGGCGTTTGGCACTTCACCCGTGGGCGCTAGCGTCATGTGGACAATCGCCCCGCAGACCCCACAGCGGAACGCGTAGTCCACCTGTTCGAGGTCTTCATCGTCGGGCACATTGGTCGGCGGAACGCCAGCGAAGCCGCGGACCGTTCCCGCGCCAATCAGGTAGATCACAAGTGCGGCAACCAGTGCGATGGCCACTTTGATCAGACCGTTCTGACCGTCGATCACAAACCCGAGGACAAGCGCCAGGACTACCCCGGTAATCCCCGCGATCTCTCTACGACTCATCCTTGGCTCCTGCGACAGGGCATTGGTGACCTATTCAATACTGGGTTCACCGCGATATCTCAGTGTATGGCGGCCTTCCCGCGCGGGCCTTTGCGGGCCAGCAACTACCCCGATGGCGGCCGGTCACAAGCCAACCTGAAGGATGGTCACCCCAACCGAACCGGTGGCACCGATCGTGCATTCCAGCCCGAGAGTTGGCCGCTTTTGCTCAACAGCGCGGGCTATCAGACGAAGGGTTCTGCGCAGGGGCTCGACCCCTCCACACAGCCCTGACGACAGGGCTCCACCCCAGGGGTTGACGCACTCCGCAAGCAGACCAAAGTGCCTCACCAGTGAGAGCGGCAATACCGGGTCTGCGTCGTCAACCTCCCAAAGCTGGATGTCGCCGACAAGCAGTTCGGCCGCCGCGGCGGTCACCTCAATCAAGTCGAGCATTCGCTCAAACGACGTAGCGACCGGACCTGCCGATTCGGAACATGCGACCACGCGAGCGCTCGGCAGATGACTGAGCTGCCTGTTAGACAGCAATAACGCTGCCGCGCCGTCGGCGCCGCGAGCAACGTTCTTGCTGGTCAACAGGCCATCGGCCGACAACAGCGCCGGCGCTGCACTCATCTGACTCAAACTGGGCGTTCGGGACCAACTCGGTCCGTCGCCTTGCTTGCGGTCGAGAACCGTCAGCTCGGCTCGACGTGCCGTCGTTTGGCGGCCTGCGGCGCGGGCGTCGTAGGCCCATTCATCCACAGCTCGCCGGTCGATGCCGTTTGCCGAAGCAAAGCGTTCTGAGAGCTGGCGCCTGGCCGGCCACTCGTGCCGTTGGCGAGCGGTTGACCCCAGCGGAGCGCCGATTCCCAGTTCGGTACCGCTGCCAAACGGCATGCGGGTTTCGACGTCCACCCCGACGACCAGCCGAACACCGGGCAGCTCGACGGCATCGTGCAGGGCCAGTTGACCACCGCGGCGCTCACCGTCGAACGTCCGCCCCGTCCACGCTTCCAGGCCTGACCCGGTGCACAGCACTTGGCCAGCATTCATGCTCAGCTCCCCGAGCGGGGTGGCCGTAGCAAAATGGCAGCGTCCATGCCCTTCAAATGCGTCGGGCTCGCGATCTCGAAGAATCTCGACCAGCTGCGCTGCAAGATCGATGGCGTGAGTATCGGCCCATACACCGTCGGGGGCGCCCCACGCGGTCCTGAGACCGCCGACAAAGGTCGCTCGCGTCGGCAGTGAAATCGACGCACAACCATGGGCAAGCCCGACCGTCCACTGTGGTGAACTTGGCTGAAGGCCATCGTCGAAATCCGACCGTTGTGGCGCGTGGTCAGCGGTCATGTGTCCAGGTGTTCCCAACCGGCTCGAAAGATCGGATGCTACAAGTCGGCTTGTCGCTACTTGCAGCTAGGTGAGGCGGCCGTGCCGTTGCGCACGCCCTGGTCCGAGAGGCGGATCGATTGTCGCTGATATCGTGCCCGAATGCGCGATATGGACAAGTGGTTGGGCGACGGTGGAATGCCGATTCTGGGCGAGGTAGGACTCGATCTCGACCAGTACGGCCAGGGGTGGGTCAGTGGGACATGGACCCCCACCAACAAGGCGCTCAATCCGGCGGGCGGTCTCCACGGCGGCGTGCAAACGATGGTCCATGATGCGCTGCAGAACTTTGCCGCGTCGGCAGCCCTCGAAAAGGGGGAGTTTGGCACCACCCTCGAACTGAAAGTCTCGATGCAGCGCGGCGGCACCGACCAGCAGGTGACGGTCAGAGGCGAAGTGGTGCGAATCACCCGTTCCGTAGCGATGCTCGAATCGTGGGTTCGCAATCTTGAGGGCGAAGTGATCAGCCACGGGACAGGAACCATGCTCCTCCGGCGGCGCCAGGCCTGAGAGGCTGACGGCGTGCCGAACGCGCTACCGGCGTCCTCGCGCCGCCAGTCGATCATTCGGGAATGATCGTCCCCTCGATGCCAGCCGCTGGCTCCGGGTAGGACATGTCGAAGCCCTCAAGAGTTCGGACGACTATTTCGGACACGATCACATTGCGGTACCAGTTGCGGTTCGCGGGGATGACCCACCACGGTGCCCACTCGGTGGACGTGCGATTGAGCATCGCTGTAAAAGCATCCTGGTAGCTGTTCCAGTAGCCCCGCTCTTCCAGATCGGCTTCGCTGAACTTCCAGCGTTTGGCCGGGTTATCGATCCGATCCTGAAGGCGCTCGCGCTGTTCCTCGCGGCTGACGTTTAAAAACAGCTTGAGCACGGTAGTGCCCTCTTCCACCAACATTTTCTCGAAGTTATTGATCTGCTCGTAGCGCTTCTCCCACCTGTCTTGCGGTACGCGGTTGTGGACGCGAACCACCAGAACGTCCTCATAGTGAGAGCGGTTAAAGATGGTGATCTCGCCATTTGCCGGCACCTGCTGGTGAATCCGCCAGAGATAGTCGTGGGCCGCTTCGACAGGAGACGGCTTCTTGAAGCTGGCGACCTTGACCCCCTGAGGATTGACGTGGTCAAACACTGACCGAATCGTCCCGTCCTTGCCTCCGGCGTCGAGGCCTTGCAGAACGATCAGCAGGCGATGCTTACCCTCGGCATAGAGAAGCTCTTGGAGGCGTTCGAGCGACTTGTTCTGGTCGTCGAAGTACTTCTTTCCCGAGTCTTTTCCACCCGGACACAGGGAATCATCGTTGGGATCCCAGTCTGCGAGGCTGACGGAACTTCCGGGATTTACCCGATACTTGGCGATCTCCATGGGTGGATGATTGCACAGCTCGCCCTGGGAGTCAGCCGACCGAAATCGTGTTGACGTGGGGGCTCGGACCGAGCTGGTCAAACACGCCGGAACACGAACCCAGGATCATGAAGGTGCGACAGATACCGTCGACGCGCGTCCCTGCCCGCACTGCACAGCATCAACTCCCGCAAAACCCTTCGCGACGAAACCATTTTTAGCGCGACTTCAACGGGTGATTGTTCGTCTCCCGACCACTTACGCCACCAAATGGTGGTGCTTTGAGTGCCGGGAATATCGGACGGGGCAGCTCCTCTCCGTGCCCGTACGAACAACAAAGGGAGATAGAGATGCTCGCCATCGAGTGGACTCAAGGGATTGAAGACGCCTGGTCCGACGTCGCGCAGTTTGTACCCAAGCTGGTTGGTGCCCTCGCGATCCTTCTGGTCGGTTGGTTTATCGCCAAGATCATCTACCGCGTCACTGTGCGCGTTCTCAACAAAATCGGATTCGACCGTCTGGTCGACCGCAGTGGGTTGGGCGTGCACCTGGAACGTGCCGGGTACCCCGATTCGGGCGTACTGCTAGCCAAGATCGTCTACTGGGGCGCGATGTTGATCGTGTTCCAAATGGCGATTGGCGTCTTTGGCGACAGCGCCGTTCAGGACGCGTTTGACAGCATTCTCGCCTTCCTGCCCAAGTTGTTCATTGCCCTGATCATCGTGGTGATCACTGGTGCGGTAGCCACCCGCGTCAGCGAAATTGTGAGGAATGCGCTCTCGACCCACGAGTACGCTCCAACCGTTGCCACGTTTGCTTCCGGCGCTATCTGGTTGATCGGGATCTTTGCCGCTCTCAATCAAGTTCAGATCGCACAAGACATCGTGGACACCCTGTTCGAGGCCATCACGGCAGCGATCACTGGCATCTTGATCATCAAGTTCGGTGTCGGCGGGATTTGGGCGGCGCGTGACCGCTTCTGGCCAAAGGTCTACGACAAGTTCGAAGGCAAATAGGCCAACGACACTGGCGGACAATTGTCCGCTGGGCCCGGCAACGGGCCCTGAACGGGGGCGGCTGGACTTCGGTCCGGCCGTCCCCGTTTCGCGTTGGCAGACCCCAGCCGTGCGCGCTCGTAGGGCCCGGAGATCACCAGCTGCCTTGGTGCCGGCTGATCGTCGACCGTCAGCGGATGGTCGCCGTGACTGGGATCTCGGCGACGGTTCGGATGATCATGCGGTTCGACCACCGCACCTCGCCCGCCAAACAAAGCCCACCAAAGCGGTCGAGCAACGCGTCCAGAAGAGCGGCAGCTTGGATGCGGCCCATATGGCGCCCCAAACACAGGTGTGGACCTGCCCCGAACTGGAGGTGCTGGCTGGCATCGACGCGGTCGACGATCAGTTCATCCACACTTCGACCCCACCGGGCCGGGTCACGGTTGGCCGCTCCGAGGCACAGGTAAAGCAGCGAACCCCGCTCGATATCTTGGCCACCGATACGTAGATCGGTGGTCGCTACCCGGCGTACGAACTGGTTGGGGCCATCAAAGCGCAGCAGCTCCTCTAGCGCGTTGGGCCGCAGATCGGGTTCGTTACGCAGTCGGTCGAGTTGGTCGGGCGCGTTGAAGAGCGCGACAAGACCGTTACCGATAACTGCGGAGACCGGTTCGTGCCCGGCGACGTAGAGAGTCAGGATTTGGGCCATCAGCTCTTCTTTGGTGAGCTGATCGCCTTCGTCACTGGCATGGATGAGCTCGCTGAGCAGATCGTCGGCCGGTTCTTGTCGCTTTCGTTCCAGTTGGATTTCGAGGTACTGGAACATGTCGTCAAGCCCAGAAAGGGCGACAAACCGCTCCTCGTCGGACATGATCGGATCGATCGAACGGGCGACGCACTGAGCCCACCACCGGAACTGAGGGTGATCTTCTTCAGGTACGCCAAGGATGGTGGAGAAGATCTCAACAGGCAGGGGATAGACGAACTCTTCGACGACATCGAACGGGACGCCCGGTTCTGTTCGGGCGGCGAGATCGGCAAGGGCCCGGTCGATGAGCTTTGCGATCATCGGAGCAAGGGCCATGATCGCTTTCGGGCGAAACGGCGGAGCCATCAGTCTGCGCAGCCGTGCATGCGCGGGATCGTCCTGCAAGACGATCGTCTCCGCTGCCCGAGGACGGGCGTCTCGGTGCTCGATCATTCGTTTAACGAACGGAGTTTGTGTGGCGTTTTCGAGCATCACCGAGCTAGCCGGATCTTTGAGCAGGTTCGCCACGTCGTCATATCCCGTGATGAGCCACCCCGCCAGGAGTTCTGAATACGACACCCGGCTGGTCTCTTGTAGCGCCCGGTAAGACGGGTATGGCCACGACTGGAAGTCGGGAGCGAGCGGATTGAACTCCAACGAGGTCCACCCCCACAGTGATGTGCGGCGGCATCTGCCACGGCACGACAGCGAGACGTCAGGGGCGGCAATCCTATGGGTCTGGAAGTTTGGGTGCCTCGAAGCCTTCGTCCCTGCCGATGAGGGATGCTGCCTTCGGCGCCACATCGCCAAACTTTCGGCGAAGCTCGTCGATGGTCGCGTCCAGCGCCGCGTTGCGTGACTGGGATTTAGCCGGCTCCTGTTTTGGACGCGTTTCCACCAGTTCATCGGCGGGGGTAAGCGCCATCGAGAGTTGGACACCCTGATCATCGATCAATTTGGACACCGAAACGCCGATAAGCGTGCACCCGCGGGCGGTGATCGATGGAGCAAGATCTGCGAGCAGGCTCACCGCCGCCTCCGCTACCGGACCCGTGACGTCGGTGGCCTGCAGCAAGGTTCTTGCCCTCGTCACCGAGGTGAAATCACCAAAGCGAACCGCGACGGTGACCGTCGAACAGAGGCGCTCGGATTCTCGAAGTCGCCGCATGACCCTGGAGGAGTGGGTCAGCAGCAACGCTCTCAGTTCATCGAGATCCCTCGTTCCACCGGCGAGGGCGTGCTGCGAACCAATCGACTTCCGTCGTCGTCCAACGACCACTTGCCGATGGTCCTGGTGGTGGGCGAGGGAATAAAGATGCCGTCCACTCGCCTTGCCCACGATGGCCTCAAGGGTGTGCTGGTCGATCCGCGCCAAATCCGCCACGGTATAGATTCCCCGCCGATTGAGACGTTCCGTTGTGACAGGCCCGACGCCCCACAGGGCATTAACCGGCAACGGATAGAGGAATTCGGTTTCGCCGTCGACGGGCACGACCAGCAGACCGTCCGGTTTGGCTTGGGCACTTGCAACCTTGGCGAGGAACTTCGTGCGGGCGACGCCGACCGTGATGGCGAGACCAACTTCGTTGCGGACACGTTCACGCAAACGGTGCCCGATAACGTCGGCGGGTCCAGCGATTTTCCTTAAGCCAGCGACGTCGATGAACGCTTCATCGATCGAAAGCCCCTCGACCAACGGCGACGTGTCGTTAAAGACGTCGAACACCGCCTTGCTGGCCTCGACGTACGCTTGGAACCTGGGTGCCACCACGACGGCATCGGGACAGCGGGCAAGGGCGGCACGGGTATTCATCGGGGTCTTGACTCCCCGACCTTTGGCCTCGTAGCTCGCCGCCAACACGATTCCGGTGCCCACGAGAACGGGACGCCCGCGGAGCGCTGGTTGGTCGCGCTGTTCGACCGACGCGTAGAACGAGTCGAGATCAGCGTGGAGAATTCCCAGACCTTCGGCGGACACAAACGTATGTTTGCACTCCGAGTGACGGGGTGCACGATCAAAGGAGCGATTCAAGACGCGATCGCGGAGACTGCGTCGGTACCGTGCCGGAGCGAAGTGGGCCCTACCCCCAACTGACAGGACCCACTCCACATATCCGGCCGAGGTACAAACCACGCAGAGTGGTCTGTACCTGCGACTGGGTCGCGTCCGCTGAAACACAGCAGACGCTCGATCTGTGGAACGGCGGACGGGCCGCCGCGATGGTCGTGTGTTGGGTGGGGCTGCCTGCACCGTGTGGCGCTTGCTGGCCCATTCACGAACTCGTTGATTTGCCGGTTCGTAGGGGTAGTTCAACCCGACAACCGTGATTTTTAGAGGTTCAGAGCCCGACCTGGCAACGCGGACCCCGCCGTTTGGCGAGGGCTTATCACCCATTAATCCCTCCGTTGTATGTCCCCCCCGCCCTCACTGGACCCTCTTGCCACCGAACCGGTAAGCGCTTTGAAGACTGCTCTGTTTCTTGCGTGCCCAAGACCGCAAATCACTGGCGAATCGAATAGGGCACTTCGGCGTAGGTCACCGGCGGTGGGAACGCTCGAACGGTCGCTCCCGGGGCGATCGGGAGAGATCTGCCAACGCATGACTGCGGGTTCCGACCGAGCGCCGATGCGACCGACGCTACGGTGTCTGTGTTGACAAGCGTCACGAGGGGCGGCGCCACACCAAAGAGGGGCACAGATGGAGTTTTGGTTGACCTGCGGGATGATCCCGGTGGAACAACTCGTTCCGATCGCCACAGCCGCGGATGAGTTGGGCTTCGACGGGATCTGCCTCCCCGACCACTTGGTCTATCCGCAGACGATCGACTCGAAGTATCCCTACTCCGCCGACGGCGCCGCCTGGTGGAAGCCGGACACTCCGTGGCCCGATCCCGTGACGTCTATGGCGGCGATGTCCGCCGTCACCACCCGCCTGCGCTTCTCAACGAACATCTTTGTGCTGCCGGTCCGCGGCCTGTGGGAAACGGCAAAGAGCGTCTCGACCCTGGCCTGTTTGGCTCCGGGACGGATCAGTCTTGGCGTGGGTGCGGGGTGGATGCGCGAAGAGTTCGAGCTGACTGGGAGCGCGTTTGACCGTCGCGGCGCCCGGATGGAAGAAATGATCGACATCCTTCGCCGCGTTTGGTCCGGTGGCATGGTGGAGCACTCCGGCGAGTTCTACGACTTTCCAGCCGTGCAGATGTCCCCTGCCCCGGCCGAGCCTGTGCCGATTTGGATCGGAGGCGACTCGCCGCACGCGTACCGCCGAGCGGCAAGGATTGGCGATGGCTGGATCGGCATTGGCTACACCGAAGAAACCGTTTGGCATGCCCTTGATGGGCTCGATGCTGCTCGAACAGAGGCGCTCACCGCTGACCCGGCCCTTTCTGAACGCCAATTCGAAAAGCTGGTTGCCGTATATGCGCGACCAACCACCGACCTCCTTGGCGCCTTGAGCGCTCGCGGCGTGACCGGGTATCTGACCGCCCCGTGGTTCGCGAGCAAGCACGACACGGCGTCCGTCGAGGCAAAGCTCGACTCGATGGCGTTCTATGCCGAAAAAGTCATGAACCCGTTGAAAAACGCCCTGGCCTAACCGTCGAAGGTTGCGCCACTGGTCGTGTCTCGCTGTCCCCGCCAAGAACCACCAGTTCTTGGCGGGGTTTCGCGTTGCGCCTCGGGCACCGGCGCGCACAGCGAGCTGAACCGACCCGGGGTGCCAGAGGCAAGACCCGCGGGTCGGACTTTCAGACTCGTGCTCTCAGCAGTAGGTGCTCTGACCTGCTTCGAGCACCTCTTTGCCGAGGTCGGAGGCGGCCTCAGCTCCTTCGAGCTGTTCGCACACCGCCTCATTTACGGCAGCTTCGTCACAACCAACGCCTGCCATGTCTTCCGCTAAGCCTTCGGAAGGTTTGGTGAGGTCTTCGAGGGTCGTAGCTCTGACGTCAGCAGACATGTCTGCGGGCAGGGTGTCGGCATACTCGGCGCCAGAGATGTAGTTCTGCGCGAACGTCTTACCGAGCTCTGTGCACACTGCAGCTTTGGCTTCATCCGGCATCGATCCCATGGTGTCCGCCATGGCGTCTTGCATCGCAGCGTCGTCTGCGGCAGCGTCTGCGGCGTCGTTTGAATCATCGTTCTCGGCCGTGTTGGTACCGGTGTCATCGGCGCTGGACGAATCGTCGTCATCGGAGGAACATGCCGCTAACACAAGCGCCAGAACCGCAAAAAATACAAGCAACCTACGCATTGAATTCCCTCGCTTCCGGCGGCTCGCTATGTGCGGACAATCGAGCGGATGCTCCAACCGCCGGCCGACCGGCACGATACTGCAGAAGATGCAATGGGTGCGCCAAGTCCGCAGAAAATCAGCCGGACCCGTGCAGGTCATGAGGACGGGCACCTTGTCTGAAAGATTCAACAAGGAGGCCAGAGAACGAGGGCAAATGGCTGCCGAGCGGTCAGCGTCAAACGTGCTGGTCCAGCAACGCAGGTCAGTAAAAGGGGCTCGGAGTCTCTAAGAGCAATACTTCGAGTTATCAAGCCTCGAAGTTGGGACTTTGGACAAAAGGGTTGACCTTCTCGTGCTGGGCCGTCAGCCAGCCCACACGAGATTGGAGCGGTCGCCCGGGCAAATGACATCGATGAGTTGATCGGCAACTTTTCCGCTCTCAGCGATGATGTAGGTCACTTCGACATCTGCCTGCATCGCCGAACACAAAGTCATGACCTCCATGAAGGCGGCTGGACTTTTTGGTAGCGCAAGGCTCGGGGGTACCAAGGCGACGGCCCGATCAAGCACGCTTTCACAGCTTTGACCAGCCGAAACGATCAAGGTTGCCGAGACCCCCTCCGCTTCGCAGAGCTTCTCGGATGACTGGGATTGAAGAGACTCAACGCCTTGTGGGGCGCCGGGCGCTTCGCAGCTACCCGCAAACTCGGCCACCACAGCTTGAGAGACCATGTTGCCAGCCTCGATACCGACGATCTCGGCGCAGACTTTCTTGCTCATCTCCGAGTCATCGCAGTTGAGGCGCTCCTTCGCAGCGGTCATCTCGTCTTGATTGACGACCCCTTCGAGTTCGGCCTCCAAACTCTGCTGGGTCATGTTCGCCATCTCTTCCATCGGGATCGCGTCGAGCGTGCTGATGATCCCCTTAATGGCGGTCACCGTTTCGGCGGCAAGCTGATCGCAGTTTTCGACCGCCTTGAAGTCGGTCGCCTGGATCTCCGAGTCCCTGCCGCCGCTAACCTCCGTTGTCTCGGTACCGTCACCGCCGTCAGGGGTCGTACTGGTCATCTCCGAATCATCGGCCGCGGCAGTCGGCGTCGACTCTGCCCGCTGCGCCGTCGTTGTTTCGGACGACTTGTCGTCGTCATCGGACGAGCATCCAGCTACGACCACGGCCAAGACGGCAAATAGAGCGAAAAACCTTCTCATTTCAAACCCCCAAAGGTTGCCGACCGGTTCGCTAATGCGGTTGCGAGGGAGCGGCTGCTCCAAACCGTCGGCCAGGCGAGATGGTAGTAGAGGCGTTAGCGAAAAGACATCGATTCGCCTAGGCCGCAACCCAGAAACGGCCTAACAAGCGCCGTCAAACTCGCTCAACAGAGCTTCACCCATATCGCCTTTTGGTTCGATCTTGCCGAGGCCGTCACACACCAACGACTGGATCTCGCCCTCGCAATTCAAACGGGTACTCGCGGCCTCGAGTTGCTCGGTATCGATCGCTTCGCCTTGGGCCTGCATCTCTTGAGCAGTCAGCCCTCCACCATCTCCGGCGGCCGCCGCATCGAAGTTATTGATCATCACCCCGATGGCGCCCACGAACTGATCCGCAAGCTCCTGGCAGCTGTCGATGGAGGCGTAGTCGATCGACGCACTCTCTGAGGTCTCGCCGGCAACAGCCGCAGTCCCAGCGGCGCCAGCCTTCTCGGATTCGTCTGCAACCGTCGAGTCCGCGGCGTCTGATGCGTCGGAGGACGCCCCCTTGTCGTCGTCGGAGGAGCATCCGACCAACACCGCTGCAAGAAGGACAAACGAGACGATCAGGCGATTCATTGAAAACTCCGAGGGCAGAGACGGGCGATTGGGCAGGACACAACGCTGGGCCCGAGTAGCGGACCGGGAACGGTGCAACATCGGTCTGCCCACAGTGGCGCCGGTCTGGCAGGGGGACTCAGTTTCGAGGAAGACGTCCGCTCGCTGACGCTAGGAGCGGACGTGAACATTAAGTGGAGACGATCGGGCTCGAACCGACGACCCCCTGCTTGCAAAGCAGGTGCTCTACCAACTGAGCTACGTCCCCAAAGTTGAGTACGGGAAACAGGCTACAGCGTCAGCGCTCTACACTCATCTTGGCGGCACGGTCTCCGTCCAAAAGTTTGGACGGTTATCGCGAAACACCGAGCACAAGACAGAAATCCGGCCATGAACGGTCGGGATGGCAACGAGGGCGAGGCAGCCATGTCTGACGCAACAACTTCACCGACCGACGATCAGATGTTCAAGCTGGGCGCCAGGATTCAGGGCGCGGCGGCAGCCGTGGGGGTGATCCTCACCGGCTTCGTAGTGATCCGCACCGTTCAGGTGTTCCGCTTTCCCGAGTACTTCGAGATCGCCGGAGATGAGTTCTTTTTGAAGGCGCAGCGCCTGACCGCCTATTTCTCCGGTGACGTCCTGATCGGATTGTTGGTGGCCGCTTTTGCCATCCACATTGGCGGCTGGTTCGCGGGCGGCCGGGGTAGCGAGACCGTGCCGATGGTCGGGCGTATGACGATCATGGCCTCCAGCATTCTGGTCGGCTTTATGAACTTGTTCGTTTCGGGATACATCTTGACCAACCTCGATAGCTTCACCTCTGCCATGTCGGGCGAAGACATCCCGAAAGAGATTTGGATCGAACAGAGCTTGGCAGCCCTGCTGATTGGGTTGATCTCGGTGGTGACGATCGCGCTCGTGTCGCTTCAATCGATCCGTGCCGTTTCGGCCAGGCGGGCGCGCTGGGACACTCCGGCACCCGACTCCACGCAATCAAGTAGTGACACCGAGGCAAACGCGACCGACGCAAACGGCGCGGAATCTGGCATTCCCGCGTCGTTTGGTTCTACCGACACCGCTGTGGTCGACATGGTTGGGGTCGACGCGCAAGATGTGGACGATGAAGAGGCGATCGTCACTGAAACGGTGGCACTCACGTTCGATGACGACGCGCCGGACTCGGGATTGGCTGCCGAGACCGGTGCTGATGAGTCGGCTGACGCAGCCCAGGACGGCGAATCGGAAGAAGCTACTGGCGAGGGCGCCCAATCGGACGGGGACTCGGCCGACGACGCTGAGGATGCCGGCCAGGGCGATGGAGACAACGACGGAGCGTCGGACGCCGACTCGAAAGACGCCGATTCGAAGGATTGAATCGGGGCTACAGCACGACCGTCAGGTGGACCTCACGCGACGACGCCGGGTCGGGAGCGCCCCGAATGCAGCACTCGGGGCGGTTCGACCGGCCTTGTTGGCGGCCACCGGCCACCCGTCAGCGGTGGCTAGCTGGAAGTCGGAGGCCGCAGTCGGGCTTCGATGTCAGCGCGAGCCACCGCAAGGTCCGGTACGTCGACCTCCAACGGTTTGTCGGCGTTGGCGAAGACCAGAACGGCGCGCTGAACCGGTCGATTGACGGTCCGCTCGACGGCGAGTGCGTACGTCGCTGCCTGATATCGGTACTTCATTGCAAGAGGGTGGACACCCCCTGGCCCCGAAACCGCATCGGTCTTGTAGTCGACGATGACGAGTCCATCAGGGCTCTCGATGAGCAGGTCCACGTAACCCTCGAGCAGGGTGCCTTCGATGTCGACGCCAACGTAGAGCTCTCGCCAGTGCGGGTGGCCCGCTGCGAGCTTGTAGACCGGTGACGCTCTGACGTGAGACACCAGACGCAACACCTCGGGTGCGCAATCACCGATCCCTTCGGAGTTCGCTTGCGCTACTACCAACTGCTCGATCACCTGAGGGGGAGCATCTGAAATCGGGGCGAGCTGCAGAACGGAGTGAACGGCGCGCCCAATAGCTGCGCCGTTCCGAGGGGGGCGGGTGTCGAGGCCTGGAGCCAACTCGGCATCAATCAGATGTTCGTCCGCTTCGCTTGATGAGGCGGCAGGGCTAGACCACGGGGCAACCACGCCAAGAGCCTCGGCGACCGAGGTCGCAGCGATGATCTTCACCGAATCGTCCTGGGAACGACGTCGCGCCATGGCCTGCTGGACCGACTGACGCTCTGCGGCGGCCGCCGCCAAGGCCGGAGCCGTTACGTCAGGCAATTTGTCGGGGTCATCTTCGTCGGCCGGATCGCCGTCACGGTCGACCGCCCGTAGCGATCGATCTTCGGCGCGCTCTAAGCGGTCGACAGGCAGGTCTGGCCGGATGGCCTGGCACGAATCCTCGTCCGACGCACGGGCGGAGTGATTCATCACGTCGCGGGACGACTGCTCGTCCATTTGCTCGGCCAACAACCTCCCGAACGGAAAACGCTTTGGTCGACTCTTCTGACCGACGTAGTGCGTCGAGACGATTAAGTGGTCCCTCGCCCGGGTCGCCGCCACATAGAGCAGTCGCAGCCGTTCGTCGTCGTCCATCTGTTCTTCGAGGGCGTTGGCTTCGTCGTACGAACGAGTCGACACGTCGGCCTTCAATCGGACCACCAACTCGGTTGATTCCTCTGGCCACATAACCTGAACATGGCTGGTCAGCGCGGGCGGGCGGGTACTCAAACCGGACAGGCAGGCAACAGGAAACTCGAGGCCCTTAGAGCCGTGCATGGTGAGGATTCTGACGGCGTCGATGTCTGATTCGGGGACGATCACTTCGCGCACACGGGCGTCTCCTCGTCGCTGCAGGTCAACCCAGCGCAAATAGTGGCGGAGGGTCGAGCCCTTCTGCTGTCCAAAAACCCGTGCTTGGTCGTGGACAAACCGGAGACGGCGCCAGGCATCGCGGGGGCGTGGCGACACGGACGTCAGGGGTATTAGGGAGCGCTCTCGGATGACTCGTTCGATCGTTTCGGCGATCGGCGCACTGCGCGCAACTTTGGATGCGGCGTTCAACCACGCCATCGCTTCCAACACCGTTGCGGGACTCGACTCAGCCGGGGCCGTTGTGTAGTTCCAGGTGTGATTGGCCTCTGCCCACGCGATGAGATCGTCATCGGCACATGAGAACGCTGCTGACCGCAACGCTGCCACGATCGACACGTCGTTATTGGGATCGTCGAGGGCGTGGAGCGTCATCATGAGGTCGTGAACTTCTTGGGTTCCGTAGATGAGTGTCGACGTCTCTACTCGGTAGGGAATTGCGGCCGCGTCCAGCGCTGCTTCGAGCTGTCGGAGCGAGGTCCGGGCCGGAATCAAGATGGCAATATCTGACAGCCGGGCGGGTCGCCACTGTCCCCCCACGAAAACTGGCCACTGTTCGGACAGGCACCTCCCGATGATCTGAGCGAGCTCACTCGCTTCGGCTCGCCGCACGTCGTTTGCGGAGGTCCCACTCGGGTGTTCGACGCCGAAGCGGTGCACCGCACTCATGCTGTGCGATTCGCGGGCGGCTACGAGGGGGACGTACGGCGGCTGCGCGCTGCCAACTCCCTCGCTCATCAACGCCCCGAAGGTTGCGTTTACCCAGTCAATGATCTCCGGGACCGACCGGAAGTTCTGGCTGAGTTCTACCGGTTCTGACTGAAACTGCCGTCCAACGTGGGCAAAAAGCTCGATGTCGGCCCGCCGGAACCGGTAGATGGACTGCTTTGCGTCGCCGACGAAGAACATGCGTCCAGCCGCAACGGGTATGTCGTACCAGGGTGGCGGGTCGCTCGCATCCCATTCACTGGTATCCCCCGCGATGAGCACGGCGAGGTCGATCTGGAGCGGGTCGGTGTCTTGAAACTCATCGAGCAGGACCACTCGATAGCGGTCGTGCAGGGTTGCTCGTACCCGGGCGTCTTTGCGCAAAAGCTGGACCGACCGCACGAGCAGATCATGAAACTCCAGCTGACCCGCGCGGCGGCGCGCGTCTGCTTGGGCAAGAACCGCATCGGTCAGTTTTGACGCCGTGACCATCAGAAGGTTGGTGATGACGTCGGATTTGAAGTCAGCAAACCCCTCATAGGCTTGCGCTACTAACCCCAAGACGTCGCCTTTGGGCATCCGCCATGACCCGGCACGGCCAAGGTTGCCAACCCGTGGGGATTGAATCGAACTCATCCCTGCAAGTAGCACTGTCTGATCATCTTCTGATTCTGAAGCGAGCTCGATGAGCGGGTTGATCTTGGCGATCTCAACGGTCAGCCGCTTGAACAACAGATCACTGTCGTCCGTGCAGTGGGTCAGCACGTCGGTCAGCTGTCGACGCGTTTGAACCAGAGTCTCGTTGCGGATTCGAAGGAGCTGCTGATCAAAGGGGACCAACCGGTCCCAGTTTTGGTTGAGGATGACGGCGAGTTCTCGAACTCGGGGCAACTTGACATCCAACGCGGCCAGGCGACCGAGAGCAGTGACGAGCTGAGGGTCTTGATCGACGGTTGCCAACCACCGCTGCCAACGAGCGTCGAAGGCAACAATCGAGGTCACGTCATCGAGGGGCTCGACGATCGGCGGCAGTCCGGCTTCGATGGGGAACTCGCGAAGGATTGACAGGGCAAAGCCATGCAGCGTGGTTATCGCTGCTCGATCCAGGTTGTGCAACGCGTCTCGGCACCGTTGCCTCTGGACGGGTTCGTCGAGCTCGTCGGCAGCCGCCCGAAGTTGGGAGCGAATCCGCTCCCGCAGTTCCGCTGCCGCAGCCTCGCTAAAGGTGATCGCAGCGAGCTGCTGTGACTTGAGTCGTCCCGTAGCGATGTAGCGGACCAGCCGGGCGACCAGCGCTGTGGTCTTGCCAGATCCGGCGCTCGCCTGGACAAACAGGGTTTCATCCAGATTGTTAGCTATTCGAGTCCGATGGTCGTGGTCGTGGAGAGCGGTCACGATGGCTCCTCATCGGTGCCATCGAGCAGCGCTGCAAGACCGGTCACACGCGGAACTTGGCGGACCCGTTCCCAGCGGGTCCCGCGGTCGCGTTCGCAGATGTCGTCCATCTCACAGAAACGACAGTTCTCGTAGGAGTCTTTCCAGCTTTCGGCCGCCCCAGGTCGCGCAGGGAACACTCCCTTTTCGATGTACTCAGCCGTTGCCGAAACCAGCGCGACAAGGCGCGCCTTTGCGGGCTCGTCAAACTCTTGCGTTTGAAACCGCTGGTCGGTCGGGTCGGCGGTGTACCAGTACTGGCCGGTGACAGCACCCGGACCCTGCCATGCCAACGCGTAGAGCGGAAGCTGAATCCTCATTGGGTCGTCGATTCGGCGTCCTGTCTTGTAGTCGGTGACAACGACCTTGTCGGGACCCACATCGACCCTGTCCACAAATCCGCGGAACCGGACCGATCGGCCGTCTGGCAGCGTCAACTCCGCAGGCGGACGGCTGGGATTGTCGTCGGTTCCAAATGCCCACTCCGTCACTACGGGATGCACGCCATGGGTGCGGCGAAACAAATTGTCGGCGTCGAGAAAGTCGTCAACGACCGCTGCAATTCGGTGCCGCTCGTACCTCCACATGGGCGCAAGTCCGGTCGTTCCGCGTCGCTCCGCCTCGTCGGCGACCCGCGAAACGATCTGTTGCATCATGACGCGGTCGTGCGCGTCCCAGTCCCGTTCTGGTGGGACCCCATCGGGGAAACGCCTGATCTGGTGGGCGATGAATGTTTCGAGGATTTCGTGGATGAGCGAACCTCGGGTCCGTGGATCGATCGTTTCGACCATCTCTGGCAGAACTACCTCGCTCACACCAAGGGCGTAACGGAGCATCCACAGTCGCGGGCACTTCAGGAAGGTCTCGATCCTGCTTGCGGACAGGATGTCATCGAGCGCTCCCGACGGTGGGTGAGCTCGAGCGTCGCCGTCGAAACGCGACCAGGCGCCATCGAGCAAGAAGGCGCGCTCTACCCCGCGCCTGAGGATGGAAGACGAGAGAACTTCTGGAGTAGCGGCAAGACGTGCCACGTCGCCACGCGTTGTGCAGCCGGCCATACCTACTCCGAGGGTTTCCCACTCATCGATCGTTAACGGGACCGGCCCGATCCCGAGCGACTGAAACGTTGAGGCATCGATTCGGTCGCTCACCACCAAGATGGGGAGATGGTCGGGCTGCGAGCCAGGCGAAGTGCCAACGTAAGCGTGGTCTTGGTTGGCTGAAACTTCGCCCCGGGGTGCCGCGGACGGGCCGAACCAACGGGAGACTGTTCGATCCCGCCCGCGCCGTTGGTCGCCGCGTGGCCACATGACCGTCGTTGCCGCGGAGCTTGCGAGAAGTTGGAGCAGCAGCCGCAGGTCCCGATGCTCGGTCGCCTCGCGTTCCAAGCCTGCCGCCCCTTCCGAAATATGGCTTTGCAGTAGCGGATCCGGCCGATCGGCGCGGGGATAATCGCCTTCGGCTGCACCGATCAGAACCGTGCGTTCGTACGTGTGACCGACGGTCGAGTCGATGACCCCGACGAAAAGACCATCGCACGCTGGTCGAGCTGGTAGCCGGCGTTGCTCACACTCGGTTAACGCTGCTTGGAGCGCACGATCGTTTGAGACAAAGGGTTCGAGCGCATCGAGGTGGGCCAAGCTCGTCAACACCTCGTCGATGATTCCCATTCCTAAAGCAATCTCGTCGGCGGAACGGGCGAACCGCGACGGATCCTCGGCCACGCCGATCAGCGTCTGGAAGGCCTCGGAGAAGGTCGTCGCCCAGGCGTCCCAGCGTTTTGCCTTTCCCAACTCGCCCTGTAGCTCAACAATCCAGCCGACGAAGCGGATCAGCTCGTCGCACATATCGACCCAAGGCTGCCCGGCTGACTGCCCGTCGCCAACTGATGCATCAACGTCTCGGGCGAGCCTGTCCCGGTAGCGACCGAGGCGCACCAACCATTGGCTGGCGCCCCCCACGATGCCCGCCTGGCGAGACAGCTGGTCCCAACCGTCTCCGGGAACGGGTGCGCCGTTGAAAGTCAATCCCGGGCGGATGAAGAGCTCGGCCAAAGCTTCTCTCGACCAGTCGCCCCGGAGAACCCGCGACACGGCCGCAAAGAGGACCCCTTCATCTGAGTTCGCCACGGAAACGCCTGGTAACCCCCACCAGGGGATATTCGACCCGGCCAACACCTCTCGCACGATCGGCTCATAGGAGCTATTCGTGAAGACCAGCGACATGGACTCCCACCGGTGGCCCTCGTCTCGGGCGCCCAGCAACAGCCGCAGACCTGCACGAACTTCAGCTTCGGGATCCGGGACGCCTCGAAGGTGCACCTCGAACAGATGAGCTTGCAGAACCGCACCTCGGGGATCGAACTGCCTGCCCTGGCCACCCGATTCACCGATAGACACCGCTCCAGGTGCCCCGGTGTCCCCGTCGACAAAAGCGCCACCGGCGACACGATCGACCGTTCGGGTCACTCCGCGGTCCGCTTCACCAACACCGGTCACGCCTTTGACGACATGAAGCGACGTCACCCTGGCAAGAGTTGTTAGCAACGCCGTTCTGACGCGGTCGGCCGGCTCTGGCAGGTACCAAACGATGTGCCCGAAAGGGCGTACGGTCAGAGGGTCCAAAGTGACCAGCCTGGACGCTTCTGTCAGCAACTCTTCTGATGTGTAGAGCCCGGCTGACTCCTCTGGAAAACCCCCGGATGCCACAGCCGAAGCCCCGGGCGCACCGTCGACCTGGGTGGCTCCGGACTCAGATGAGTCTGGCAACCCACCCTGGCAACGGCGGAGTCTGTGGCGCACCGCCTTACAGAGGGCGACCGACGACGCGGCGACAGTGCCGCGATCTGCAAATGCCCGCGCCTCGGCGTCGCTCATTCGGTTGAACTCGTCAAAGGTTCGCGCCAAGGCCAGTTCGGTCGAAGGGTGGCGAGCGCACTCGGCGAACCCACCGGGGTCAGCGGCCAACTGAGCGCGAATAGCTGCCCTGATGGCTTGGCGCGACGCGGGACTACGGCCCTGAGCAGCGAGGCTTGCCCCGGCAATTAACTCACCCAGCCGGTTGATCGACATGAACCCAACGTTGGCAAGCCCTACGCCGTTACGGCGGGTCAGCATTGTCCGCCGTGCAACCAACCCCGAAGGGATCGAAGGGCAGAGCACGGTCACGGCCGCGAACGGATCGTCCGCCTGACACGACCGCACGATGGTGTCGAGCGCGTCGATCGCCGCTGGGCCGTAGGGAGTGTCGACGACGAAAGCTGTCACGCAGTGGATCGTAGAACGTGAGTGAGACAGTCCACCTCTGCGTGATCTTGCCCGGAGATGCGATCGGATCGACGCGGGGCTAGCAAGCACGAGCGGACAACCCGGCCCGCGATGTTCGTCAGCGTGAATGGCTCGGCAACAATTGACGCCATGAACGCAACTACCAAGACGAATCCAGGCCGGTTCTTTGAGGACTTCAAGGTCGGCGACACCTTGATCCACGCGACGCCTCGAACCCTTTCCGAAGGCGACCGGGCGCTCTACATGTCCCTGTATCCAACGCGTTTCGCGCTGGGTTCGTCGTCCGCATTCGCTGCTCAATGCGGCCTCGATCCCCACCCGCTCGAAGACCTCATCGGCTTCCACGTCGCCTTCGGAAAGACGGTTCCGGACGTCTCGCTGAATGCCGTTGCCAACCTTGGCTACGCAGACTGCCGGTTTCTCTCGCCGGTGTACCCGGGTGACACCCTCACGACGAAGTCGACCGTCATCGGGTTGAAAGAAAACTCAAACGGTAAAACCGGGATCGTCTACGTCCGCTCCGATGCGACGGACTCAACCGGCAAGCCGGTCCTGACCTGGGCTCGATGGGTGATGGTCAAAAAGAACGACCTCGACGCTCCAACCCCGGAACCGGTTGTTCCCGACCTACCAGCGGTCGTCACTCCCGACGATCTTCCGGTCCCGGCGGGGCTGACTTTTGCCAACTACGACACAACCCTCGCGGGCGAGCCCTACAAACTTGGCGACTATCAGGTTGGCGAACGCATCAACCATGTCGACGGCGTAACCATCACAGACGCGGAACACATGATGGCGACCCGCCTTTGGCAGAACACGGCCAAAGTCCACTTCAACGTCCAGGCAAGACCCGATGGGCAACGGCTCATCTATGGCGGCCACATCATCAGTTTGGCCCGTGCCCTTTCGTTCAATGGGCTTGCCAATGCCCAGATGATTGTCGCCATCAACGGTGGCTCCCACACCGCTCCCTGCTTTGCGGGCGACACGGTGTATGCCTGGTCAGAGGTTCTTGACCAAGCCGATTTGGGCAACGGCGTCGGCGCCTTGAGGCTGCGACTCGTCGCTGTCAAAGACGCGGAACCTGTGGACTTTCCGTTGCGTAATGCCGACGGCAAATACGCCGACGGCGTGCTGCTCGACCTCGACTATTGGGCGTTGATTCCCGCCTAGATGACACCTACCCGTCCCGGTGAACGCTGTCTGTTCACCGGGACGCATCCTTCGTCAGCTGCTGTTCCCGGAGCTCGCACGAAGCACCGCTCCGAAAAATGCGGCGCCACGCGCGGAGTCCGGTTCGGAGCCGGTTACGATCCAGCGCATGTACGCCTTCTTGAAGTTCATTCACATCGCAGCGGTCGCAACCTGGTTCGGTGCAAACATGGTGCAGGCCTTCGTGTCTCGCAGCGCGGTCACGAGTTCTCGTGAGGTGCGCCTGTGGTGGTCCGACAACCTGTTGGCCATGGCAAGAATCCTCTACAACGTTGCTGGCATCGTGGTCCTCTTTACCGGTATTGGCTTGGTAATTGACACCGACATTTCGATGGGTTCGACCTTTGTCTCCATCGGATTTCTTGCCGTCGTTGTCGGCGCCGTTCTGGGGATGGCCGTTTTCGCCCCAGGCCTGCGCAAGTACTCCGCCGCCGTCAAAGAAGGCAACGAGTCCGAAGCGAAGGCGATTTGGGACCGCCTCGGGATGTTCGGCATTCTCGACTCGGCGATCTTGTTGCTGGCCATCTTTGCGATGGTCGACAAGTGGGGCGTCAAGTTCTAACCCCGAAAGCAGCTCTCTGGGGCGGGGCTGATCAGTTGAGCCGCATGCTTCCGGTGGTTGGTTCACCGGAAGCGACCAGGCAGTGAATTCGCCGGTCACCCCGATCCCAAGATTCTTCCGATGGCATCAAATAGGCGCTCGACTCGGCCAGGATCTCGTCGTCGACACCTACGTAGTCGACGAACGCCGTGGCGCACCGTTCGCCGGCCAGCTCGTCTAACTCCGTGCGGGCATACGTTGCGACCTCGTCTTTCGGCACCGAGACCACCTTCGTCACCTCATAGCGGTGCGGTGTTGCGCAATCGACCACGGGGACAGAGCCAAGGCTCATCTCGTCGAGCGAGGTAATGCATTGCCCCGCTTTCAGATCTGACGTTCCGGTTTCGCCGGGTTCTACGTAGGCACCGGTGCCTGAATCGGTATCCAACTTGGTACACCCAACGGCGACGGTCGCGGGAAGAAGCGCTATTAGCAGCCAGGTTCGGGTCCGAGATATTGCCGTATGCATGCCGTTGTTATCGGCGGGGACAGATCAGAAACTTGAATGCTTGTGGGCTGGAACTGTCCGAAGTGGCCCGAGTGGCTCAGTGGCCGTGGGGTTGTTGTTGAGATACCCAGGGCGTTCCCGTCGAAAGGATGCACGAACAACCTCGTGTGTGGTCCCGCCGCTGGGGCCCACACTTGCCTGTGCACTTAGAAGACTTTGACGCCTTCACCAATCGCAAATGCAAGAACCGTCGCAGCAAGGCTCGCGAGCATGATCAGTATCAAGAACCGCGACGAGCCCACCGACTTTCGGGTCGCGCGCCACCCGAACATGACCGAAAGCAACAGCGGAGTGAGCCCCAACAGCATGTGGGGCACCAGTTCGTCGAGGGTCCGTCCTTCATTGACGAGCAGCAGACCGACGATGATGTTGGCCGCGACGGAGAGCTGAGCAAGGCCCACCCAGAACATCGTCCAACCATCGATGTAGTCAGCATTGACCGCACGCTGACCGACCAAACCCGTCGCGATAAGCAATAGGACTATCGATGCCACACCGATCGCTTGGTGGGCTGGCAGGGGGATCGTCAAACTCTCCCCGTCCAACCAGCTCTGTGCCAACACCGCAGTCATCCCCAAATGTTGGCACCTGCGCCACCACAAACGGGTGATCCGGCCCAACTCACGGTGGTCGGCTCCCTTCGCCGAGTATTGGAGGGGCGTTGAATCGCCCGCGAATCGCCGCCCGATGACCTCGGACCGTCACAGGCGCGGGCTAGGGTTCGAGCTACCGAGTAGTTGAATTCTCAACCGAATCTCGCTGTCCAAATTTCGCGAATGATTTCGCGCCCTCTGCTTAGAGGGACCCCTTCGGAGGTATGCCAATGAGTCCTCAGCCCAAGCAGTGGAGCCAACCTCCCGCCATGGAGATCGACCTCGACAAGATCTATCTCGCTGAGTTCGACACGACGGTTGGCCCCATCACCGTGCGCATGGACCCCAAGGCTGCACCTAAGACCGTCAACAACTTTGTCTTTCTGGCCCGCCAGGGCTTCTATGACGGGTTGAGCTTCCACCGCGTCGTTCGCGACTTCGTCGTTCAGGGCGGCTGCCCGATCGGAACCGGTACCGGCGGGCCGGGCTACCGCTTCGAAGACGAGCCGCCCACCACGCCGTATCGTCTCGGCGATGTTGCGATGGCTAACGCCGGGCCGAACACCAACGGCTCACAGTTCTTCTTCCTGACCGGATCGGGTTCGCTGCGCTTGCCCCCGCACTACGCGCGGTTCGGGACAATCGTCGACGGCTTCGATAACGCTCAGAAGCTCGAATCGTTCTCGCGGGGCGATGGTCCCCCGAGCGAACCGCTGTACATGAACTCTGTGACCATCACAGAAGAAGACCGCGACCAGTCGTAGCTCTGATTACGACCCGGTACCACGGGGTCCAACTCACCGATGAGCCAACGTGTTGAGAGGTCAGTTTTGTGATGGCAGCGGGGCGTAGCCGCTGGGAAAAACGTCAGCGTGTTCGACAGATGCGTATCGTCGGTGCCGCCTTCATGGCGGCTGCCGCCGTTTCCCTTGGCTTATGGGCGGTGACGTCACGAAGCGGTGATGGCGGTGGTGACACTACGGTGCTCAGCGCCAGTACCACCACCGTCGTTCGCAACTCCACGACCACAACCGGTGACCCAGCCGTTGCCGAAGCGCAGAACGCCGATCAATGCCTCGGCACCTGGCCGACTCGCTCCAAGACGTTGCAGATCCTCGCTTTTGATGCGCCGGTCGATGACCCCACCCTCGTCAACACCGTTGCATCGGCGGGGATTGGAGCGCTGTTTCTGCGCAACACCCCAGACGACGCCCTGAAAGACAACATCGCCGCTTGGCGCACCGCCGGCGGAGCTGTTCCTCCCTTCATCGCAGTCGATGAAGAGGGCGGCGTCGTGCAGTACCTCAAGCCGCTCGTGGGTGATTTGCCGAGTGCCCGATCCATTGCCGCGAACGGCGACGTCGTAGCTGCCCAGGCGACCTATAGCAATGTGGCGACCCAAGCCGCCGCGTTGGGCATTGACCTTGTGTTCGCTCCTGACGTCGATACGACCGACGCCACGACGGGAGCTATCGGCACCCGGTCCTATGGCAACGACCCCGCCGTGGTGGTTCAGTTTGCTCAGACCGCTATCGACGCTTGGACCGCCGCTGGGGTGCTTCCCACCATCAAACATTTCCCGGGTCACGGCTATGCGTCGGGTGACAGTCACGATGGACCGGTCGTCGCGCCACCGCTCGAGGAATTGCGGGCACGCGACCTCTTGGCTTTCCAGCCCCTCCTCTCCGACGACGTCGCAGTGATGGTCGGACACATCAGCGTTCCCGACGTCACGGGCGACAAACCGTCCTCCCTGTCCCAAGAAATGATCCTGGGACTGCTCAGATACGAGATGCGGTTCACCGGTCTGGTGATCACCGACGCCCTCACAATGGGGGCGATCGCTGACCAGTACACCCTTCCCGAAGCGGCAGTTGAAGCCCTCAAAGCCGGCAACGACCTGCTGCTGTTGGGTAGTAATGACCCGGCCGACGTCGATAAGGCGGCCGGTGCGATCGAGACGGCGGTCGACCTTGGTGTGGTTCCCGAAGAGCGCTTTAACGAGGCCATTCGGCACGTGTTGACCGCCAAAGGAATCGACCCGTGTGTGTCACGGCCGGCATCGGCGGGCCCTGCTTCAAACACCACAGTCCCGGTGGGGACCCTCGATCCCTACGGGCCAACAGGCACCACAACCGCTCCCTAAGCGCTGCTGTCGCAGTCAATGGCCTCAGTAGTCACACCTGGGGTCTACCATCGTCGCAACGGTTGGCGTTTGTGGCCTCACTCCTGACGTCCGCTCGGCAGTTGTGCCTCCAGCCGAACTGCTTTTTCGCCGCATGCGCGAAAAGGTCCCGAAGCATCAGAAATGAGGAGCCGCGGTGAGTTCCCGGATTTCGTTGACGACTTGGTTCGCTCTCGTCTTGGCAGGCTTAGCTCTCTTGGTTTCGGTTTTGGTCGCCGTCAACAGCGATGAACCCTCCGACATTGCGTCAAACATCTACGAAGACGTCAGTCCTTCAGTGGTCTTTCTGCAGCAACCGGATGGATCGTCGGGTAGCGGCGTGCTGCTGGACGGCGGATGGATCGTCACCAACTACCACGTGACCTATCCCCTTACCTCGCTCCGTGTGACCTTCCCGGACGGAACAGAGATTGAGGATGCACCAGTCGCGTTTTGGGATCCCGTCTCTGACATAGCGTTGCTGGGGCCAATCGAATCCGACCAGCCAACGATGTCGTTATCAGATTCAGAAGAGGTCGAGATCGGGTCGACCGTCTACCTCATTGGCTATCCGGGCGAGCTTGAAGATTTCCCTCAACCCGCAATGACGGGCGGGGTTCTGTCCCGACGTCGAAGCGTGGAAGATCTTGGAGTTGTGTTTCTTCAGACTGATGCACTCATTGCTGGCGGACAGTCCGGCGGCGCGTTGGTCGACGCGCATGGAAACCTGATTGGGATTTCCGGCCTTGGTTCCTTCACGGAAGCCAACTTTGCCCTGGTCGAAGATGCCGCCGCTGTCGCAGCGCGCACCGAGGCGCTGCGCGACGGGGACACGATCGATGAAACCTTCCGTCCGCCTGACTCCAACGCAACCGCCAAAGACCTCAATGCGGAACTGCCCGCAGCGTCGGGTCCTGTGGCTTTCTACATGTCGGTTCCAGAAGGTGATGATCCGTCCATACCTGTCGAGATCACTGCATCGACTGATGGGCCCAACATCTGCGTCAGTGTGACCGACGGCCAAGGTGGACCGGTCGGCGACCTGCCAGCCAGCTGTTTTGACGACGTCACGTACAACGCGACCTATGCGACCGGTGGTGACGGCACCGGCGTACCCGACGAGGAGATCATCTTCACCGAAGTCGACCTGCGAGATTTTGCCGACAACGCCGGTATTGCTCTGGAAGACATCACGGGGGATGACCTCCTGAGCTGGAACTTCTTTGAAGCAGAAGTCCGTGCTCTCGTTCAGGAAGGGCTCCTGACATCGGCCCAGCTCGAAGACTTCCGCGCGGCCCAGGCAGCGGCCAGCGAAACGATCGCGGATTCAGAGGTCGAGCTGACGGGTGAGGTCGACAGTGCTGGGGTGTACGTCGTTTCTGTTTGGAACGTCAGCGACCAAGGCGGCGAACTCACCATCTCCGCCGACCATCCGCTGACCCCCGCGCCTGACACCGACGGCAGATCGGTTGCATCCGGGGACAAGGTCATGGGCGTGCTCGACTTCCCGGGCGACATGGACTACTTCCAGCTCGACACCGACGGTAAAGACTCCATCGACCTTCGGGTCGACGGTCTTTTCGACACGTTCCTTTGGGTGCTCGACGCCGACGGTGCCGTCGTTGCGGAAGAAGACGATTCCAACCTGGGCCTGTACGGAACGTCGACGGAAATGACTTTCGAACCCGGCCAAGACGGCCCCTACACCGTGGTTGTTCGCAGCTTTGCCCCCGAGATCGCCGCCGGTTACGCCCTGACCGTTGGTGATCGAAAGACGTTCACCAAATAGCCCCAGTACAGGCGCCTTCGACCGGAGGCGCCTGTACCGCCGTCAAAGTGCGGCAGCAGATCGGCAGGTCACGGTCCCTCGACTGCCTTGAGACTGAGGGTTTCGCAACTGGCCGCGAACGAATCAAAGCTTTCCAGCGCTGACTCCGGAACCGAATCGGCTCTCATCGTCACGAAGCGATCCGACTTCCCGTCCCAGGCAAAACAGCTGAACTCCAGATCGCCTGTTCCGTCGCTGTTCTCGTCAGCTTGGTTGGCGCCTTGTGCCTCGCCCTCGGATGTCCCGATGCGTAGCGCCAGGGCGCCTGAGCCGGTCTCGCCTTCCCACTCGTCGACGACCGAGATCGGGAGCATCACCTCGTCACCACCTGTGGCCGGGAACTGGCTGCGGTCGTCAAGCAGATCGTCCTGGAAAGCTTTCAGCTGATCGGGGATCGCGGCCGGATCGCATGACCCGTTGCAATCGGTCGCTATGCGAAGCTCAAGCGCTCCGTCGTAGGGCCCGCCGGCGTTCGGGACGATGCCCGTCGCCTCGATGTATTCCCACCCATCGGGAACGTCCAGCGTGACCTGGTGAACTTCTCCGAAGGCGTCGACATCGATGGTGACTTCGCCACCTGCAGAGACTGTCTCGGGGTCTTTGGTGCCCTCAAGGGCGATCTGTTGACACGCCTCGCTGAGCGACTCCCATTCGTCCTTCCAGCTCTCCCCGACCACACCGCGATGGCCGTACACGTAGAACGGTGCGTCGGGGAAGGTGGCGTAACAGTAAATCTCATAAGACGGTTGCGCGTAGTGGCTAAACGTCGCTGCAGCCGCGCCTTTTTCACCGCCCTCTTGCCGATACTTCTCGGCAACTTCGGCGAGTTCTGCGGGATAGGTGTGCTTTACCAGCCGGATCTGGATCAAGCCGTCGTCGATCGAATCCATCACTTCGGGCTGACTCTCATACTGGTTCTCATCCAGATCGAACACGACAATCTTTGTCGACGTTGCGAGATCCAGATCGTCTTGCATGTGCTCGGGGATCTTGTCGACGGTGCAGGAGCCGCCGCACGTGCCCTCAAGAGCGAAATCATTCCGAAAACTGTGAGCCCCTTCGGGGGCGAGCGCACCCGTTTCGTCTCTGTCCCACCCCTCGGGGATCGGCACCGACACCTGGGCGATGCCGGAGGACACCCGGACATCAAACACTGCGAGGGACGGGTCAGATTCGGTCTCCGGCGAGGTAGTTGTCCGGTCAACATCGCCGCTTGTCGAGGTGGTCGAAGCCGCCAACTGTGAGGCCACCGTCGCCCCGCTCGCGCTCTTCGGTGGGTCGTCTGAGGAGCAGCCGTACACAGCCGCCATGGAAAGAACGATTCCAACCACCATGGACATCCGCCGCGCTCGACGGCGCCGTGCCGTCTCAGCGGACGCCCGACCAATCTCCGCGCTTGTCATCACAACACCCATTCCCACATTCCGTCACCACGGAAGCTGCCTCCGGCTTCCGGCATCGCCGCGACACTACGGCAGATACCCGCTGACGATCACTGCCGCGAGCAAACCTTGGTGTTTCTCCGCCGGTTGACGAACCGAGTCGTTGGGGGGCAGTGTGAGTCCGTCGCTCTGTGAATGCAGCCAGTCTTGGGCGTTGTGAGGAACTCATGATCGAAAACCTTCTTGCCGAAAATCGCACGTTCCCGCCGCGGGAAGCCTTCGTGAAGCACGCCTCTTTGACCGACCCTGAGGTCTACGCACAAGCGGCGCAAAGCCGGGAGGCGTTCTGGGGCGACCAGGCTCGTGCTCTCGACTGGCTTGAGCCGTGGAGCACAATCCTTGAGTGGGACTTGCCCTTCGCGAAGTGGTTTCTGGGCGGCAAGCTGAATGCGTCAGCGAACTGTCTCGATCGCCATGTTGACGCCGGCCTTGGCGGGCGAGTCGCCTACCACTGGGAAGGCGAGCCTGGCGATACCCGCACCATCACCTACGCCGAGTTGTTGGGCGAGGTCTCGAAGTTCGCCAACGTTCTCAAGTCGCTCGGGGTGACCAAGGGAGACCGGGTGGCGATCTACATGCCAATGATTCCTGAGCTGCCTGTCGCCATGCTTGCCTGTGCCCGCATCGGAGCGGCGCATTCTGTGGTCTTTGGCGGATTCTCTTCATCCGCCCTGGCCGATCGGATCAACGACGCCTCATGCAAGGTGTTGGTTACCGCTGACGGTGGCTATCGCCGGGGGGATGTCTCCCCGCTCAAACCCGCAGCTGATGAAGCGCTTGAGTCGACCCCGTCGATCACGGACGTCGTTGTCGTCCGCCGTTGCAAGAACACGGTGGCGTGGAGTGACGGCCGTGATCACTGGTACCACGAGTTGATGGAGTCGGCGCCGCCGGACTGTCCGCCCGAACCAATGGACAGTGAAGACCTGCTCTTCTTGCTGTACACCTCGGGTACGACCGCCAGCCCGAAGGGCATCATCCATACGACCGGCGGATATCTGACCCAGGTCGCCTACACCCATCGAGCGGTGTTCGACCTGAAAGCCGATAGCGACGTGTATTGGTGCGCCGCGGATATCGGCTGGGTGACGGGCCACAGCTACATCGTTTACGGCCCACTCGCTAACGCTGCGACGTCAGTCATCTACGAAGGCACTCCTGACACGCCCGATAAAGACCGCTTTTGGACGATCATCGAACGGTATGGGGTCACCATCTTGTACACGGCCCCGACTGCGATTCGGACCTTCATGAAGTGGGGCGAGCAGTACCCGAATCGATGCGATCTGTCATCTCTGCGTCTTCTCGGGTCAGTGGGCGAGCCGATCAACCCAGAAGCGTGGATGTGGTACCACCGGGTCATCGGCCTGGAGACCTGCCCGATCGTCGATACCTGGTGGCAGACCGAAACGGGCGGGATCATGATTTCGCCGGTCCCTGGTATCACGACGACAAAACCTGGGTCTGCAACGTTTCCCCTGCCAGGGATATCGGCCGACATCGTCGACGACCACGGCGAGAGCGTTCCGGCTCCCGGCGGCGGCTACCTCGTGCTCGACCAGCCGTGGCCGTCGATGTTGCGCGGCATCTGGGGTGACCCCGAACGTTTCAAGCAGACCTATTGGTCGCGTTTTCCGGGCCGGTACTTCGCTGGTGATGGGGCCAAACGAGACGAAGACGGATACTTCTGGCTGCTCGGGCGGGTCGACGATGTCATGAACGTTTCGGGGCATCGCATCTCGACGACCGAGGTTGAATCCGCGCTCGTCGATCATCCTGCAGTCGCCGAAGCGGCGGTCACGGGGCGAGATGATCCGACAACAGGCCAGGCCATAGCGGCCTTCGTGGTGTTGCGTGCCGGATATGTGGGCGACGAAGAGCTTTATGCGTCGGTACGGGATCACGTCGCGACAGTGATCGGCCCGATCGCTAAGCCCAAGACCCTGCTCTTTACCGAAGACCTCCCAAAGACACGCTCAGGCAAGATCATGAGACGCCTGCTGCGCAACGTCGCACAGGACGAAACCCTCGGCGACACCACCACCCTTGCCGACTCAGCGGTTGTCGATCAGATCAAAGCACGCTATTTGGCAGGGGGTTCTTCGGAAGAGTGACCCTGGCTGCGTTAAGAGAACTCGCTCGTTCCCGTTGCAGCTGATGTCCCGCCGCTCCGCCGCAAAGGGTTTGCGTGGCGGCCTCTACTCGGAACTGGCGGGTGCGCAGTCGCCGATGACGCCCAGCACTTCGTCGCCGTAACGGTCGAGCTTGTTCGGACCTACCCCCCAACACGCTGCCAATTCGTCAAGTGTCGCTGGCAGATTGTGTGCGATTTCGTCGAGAGTGGTGTCTCGGAAGACGACGTAGGCGGGGACTGAGTCGCCCCGAGCGGTGCTGGCCCGCCAGACCTTGAGCGCATCCAACGCTCGAGCGCTCCATGCCGGGTCCCTGCTGGGTTGAGCAAGGGACACGACCTTGCCGTCCACGGTGACCTCTGACCCCCATTTGACCCGGAGAAGGGCTTCGCCGACGCGAAGCGCTGCGCCGTGTTCGTTCATGGACTCGATCACTCCCGAATGGCCACCTTGGCCCACTGTTGCTCCCAGCACCGGGATCCATTTGGGCTGCGAGGTAGTCCGCTGCCCGCGCGAGCCAGAGTCGCGGCGGCCACGCGAAACCGAGCCTGCCGATCTCGCCGAACCGCGAGACGAGGTCGGCTGTTCCACCGGCCTTCCGGTCGCGAGCTTGCGGCGTGGCCGCTCACCACGCATTTCGGCGATGAACGGCGAGGCGAGATCTTGATCCGCGACCACCGTCAAACCCTCGCCGGCACGGGTGATAGCCACGTGGAAAACACGACGCTCCTCTTCGATATCTTCAGCGAGCGCATGCGGAAAACGGCCGATGTCGACGCCATGCACAACGACTCTGCGCCACTGTTGACCTTTGACCTTGTGCACGGTCGAGAGCACGACCCCTTCGCCATCGGCAACACCGGGCGCGTCCAACGCCGATTTGAGCCAAACAGCGAAGTCGTCGGGATCTTCGTGCAGCTTGGCGAGGGCTAGCAGAGCATCCAGATCATCGGCGTGACTGGCACGCTCAACCGCACGCCTGCTGAGGTCCAGGCTGGTTAGCGCACTGCCCAGACCTATGTCTTGGCGGATGTACTCGATGGCACGTGAGGCCGAACCAGCTCGGCACACCTCGGTCAAACCCTCAAGGTCGGTGCAGAACTTCTTGACCTTGTCCGCAGCTCGATCATCGAGCCGACCCGCGAGCCGACGCAGGCCGGAGAGGTTCCGCTGTTCACCCATCCACTCGACGACCTTGGGGGACAACGCACGGGACGGTCTGCGCGCAGCGTCCGCGATCAGCCTGGCCTCAAGCTGATCGGGACGGAGGCCGAGGCGCAACCAAGCGAGAGCTGCTCGAAGGCCGGTTCGGTTGAGGACACCGGAATCCACGGTGTTGACTACCGGCACGCCCCGGAGAGACAACGCCACCTGTACAGCAGCAAGGGTGACGTTGACCCTGGTCAGAATGGCAATATCGCTGGGGACGATCGGCGAACCGTCGAGCGACGCCGGACCCAATCCGCCCGCAACTGCCCGGCTGGTCACCCAGGGCGTCGCGCTGGATAGCCCCAGCTGACTTGCCACCACGTCGGCGGTTGCGGTGGTGGGGTCGGCAACCTGGACGATCGTCACATCAGCGCCGCTCGCTTGCCGGTCAGGCTTCGGTTCGATGGTCTTGTCGACTCGGCGGTCGTTGTACGACAACAGGTGCCGCGCCGCCTCGACAACGCCGACGGGACATCTGTAGTTGATGGTCAAAGCCTTTGATGCGGCGCCAGGCGCGACCCGGCCAAAATCGATCAACCACTTGGGATCGGCACCGTTGTAACCGTAAATGGTTTGGTCGTCGTCCCCGACGCCAAAGACGTCGAAACTCGGTGCCGCGCACAACCGGACCATGAGCACGTGAGCGGGCGTCAAGTCTTGAAACTCATCGACCAAGACCATACGCATCGCTTGTTGAACTCGAGCACGACGGGCAGGATCGGTCACCAATATCTCGATCGCCCGATAGATCTGCTCGTCAAAGTCGAGGGCGTTCATCGACTTGAGGCGTTCGCGGTAGCGCGGGAACACCTCCGGCAGTCCGTCGACGTCGCCGCCGAAATCCTCTTGAACGACTTCGGGATCAAGGAGCCCAAGTCGCACCGCCCGAAGGGCCTCCAACCAAGGTGCTGCTGGATCTTGGCTGAGTGACCGCTTGAAACCCACGAGTTCGTCAAGGAGCGCTCGCTGATCCCGCTCGTTGAACATGCGCGGACGAGGCGGTCTCGGTTCAACGTCAAACGGGCGATCGCCCGAGACGATTGCGAGGCCAAGACTGTTGAGCGTTCGGATATGTGCCCGTCGCAGGTCGCTGGTGCGGTCGACCAGTTCGTCGCGCGCCCGACGGTTGAAGGCAACCACCGTTAACGAATCTGACGGATACCCCCATGTCTGGCTGAGGTGGCGCAGGCGTTCGGTGAGAACCCTCGTTTTGCCCGACCCCGCCGGCGCCACAATGCGAGTTGCACCCCCGGTGTGGGTGACCGCCTGGAGCTGATCGGGCGCAAGTGATCCCGTCGGCCCCGTGTGGAGCGACGCGACGCCCGTTGTGCGCCTTGCCACGCCACCCCAGGTCTGGAGAATCCCCCGCTCTAAGTTTTGCCATCCGAGCACTGGAAGGGTGTCGACGATGTCCGGGGCGAACGGCCCCCCATCGCACCAGACAGGACCGACGCCCGGGACGATGACATCGCCGCTGCCGTCTTGACCCCCGCCCCCGTCGGTTGCAACGGGAAGGGTCGCTCCGAGTTGGAGCGCGACGGCTGCCCAGCGCCAAGTAAAACGGCCGCTTCTGGCGTCGACCAGGTTCGCTGCCAACAGAAACTCGAGTTGATCTTCGACAAAAGTGAAGGTTGGGGCGATCGTCCACGGTTCGACGGCCAGAACCCGACCGCGGGTTGGTGAGTAGTCGTCCTCTAAGCGCACCACCACACGTTCCCGCTCGCACCACGCCATCTGAAGCTCGGCAAGCGCCCGCGCTAAACCCTGAGAATCTTCGGCGGGCAGGTCGATGATCGGTGCTGACGCCCAGGGCGTCGCTATGTCTTGACCTGGTCCGATCAGGAGCCCACGACCAAGACGGTCCTCACCGGCCCAGCGCCCCGGGTCATCGGCTTCGCATGCCGCGAGGTACACCTGGGTCGGTCCCGAAATTGCGCTGGCCGAGCTGGATGTCGAGCCGTTGTTCGAGCGGTCAAACTCACCCGCGGTGAGCTCGTCGATGCCCGACCCTAGGGGTGCCGTAGCGCTAGGTGCAGTTGCCGGTTCGACCGACCTTGTCTGAAGTTCGAACGCGGCGCCATCGTCGAAGTCTCCCTCGTCGAAGGAGGCGGGACGCTCGGCTGAACAGTTGCGGATCTCAGAGACAGACGCGTGGGTCCCCGCGCAGTGCCCGCATCGAATTCCGTTCATATCCTCGTCAGCCGCCTTCACCATCACATTGGTCTAACTCGCCGGCACATCGGTCTACACGCCGGGTACGACA
Source organism: Acidimicrobiia bacterium (assembly GCA_018003035.1). Classification (GTDB taxonomy): domain Bacteria; phylum Actinomycetota; class Acidimicrobiia; order IMCC26256; family JAGNEX01; genus JAGNEX01. The sequence continues at coordinate 72,205 of JAGNEX010000006.1, forward strand.
GTGACACACGGGCGGGTAGTCGACAGTGCCGGGGCGATACCCGTCTGGCCATGACCGGCGTACCCTGCAACATTGGTGCACCTTCCAATCCGT
>JAGNEX010000006.1:72397-77426 GCA_018003035.1 Acidimicrobiia bacterium
CGCCGGCACATCGGTCTACACGCCGGGTACGACAGTGACACACGGGCGGGTAGTCGACAGTGCCGGGGCGATACCCGTCTGGCCATGACCGGCGTACCCTGCAACATTGGTGCACCTTCCAATCCGTCGTCACCACGACCTCGTCGCGCAAGTGATAGACCATGCCACTAGATCACGAACAGGCAGTCGCCCTCGTCAACGGCTACATCGGAGCCTGGAACAACCGGAACCGTGAGGCCTACCTCGCATTGTTTGCCGACAATGCGACCGTCGAAGATCCCGTGGGCACTCCTGTGCACGGCGGCAAAGAGGCGATTGGAGCGTTTTTCGATGGATCGCTAGCGATGGCTGATTCCCTCGAAATGGCTGTGGATGAATCCTCCATTCGGGTCAGCGGGTCAGCCATCGCCTTCATGTTCACCGTTGTCAGCAAGATCGGCGATATGACGATCGAACTGTCGCCTATCGACGTCTTCACCGTCGGCGACGATGGACTCTTGACGTCGATGAAGGCGTATTGGGGCGGCTCAGACATGCGAACGGTTGTCGCCTGACTCGTCTGAGAACGTTTGGCCGACAAAACTGCAGCCATGCTTCGACGCGTCCTTGTCGGCCTATTTGTGCTCCTCGGTTTTGCTGCCATGTTTGCGGCAGGCCCGCTCTTTTGGCTGAACAACGACTTTTCGAACGCCGACAAGGTCGGTGACCTCGCCACCGAGATGCTCGAGCGTCAGCCCGTTGCGGACGGGTTGGCCTATGCCCTGACCCAGCAGGTCATCACCGATCGACCCGTTCTTGAGCGCTACGGCGACCAGATCGAGTCGGCGACCGAAGAGATCGTGGAGTCCCCGGCGTTTACCTCCACGTTCCGGGCAGCGGTCGAAGTGTCGTACAACACGATGATGGACGACGACCTTGCCCAGTTGGTCTTGAACCTTGCACCCGAGGTCAACAGCACTTTTGACCGGATCCGTGCGCTGTCACCCGAGGCCGCTGACATGCTGCCCGACCCGGGGACGGTTGGCGTGCTGACCCTTGCTGATCGGGACCAGATCCCCCCCATCTGGAAGCTCGACAACATCGCCGGGCCTGCCGCGGCCGGATCGATCCTGGTCAGTTTGGCGAGTTTCCTCATCGCGGGCATCCTGGCCAAACGTCCAACCAGGATCCTGGTGGCTTTCGGCTTGAGCGCCGTGATCAGCGGCATTCTGACCCTGGTGGCGTTAAGCATCGTCCGGTCGGCCAGCATCGATTCGATTGCCGTCGAGCAGTACCGCGACGCCGCCCACGCTGGATGGGATGTGTTGTTCTCCTCGCTGGTGGCGCAAAGTTGGATGTTGGCGGCCGCCGGATTAGCCGCAGCTGCCCTAGGTCTGGGACTGTCTGGGTTCTCCGGTGACGTGAGGCGATGATGTCAGTGCCCGCAATCGAAACCCACAACATTTCAAAGTCCTATGGAGACGTAACCGCTCTCCACGACGTCAGTTTCTCTGTCGAGCGCGGGGAGGTGCTCGCCCTTCTTGGCCCCAACGGCGCCGGCAAGACGACCACGATCGAGATCCTCGAAGGACACCGAAAAGCCACGGGTGGCACCGTCAAGGTGCTCGGGTTTGATCCCGCCGTTCGCGATCGCCGCATGCGAGCCCGTATGGGAATCGTTCTGCAAGAGTCCCGTACCGATCCCGAGTTGACGCCCCGCGAGTGCATTGCCATGTTCGGGTCTTGGTATCCCGATCCCCGGCCGGTCGATGAAGTGCTTGAGCTGGTTGGTTTGACCTCGGTTGCCGATCGCCGCTCGGGTCGTCTTTCCGGCGGGCAGCAGCGGCGCCTCGATCTCGCTTTGGCACTGGTTGGCAATCCTGACCTGCTTTTTCTTGACGAACCCACCACCGGCTTTGACCCCAGTGCACGACGCCAGGCTTGGCAGCTCATCAGCGACCTCGGTGCGCTTGGGAAAACGGTTCTGCTCACCACCCACTACATGGACGAAGCCGAGTTTCTGGCCGACCGGATCGTCGTCATCACAGACGGCAGGGTGCTTGCCGAAGGAACGCCTTCCCAGCTCGTTGGCCCGCACACCAACCGCGTCCGCATCACCTTCCGGCTCGGAAGCGGTGTGACGCCGCCCGACGGCTTCGGAGTGACCAGGACGACGGACGGTTCGTGGCGGATCGAGACTGGCGAGACGACAGCCACGCTGCACGCCCTCACCACCTGGGCGTTGAATGCGGGCGTTGAGCTGGCAGATCTTGTGGTGCGCCGGCCGAGCCTCGAAGAGATCTACCTTGACCTAGTCGGCTCGTCATCGGACGTGTTCGCATCCGAGGGGGCCCCGAGTTGACGACCACCGACCAAGCGGACTCCCCAGACGGCAGATCCTCCCGTTCTGCGACCGCTGCGGCGAGTACCGCCAGCCGTCAGCCGCCTTCCGGAAGCCAAGCTCCCGCTCCAGCGGTTGAGCCGTCCGGAAAATGGCCGTCGGTTCCGCACCTCATCGTCAACCAGGCCCGCTACCAGCTCCGCATCTTCATGCGGAACCCGGCAGCCGCCTTCTTTACCGTCGTGTTTCCGATGGTGATCTTCATCGGGGTGCTGGTCTTCGAACCCGGTGGAAAGAACTTCTTAGAAGAGTTTGAGCCGTCCCGTTACCAGCAGCGCGCCACACCCGCCTTCATCGCATTCGCCGTCATGGGGGCAACGTTGACCGCCCTTGCAATGCGGGTCACCGTCACTCGTGAACGGGGCATTCTCCGACGCGTCCAAGGAACGCCACTCCCTAAGTGGGCCTACGTTGCAGGTCATGTCGGGAGTTCACTCGTCGTCGCCTACGCCTTGTGCTTCGTAATGCTCATCGTCGGTGCGCTGTTCTTTAGCGTCGACATCGAATGGCGATTGATCCCCGCTGGCATCTTGACGATCGCTGTCGGTGCCGCAGCGTTCGCGGCGCTCGGAGTCGCCCAGACCGCCTGGATCCCGTCAGAGACGGCGGCGCCCCCACTCACCAACGCAACAACGTTGGTGATGCTGACGACCGCCTTCATGCCGGTCGACGACGTTCCCCGTGTGGTCGGGTGGTTCGCTTCACTGTTTCCGCTCCGCCACTTAGTGGAGGCCTTAGTGCCGACCTACCTCTCCCAAACGGCCGCTCCCGGAATCCAGTGGGGCCATCTCGGGGCCCTTGCCATCTGGGGCGTGATCGGCCTCGTTGGCGTCATCGTTTCCTTCAAATGGGAGCCACAGGCAGACGCCGGATCCTCGAAGTCGCCACGCCGTTCGCGCGGTTCCGGCCGCGGGCGCGCATAGCGGGGCAGTTTCTCGGCCGATCGCTTGGGCAAACGGCAAGGCGAATACACAGTTGGCGTCACATCGCTAACCTTGGCCTCTGGCGAAAGCGAAAGGCCACAACATCATGCAGCGACTCACCGGCATAGATTCCGCGTTCGCAGTCCTCGAAACACCGACGAACCACATGCACGTCTCGTCGGTGCTCATCCTCGACCCAGGTGAGCTGTCCGGCAAGGAAGCCTTCGCCGCCATCCGAGAGATGATCGAAGAGCGGATCCATCTGGTGCCCCCCTTCCGTCGACGACTGATGGACATCCCGCTCAACCTTGACCACCCTGTTTGGATCGACGACCGGGATTTCCACCTCGACGCACATCTTCGTCATGTCGCGCTGCCGTCCCCCGGTGGGCACAAGGAACTCGCAGCCCTCGCCGCTCGGCTGTTCGGCCGTCCACTAGACCGCAGCCGGCCGCTCTGGGAAATGTGGTTTGTCGAAGGTGTCAAAGGCGATCGTTGCGCACTGATCTCCAAGGTGCATCACGCAGCGATCGACGGTGTGTCGGGAGCCGAGCTGATGGTCCACATGCTCGACATTGAACCGTCGCCGGCAAACCCGCCGACCAAAGCCGACGACGATTGGCGTCCAGAGCACCCACCGTCAGAGACGGTGTTGACGCTCCGTTCCTTGGGCGCGTTCGTCCAACAGCCGTGGCGACTCGCCAAGATCGCGCGAACCACGGTCACCAGCTTGAGGGCCATGCAACACGACAACGGCGATGGCGTTGGGCCACCGCCCTTGTTTCAGGCGCCGCGTACCCCGTTCAACGCCTCGCTGACCCCTCACCGGCATTTCGAGTACATGCAGATGCCGCTCGACACAGTGAAGTTCATCAAGTCGACCTTCGGAACGACGGTGAACGATGTGGTGATGTCCGTATGTGCTGGCGGATTGCGCCACTACCTGCGGCACATCGACGAGATCCCCGAACGACCGCTGGTCGCCTCGGTGCCCATTTCCGTTCGAGGCTCCGACGAGTCGGGGGCGCTCGGCAACAGGATTTCGGCGATGTTCACATCGCTGGCGACCGATATCGCTGACCCGGTTGAACGCCTGATGGCGGTCAACGAGCACATGGCGGTCGCCAAAGAGCAGCATCAGGCCGTTGGTGCGAACTTCTTGATGGATTGGGCGCAGTCAGCTTCGCCAGCGGTGTTTGCGCGCGCAGCCCGTCTGTACACGTCGCTCGGTCTGGCCAACCGCCACCGCCCCCTCTACAACGTCACTATCTCCAACGTGCCAGGCCCCCCGTTCCGCCTGTTCATGGCGGGTATGCCGATCGAGGCGCTCTTCCCACTTGGGCCCATTGCTGAGGGCGCGGGCTTGAACATCACGGTGATGTCCTACCAAGACCGAATGGACTTCGGCATCGTGGGTTGCCGCGAACTGACCCCCGACCTCCACGTGCTTGCGCAAGGTATGACGATGGAGTTGGAGGAACTGCGGATAGCTGCGGAGGCTTCGGCACCGGGTCGACCTGCCCAACGCAAGCGCAATTCGGCCGTCGCGAGCCGTCCAGATGTGATGGGTATGACGTCGATTGAGATCCCCGACCTGGTTCACGAAGGTGTCACCTCGGTGGATGACGCTGCTCTCGCCAAGGCAGCACGGGTATCGGGGGGTCCTGTAAACCGGAAGGCGGCGTCCCCAGCAAAGGCGGCGTCCCCGGCAAAGTCGCCGGCAAAG
>JAGNEX010000006.1:77526-103404 GCA_018003035.1 Acidimicrobiia bacterium
TCACGAAGGTGTCACCTCGGTGGATGACGCTGCTCTCGCCAAGGCAGCACGGGTATCGGGGGGTCCTGTAAACCGGAAGGCGGCGTCCCCAGCAAAGGCGGCGTCCCCGGCAAAGTCGCCGGCAAAGGCGGCGTCCCCGGCAAAGTCGCCGGCAAAGAAGACCCCAGCAGCAAAGTCAGCCGCGACAAAGCCGACCACTTCGGCGAAGAAACCAACGCGAAAGACAACACCGACAGCTCGGACAACCGCCGCTGCCAAGAAGCAACCGACCGCCAAACCTTCCGGTACGGCAAAGAAACCGACTTCTTCGGATGCCACTTCGGCCACGCCAAGCAGGGCGTCTGGTCGCGGCGCTCGCGCCACAGCCAGTTCCAAGACGGCGGACAGCGCGTCAACACGAACACGGGGTGCGTCCCGCGCCAAGGCCTCGCCGGAGGAGTCTCCCAAACTCGCTGACGGCTAGGCCCAGAGCCAGCTTTCCCTCAGCTTCTGCGCGGTTTTTTTGCGCGTCCTTTAGGCGCCTGGGTGCGTCTCCTTTGCGCGTCCACGAACGGTGCCGTTCACCACATTGCGCGTCGTGAACACTGTTCTCTTTGAACCACATGTGCAACATTGAGCTAAATGTGTCGCGTATTGCCTGGTCAGCCTCATTTATTGCCCACGCATTGTAACTTCGCGACTTCTCTGCGCTACCTTCGTCTCTACGCAGCGTGATGGTTCTTCACTCAGCGTCAAGCTGCCAAACGCTCGTGTTTCTCGATGCGAACACCAATTTCAACATTCGCCAAATGTTGTGGACCTGCCGCTCAAGATTCACGCTCGTATCGGCCGATAAATCACTTGACGGTTGAGCCCTGGGGCCAACGTCGGCACTGATTGACGTGAAGCAGCTCATGCTTCGGACACACGGGAACACCACTGATGGCACGGACAAAGACGATACGGCTAGCCGAGAAGCGCCCAGCCTGGATGGATTTCGCAGTTTGCGCTGATACCTCCGGCTCAATGACAGAGCTTTTTTTCTCGGACCGCTTGGAAGACATCGCAATGGCGAAGGCCGTGTGTGCCGAATGCCCCGTCACTGAACCATGCCTGAACGCCGCCCTCGCACGCAGCGAACCCTGGGGAGTTTGGGGCGGTCAGATCATCGTCAACGGGAAAATCATCGCTCGCAAGCGCCCCCGTGGGCGCCCGCGCAAGCATCCTCGCCCCGAGGAAACGATCAACGCCACCAGCTAGGTACTGATCGGCCGCCCGCCAACGGCCGGAGAGTGACGAGGTCTTCGAGCACGATTCGTACGCGTCGAACCTCAGATTCTCAAGAGGCTGGTGATCACCCAAGTTCGAGGCCCGTCACTTTGCTGTGGTGACGGGCCTCGGCGCGTCCGGCCCGACGCCAAGAATTCACCGATGGCGGGCCGGTCGGCCGCGTGACCACCCATGCTCAGCGCCCTAGAATCCGCAACGCACGGACTCACCTGCTGGCAGTAGTTGCCAACAGCGACTCGTAGAACGCCAAGGTGTGGGTGCGCGACGGAGAGGCGGCGGATGAGCAGCGTGACCTTTGACGTGGTCAGGAAAACCTACGGCGATGTTGTCGCTGTCGATGACCTGTCTCTGTCCGTAGCCGACGGCGAATTCATGGTCCTCCTTGGGCCGTCCGGTTGCGGAAAGTCGACGGCCCTTCGGATGGTCGCCGGCCTCGACGAGCTCACCTCCGGGCGCATCTTGCTGGGCGAGAAGGTGGTCAACGAGGTCCCGCCAAAGGACCGGGACATCGCGATGGTGTTCCAGTCCTATGCCCTGTATCCACACATGACCGTCAAGGACAACATCGAGTTTCCTTTGAGGGCACGCAAGGTGGAACGGTCACTGCGCGCAGAGCGAGTCGCCGAGGCAGCGGAGATCCTCGGCATCACCGAACTGCTCGATCGAAAGCCTGGGCAACTGAGCGGCGGGCAGCGCCAACGTGTGGCCGCAGCTCGCGCGATTGTTCGTAGGCCCCAGGCGTTTCTGATGGACGAACCGCTGTCCAACCTCGACGCCAAGCTCCGCGTCCAAACCCGGATCCAACTCGTCCAACTCCACGAACAGCTCGGCACCACCTTCCTCTACGTCACCCACGACCAGGTCGAAGCCATGACGATGGCCGACCGAATCGCGATCCTGAATCAAGGTCGCCTTCAGCAGGTCGATTCGCCCAGCGCCGTTTATGACCGCCCAGCCAATGCATTCGTCGCCCGGTTCATCGGGAGCCCGCCGATGAACCTCTTCGAAGGTGCCGCGGTCGTTGGCGACGGCTCGGTGCGGATTGTGGTCGAGGGTTGTGAACTGGACGTCTCCAAACAATTTGGTACGTCGCCACAACTCGCCACGGGAGGGGTGCTCGTCGGAGTACGGCCCGAACACTTGGTTCTGGGCGACGATGGCCTACCTGCAACCGTGCTTGCGGTTGAATCGCTTGGCCATGAGAGCCACATCGTGGCCCAGTGCGCTGGCGAACAATTGACAGCACGCGTCACCAACCAGAACACCGCACTGCCTTCGCCCGGGGCAACCGTCCATTTCGGGATCGCCCCAGGACATGTTCACCTTTTTGACGTGACAACCGAGGAGCGGATACCCGAAAAGGCGGCGCCGTGACTCTCACACAGGCTCGGCTGTCGGTAGACGAAGGCGCAGGTACCTATTTCCGGTCCCGACGTGCCCGACTCACCGAGGCGTTGTGGGCCTACGGCTTTCTCGCCCCGTCGTTCCTGATTTTTGCCGTGTTCGTCTTTTACCCGCTGTATCGGACGGCGCGTCAGACCTTTTACCAACCCGGTCTGTACCCGGACGCCCCTCAACGCTGGATCGGATGGGACCAATGGACTGACGTTCTCGGTGACTCGGAGTTCCATGCGACCATCGGGCGAACTGTGCTGCTCTCGGTGATGACGGTCATCCCCGCGCTGGTGCTCGGTCTGCTGTTGGCTTGGTTGGTGAATCAGCCGCTCCGGGGAATAGCCGTGTTCAGGATCGTCTTCTCGACGCCGGTAGCCACATCGGTGGCTGTCGCGTCGCTGGTCTTTCTGATCTTGCTGAATCCGCAGGGTGGTGTGCTGAAGGTCGACTGGCTGCAGCATCGCACCCCGGCCCTTATGTCGATCGCCCTGACCAACATCTGGCAGAACTTGGGGATCACCTTCATCATCATTCTGGCGGGGCTGCAATCCGTCCCGGACGACTTGATCGAGGCCGCAAAGATCGACGGCGCCGGTGCATTCCGGCGGCTGCGCCACGTCATCATCCCGACGATCTCGCCGACATTGATGTTTGCAGTGGTGATCCTGACCATCGTGTCGTTCCAGACCTTTGGCCAGATCGACATCCTCACCCAGGGAGGACCGCAAAACGCGACGCGAGTCATCGTCTATGACATCTTCACTGAACGAGGTAGTGATCCCGGCGGAGCGGCGGTCAAGTCGATCATCTTGTTTGGCGGTTTGGTGCTCCTGACGTTCGTTCAGTTCGCTGCCCTCAACAGGCGGGTGCACTATGGCGATTGATACGCGGGGCTCCGTCGCAGCTCCCGAGGGTGCACCGCCTCGTTCGTCCTCTATCGACCATGACAAGCCGGTCCAAGCCGTCCCATCTGGTCGTGATCGAGTCGGCCGAATAGCTACATACCTAGTGCTCGCGTTCATGGCAATCTTGCTGTTGTTTCCTCTCTATATCGCCGTCGTTTTCTCACTCGTCGACCACCCCGCAAAGATCTTGACCGACCCGCCAGTCCTGCTCCGCGACTTCAACTGGCGTGTCTACCCAGACGCGTTCACCAACGGCGACCTCGGTAGATACTTCATCAACTCGATCGTCATGTCGTTGGCGATCATGAGCGGGCAATTGATCACGTCGGTTTTGGCCGCCTACGCGTTTGCCTTCCTGCGGTTCCCGTTGAAGCGGGTGATTTTTGCACTGTTCTTGGCAACCATGATGGTGCCGGTTGAGGTGATCTTCACCCAGAACTTCCAGATCATCCTCGACCTCGGATGGAAGAACTCCTACCAAGGGCTGATCGTGCCGTTCCTGGCGTTCGGCTTCGGAACCTTTTTGTTACGGCAGGCGTTCCTGGCGATCCCTGGCGACCTGCGTGACGCTGCAGCTCTCGACGGGTACGGCCATTTCGGGTTCCTGACCAGGGTGGTCGTCCCTTTGGCCAAACCGATGCTCGCCACCCTCAGCGTGTTCTCATTTCTCATGGCGTGGAACCAATACCTCTGGCCGTTACTTGTCGCAGACGACCGGCAGTACCGCACCATCCAGATCGCCTTGCAGTCACTGGTGAAGTCGAACCCAGACCAGCTCAACCAGGGCTACGCTGCGGTGATAATGGCCTTTATCCCCTTGTTTTTGCTGCTCATATTCTTTGAGCGTCAGTTGGTCCGCGGGCTAACCGCCGGCGCCGTCAAAGGCTGAGTCCCGAAAGGAACCCCGAATGCCGTTTGCCTCCCGACACCGGTGGTTGGTGATCGTTACGGTCCTCATGCTGATCGCCGCGGCATGTGGCGGATCGGACGACTCCTCTGACAACTCCTCCGACGATAAGCCCGCCGATTCAAGCGCCAGTTCGTCTGCAGATTCCAAGGCGGACGGCGGCACGCAGGTCGAAGGGCTCGACATCGAAGTAGGCGAATGCGCCGTTGACGCGCTCGACGATGCTGATGGTGTCGTAGATCTCACCATGTGGCACGCACTCGCTGCCCAGTCAAAGACGGCACTCGAACAGCAGGCAGATCGCTACAACAAGAGCCAGGACCGGGTCCGTTTGACCGTCATCGAACAGGGTTCCTACGACCAGCTCCAAGACAAGCTCCGAGCATCACTCGGCTCCGAGGAACTACCTGCGTTAGCGATCGCCGAAGACACAACCACCCAGTTCTTCATCGACACACGCTCGGCCCTGCCGGTCCAGGCTTGTGTTGATGCGTCGGGTTACGACACGTCAAACCTGCTGCCGCCGTGGATTGCGCACTACACGGTGAACGACATTTTGATGGCGATTCCATTCGCGTCGTCAGTGCCGGTTCTCTACTACAACAAGAACGCGTTCCGCGCCGCTGGGCTCGACCCCGACGACCCGCCGACAACCTTCGCCGAGCTCCGCGAAGCTGACGCTGCCATCGTGGAAGCCGGGGCCGCTGAGCACGGGCTGTCCCTGAAGCTTGATTCCTGGTTGGTCGAACATCTGGTTCGTCGTGCTGACGAACTGCTGGTCAACAACGACAACGGTCGGAGCGCACGGGCTGACGAACTGCTGATCTCGACACCGCTAGTCGCTGATATTTGGACTTGGCTTCAAGAAGAAGTAGCCAACGGCGGGCTCGTCGCTGTGGAAGATAAAAGCGGACAGTTCGACCACTTCATCGCCGTCGCGAACGGTAGCTCCGCGATGGTGATCGAGACGTCGGCCGCGATTGCGACGGTGCGAGCGCTGACGGCGGGTAACAGTGTGGATCCGGGAACGAGCGGCCTAGATACCGAGGATGTCGACCTCTCCAAGCTCGACATCGCCGTCGCTCCGATGCCGTCATTTACCGAACTGCTTGGCTCGTCTCAGGTGGGCGGTGGCGGCGCGTTCCTCATGGCGAACGCCTCGCCTGAAGAACAGGCAGCTGCCTGGGACTTCATCACCTTTGCCATGACCCCGGAAGAGCAAGCCACGTGGCACGTTGAGTCGTCCTATATGCCCAACAACGTTCTGGCCGTCGACGAGCCGGCGGTGAAAGACCTCTGGGCATCTGACCCCGCATACGCCGCGGCGTTTGAAACCTTCCAGAACGTGGACCCTGACAAGGCGCGGGGACCTCTCATCGGCCCCTACCAGGCAATCCGAGACTCCATTGAAGACGGTATGGAGGCGGCCGTTCTGAACGGCGACACCCCAGAAAACGGCCAGAAGATCTCAGAAAGCAAAGGCAGCTCGGTTCTGGCCGACTGGAACGAACGAGCCGGCTAGGAGAGCGATCCGAGGTGAGGGTGGTGCGTCTATGAGCGGAGGTTCATAGACGCAAACGCCTCGGCAAGCGTCGGTTGTTCAAACACAAAGCCTGATTCGCTCAACACTTTCGGGACACAACGTTGACTCGCCAGCAAGAGGCTGGCGACCAGTTCGGTTCCGTAGAGAGCTTTGAGCGGAGCCATCGGCGTCGGCAGCGCTGTGGGCCGATGGAGCGCTTGGCCGAGCGTCTTGGCAAATGTCGCATTGGTCACCGGTTCGGGCGCAACCAGATTGACCGGCCCCTGCAGAGCGCTGTCAAGGATGTACTTCACCGCTCGTATGTGGTCGTTAAGGGTGATCCAGCTCATCCACTGGGTACCTGGTCCTTGTCGCCCGCCGAGCCCCAGTTTGAACGGGGTAAGTTGCCGGGCCAACACGCCACCAGACGGGTCGAGCACGATGCCCGTCCTGAGGGTCGCAACGCGAATGCCGATGTCGCGGGCGGCCAAAGCCGCCCGTTCCCACTCCACACAGAGGTCGGCCAAAAAGTCATTGCCGGGAGCAGACGTTTCGTCGAGAACCACATCGCCGCAGTTGGCTCCGTAATAGCCAATAGCGGACGCGCTCAGAAAGACTTTTGGTGGAGTGTCCATCCGCTCGAATGCTCGCACGAGCAGCGCCGTGCCCCTCGTTCGACTTTCAAGCAGGCGGGCCTTCTGGGTAACGGTCCAGCGCTTGGCCCCAATGTTCTCGCCGGCCAGGTTGATGACTGCGTCGACCCCAGCAAGGTCCCGCGGCGACAGATTGCCAGACTCGGGATTCCACATGATGTCGGGGGGGACGGCGGTCTGCCCTCGACGCAGCGCCACGATGTCGTTTCCGGGCAGAGCGCGGCGCAAGGCGGTTCCAATGAATCCGCTCGCCCCCGTAATTGCGATCTTCATGCCAACACTCCACTCGACAACCGGTCACTACCGACCCGGAACCGGTCCTCGGCTCGCCGCGACATTCTAGTTGGGGCTCAGTTCTGGCCCGCCCGATGACACCAATTGTGGAATGGGTTCAGCTCGCCAACCACCTTCCGTTGGAGGTTCGCCTCCCCGGCCGCGCAGCCGTTGGAGAAGCACTCCGATCACCGCAGTAATGGTGAGCGCAAGCAGCAACGCAAGCAATCGTTTCGGGTTCTGAACGCGACGAAGGCTGGTCATATTGACCAGCCTATGTGCTGTGGGGCTAGACGGAATCGAACCATCGACCTCACCCTTATCAGGGGTGCGCTCTAACCGACTGAGCTATAGCCCCGAAAAACGGACTACCGGCGTTGGGCCGGTCTGCCGCGATCAGGAGACGATACGTTACCGGGCGCCGAGACGAGGCGACGAACGGGACGAACTTCCTCGATGTGGGTAACGCGTAAACCGCCGAATGTTCGGGAAGCGACGTTGTACACAAAGGCCGAAACGACCGCTGCGATCGTCGACAAGATCACCAGCAAGAGTCCGACGATGATCGCGTAAATGAGGGCTGCAGACCCGAGAAGGCGGAACTTGTCCAGGCCAAAACCTTCTACCGTCGATTCGATGGTCGAAAACAGGCCCACCGCTCGACCGACAAACCACAAGACGACCCCCAGCGCCAAGCCGACGGTGTACATACCGAGAAAGAACATCAACGAGACGCGGAGGGTTGACCAAGGGTCGACTTTGAGGATGACCCTCGAAGTCTGGATCCGCATCAACTGGCCAGAGCCTTCGCCATTGCGGGCCGAACCGCCGCGCGGTCGAGATGGCCGAGCGTCACCGGAGCGGTGTTCGTCGTCCTGAGCGTGCGAGTCATTCGTTACGCGAGCACGCTCGCGTGTTCGATGACTCGTTGCCGGGTCAGATGTCACTGCTGCTCCTCATGACCAGGTTCTGCCGTTTCGGAAGTTCCCGGACCAGACGGTCCTATCGAGTCGGGTGTTTCGGAATCGCTCGAAGCTTCATCGTCATTCAAGTTTTCGATCGTGTCCAGAACCCGCGCTGCAGCGACGATCGATTCGTGTTCTTTGACCCGTGCGACCATGACTCCCCGAGCCGAACGCCCCTGAACCGAAACGTCAGCGACGGGGAAGCGAATCAGGTTTCCTGAAGACGATACCAACATCATCTGGTCGGTCTCGTCGACAACGAACGAGGCCACGACGCGGTCATCCGGACGAAGTGACATCGCTCGAATACCTTGGCCCCCGCGACCTTGGATTCTGAACTGGTCCATCGGAGTCCGCTTACCGAGGCCACCCGAGGTCACGGTCAGAACTTCGGTTCCGGGCCGGAGCACATCGCAGTCGACGACGGCGTCGTCACCACTCAACCTCATACCGCGCACACCGGCAGCGGCACGGCCCATCGGTCGCACATCGGATTCGTCGAACCGAATGGCCTTGCCGTTGGCAGAGACGATCAGGATCTCGTTGGCCCCGTTGGTTTGAAGGACCCTGACCAATTCGTCGCCATCTTTGAGGTTGATCGCGATCAGCCCAGCCCTCAACGAGGAGTCGTAGGCAGACATGCGGGTCTTTTTGATCAAACCTTGGCGAGTCGCAAACAGCAGGTAGGCGCCCTCTTCGTAGGTCCGCGTGTCGATAATCGCCTGCACCTGCTCACCCTGATCAAGTTGGAGCAGGTTAACCAGCGCAAGGCCCCGAGCGGTGCGATCCATCAGCGGGATCTCGTGACCGCGGATGCGGTACACGCGCCCACGGTTTGAGAAGAACAGCAGGTACGCGTGCGCAGTCGTCGTCAGCAGGTGCGCAACGTAGTCACCGTCTTTGAGACGGGCCCCAGCGATGCCTTTCCCGCCCCGACCCTGTTCGCGGAACACACCTGGCGACATCGCCTTGATGTAGCCATCGTTCGACACGGTGACGACAAGTTCCTCGTCGTCAATCAGGTCAAGGTCGTCGAGTTCCCCCGGGTCATGGGTGATGATGCTTCGGCGTTCGTCAGCGAACTTGTCGCGGATCTCGGTGAGTTCAGTCTTAATGACCGACTTGAGCTTGTCCTCGTCCGCGAGGATGCTTTCGAGTTCGGTGATCAATGCCAACAGATCCCGATACTCGTCTTGGAGCTTTTGGCGCTCAAGCCCGGTCAGGCGACGCAGCGGCATATCCAGGATGTGATTGGCCTGAATCTCTGAAAAGGCGAACGGCTCGGCCATCAAGCCAAATCGCGCCGTCTCCACATCGGCTGACCCGCGGATGAGGCTGATGACCTCGTCGAGCATGTCGATGGCCCGCAAAAGACCTTCGACGATGTGGGCCCGGTCCTGCGCTTTGCGCAAGCGGAACTGCGTACGACGTGTGACCACTTCGACCTGGTGGTCGCAGTAGAGCTTGAGGACCTGGGGCAGGGTCATCAGCTTCGGCACGCCGTGATCAAGCGCAAGCATGTTGACGCCGAAGCTGGTTTGCATGGGCGTCAACTTGTAGAGCTGATTAAGGATGACCTGGGCGTTCGCATCCCGGCGGAGAGTCACCACCAGGCGTTGATTGCCTCTGGCGGACGAGTTGGTGACGTCTGAAATGCCGTCGATGCGACGCTCTTTGGTGAGCTCTTCGATCTTGGTGCCGATGACCTCAACCGAGGTCTGGAACGGAACTTCCGTGACGATGATCTCGGTCCGACCGTTCTTACCTTCTTGAACTTCGGCCTTCGCCCGCATCTTCACGGAACCACGTCCGGTCCGGTAGGCGTCTTGAATACCGCGACGCCCCAGGATGTACGCGCCGGTCGGAAAGTCAGGGCCTTTGACGAACTCCATCAATGCGTCGGCATCCGCGGTGGGGTTGTCGAGCATATGGATCGCCGCGTCGATGACTTCGCCCATGTTGTGAGGCGGGATGTTGGTGGCCATTCCAACGGCGATACCGGTCGAGCCGTTGACGAGAAGGTTTGGGAACCGCGCAGGAAGAACTTCGGGTTCGGTGTCTTCACCGTCATAGGTGTCGATGAAGTCGATCGTGTCTTCGTCGATACCGGTGAGCATCTGCATCGCCAACGGCGAGAGCCGACATTCGGTGTAACGCATGGCGGCCGGACGATCGTTGGGGTCTGGCGAACCGAAGTTGCCGTGCCCGTCGATCAGGATGTGGCGCAACGAGAAGTTTTGGGCCATCCGGGCCAGAGCGTCGTAAATCGCTGAGTCGCCGTGCGGGTGGTAACGACCCATGACATCGCCGACCACGCGGGCGCATTTCCGGTGGGGTCGGTCGGGACGAATCCCCTGGGCGTACATGCCGTACAGGATCCGCCGGTGGACGGGCTTCAAGCCGTCGCGGACGTCTGGCAACGCCCTGGACACGATGACCGACATCGCGTAATCCAGGAAGGAGCGTTCCATCTCCTCCTGGATCTCGATCTGCGGGTTTTCGGCTGGTTCGACCGTTACGTCGTCAGGCGCCATAGATGCCTCAGATGTCGATGAACCGAACCTCGCGCGCGTTTTCTTGGATGAACTCGCGGCGAGCGGGGACGTCGGTTCCCATTAGGACAGAAAACATTTCGTCGGCGATCGCCGCGTCACGAACAGAGACCTGTAGGAGGGTCCGCGTGTCGGGGCGCATCGTCGTTTCCCACAACTCGCCGTAGTCCATCTCGCCGAGACCCTTAAAGCGACCGAACTCAAGCTTGCGCCCTGGGTGCTCGGCGACATACGCCAGCCGAGCGGCCTCGTCCTTCAGGTACACCTTCTCTTTGCCGACGAGCGTCGAGTAGAGCGGCGGCTGAGCGACGTACACGCGCCCTTCGCGGACCATCTCGGGCATCTGGCGATAAAAGAACGTGAGCAGCAGCGTGCGGATGTGCGCACCGTCGACGTCGGCGTCGGTCAGCAGAATGATCTTGCCGTACCGCATCTTCTCGATTTCGAAGTCTTCGGCGAGGCCCGCACCGATCGCTGTGATCAACGCCTGGATCTCTTCGTTCTTCAGCATCTTGTCAATGCGGGCGCGTTCGACGTTGAGGATCTTTCCTCGGATCGGGAGAATCGCCTGGAACTCGGGGTCGCGCGCCTGCTTGGCAGAACCGCCCGCCGAGTCGCCCTCAACGATGAACAGTTCGCCTGCGTCGCGGTCCCGGGTGGAACAGTCGGCCAGCTTGCCGGGCATACCGGCTGAGTCGAGCAGCGACTTTCGTCGTGTTAGTTCCCGGGCCTTGCGGGCTGCGATCCGTGCACGGGACGCCTGGATCGCCTTGGTCACGATGCTCTTCGCCGGCACGGGATTGTTTCCAAGCCAGTCGGCGAAGTGTTCGTTCATCGACTTCTCGGTTTGGGATCGCATCTCGGTGTTACCGAGCTTGGTCTTGGTTTGTCCCTCAAACTGGGGATTGGCCAACTTCACCGACACGATGGCGGTCAAACCTTCGCGAATGTCGTCGCCGGAAAGGTTGGCGTCTTTCTCTTTCAGGTAGCCACGTTCGCGGGCATAGCGGTTGATGACGTTGGTGAGGGCCTTCTTAAAGCCCTCCTCGTGCATACCGCCTTCGGTCGTCGCAATGTTGTTGGCGAAGGAATGGATGCCGTCGTTGTAGCCGGTGTTCCACTGCATCGCGATTTCAACTTCGCCGCCATCGGTGTCTTCGCGGAAGTAGGCGACTTCTTCGTGGAGTGCTTCCTTTGCTTTGTTCAGGTGGCGAACAAAGTCGATGATGCCTCCGTCGAACTGAAACGTTCGGCGCTCGACCGGATCGGACCGTTCGTCGACGAAGGTGATGGCGAGTCCGCGGGTCAAAAACGCCATCTCGCGCAAACGCTCACGAAGTGTCTGCGCACGAAATTCGGTTTCTTCAAAGATCTGGTGGTCCGGCCAGAACGTAACCTCGGTCCCGGTGAGATCCGACGGTTCACCCTGAACAAGCGGTCCCAAAGGTGCGCCGCGGGAGTATTCCTGGGTCCAGACGTAGCCTTCACGCTGAATCTTGATGAGTAGCCGCTCGGAAAGGGCGTTCACCACCGAGATTCCAACGCCGTGGAGACCGCCGGAGATCTTGTAACCCTCGCCGCCGAACTTTCCGCCGGCGTGAAGAACTGTCAGCACAACCTCCGCGGCCGACTGCCCTTCGTACTCGGGGTGCTCGCCGACCGGGATGCCGCGGCCGTTGTCGGTAACACGACAACCACCGTCGGCAAGAAGGACCACTTCAATCGCAGTGCAGTACCCTGCGAGCGCCTCGTCGACAGAGTTGTCCACCACCTCGTACACGAGATGATGTAAACCGGCAGGACCGGTTGACCCGATATACATACCTGGCCGTTCTCTCACCGGGTCGAGACCCTTGAGAACGGTGATGTCTTTAGCGGCGTACGTCACGCAACCCTCGCGTTTTCGCGCCAAGACCCACATTGGCATGCGACTTCTCGCCCGAACCAATGTGGCCTTGTTGCTTGTTACATACGGAAGGGGCAGTTTACCAGGTTACGAATGGCGTACCTTGATCCGTTCTAACACCTTGCGCCCTGCCCGCTGATTGACGTCGCGGACCACGCTTTGGCCTTGATATCTCAGCAGAGAAGCGATGGCAGGGTCATCGACATCAACCTCTAAAACGCCCCCGTGAACGGCGACGGAACGGATCCGCGCCATCACATCGGGCCCGATCGCCTGAGCGAAAATGTCTTCCGTCAACGAGAGGTCTGCTTCTTCGGGAAGACCAAGCTCAAGACGTAGATCGTCCATGATCTCGCCAAGCGGTATGGGGTCATCGTCCCACGGAGTGCTCATGCAGATGGCTCTGTCGCAGGTGGAGTTTCTCCGTCGTCACTCACGGGCACGAATACTTCCTCTGAGACCGTCCGAAGGGTCTGGTCAAGGTGGATGGTGCGGTCAACCGGAAGGTCTGACGGTAGGGGCGCAGCGGAAGTAATGATCACCTGACCTTCGGGAAGGTTTCTCACAAGCGCATCCCTCCGGGTGTCGTCAAGCTCGGAAAATACGTCATCGAGCAGGACGATCGGCGTCGTCCCCGTAAGTTCGGTCACCACCCGATGCCCCGCCAGACGCAGCGCCAACGCCAAGGACCGCTGTTCACCTTGAGAGCCGCAGGTTCGAGCGTCGAGTCGATTGATCGTCAGCAGCCAGTCATCCCGATGTGGCCCGACCAAGGTCACGCCTCGTCTCACTTCGTCCCGTTCGCTCTCTCGCAGTGCCGTCAACAGTTGCTGGTCAATCGGATCAGCACCTGACCGGTCCAGCCATTCGCTTTCGTAACGTGCGCCCAGCGCTGCTGGCTGGTCAGCAATCGCTGCATAGAGGTCTTCGGCAGAACGTGTGAGCATCTCGGTCAGGCGCAGTCGAGCCCCGACCACCCGCGCGCTGGCGGCAGCGAACTGTTCGTTCCAAACCGAGAGCGTATTTAAGTCATCCGCCGACGCTTCGCCGCGGGACATGCTTTTGAGCAGTGCGTTTCTGTGGCGAAGGATTCGGTCCGACTCCCGCTGAGCCGCTGCGACTCCCGGGGCTATCGACGCTGTCAGGTGGTCGATGAACTCCCGACGGCCCGACGGACCAGCTTTAATGAGCTGCAGGTCATCGGGGGTAAACGGGGTTAACCGGACCAGGCTCATCAACTCGGAGCGACGGGTGACGACCTGGCGATTTACCTCAACGCGCGACCGCCCCGCAGCAATCCGACCCTCGATCAGGACTTCGCGGCCCGCATCATCGAAACGGGCGCGAATGATCGCCTCGTTCGCGCCCGTTTGGATTAGGGACCTGTCTGGAACCGGGCGGATCGATCCACCCGTAGTCAGCCACGCCAGCGCTTCCAGGACGGTTGTCTTTCCTTGGGCGTTCGGTCCGACGATGGCGGTAACGCGTTCGTGGAAGTTCAGGTGAAGATCAACGTGGCGCCGGACGCCCTGCATCCACAGCTCTTCAACCCACACCAGGGACTTCCTTAGACGCGTACGGGCATCAGCAGGTACAAGAAGTCCGAAACGTTCTCACCTTTGATGACGGCCGGCTTCATCCCGTCCGTCGTTTCGATGACCACTCGCTCCGCGTCGATCGCACTGATTCCGTCCAGCAAGAAATCTGGGTTGAACGCAACGGTCGTGTCTTCGCCGGTGAAATCGGCGTCAAGCTCATCGCGTGCCTCACCGACGTCGGCAGCGGTCGCGGTGATCTCGATTCGGCCGGATTCCATGGCGATTCGAACCGCAATGTCATCACGGCCCTGAGCAACGGTCTTCACACGGCGGATCGCATCGGCGAGTGCTTCCCTGTCGAGTACCAGGCGATTGGGCTGATTTTGTGGAATCAACTTCTGGTACGCCGGGAACTGACCCATGATCAGCCTGGACAAGATGGTCGTCGTTCCCAGCTGGAACGACGCGTCTGCGTTACCGAATCCGACCTGCAACGACCCATCGGCGACGAGGCGCTGCAACTCGCTCAACGCCTTCGCCGACACGAGCACGCTTTTCCCAGGCTCAAGCACGCGAGTACCTGCAAGATCGCGAACGGCGAGGCGGTAGGAGTCCGTTGCGACAAGGCGAAGGCCATCGTCTGTCGACTCCAGAAAGACACCGGTCAGAATCGGACGCGCCTCGTCCTTTGATGATGACGGGGCTACCTGCCGGATCGCAGCGGCAAACTGCTCACCGTCGATCTCGACTGATTCGAGCTCGGGTTCGGGGAGATCTGGAAACTCGCCGACCGGCAAGGTTCGCAGGGTGAACTCGCTCCGACGTGAAGAGATTCGAGCTTCGTCGCTGGTGACGTCGATCACCACTGCGCCAGGCTCGAGGCGTTTCACGATGTCGCTCAACAGCCTGGCTGAAACGACCGCGTTTCCGGTCTGTTCAACATCGGCGTCGATCTTGACCCGGATCGTCAGGTCTAGGTCCGACCCCACCAGTTCGATCCCGCCAGAGTCGGCGCTCATGAACAGTCCAGACAGAACCGGGAGAACTCCCGTTCTCGAGGTCACGGCGCGTTGGGCGGATGTAATGGCTTCGGTCAGTGTGTCGCGTTCGCAGCGGAACTTCACAGTGTCTCCTCGTTGTGCACAAGGTTCATATATTTGTAACTTCTAGTAATAGGTCCTGTGGATTGTGGAAGAACACAAGAACCGCAGGTAAACGGAGCTGTATTCGTCCACAGAGCTATCCACACCTGTTGAAAACTTTTGGGGCGGAAGCCCACTTTTCGGGTTTTGAGTCGTGGTTATCCACAATTTCCACCGCTTATCCACAGCGCTATCCACCGCCTTGTTTGAGTCGGCGAACAAGTTCGTGGACATTGTTGTAGGTCTGGTTGTTGTCGGCCATGCGACTTTCAATCTTGCGTACTGCGTGCATGACCGTCGTATGGTCTCTATCGCTGAAGAGCTTGGCAATATCGGGGAAGCTCAAATCGGTGAACGTGCGAAAGGTGTACATGGCAACCTGGCGCGCGTTGACGAATTGGCGCTTGCGACTGTGGCCGATCAACTCCTCGGGTTGGATGCCGAACATGGCAGAAGCTTCTTGAATGATGAGTTCCGGAGTGATGTGCCGCTCAGGGTCGTCGCTCATCAGATCTGAGAGTTCGTGTTCGGCGATGTTTCTGTCAAGCGGCACGCCGTGGAGCCGGGAGTAGGCCGCCACTCTCGTTAGAGCGCCCTCGAGTTCCCGGACGTTGTTGGTGATTCGTTCGGAGATGAACTGCCGAACGTCCTCGGGAACGTCAAAGCCTTCGAGTTCAGCCTTGCGCCCGAGAATCGCCATGCGGGTCTCGAGGTCCGGTGGCTGAATGTCGGTGATCAAACCCCACTCAAAACGGCTTCGCAGTCGTGCTTCAAGGGTGTCAATCGCCTTAGGCGGTCGATCCGACGACAGAACGATCTGACTATGTGCGTTATGAAGAAAGTTGAAGGTGTGAAAGAACGCTTCTTGGAAGCCTTCTTTACCCTCGATGAACTGAATGTCGTCGATGAGTAGCACATCGACTTCCCGGTAGCGGCGGTTGAAATCAGATGCCTTCTGAAACCGGATCGAGTCGACAAACTCGTTCATGAATGTTTCGGTGGTTACGTATCTGACACGAACCGACGGATACACCTGCTGAACGAGGTGAGCAATCGCGTGGAGAAGATGCGTCTTACCGAGACCTGCAGGCCCGTAAATAAAAAGCGGGTTGTACGAGCGAGCCGGTGCTTCGGCAACGTTCATGGCCGCGGCATAGGCAAACCTGTTCGAAGAGCCGGCTACGAAGTTGTCGAAGCTGTAGCGGGGGTTGAGCATCGACACGCGATCCTCAACAGACGTGTTCATCGACGACGACCGGGGGGTTCCCTGCGGTGCTGACTGCATGAGGAGCGGCCGCTGAGGAACAGGTTCCGGTGGTGGCGGTGGTGGCTCGGCCGGCAGGTCACGGCCAATGGTTTTGACAGCGATGGCGAGTCGGATGTCTGCATCGGTGACCTGGTGCAAGACCTCGACAACCCGGTCGGCGTACTTGTCTTCGATTCGAGCTTTGACGTAGTCGCTTGGGACTGCCAATGTCAGGACCAAGGTTTGCGGATCAAAGCTGTCTGGGACAGTTCCGTCGAACCAGGTCGTCCATGCCGAACCGAGGCGATCTTGAAGAATGGTGCTTGCTGCGCCCCACAGTTCATGTTGGTCGAGCGAGATTTCTTCACGATCGTGCACGAAGTCCCTCCGGAACAAAACACATGTCGGGCCACAGGGACAGCTTGCAGAGGCCACACCTAAGCACCAGAGCCAGACCTCGCACGGTAGCAACGAGCGGACCTGACCGCCAAGGGACAGGGTAACGACCGCGTTGCGAGAGACACGTACGGGCCGATAGCCTGCGAACTCGATTTTGCCGCAGGACAGACGCGCAAGATGTAGAACCCGGCGCATGTCAGATCCTGCGGATCGTGCCGCGTCTGGAGGAGGAACCCATGAAGCGCACGTTTCAACCAAACAATCGCCGTCGTAGCCGCAAGCACGGCTTTCGCACGCGCATGCGCACACGCCAAGGTCGGGCAGTCATTCGTGCCCGTCGTCTGCGGGGACGCCGGCGGCTGACAGCCTAATGAAGTCGGTGACTCAGCGGCGCGTCTTCGCACTGTTGAGCCGTGCACCGCGTCGCCGAGGTGAAGGCTTTTGGATTAAGTCGGTTTCTTTGGGCGATGCCGACGGCCCCCAGGTTGGGTTCACGATCAACCGGCGGGTTGGCAACGCGGTCGAACGAAACCGGATCAGGCGGCGTTTCAGACACGCAGTTGCGGCAGAAAGCGGCGCTTTTGAGCCCGACCGGGCCTACCTGCTGATCGCCCAACGAGCGAGTCTGAGCACACCGTTTGAAGTTTTACGCAGTTCAGTTTCTGAAGCGGCCAGAGCGTCGTGCGTTTCGTCGCGCTGAAACTCATTGGTTGGTATCGGACGTGGAGTGCAACCCGACCACCGAGGTGCCGCTACCTTCCGACGTGTTCGCAATATGCCCAGGAAGCAATAGAGGTCTACGGTGTCGGCCGCGGCGGCTGGATGTCGATTCGACGTATCGGACGCTGCCATCCCTGGGGAGGTCACGGCTATGACCCGGTGCCCACGCCAAAAAGTGGTCTCGGCGACGCCGAGGTCGAGACTTCCTCTGAGCAACAACCCAAGTAGGTGACATGGGAGCTTTTCAGGACCTGATCGGTCAGATCCTCGCCTTCTTTTACTCGGTTATCCCTTCATACGGGTTGGCCATCATCCTCCTGACGCTGCTGTTGCGGCTCCTCTTGTACCCGCTGTCGGCAAAACAGGCCCGCTCCGCTCGAGCGATGCAGGAACTGCAGCCCGAGATTAAGGCCCTGCAGGCGAAGTACAAGGACGACCGCCAGAAGGTCAGCGAAGAGACCATGAAGCTCTACAAAGAGCGCAAGGTCAACCCCCTGTCGGGCTGTCTGCCGCTCATCGTTCAGCTTCCCTTGCTGATTGGTCTGTACTCCGTGTTTCGTACTCCGGTCGCGCACCTTCCTAATGAATCAGCGCTGTTCGAAGAACTCTGTGGCACGCCGAGTGCGTTCATGGAGAACGCCACCTCCGATCAACGATTTGAGGTGCTTGAGGACGTACGTCCTGATCAGACCGACGGGATCAAGAGCGTCGATGAGTTTTCGGCACTCAAGGACAGCGACGATGCTGCTGATCAGCAGAAATACGCCGTTCTCGAAGGTAGAGCGAATACGGTGACCATCCAAGATCTCGAGAAGGCCAGAGAAGACCACACTGGCTGCCTCGACAAGGGATCAAAGTTTCTGGGAGTGCTGAACCTGTCGTTATCGGCTTCCCAATCCGAGGGCTCTGCCGGTGATCGCATTCCTGCGTTCCTGCTAGTCGCCTTGGTCACGGGGACGGCGTTCTATCAGCAGCGCCAGACAATGGGACGCCGGACCGCTGAAGGTGCTCAGCAGATGCCCGGCCAGGCAGCACTGAAATTTATGCCGTTGTTTATGGGCTACATCGCATTCATAATGCCTTCTGGTGTTTGCCTCTATTTCTTGACGACGAACCTGTTCCAGATCGGTCAACAGGCATACATCTACAAACAAATGGACGCCGAGTCAGCGAGCCGTGGGAAGAGCTAACGCCTGAGACATGGTGGCTCTGCTGGGGTCCAAATTCGACTGGATAGAAGATGGAATGGATTGAAACGGTCGGTCGCACGGAGGCCGAAGCCAAAGGACTAGCGCTGGATCGCCTTGGTATTGCCGAGGATGATCTGGAGTACCAGGTTCTCGAAGAGAGTAAGCGAGGAATCCTGCGCCGAGCTGAGGTTCGAATCAGGGCACGGGTTCGTCCTGTTTCGCACGAGCCTCAGCGAAATCGCCGTCGGCGCCAACGCGGAGCCGCCGACTCGAGCGGGGAATCTGCTGGTCAAGGCCGTCGCGATGAAGGCCGTGGTGATCGTTCCGGCAGGCGGAGTAACTCCGGATCCGGCGGACGTAACCGAAACGGTCGGGGGCGAAACGATGCGTCGACACCCGCAAGCGATGCGCGGACTGGAGCAAGGTCCGGAGATTCGAAGGCTGCGACAAGAACAGATACGTCGCCGGGCACTACTGACCGTCCGGCTGCTACAACCTCTGTAGCCGAAGAAGTCAGCTTCTCTCGGCCGAACACCGACAGTTCTGGGAACGATTCCGGGCGGTCGAAGCGTCGGTCGTCGGAAAAGGAAACAAAGGCGCAGAAGGAACCAATGGAAACTTCACAGCAAGCGACAATGATCGAAGACTTCATCGACGATTTGCTCGACGCCTTTGAGCTCGAAGCGAACGTCAGTTCGGTAGTTGATGACGAGAATCTCAACATCCTCATCGACGGCGAGGGCCTTGGAGTGCTGATCGGTCCCGACGCGGTGACCAATCGAGCGATCCAAGAGATTTGCCGGACGATTCTCCACCGTAAAGGTGGTTCGGATCCCCTCCGTGTGAACGTTGACGTCGCAGGCTACCGAGATGCACGTCGGGAGGCGCTGGCCGAGTTCACTCGGCGGACTGCAGCTGCCGTCCTTGAAACCGGCATGCCACACCGTCTGGACTGGATGAATTCGAGCGATCGCAAGGTCGTCCACGACGTGGTCAACGACATCGATGGCGTCTCGACCATTTCAGAGGGTCAGGAGCCCCGTCGGAACGTTGTGCTCGTTCGGGATGGTGGCAAGGCTGCTGAGCCGATTTCGGCTTACGACGAGGATGACGACGACGAGATTGGGCAAGACGAAGAGGAATGATGACCTCGGACGGCCGCTGGGTGGAGATTCTGTCTGACTCCAGACTGGAAACAATCCACCGGTACGGCCGTTCTACGGGTTTGATTGGCGAAGAGTCACTCGAACAGCATATGACCTTTGCCAGATCTCTCACTGCAACCCTGCCGGAATTTTCCGGCAGGGTTGTTGATTTTGGGGCAGGGGCAGGGTTGGTCGGCCTTTCGCTACAACTCTTCTGGCCCTCCGCGGAAGTGTGGTGGCTCGATCGACGTTCGAAGAGCATTCGCTCGATCAAATGGGCACTGAGCCAGTTTCCAGAGCTTGACGCCAGTAGAGCTCTTCTTGCCGACTTGAAGGACGTGGGTCGTCGAGTAGAACCACCCCCGATGGACATTGCCGTCGGGAGGAGCGTCGGTGACCGCTCCGTCGTGTTGCCTCTCGCCAGCAATCTTCTGCGTCCTGGGGGCATTCTCGCCGTCGCTTCAAGGTCCGATGTAAACGAGCATCGAGCTCTTGAATTCGCGGGCCTTTTCCCTGTTGACCTGGGGCTCGGGGTTGACGCGTGGCGATTGGTGTCTCCAAGCTCGTGATGGTGGGGCGCGCGTGGGGCTCCGCGGCGGGTCTTGGCGAAGCGGCGAAGGAATTGACTCCGCTAAGGAGTTTCGGCAGCCGCTTCCTAGAGGCGTCGACCATGACTCCGTTCACGGTGCTTGCCGTTTGGGCGACGATTCAGCGTGCGATTGGGTGGTCTGGGGAATCCTGGTTCCGGCGACTTGGCTAGAGATTCGGACGAATGCACGTAACGCGCAGCGCCTGCCTGTCGTTGGTTCGACCGCGACCCTTGTTTACTTTGCGTTCCTGGACTGAGTAACGGCGCTTTGGCAATTGGCGGCTGGAAGAGCAGAGCGATTCGGCATGAACGTCTGGGGCACGTTGCCGAGCCAGGGTGACCGCGTGGGCTCTGGGAACACGCGGACGGACCCGGCGGGTGGCGCTCAGGCGGCCGTAGAACCGAGATTCCCGGGTAGCAAGGTCGTCCGGGCATTGGGGAAGGTTTCAGGAGTGCTTGTAGGGGCGCGCAGTGACGCCGGGCAACGGCGATCCAACCCCAGCAGATTTCCTGGTGGGGATGAACGACGAGGCGCAGGCCCCGACCTTCTCTCCGCTCGGAGCGTTGGACCGTTTGCGAAGAGGTGGACCGATGACGCTGAAGATCGGCACGAGAGTGGGAGTTCGCCGACGGGGCGCTGGAGCCTGTTGAACCGGGCTGGCGGGTACGTCTCCCGGAGTGCACTGAGTTGTTCAACGGCGGATTGTTCCACGTGAAACACGTCACCGGGCGCGAAACCGCAGGTAGAGGCGCTGAAACCTCCTCGGGGAAGGTTTCACGTGGAACAGGGCCATCCGCCACGGAGCCCGTCAACACGGGTAGGCTGCCAGGGATTTCGGGACAGACCGCCTTTTCGAAGACGGATGGACGCCGTTCATCAATCCCCCGCCAGCGGGTGCGGGCTATTGCAAGGAGAACATGTGTCTAGCGAGGATACGCCGTTGGGAAACGTGCTCGCCGTAGCTAACCAAAAGGGGGGTGTGGGTAAGACGACGACGACGGTCAACCTTGGAGCTGCACTGGCCGAACGAGGCCGTCGGGTCCTGATCATCGACCTAGATCCACAAGGAAACGCCAGCACCGGCATAGGCATCGAACACAGCCAGGTGCGCCACTCGACATACGACGCACTCATGAACAACGTCCCAATCGAGGACTGCGTCGAGCCCACCAGCGTGAAGAACCTCTTCATCGTGCCGGCAACCATCGACCTTGCCGGCGCAGAGATCGAGTTGGTCTCTGCATTCTCTAGAGAGATGAAGCTCAAACGGGCGATAGCGGACGTGGTCGACGAGTACGACTACATCCTGTTTGACTGTCCCCCGTCGCTCGGTTTGGTCACGGTCAACGGCTTTGCGGCCGCAAAAGGCGTTCTTGTCCCGATTCAATGCGAGTACTACGCGCTCGAAGGTTTGGGACAACTACTTCGCAATGTTCAGCTCGTTCGGACAAACTTGAACCCCGACCTGGCGATCAAGGGAATCGTGCTGACCATGTTCGACGCAAGAACAAAGCTATCGAGCAACGTGGAACACGAAGTCCGGGAGCACTTTGGCGACCAGGTGTTTCGCACAGTTGTGCCACGAACGGTCCGTATATCCGAAGCCCCATCCTTTGGGCAGCCGATTATCGTGTTTGATCCGGTATCTCGGGGTGCGATCGCTTACCGGGAACTCGCGAAGGAGCTTGACTCGTGACGAGACGAAGTGGACTGGGCAAGGGGCTCGGCGCTCTGATTCCCAATGTTCCCGAACAGACCGAAGGCGCACTGCGTGAGCTGCCTATCGGGGACATTCGACCCAACCACTATCAACCCCGTCAACACTTTGACGACGATGCCATTGGTCAGCTCGCTGCGTCCATCAAAGAGCTGGGTCTGTTGCAACCAGTATTGGTACGGCCTGCGGAAACGGGTTTCGAGCTGATAGCGGGCGAACGGAGGTGGCGTGCCTCCCAGCTGGCAGGGCTGACACACATTCCGGCGCTGATTCGAGAGGTCGACGACAACACCTCGCTTGAGCAGGCAATTGTCGAGAACATTCATCGAGAGCAGCTCAACCCTCTTGAGGAGGCGGCCGCGTATCAGCAACTCATCGACGATTTCGGCCTAACTCATCAGTCCGTTGCTCAACGAGTCGGTAAGAGCCGGACGACCATTACGAACTCATTGAGATTGTTACAACTTCCGTCCTCCGTACAGCGGATGGTGCGAGAGGATCAACTGTCAAACGGGCACGCTCGTGCTCTACTTGGGATCGCTGACCCGAGCCTTCAAGAGCATCTCGCTCGCAGAGTGTTGGCAGACGGTTTAAGCGTCCGAGCGGCAGAAGAGCTGGTCAGAGCCGCTACAAGTCCTGAACCACCGGCACCTCCCCGTGCTCCAACGGAAGTTGGGGCGGTTAAACCCGCTGGCCTAATCGAGCTTGAGAATCTGCTGGCTGACCAGTTGGCGACCGGAGTCAAAGTTGATCTCGGCCCTAAACGCGGGCGGATCATGATTGAGTTCTCAGACGTTGACGACCTAGAACGGATCTACCGGATGCTGTCCGGCAACTTGAGAACCGTCGAAGGGTGAAAGGAGGCTCAGCTGCTGAGCGAGGTTGACTCAGCCGTGCGGAACGCTGTGTAGATACCACTCGCAATTAGTCGGCCGATTTCGGAGCTGTGCTGCACGAGCGTGCGACCCATCTCCTCACCGGTAAGCCCGAGTTCGAAGATGAGTGCTGGCATTGACGTCTGACGTAGGAGTGGATGCGGGCGCCCGTAGAGTTCGATTGTGGCCAGCGTGGAATGCCGCTGACACGCGTTGGCGATATGTGTGGCCAGGTGAAATGCGCGTTCGGACCGTGTGTGACGTCCGGTGAAATACACGATCGACGACAGCGGCCCGTCGCCTTGTCTCAGGCTCAACAAGAGGTCGAGATTGGCGAGATTTGCCCGGTCAGCGACGACTTCGTCCGAGTCCGACGGCATGATGACCGTCGAATGCCCGTCGGCGCTTAGCGCCCGCTGTACCGCAAGACCGAGAACGTCGAGTTCAGGTTGAACGCTCAGGTGGATCGAGAGGTGGGAGCCCTCGGGCCGGCCGCTGCGGAGCTCCTCAATTTCTCTGATTGTCGCCACCGATAAGCCGCCGTGGAAGCCGAGCCGTTCCAGGGCCAAGTGGGTGTCAGGCCCAAAGATCCCGTCAACGACGACACCGACGTTGCGCTGAAACGTGCGTACTGCCTGGCCAGTGGCCTTGCCAAAGATGCCGTCTTCTCGCCCAGAGTGAAACCCCAGCGAGTTGAGGCGGTGCTGGAGCGCGGCGACATCGTCACCCTTCAAACTGGGCGTCTTCTCGTAGAGAAGACGATCACCCAGGCGATGGTTGGCTTCTAACAATTCGGACCAGGTCTGTTCGCCGCACAACCCGTCCGGGCGAAGGCGGCGTTCCCTTTGAAACGCAATCAGCGCCTCCTCGGTGGAGGGTCCGAACCAGCCATCACGCTCGGCGCTGCTGATTGCGTAACCCAACTTGAGGAGGCGCTGCTGGAGGTCGAGGACTTGCTTGCCCTGATCTCCGGGCGAGATCAACCGATGTACTCCGCCAAGTCGGCGAGGAGCGCGGCCTCAGGCTTGCTGCCGATAAGACGCTTGTCCTCTTTACCATCCTTGAAGACGATGAGGGTGGGAATGCTCATGACGGAGAAACGCTGAGCGATATCAGGGTTCTCATCCACGTTCAGCTTCGAGATAGTGATCTTGGAGCCGTGATTCGCTGCCACATTCTCAAGCACCGGAGCGATCATTCGGCAAGGACCACACCATTCGGCCCAGAAGTCCACCAGCACGGGCTTGTCGGCTGCGCCGATTACCTCGTCGAAGGTGGCCGTGTCGAGAACCTGTACACCGTTGGCCATGACTTGCAGTCCTTTCAGGAAAGCATCGAAGTTAGTCCCCCGAAGGGTGCGAGAAGAACGTCGGTAACAGCCAACGTTATTCCCAATCTCAGAGCGGTTGTTGGGACTGTAAGTAGCGTTCCGCGTCAATGGCCGCCATACAGCCCATTCCCGCGGCGGTGATCGCTTGACGGTAGGTGTGGTCGACCACATCTCCGCACGCAAACACACCTTCGACGTTGGTGGCGGTGCGCCCGGGCACGACCTCTATGTAGCCCTGGTCGTCGCGGTCGAGAACGCCTTCGAACAAGTCGCTGTTCGGTGTGTGTCCGATGGCGACAAACATTCCCGTCACGGGGAGCGACCTGGTGGCTCCGGTCGCCACGTCGGTAAGTTCAAGTCCAGTCACCGTGGCGTCACCTTCCACCCCGGTAACGACGGTGTTCCAAATGAACTCGATCTTCGGGTTCGCCACCGCTCGGTCTTGCATGATCTGTGAGGCGCGCAGTGAATCACGGCGGTGGATGAGATACACCTTCGAAGCAAACTTGCTCAGGAAGTTCGCCTCCTCCACTGCGGAATCACCGCCGCCTACAACTGCGATCTCATGGTTGCGGAAGAAGAACCCATCACACGTCGCACACGTTGAAACGCCGTGCCCCAATAGGCGTGATTCTCCGGGAATGTCGAGCATCCGGGCGTGCGCACCGGTGGAAACGATGATGGAGTCAGCGGAGAATTCGTCGTCGCCCACCCAGACGCGAAAAGGACGTTGGGAGAAGTCGACGCGGCTGACGTTGTCTGTCAAGAACTCCGCACCAAACCTGGCGGCTTGGGCCCTCAACTCGCCCATCAGTTCGGGCCCCATGATCCCTTGTCGAAAACCGGGGAAGTTTTCGACCTCGGTGGTGAGCATGAGCTGGCCGCCGGCCGAGATGCCCTCAATTACCAGGGGTTTGAGATTGGCGCGGGCGGTATAGATCGCAGCGGTAAGTCCTGCTGGTCCTGAACCTACGATGATCACTTCGCGACTGGACACGTCACCCTCCAACTCCACACAGTGCCGACCAAACGCGAGCCTCGAGCGAAGCTCGCGGAGGTTCCGGTTTGAGGGCGGTCTGGCCGCCCCGATGGCTTTAGGCCCGCCGTTTGGACCAGACGAACATGCCTGCCGCGGTGAAGATTCCCGCCAGGATCATGTACACGATCCACACGTCGCCCGGAACGTACACAGTCAATAGGCGAAAAATACAAATGGTGATAAGGATCGCAGCAAAGACGACGAAACTGGAAGCGATCAGACCATGTACAACAGTGGTCGAGACGTTCTCTGCGGGTTCGACCGTCTTGGACCGGACCGTCTGCACGGTCTTGTCGATGGCGTCTACCGCCTGGCTAGCCCAGTCACCCATGGCGTGTTCCTTAGTCGGCGGCCGCCCCGAGCACCGCGTGAGACTTACTCGACCGGGCGACAGTCTTCGTCGAAGGACGCGAGGGTACCCGAATTGGCGTCCTGGTACACCCTGACAATCGCGCCCTCAACCTCGAAGACTGCGTAAAGGGGAGCTCCGTTTGCCTGTTCACAGGCGTCACCGCTAGCGACGTACTGCCTTGCAGCGTTTACCAGAGCTTCGGATGCGGTCGGTACGACGTAGAGATCGCTTGCTGCGGTGGGTGCTGT
>JAGNEX010000006.1:103504-105674 GCA_018003035.1 Acidimicrobiia bacterium
GAGGTCCGAAGGCCTCATCGAGCGCAGCCTCGATCATCACGCGACGACGGGCGGGCGACATGGTGACGTCGTCGGCGCGCAGAAGGGCGCCGACCTCTTGCGCGGCCGCGACGGTGTCGTCGGGCCGGCCAGGGCCGGGACCTGCCCCCTGGTTCTTCCCCTCGACGGGATCTGTCGGACTCATGGCGCTACCTGTGGATCGTCGCTCGTCCCCTTGGACGACAGGTGGGGAGGATCGAGTTCCATCAACTTTTGGGCGGCCGATCGGCGCGCCCGTGCCAACCGTGACCGCACAGTGCCGGGAGCGATTCCGAGAGTGTCGGCGACTTCGTCATAGCTCATGTCACAGACTTCACGAAGGATGAGAATGGCTCGGTGCTCAGGCGACAACCCATCGAGGATGTATTCGATGTTGTCATTGGCCGCGGCTACATCCGCGGGGCTGAGCACACGATCTGACAAACCCGGCGCTGACGGGCGTCTCAGGCGCTCGCCGGGCCCCGAGCTGGCCCCATAAGCCTCACCGTCCGCGATGAAGTCCGATGGTGTGGCACGCCGCTTGCGCCGGCGCGTTTCATCGAGCGCGGAGTTGGTGGCGACTCGGTACACCCAGGTCGAAAACTTGGATCTGCCATCAAATGAGCCGATCCGCCGAACGCAGTTGATCATCGCCTCTTGGGCAGCGTCGTCAGCATCGGCCGGATTGCCGGTGATTCGCAGAGCCAGTCGGTAGATCAGATCGGCGTGGCGGTCGAGTAGTTCACCCATCGCCTCGCGGTCGCCCTGTTGAGCTTTGGCAACCAGGGTCTCATCCGACAGCACGGAGCTCGGCCTCACCGATCTTGAGTCGCCACTTTGCGTCGGAGCCCTGGATGTTCGGCAGATCGGTAAACCACACGAGAACTGCCGATCCTGACGCGCCACCGAGGTCGAACGTTGCGTCGGTCCCGGGATCTGTGCGCGAGGCGACCGGTTCTCCCCAGGCTTCGAGCGACCCTTGGGGAGCGTCGCTCACATAGATCTGCGCCGCGTATGAACCGTAGTCCGGGGGAGTGACCAGCTTGAGAGAAGCCAGCTCTGCCTGCTCCGCGACCGTCAACACGAAGCCGACGCCTCCCTTGATATTGGCGAGGTCGTCTTGCCGGTATCCCTCGCTCTGCCAAACGGTCTCGGCATTACCGTCACGCAGTTGGAGAAGCATTCCGCCGTTCTCGTCAGCGTCAGCATTTGGGTCGAAGGGCGTCGCGTTGACGATCGGAAGAGCGACCGAAGAGTCTTTAGATCCGAGTTGTCCGATCAGGTACACGGCGGCACCACCGACGACAAGCAACATGAGGATCAGGACGATCGTCCCCGCAGAGATGCCCGAACGCCTGGCAGAACCGGGCGACTGACGCGGGCGACTACCTGCAGCAGGCGGTGCAGGACGACCTGGGGCCGGGCTAGCACCCGCAGGTCGCTCGGCAACCCGGGTGACGTTCCCGCCGCCCGCCGGTGCGGTGTGACCGCCGGCGGGTCCAGGTGCCGGTCGTGGGGGCGGCGACGGACGACCAGCCACCTGTCGCTGCGCTTGCGAGGGCGGCGTTCCGGTGAGCCGGGCGGCCTGCATGGCTCGCGCCACGGCGCGTGCGGACCGGAAACGGTCCTCGGGGTCGCGTGCCAAACATTGCAGGACCAAAGCCTCAACGTCGGGCGGGAGATCAGGTCGCAGCTCGCTCGGCGGCACAAGATGCCCGTTGACGTGCAAGATGGCAGTCGCCATATCGTTCTCAGCCACGAATGGCGCCTGCCCGGTGAGCGCTTCGTACAAAACGACACCAAGCGCGTAAACATCGGCCCGACCATCGAGCGGTAGGCCTTGGACCTGCTCGGGGGCCAGGTACTTGGCTGTACCCATGATCGTCCCGGTACGGGTCAGGTCCTTGTCTTCGCTGGCCTTGGCGATTCCAAAGTCGGTCACTTTGACCAGACCGTCTTTTGCGATCAATACGTTCGCGGGCTTGATGTCGCGGTGCACGAGCCCCTGATCGTGGGCGTGAGCGAGGGCCATGGCGATTGCGGAACCGATCCTCAGCGCATCAGGCACAGCCAGTTGAGGTCGCTCGTCGAGGATCTCACGCAAGGTCTTGCCGTCCACGAACTCCATGACGATGTACGCCATGCCGTCGTC
>JAGNEX010000073.1 GCA_018003035.1 Acidimicrobiia bacterium
CTACTTCGAGGTGCGGCGGCGCCGTTCGCGGCCCTGCACCGTGAACGCCACCCCGATCAGCACCAGACCCAGGCCGGTCAGCACGAGCGGAAGCGGACCGCTTCCCGTGATCGCCATTTGCCTCGACGTCGATGCCCCAAGAACCTGAGCGAACGGCGCCGTCGTCGAGGTCACTCGTTGAGCCGGTGCCGAGGCGACGACGTTGTTCTCGACGACTTCGGTCCGGAGCGAACGCCCAAGCAGGGCCGCAGTCGATGAAGAAGTGCTTGCAAGCTCTGCGGGAGACGTCGACGTGGACGTGCTGCTCGGAGAGGAGGCGGTTGTCGAGGTCGACGTCGTCGGTGCTGACGTCGATGTCGCTGCCGCCGTCGTCGATGTCGTGCTGGGACTTGTCGTCGAGCTGGTCGCCGCCGCAATAGTGGTCGACGTCGTCGCGGGACGACTCGTCGCGATGTCGACGATGGAACAGCGGTTGACGTGGTTGTCGTCGGGCTGGTCGACGAGGTCGTGGTTGGACCAGTTGCCGACGTCGTTGTTGTCGTTGCCGGGGCCGACGTCGATGTCGTGACCACCGGAGCGGTCGTCGTCGTCGGCGGAAGCGTGGTAGATGACGTTGATGTGCTCGTCGACGAGGTCGTGGTCGATGAAGTCGTCGTCGAGGTGCTGGTGGTCGAGGTGGTTGTCGTTGACGTTGTGGTCGTCGTCGTGGTCGTGGTCACAACCTCGGCCACCGTAACTCCGGCAACATCGTGGTCGTCCTCGTCGCCACCGTTCATCCCGTCTTCGGCCATCTCGTCGTCGGTTGTCGAACCTGGACCGCCGGGCTGATTGTCGTTGTTTGGGTCGACGTCAGCGTTCGAGTCGACATCGATCAGGGAGGCGCCGTTCGTGCCAACGATGGTGTTGCCGTCCTGGTCGACGGGGGTCGCGGACGCGATTTCGGCCCAGTTGTTCAGTTGACCGGTCGCCCCGGCATCGACGGTGACCGTGATGTCGATCGTCGTGGACTGACCGGCCCCTAGATGTCCGATGTTGGCTGTGGCGGAACCGCCAGCACCCTCAGTCCAGTCTGGATCGTTCAACGTGAGGCCGGCAGGGGGTAGTCGACGACGACGACGTCGTCCGCATCCACATTGCCCTGGTTCCGCACGGTCACCGTGAACGTCACATCGGAACCGGGCTCCACGGTCGCAAGGTTGGTGCCGTCTGCCAACGTCTTCATGAGTGCGAGGTCGAAACGGTGCTGACGGTTGGTGAACGTCACCGTGTACACGCCATCTACCTCCACGAGTTCGACGACGCCGTCCGACGTGTCGCCTTGGTCATCGCTGACACCGACCTGGGCAAAGCCAGCCGCGGCGAGTTCTTCGACGCTGCATTGCGTGCCCGTCGGGAGCTCGGCGGTGTAGACGCTGCCAGGGCCACCGGAAATCTCGATCTCTTCGTCGCCACAGGTGATTACGAAATCAAAGTCAGGGGTCCCGCCGTCGACCGATCCTTCGATCGCTTTGACCAGCTGGAAGGTGGCCTTGGTCCGGGTGTTGGTGATCGCGACCGAGGAGCTCTGCCCAGCCGAGATCATCACCTCTGCTGGTTCGTCAACCTCGCTGTCGTCCACTGTGTAGGTGGCGACAAATCCGGTGGCGGAATCTTCGGTGACCGCGCATGTCGAACCGTGTGGCAGATCGTCGATCTCAATCGGCAGCGCGGCGCTGATCTGGACGTCGCTGCCGGTCGCCACGGTCTCACCGTTGAACGTGCAGATGTAGTCGACGGTGAAGGTCGCTTGTGCTTCTTCATCGCTCCCGCCGACGACTGTCTTGGTGATGATGAGCGATCCGCCGGCCGGGTTGTTGGTCACCACCGCCTCAACGGTTTCGTCGGTCTGGAGCGTGACCGGATCGGGCAAGACCGGTTGGTACAGATCGGTGTTTACGCCCGGTTCGGTGATGGTGCAGACAGTCTCGGGCGGCGGATCGTTCGAGGTCGGGATGTCAGTGATGGTCTGCGAACCACCCGCGCTATCAAAGGCGACGTCACCTTCGGCGACAATCACGCCGCCAAGTACGCACTCATAGTGGACCTGGAAGTTGCCGCCGAGGTCGGTCGGGACGGCCTTGGTGATCTTGAGCGTCCCCGAGTTTTGGTAGACGCAGAACCCGAACTGGGTGATGTTGAGACCGTTTGGTTGATTGGTTTGGAGCAGGGCGTCGTCGCCGACGTTGCTCTCTACGGCAAGGGCGAACGTACCGCTGAAGGTGTCGTTTCCGCCGACGAACACGAACACCCGGCTGTACGCGATCGGCTCACCGGTCGAGTCATAGATCGCGAACACGTCCAGGACGAAGTCGTCTGTCGTTCCGTCCCCATCGCCGTCTTCGATCGACTCAGCCCATTCAAGAGTGAGGCCTTGTTCTGTCTTTGTGGAATGACCGGCGCTGTTTGTGGTCGCTCCACTCGTCGAAAAGAGGGCGGCAGAACTCCCTGCTGGGCAGGCTGCTTGAACGGAGTTTACGTTCGGGTTCGGTGTTGTTCCGGGGCCGTTGAGGCTTACAAGGCCCTTCGCCAGAGGGGGTAAACCCAGAACAAACAACAGACCAACAACAACAAGCAAAGTCGCTAAGCGGATTGCGCGTCGGTGCAGGGAGAAACCAGTCATGAGGGGGCCTTTCTTGACGAGCAACTACGAGATGTCACCCGGCGGGAGGCGCTCAACGTATCGAGAAACGTGCAAGGCTCCCGATAAACGGCCTGTTGATTTAAACGAAAAAACGAAAGCAGATGCTGGCAATGTTCGCCTCGCTACAAGCTCAATGTTGCCACTGTGGCAGAACGGTTAGTCCTGTATGCGAGCGCGGCAAAGCGCTGTTCACGCTCGGTGGTCGAGTCTCGGGAACAGCAGTATTTACGCAAACCTGCCCTTTTTAAACTCCGCCCACAGCGCTGCACCCCAAATGGTGTCAACCTTCTTACCTCTCAACAATCGAATCAACGCTGAGCCCACAGGGGGCACCTCGCCGTCCCGCCACCTACATTCGCTGCGACGGCTCAACTGGTTTCCGCGCCCATCGAAAGAGAGGTTTTTTGCTCGAACTGGGTTGTGTCCGTCCGCGTTGTCCTGGGGGTTTGTTGAGGCCGCTGAGAGGTGGTCGGCCGACCCAAAAGCGCGGTGGTACCTTGCATCGTCCTCGATGAAAGGCGTCTCGCATGCTGCGAAACCGCTCGTTTGGCCGCCGTTGGCTCTCGATCCTGGCGGTAGCTGTCCTACTGGCCGCCGGGTGCTCAGACTCAGACGATGACGGCACATCCACGACGACCATCGCCCGTCCGCAAGGCACCGACGCCGGTGCGCAGACCACAGCCGACGCTGGCGGTTCGGCAGGCTCTGCCTCTGGCATATCCGAGCTGAGCGAGGACGACTTTGCGTTCTGCAGCTTCTGGGTCCAGGACAAGCTGTGGGAGTCCGACCAGCACCCGTTCACCATGCTTGAAGCGCTCAATGTCCTTCCGACTACTCCCGCAGCGGTTGCCGAGCCGCTCCGGACCGTCAAGATCGGTTGGGAAGCGGGAAGCGATGACTCTCCGACCGAAGACGGAACCGACACCGAGTTCGAACTCGCCCGCCTGCAGATCGACGAATGGGCCATTGCCAACTGTGATTTTCCGGTCATCGAGGCGGAGTTGGCCGACGGTGAGATCGTTGGTTTGCCAGCCGAGGTAGCCACCGGTCCTGCGGTGATCACGGTGACCGAACCCGACGGCGGCGGAGTTCTGGTGGTGTTGTCGCGGGCTGTCGCCGACGGCACCGGCAACGAGATGCTGTCCTTCAACGCCCCCGGGGCAAGCGACAACAACAGCCTGCTGGCGATGCTCGAACCCGGTGACTACACGGTCGGGGCCACTGCCACAGACGACGCTCGTACGGTGGACGGGCCACCCGACGTGACCGCCAACCTCTTCGTCCCGTAGAAGACCCCGGGGTGTTTGACCGAAACGCACATGTCTCGCCGAGCTCACGAACCCTGCGGACCGGCCTGAGGCCCTGAGCTTCTCGGTCGGCAGGACGCTCCCGGGTCTACATTCATCGTCGTGTGTCCCGAACAACCTGCCGGTCCCGACGAGCTCTCACCAATCCCGGCCGGCCCAACACCTGCTGGCGGTGCGATGCCCGAAACGCCGCACGCGCTGGCGGACTACGGCTGGAACGATCGCTGGGCGGCGGTTGCGGCGGACCAGCAAAGCCTCACGTCCACTCCGGCCCGCGTCCTGAGACACGACGGACATGCTGTGCTCGTCGGCGGCGATGACGGCGTCCGACAAGTGCACCTCCGAAAAGTGTTCCCGCCAGTGGCTGTCGGCGATTTCGTTCTCGTCGACGGCGAGGTCGTGGTCCAGATTCTTGACCGCCAAGGACTGTTGCAACGGGCCTCAGCGGATGGTTCTGCAGCCCAACCAATCGCGGCCAACGTCGACGTTGTCGCCATCGTCTGCGGGCTCGATCGACCGCTGCGGACCGGTCGCATAGAACGGTTTGTCACCCTCGCATGGGACTCAGGCAGCGTGCCGTTGGTCGTGCTGACCAAGGCCGATCTGGCCGATGATATCGACGCGGCCGTCACAGCCGCGATGAGTGCCGCACCTGGAGCAGAGGTGCTCGCCGTGTCGTCGGCTGCGGTCACCGGCCTCGACGAGCTGCGTGGACTGCTCGCCGATCGCACCGTCGTGTTTGTCGGAGAGTCCGGTGCGGGTAAGTCGTCGTTGCTCAACGCTCTCGCGGGCAGCGATCTGATGAAGACGGGTGTTGTTCGGCGCGGCGATCACAAAGGACATCACACGACGACGGCGAGGGAGTTGCACGTCCTTGCGGGCGGGATCCGTGTTATCGACACACCTGGCGTCCGTGCGGTCGGCCTATGGACCGATGCGGCAACGGTCGACTCGGTATTCGACGAAATTACCGACCTGGCCGCCGAGTGCCGTTTTGCCGACTGTGCGCACGACACCGAGCCGGGATGTGCCGTGCGCCATGCGGTCGAGTCGGGTGCTCTCAGCGGAGACCGGTTCGGCTCGTGGCAGCGCCTCCGGCGAGAAGCCGCCTCCGCCGAACTGCGCGCCGATGCCCGGGCCTCGCGGGCCGCCAACCGCCGATTCGGCAAAATGGTCAAAGAAGCCGTCAAAGACAAGCGTCCCGACCGCTAAACGGCGAAACGACCGAGGGCACTGAACAGGGCGTTGCCTAGGCGGCTGCTGCCTCGGCCGGGGTGCCGAGCGACTCGTCGCGAAATCCCCGCTCGCGCACGATGGCAACGACCAGGCCGGTGGCCACGATGAACGCCGGGAGACCCGAAATATCTCTCATCCATTCCCAGTCGCCGCGGAAGCCGTCGTCTACGGCCCCCGACAAATAACCGGTAAAGGCGTAGGCGACCACCAGCACGTTGTACACGCCGATGTACGCAAGCATCCATCGCATCACGCTGCGGTAGTTCTCGGACGCGGGCCGATGGATGAGCATGTACATCATCAGAAAGATCAGAGCCATCTGAAACTGGGCGTGGCCGACTCGGTAAAACATCAACGTCACCGTCAGCCCTAACACGCACGCCACGGACCGAGTCAAACGCAACCGGTAGATCACCAATAGGCAGGCGGCGAACGCGAACGCCATGACCAAATGCGAGACAGCGCTGACGTTTGGTGACGAAGTAAAGACCCGCAGCGGCGAAAACCTGCCGTCGAGGAACAGGAACACCGACGAGCCCGTGGCTCCGCGGTCCTCGGCGAACAGGAGCGGATCGAGGAAGCTGTTCCCCCAGACGACCAGCGTCATCGCAATCGTCGCGATACTCATTGCTGCAAACCCTGCCACCAGCCGGATTGAGTCTCGCCGTACGGTCGTGATGACCACGACGGGCAAGAGCACAACCGGGTAGTACTTGAGGAGCGCCGCGCCCGCGAGGACTACCCCGGCCCAGCTGGGTTTCTCGTTGTCCAGCAACCAAATCGAGAGCAAACACAGCGCAGCGACGAGCACGTCGAAGCTTCCGAAAAGGGCGACCAAGATCACGAACATCGGAGACAGGACCACGCACAGGATGACCTTACGCTGCCTGTCGGAGATTTCGGCGTTGTACGCGGCCCGCAACAGGTACAGGCTCGACGCGAACCAGGCAAAAACGAATGTCAGTTTCGGCAGGTACCGATCGATGTCGTACAGATAGGCGAGCAGGTTGTACAGGGGGCCGTAGGCATTTCCTAAGACCTGTAGCCAGGGATCCCGGCCCATCAAGACCAAGTCCCACTGGGACAAGTACGGCCGGTAGTCGTGCAAGAAGCCTGAAACGATGGCGAGGCCAACCGCCGCACCGAAGGCGGCGAACAAACCGATCCTCAACCCCTGGGGCAGGACCTTCGCCGAAGGTCGAGTCAGGAGAGCACCAAAACCGACGGTGACCGCAAGGACGCAGACAACCAGTACCGCAGCGTTGTCCGTGGGGATCGAACTTGGGAACCCCAAGCCAGCCGCCAAGGAACGGTAGTGCTCAACTGCCATATGTGGCTCTCCGTGGAGTCGGGGTGGGCTCCGTTCGCACATCCGCGCCGGAGAGCGGGGACAACGACACTAGACCCGCTCGTCTCCGGCGCTGGCACGGTCCGCTGGCACCGAACCAGGGGAGGCGCTGATCGGCCCGGTCAAGCACATGGGCGTCATGTCAATGGGGTGGCAACAGTGCGGCGTCCAGAGTCGGCCGTCGAAGGGTGGCAGTACCGTGCCGATGGCGAGGCCGCTTCGGGAGCGGCGGGTAACTATCCGCCCGATGTAGCGGCTCGACGACCACGAGTCGGACTGCCCAGCAAAGGAACCCCCGTGCGTGCCTCACCGAAACTTCCCCGCCTGCCTGTCGTTCTTCTTGCCTTAGCGCTGTCGGTGGCCGCCTGTTCAGACAGCTCCGACGATGATTCGGGGTCTGATGCCACCGCGAGCTCGGCGGAATCTGGTTCGCCGACCGCTGGCTCCGGCGATTCGTCGACGACAAACAAGGACGGCTCCACAGGAACCTCCGAGGGCGACGCAAGCACCCGCGCCGCCCCCGTCATCGTGAGCGTCACGGGGCGCACCGGGGGTGGCAACAAACCCGCCTTGGATAGCGCCGATATCGGCAAGATCGAACAAGAAATTGCCGCTGATTCCAACCTTGCGCCGTTGGTGATCGCGATCAGCAATCAATACGAGCTGGGCGGAAGCGTCGAAACTGCGGACGGCAAGTCGGTCAACGTGATCGGGGTCGATGCGTCGTTTGGGCCGGCAATCTGGACCGGCGATCTGGCGCCTCAAACCGGCTACGTAGTTGCGGCCGATTCGGACCGGGCCGTCCTCGACGTGGCTGCCCTCAGTTCGGCAACGTCGGCAGCGGCCAGCACCTCGTCCCGCTCGAAGTTCCCGGTCGATGTCGTCGGCGGGGTTCTTGCACCGGTTGCTCAGTCGATGAGCGGTGGCGCCCCGTCCGAGGTGATGTTTGTTGAGACGTCCACTTTTGAGTCCATGGCCGAAGCGGTACTGAGCACCGACTGGGGCACGATCCAGAACGACTGGAACGATGGCACTCTCGACACCATCCCACTGATCAGCGCTGTCGACGTCGCCGTTTCTGGCGATGGGGCTGCCGACCAGGTCGCAGCGAAGCTGACCGAACTGGGCTACGACGCCACAGCGAAATAGCTACAGACGCTTCTCGAACCAAAACTCACAATGCGGGTTGTCGTTGTACCTAGCGGTCCTCTGGTAGCCACAGCGCTCGTATAACGCGACAGCCTCCACCAGATGGGAATGGGTGTCGAGAACGATCCGCTTGCGGTCCGCGGCGCTGGCAAAGTCTTCCAAAGCGCTCAGAAGCTGGGCGCCAAGCCCTCTCCCTCGGCGCGTGGGGTCTAGCCACATGCGCTTGACCTCGGCTGTCGACTCGTCGAGCCACAACAAAGCCCCGCACCCGATGGTTTCGTCGCCGTCGGACATGACGGCGAACACCCCTGACGGCGCCCGAAAACGTCGGACGTTCTCGACGCTTCGTTCGGTTTCGTCCAGGTGGCTCGGCAGGCGTTCGTCGAGCTCGGCGAAGTACCGGGTGAGCGCGCCCAACGCTTCGGGGCTGTCCGGCTCTGTGACTGTGACGCTGACCATGTTTTACCCCTGATTCGCGGAGGGCTAGCTTGGCTCGCCGCGGTTACTACCGTTGGCTGTCTCCGCGAATTGCGGTCCGGCCGACGCCGCCTCCGTTGACCGAGTACGCCGAGAGGGTAGACAGTGCCGACCACCGAGGACAGCGCG
>JAGNEX010000074.1 GCA_018003035.1 Acidimicrobiia bacterium
GTGCGGGGGTGTGCGGGGGTGTGCGGGGGTGTGCGGGGGTGCGATCATCACACCAAGT
This sequence comes from Acidimicrobiia bacterium, assembly GCA_018003035.1. Lineage (GTDB taxonomy): Bacteria > Actinomycetota > Acidimicrobiia > IMCC26256 > JAGNEX01 > JAGNEX01. The sequence goes on from JAGNEX010000074.1 coordinate 59, forward strand.
CGGCGTAACGAACCGATAACGCTGGCGGCAGTCCCAAACTGGCTCGTTCGGGTCGAGCTTCACCCCGTTGGTTGACCCCGGCCTACAAGCAGCGGTGAAGCGGCCGGTTCGCTCTAGAGGACTCATTCCCGCGTCATGTCTGCATGAGTAGGGCGGACGTGGGCTGCGATTCGCCTTGCGGACGTCTCTGACCGCCGGTTTTGAGGTCTTGGACCGGGACCGTGGTCGAACGAGAACCTGACGTTGGCGTCAGGGTTTACCTGACAAACGTGTCAGGGTGCGCGTACACTCCGATGCACTTGAGGGCTTGCCGAGCGGTCGGACGACCGGAATAACGGGCCGCCCGCCCAGGAGGTGCGCACATGACTGCGACTGCCACGTCGATCCCGTTGGTGAGCGGTGGCGACGCAAACGGTGACCACCTTGATGAGATGCGCCGAGATCCAATCGGCTTGATGGCCCGTGTCCGCCAGGAATGTGGCGACGTCGGGCGCTTCAAGATCGGCGGGCGCGATGTGGTGATGGTGACTGGGCCGGAGCAGAACGAATGGTTCTTTCGTGCCCCCGAAACGCTCCTCGATCAGGCCGAGGCGTACCCATTCATGACGCCGATCTTCGGTGAAGGTGTCGTGTTTGACGCGCCACCTGAACGGCGACGCGAAATGCTGCACAACCAGGCCTTACGTGACAGCTATATGCGCGGCCACGCCAGCACGATCTACGGCGAAGTCAACGACATGGTCTCGGCGTGGGATCCTGCCGTCGGTGGCCAGATCGACCTGCTCGACTGGTTCGCCGAGCTGACGATCTATACGTCGTCGGCCTGCCTGATCGGCAAGAAGTTCCGCAACGACCTCGACCGACGCTTCGCCGAGCTCTACCACGACCTCGAACGCGGTACCGACGCCTACGCCTACGTCGACCCGTATGCCGACATCGAGAGTTTTCACCGACGAGACGCCGCCCGCATCGGCCTGGTTGCCCTGGTTCAGGGGATCATGGACCAGCGGGTGGCCCGCGGTGACTCGGCGTCGGACGATGACCGCGATCTTCTCGACGTGTTGACGTCGATCCCGAACGATGACGGGACACCTCGGTTCACCGCCGATGAGATCACCGGCATGTTCATTTCAATGATGTTCGCCGGCCACCACACCACGTCAGGAACAGCAGCGTGGACTCTCATTGAACTGCTGCGAAACCCCGACGCGATGGCTGCCGTCGTCGATGAAGTCGACCGGGTCATGGCAGACGGTGAAGCGCCCGATTATCAGGCGTTGCGTGAACTGCCGCAGCTGGAGTCGGCGATCAAGGAGGCGTTGCGGCTGCATCCGCCGCTGATCGTTCTGCTGCGGGTCGCGCAAGAACGGGCCGAGGTCGGCGGGTATGTGATCGAGCCGGGCCAGATGGTTGCGGCGTCGTTGAGCGTGTCGAACCGTCTGCCGCAGGCCTTTCCCGACGCCGACAAGTTCGACCACAACCGCTACATCGACCCCAACCACGAAGACACCGACAACCCGTGGAGCTGGGTGCCGTTCGGCGCAGGTCGCCACCGATGCGTCGGCGCGCCGTTCGCCATGATGCAGCTGAAGACCATCTTTTTGACGCTGCTGGCGGACTGGCGCTTCGAGCCCGCACAAGACCTCGCCAGCTATCGCGACGATCTGTCCAAAATGGTTATCCAGCTAGAGCAGCCCTGCCTGGTCAAGCTCAGTTCTCGAAAAGGCGGAAGCAGCGGGTCGGTGAACTCCGCCGGCGAATCGTCCGCTGGATCGACTGCCGAGGACGCTGCGACAAGCGCGACGACGTGGCAGATCGCCGTCGATGAGGCCCTCTGTCAAGGGCATGGGGTGTGCGAGTCGGAGGCGCCAGCGGTGTTCAAGCTGAACACCAAGACCCACCTGGTCGAGGTGCTCGACGCCCGACCGCCGGAGGATCAGCGCAGCAACGTTGACCAGGCCATCAAGTACTGCCCGACTCGGGCCATTTCGATTGTGGAGGACTGAAAGCATGGGTGCATATCCGCGTGACGAACTGCAGGCGATGGTCGACAAGTGGCTCGCCGTCAACGTGCAGGCCGAAGAGCTTGGCGACTGGTCGGTGATGGCGGAGTGCTACGCCGAAGATGCGACCTATGGCTGGAACTACGGGCCGGGGACGAACTTCATGACCGTCGGCCGTAACGAGATCAGAGACCTGGCCATCGGGCGCGAAATGGCCGGCCTTGAAGGGTGGACCTACCCGTACCAGTCGATTTTGATCGACGATCAAAAGGGTCAAGTCGTCGGCTTCTGGAAACAGATCGCCGACGCGAAACGCCCCGACGGGTCCGCCTATGAGATCGCGGGAATCGGCGGCAGTTGGTTTCAGTACGGCGGCAATATGGAGTGGGCGTGGCAGCGCGACTGGTTTGATTTGGGTAACGCGGCGGCTTTGTTCATCGAGATGATGGAAGTCGACGCACTTTCGGCCGGGATGGTCGAGCGGATGGGACGACCGCTCGGCCCCGGCCAACCCGGCCAGTATGCGATCGGCGACGAACCGGCGCCGCTCTGGCCTGAAGGCGCCTGAGCGTGGGTGTGCCCCGGTATCACCACCTCGACCATCTGCAGTTGGCGGCGTTGGGGCGTGAGTATTTGATGGCCGGTCACATGATCGACCGAGCGGGCATGCCATATCTGATCGGTCAGTTCGATCGTGAGCCGATGCAGGCCGTGGCGATTGCTGAGTGGCGTGGTGCATCGCCGATCTATTCGCGGCGGATGGCTGCGCTGCTCGGGATCGAAGGCGACTCGGTCGAGACGGTGTTCAAGGGGATGCAGTTCGATATCGGGGCGCCACCTGAGTTCCTCGATTTTCGGTATGACGTGATCGATGACGATCACGGCGAGTTTTGGTTGGATCATTGCGGTGCGTTGATGGACGTCGAGCCGATGGGCGAGGACTTCGTCGTCGGTATGTGTCACACCATCGAGGACCCGACCTTCTTGGCGACAGCGGCGGCGTCGAATCCGCGGGCGCGGATGGTGCCGGTGCATCGGCCGCCGCGCATGCCGGCGGATCGGCATCCGCATTGTCGTTGGCAGGTGGTGATCGACCGAGACGGTGAGCCGGTGGCGTTGCCCGATGAGGTCGGCGCGCTGGTTGACTGCAACGCCGCGGCCGCCGAGGTGTGGGCGGTGCATGGCGATGCTGGGGGTCCGCCACCCGAACTGGCTGATGGGTGGCGAGGATGGACGGACTACAAGGCGGCGCTCGACAGCGACGTTCGCCTGGAGGATTTTGCTGGCGACACCTTGTCGTGCGTCGTGCAGGAAGCCGCGCTGCAAGGGCATCTGCTGGTGGCCTCGTTCGTGACCGCGGTCGAAGCAAACCATGGTCGTGACGCGGCGTTGGCGGCGTTGCGGACCCAGGGGGTTGGTGCAGCTGGCTTGGTTGCCGAGCGTCTGATCGCCGAGTTCGATCTGCCGTCCACGGTGGACGGCGCGGCGGCGTTGTTCGATCTGCACCCGGCGTTCCGCCCCGAAGGATTCATTTCGTGGGAGTCCGGAGTCGACGGCGATTCGGTCGTGTTGACGTTGGGTGACTGTCCGGCGCTGGCCGAGGGTCAGCCCCTCAACTGGATGTCGCTGCTCGCCGACGGTGATGACGGCATTCTGGTGGCGATCGCCAGAGCCCTCGATGACCGTGTGGTTGTCCAACCGCTGGAGCCGCCGTCCGCTGACCGCAAGGCCGAGGCGTCGTCGACTGGCCGTTCGTGGTCGTGGCGGGTCACGTTTGATGGCGAACCCGTCCCCGAATCAGACGATGTCCTCCTCGCCAAGTTCTCCACCGGTGCCACCTTCAAGTTCCACCGCACCGGCTACCGGACCGCTTGACAACGTTCGCAGTCGCGTGCTCGGCAATCGGGGTATTAGCCCAGTCAACCACTTTCCTGGGGTGCTAAGCGCCGAACTCGGGTTGGCGCATGGTCGTTGGCCCTACCGTTGTCTTCCAGCCGGGCGCTTCCCCCTGCGCTAGCTTCACTTTCCCCTGCGCCGGCGAACTGAAGCTCTCGCCGTGCCAGCGGGGAAGGTGGGGGGCGACTGAAGTGAGCCGCGGCGGGGCCCGGGGGTTCTTGTGGCGTTACTAGTCTGTTTGCTGTTCTCGACGAACAGGGTGTCGGCACAAACTTCGGAAGCCTCGCGAATCTCGTTCGGGTACAGCGATAGGGCCATCCAGCCGGTCTTAGAGAAGTCGTTGCGGTCTTTGGCGGACGAAACAAGCGTCGCTAGTTCCCCAGCATCAAGCTTCATCGCCAACTCGTCGCCCACACATGAAACCAGACTCTTCAGGGAGTCCGGTTGATCCGTCTCAGACAGCAAAATTTTTACGTCCGCAGGCAAGATCTCGAGCACCGCGTCGCTATTGCTCACGATGCTCTTGTTGAGCCAGTCCGCATCTGGAATCTCAGTCGAATCGGCCGTACAGCCCGCCGCGATGAGGGCAAGAGTACCCAGGGCCGTAGACCACCGCGGCTTCGCCTCAAAGCTCACGCGGTGCTCCCCCTTCTATTGGTCTCGATGTCGAGCGTCAGCGCCGTGTCGAGCACCGGAAGCCTTGGATTTGCCTCGTTCTCGAGTGAGTCGACGGCCAGTACGCCGGCGCGGAGCTCGCCGATAACGACGGCATGGGTCTTTGGCTCGCTACCGTCGTCGTTTTCTTCGAGCGCGACCCGAAGCTGTTGCCGCACGCTGACGAAGCACTCCGGCCGCACCTTACCCTCTGATGCGCCGTCCAGTGGTTGGTCAGCCACCGCCCCCGGGCTTGGAACCTGATCGTTGCCTCTGCGTCGCTGATCGGCGGCGAGATGCGGGCCCCATCCGATGCACCTGAAACGGAATCAGCGTGCGATCGTCAGGATCAAGCAAAGGTCCTGATTGCACAACTTCGATACACCGGGGCTGGCCTCTGGCGGCAGGATGAACCGCAGCCGATCGAACGAGACCCCTAATGCGTGTTGGTCGAGCGTTGCACCCACCTTGTGAAAGCGCGGAGCGCCGCCATCCCTCGAGGGGGAAAGGAGGTACAAGCCCGAACCGGGGTTCGTCAGGATCCAGCCCGGCAGCCCCGAGTAGGTGCGGTCGAAGACGACCTCGAACTCAGAACCCGGGGCGACGTCGCCGACGATCGTCGCTGTCCCTTCTTTGATCATGTCGTTGGTCGTCTCGGCAGCCGTTTGGCCATACACCAGCAGGGCGACAGCCACCGCGATCAACGTCGCCGGCAGCGCTGGGTCGAGGAGGGGGGAGGCGCGGGACATGGGGGAAATGGTACTGCGCTCCGGTCCGCGTTCGAGCGACCTGACCTGGGGCCTGGCAGTAGGGCACGCCGTCGCAGGCCTCGCGGGGCAGTTCGGCAACCTCCGATGTCAAGGATGCCGACGACATTGGCAATGCCCACGAGGACGCTTGGAAGGGTTCCGCTCCATGGCGAAGTGGCGAACCGTGCGTGCGGCCGGTCCCGCATTTGCGAGGCGTACGGTCTGCTGCCAGGTGACCGTGCTGATGAACTCGACGTGGTTGTGGAGAATGCGGAAGGTGTATGCGAGGTGTATCGCCGGTGTATGGTCGCGTATGGCACGAACCAACATCGACATCGATGACCACCTGTGCGAGCTCGTCATGCGGCGGTATCAGCTGAAGACCAAGCGTGAGGCGGTCAATTGGGCGTTGCATCAGGCTGCCTTTGAGCCGTTGCATCTTGACGAGGCGCGGGCGATGCGGGGCCAAGGTTGGGAGGGCGACCTGGACGAGCTCCGCGGGAGTCGAGGTTGATCCTGGTCGATACCTCTGCTTGGGTTGAGTTCCTACGCGACACCGGGTCCGAGGTGTGCGTCGCCGTGGACCGCCTCCTGGCAGAGCCGCTCGCCAGCTGCGATCCAGTTCTCATGGAAGTGCTTGCGGGCGCTCGGAACGAGCGCCACCTTGCTCAGCTCCGCGGACTTTTGGGCCGGACAACGACGCTGCGGACCGACTCCCTCGACTACGAGACTGCGGCGATGTTGTATCGGTCATGTCGTGTACAGGGGGAGACCGTTCGAAAGCTCGTCGACTGTCTCATCGCCGCGGTAGCCATTCGGCGCGGCGCGGAACTGCTCCACGCCGATACCGATTTCACGGCACTCGCTCGCTGCACAGACTTGCAAGTTCACGCTGCCAGCAGGGGCTGACCATCAGCGCCGGACCCTTCAGCGGTCAGCGGTCCGCCTCCCGCCTGGCACTTTCCACCGCAAAGGCTTCGTGGGCGTCACCTCTTCACCATCGCCAGTGATCTCAGATTGCTGCGGCGGTAGCAGGCCAGTTGACCTCGACCGGCAACCCATAAAGCGCTTTCAGCGACTGTGATACCTCCATTGGCGCGCCTTCGGCGAAGGCAGGCTGCTACTGGCCGGGATTTACCGGGGTCCAGAGACGTTTGTCGGTGTGCTTTTCGTACTCCTTGCCGTTGGGGTACGAGACCAGTTCATATTGCATTCCCCACGGCGACCGGAAGTAGATGTAGCGGTTGCCCGTGCTGCCGCCGGCAGAAGTCATCACGTTGCCCATGACGTCGACCTTGCGGTCTCGCAGATAGTCGATCGCGGTGTCTAGGTCGTCGACATACAGAGCCAGATGATGACCGCCGATGTCGCTATTGAGCGGGACCTGGGTGCGCTGCCCATGCGCCTTCCATTCGAACACTTCGTAGTCGGATCCAAACTTCATGCGATAAAAGCGAAACTTCACGATTTCCGCCCGCGGGTCGACGCCGAACTGCTGCTTCATCAGATCGCCGTGCCGATCGCATGCGCCGGGCTGTTCCAGCACGAGTTCGGCGCCGAGGACGTCGACGAGGAAGTGTTCTGCTTCGTCGAGGTCGGGCACCGTAAAGCCGATGTGGTCTGTACCTCGCACGCCTGGGATACCCATCAAGCTCGCCTCCGATCGGTGGTTGGTACTGGCGGACGTCCGCCGCCTCGACCACTTGCGTTGCCGGTCAGGCTATGAGCCGTCTGATGCCCTTGCTCGTGGAACTTCAAAGAGGGGTGCCCGGTGACCTCTCGTTGTGCTTGCTCTGACCCGGGCGGCGAAACCATCATGGTTTCGGGGTCATCAACCGTCGCAGGTGCCCCAGAGGAACTGCGGGAAAGTGTCGCGTCGGACTGGTACGGCGTGGTCGGAGCCTTCCACTGTGAGAAGGTCGAAGCCTTCTTCGTATGTGCAGCCGTTTCATCGGGCTGGTTGTCGTCGGCAAAGCGGCGCCGTGGCCGGACCAGCATCTCTCGCGGTCTGCAACGCCTCATGGTCGCGCGAAGGCTCGATGATTGGCGTGAGGATTTGACGTTGCCTGCCCAGCCCTAGGTTCCGTCATCCGTGAAGTACAGCTGTGACTTCCGCCGCACTTCGGCACTGCCTGCCGTCGGCGGGCCGACCGATCGCCGGTTGGCGTCCGTCGGGGGTTGGTTGGCCGAGCGCGGTGGCTTAGCTCGGCAGGCTGGCCATCTGGAACGGACGCTTGGTTACGCGTAGACAGTGATGATGTCTACTCCCCGCAGGGCGGCGTTCCGAGCGGTGCTAAAGATCGTTCGAAGTGACTCATCTTGCTCCGCGAGCGGCGGCATCTGGTCTGATGCTTGGTCGACAACCGTTCGGAGTTCGGCGTTGGTGGCGTAGCCAAAGAAGGGGTAGTCGTCGGTGGTAATCCCCAGGATCGGCCGCCGCATGAGATCGCTCACAAAGTCGAACCCGAGGTACGGCGTGACTTCGTCCATCCCGTCAAGAAAGTCGTCTCCTCCAGAGGAGCTGTGCTGGATCGAGTTCCAGAATCGGCACGTCTGGTTGATGACCTCAGTGATGTAGGTGGCGACATCTGGCCCTGCGACGACGTCGTCCGTCATGCGGGCCTGTTCGGCCACGACCCGCTGTAGTTGGCCCCACCGTTCACGTACTTCTTTGGTGTAGATGCTGTCTTGCTTCGACGGTTTAGGTGCGGGCAGCGTCGGGTCGGTCAGTTCCGCCACGAGTCTGTCCAGGAACCCGGCTCGAAGCTCGATGATGTAACCCATCGGTGGTCAGTCTCCCAGTTCGATGATGTAGGGGCTTTGTGGGGTGGTGAGGCCGCGCCATTTGGCGATGCGGGTGAGGGTGCTTGTGTAGTGGTTGATGAGGGTTTCTGGGCCGGCTCGGTAGCCGCGGGTTGGGATTGAGTTT
>JAGNEX010000075.1:0-6641 GCA_018003035.1 Acidimicrobiia bacterium
CTGCATGAAACCGGCGCACGCCACTCGAATGGTTTCGATCGCCATCGCATCGACGTCGACGATCTCGGTCCAGGCATCGTTCTTGTGCCGAGCGTCGGGCAGAGACGCTCGAGCGGCAAACGCGCGACGGGCTCCCATATCGGTGTTGTCCTGAGCCAGCTGGTCGTCGATGCGCCAGACGGCGTCGGCCGTGCCCTCTCGGGCGAGCGCGCTGACCAGGCTCCAGCGAAGCTCGGTGTCGACCTCAAGGCCCGCCAACTTGGTCGACCCGTCAAGGAGTCCGGCGGCGCGTTCGAGCTGCATATCGGTAGTCGCGGCGGTGCAGAACGCCTGGATGTAGGCCAACTGGTGGTCGGTTCCAGTCGGTGACGATGCGGCCTGATTCCAACAAAAATCGGCCAGGTCGGCGCGACGTTCGCCTTGAAGTTCTGCGGTGCCGTAGGCGTCGATCGCGCCGCGTGCTTGAGCGAGCAGCGACGACACGGTCGCCACATCGCTCTCAAACGGTGCATGCGCGTACACGAGGTCGACGAACCGAGTCGCTGGGATCTGAGCGTCTCGCACCATCTCCCAAGCGGCCGACCAGCACAGTGCACGAGCGAGGGGATCGACGAGTGTGTGCAGCCCACGGGCGACCGCGTCGAGGGAACGATCGTCTAACCGAATCTTGGCGAAGGCCAGGTCGCCGTCGTTGCACAGGAGAAGGTCAGCTTCTTGCGCGCCGTGGAGAACCTCGACGGGCGTTTCCGCTCCCGAGACGTCGACCTCGTAGGAGAACACCTGTACGAGCGACCCGGAGTCGTCAAAGCTGTAGCCGCCGATTCCGATGCGGTGCGAACGCAGCGTTGGATGTTCTGCAGGGGCCGTTTGTTTGATGACCGCCGACACATATCGGCCATCGACGACGTTGGTGTCGATACCGAGCGTGTTGACACCTGCGGTCTGCAGCCACTCAGCAGACCAGGCTTTGAGATCCCGCCCCGAACTGGCCTCGAGGGCTTCGAGAAAGTCGTTGAGGGTGGCGTTCTGGAAGGCGAACCGGTCAAAGTAGGCACGGATACCGGTGCGAAATGCGTCTTCGCCAACCCAGGCCACCAGCTGGCGAAGTACCGATGCGCCCTTGTTGTAGGTGATCGCGTCAAAGTGCTGACGCACCGCGTCGGTGTCTTTCAGATCGGCAGCGATCGGGTGTGTCGAAGGCAGCTGGTCTGCGCGATACGCGGCCGTTTTGATGTCGTGGTTGAAGGTGACCCACGCGTCGGTGTACGTCGTCGCTTCCATGAGCGCCACGTAACTCATGTAGGTGGCGAACGATTCGTTGAGCCACAAGTCGTCCCACCACCGCATCGTGACGAGGTTGCCAAACCACATGTGGGCCATCTCGTGCAGGATGACCTCGGCTCGTCGGGCTCGCAACGCTGCGGTGACGCGGCTCCGGAACACGAACCGTTCGGTAAAGGTCACACACCCCGCGTTCTCCATGGCTCCGAAGTTGAATTCGGGGACGAACAATTGGTCGTACTTGCCCCACACGTAGGCCTTGTCGAAGTACTGGGTGAAGAAGTCCAGACCCGACCGGGTGAGGTCAAAGATCTCATCCCCGTCGATGTACTCCTCTAAAGAGAGCCGCGCTGCGACACCCAGTTCGACGTCGGAATGGCGCGCTTCGATCAGGGCGAATGGCCCAGCCACCAGCGCGCTGATGTAGACGGGCATCAGTTCGGTTTGCTCGAACTCCCAGTGCCGTGTGGGTCCCGACTCATCTGGGCCAAGTTCATCGGGAACGACGGTGGGTTTGGTGTTTGAGAAGAGCTGCCAACTGTCCGGCGCGTCGACCGTCAGGGTCAGGTTGGCTTTGATGTCGGGCTGGTCAAAACACGCATAGACCTTGTGTGCTTCAAACGGTTCAAACTGGGTGTGCAGATACGCCCGGCCGTCGACCGGGTCGCGGAAGTGATGCAGCCCAACGCCGGTGTGCTGGAACTCCGCTGTCATCTGGACGACGACCGTGTTGTGGTCCTTCAGACCGGCGAGCTCGATCCGGCCCACGTTTGAAGACGCCGCTGCTGGGAGCGCTTCCCCGTTCAACGTCACCGACGTGATTGCCCGCGCGCCCACATCGAGGAACGTCTCTGCCCCAGGGCTGGCACCGAAGGTGACGGTCGAGGTCGACTCGAAGGTCTCATCGCCGCCGGTCAGGTCGAGATGAACCGAATAGCTGACCGAATGGACCACCATCGAGCGTTCGTAGGCGTCGCTTCTGGTCAGGTTTGTTCTGATTGCCATGGATGTTTTGCCAATCGGTCGACGGCCCTTCGGGCCTATTTGAGGAGGCGTGACAGGCGGCGATCCGCGAGCTGTTTGCCGTCTGTCTGGCAGGTCGGACAGTAGACGAGTTCGTATCCGGAGAAACTGACTCGTTCCAAAGTGTCCACACAGGTTTCTTCGGGGCATTGCTCGCCAACGCGCCGGTGGATCGAGAAGCGATCACCCAGTTTGTCGGGCAGCCCACCGGTCCTCAGCCGTTCATCATGGAGTGCCTCTGCCACCACGGATTCGATGGCGTCGGCCAACACTGTGCGCTGTTCTGCGCTCAGACCTTTGAGCGAGGCGAAGGGACTGACTTTGGCTCGATGACAGATGTCGTCGGTATAGCCACGGCCGATTCCAGCGAGCTTTCGCTGGTCTCGCAGCACGGTGTAGAGGCGACCGCTGTCGCTCGATTCAAGGATGAACGCTCGCGCCTCGGCAGAGTCGACGTTGGGGCCAAGGTCCGCGGTCGGTCCTGGCTCGCCCGCTGCGACGACCCACCATTTTGCTTTGCGTTCGGTGCCGAATTCTCGAAACAGGACTGCTCGGGAATTGTCGAAAACGAAGCGTGCAAGCGACCCGCGTGGTTTGGTCTTCTTTGCGTCGTTTTCAAAGTTGAGCCGGCCGGCTTGGCTCATGTGCATGACCAGTCGGACACCTTCCGCTGACCCTTTTTCGGTGTCAACAATTAGGTACTTGCCGCGAGCATGTGCCGAGACGAGGCGACTGCCGATCAGGTCGTCGTAGGAAGGAATCACCGAGGCGAGAGACGAGAAGCTGAGAATCGAAATCGATGCCATTGGCGAGCCATCAGCGAACTCGACCAACCGTTCGGCGAGCGCTTGCATCTCGGGATACTCAGGCACCCAGTCACCTCGTGTTCAGAACTACCTCACGGCAAGTGACGCTAGTTCCGCTCCTCTGCGTCGGCCAGGGAACGACCTGACGTTGTTGCGGCGAAATAGGGCTCGCTGGTCGGCCTCGTACGGATCTACCGCCCGCTACCTGGGCTGGCCTGACCTCTGTTAGCGACGATCGAAAATGCTGACCACTTCGATATGCGGAGTGTGGGTGAACATGTCGATGACGGTTGCCCCTTGGAAGACGAAGCCACGCGCCTTGAGCCAGCGGGTGTCACGCCCGAGGGAACCAACGTCGCAGGACACCAACACCAGACGCCGGCAAGCGGTGTCGATCAGCCGTTTTCCAGCTTGTGCCCCCAGACCTTTTCGCGGCGGGTCGGCGATGACGATGTCAGCTTGGCGAGGCACCCACCTGGCGACGTCGCGGCGGATGACCCGCACATCGACGTCGGACAGGTTGACCTTGGCGTCGGCAACCGCCGAGCGAGACGATTCGAGCAGCGTCACACGGCTTTGTGCAGCGACCGTGCCTGCAAACAGGCCGACCCCGCCGTAGGCGTCGATGACCGTGCGACCTTTGAGCGGGCCGGTCGCCTCGCCCACGGCCTCCACCAGGGCTTCCGCCCCGTCGGGTCGAGCTTGGAAGAACGAGTCCGCCGAGATTCGCCAGGTCCGCCCCGCGACCACGTCATGGATCGCCGCGACCACCGCGTCGGTATCGAGAAGTCGGCCTTCCTCGTGAGCCTGCTGGATCTCATCGGCACCGGTCACGAGGACGTCGTCGGGGGCCACCACTCCCTCGGCGCTCGGCGCCGCCAGGATCAGTCGCTCTCCCGTCGCTGCGCCGACTCGCAGGGTGAGCTCTTGCGCTTCACCCGGATCGACCGTTGTCAACAGGTCTTGTAACAGCGGGTGTGCGACGTCGCACGAGTCGACCGGCACAATGTCGTTGCTCTGCGCCTTGCGAAAGCCGAGTTTGCCGTCGACCACCCCGACACGAATCGTGGTCCTGAACGCCCCGAACGGCAGGATCGGACCGATCTTGACGTCGGGACTTTTGACCTTACCCATACGTTCGAGGGCCTCGGCGACAATCTGGGCTTTGAACTCGGTCTGCTGGTCGGGCGCAACGTGTTGCCATCCGCATCCGCCACAGCCCCGCGCCACATGTGGACATGGCGGCTCTACTCGAGCTGCTGACGCGCTGACGATGCTGGTGACCCCGGCGCGCAGGTAGTCGGAGCGTTCCTCTGTGACCTCGACTTCGACCGTCTCACCGGGGAGCGCTCCGTCGACGAAAACCACTCGCCCGTCTTCTGCCCGTGCAAGGCCGTCGCCACCGGCGATGAGCTTTTCGATTGTGAGTTTCATCGTCAGGTCCCGTTCCAAGGCTGAGCCCGGGGTCGTGGCGGCCCCGCTCGTCCGAGCGTTGTCGCCGAGGAAATGCGCCTCAGCCTTACTGCTGTTTGGCGGGATCGAGGACGAAGAGGTCACCCTCCATGCCAAGTCCGCGGTGGCCAGGAATGTCGCAGTAAAACACGTATGCACCCTCGGGCAGGTTGATCGCGCCTAGGTCGATCTCACCAGGGCTCTTGACGACGAGGCGGAGATCCGATTCGTGTCCTTCGATGACGAGGGAATGTTCCATGCTGCCCGCCTGCTTGAGGCCGATGGTGATGTCACCTGGAGCGACGGTGTAGGAGTCGACGGGGAATTTGATGTCTTCGGCTGGCGCTTGCACAACTGCATCTTCATATGACGCCGGGGGTGCAGGTGCGTCCTTGGCTGCGTCGGTCTCTCCGCCGGATTCTTGACCGGTTGCGGGGTCGGCGTCCTTATCGTCATCACCTCCACAGGCAACGACGACGAGGCCCAACGTCAGCATCAGTGAACAGACGGCGAGGCGAGCAGAGCCTGAGCGGCGAACGAGGCGTTTCACAATGGTCTCCCAAGGTCATGGCGCGAGCCAACGAATCGAGTCTGGGGCGGGCACTCCGCCGACCAGAGGTCGGGGCCAATGACAGCCACTAGTCAGCTGCTGACCGCAGAGTAGGCCTCGGCGGTGTTGCGGTCCTAGCCGGAGCGTTGAGCGAGGCGGTCGACTTTGTCCACCCAGTCGGGGCGGTCCAGGAGGCGGCACATCTCTGGCAGGTCGTCGGTGGGGCCGCGCCAGGCCATGTCGTCGACCGATGAAACAGGCGCGTCTCGTCGGACGGTTGCAATCTCGCGGAACAGCAGGGCGTCGTCTCGTTGTTCGCTGAGAACCTCTGCCAGTTTGGCGGCGCCTCGCACCTTGACGTTCCACGTCGAGGCGTCATCTGGGATGTCTTCGATGTGGCCGTAACTGGCCAGAACGGTCCCGGTCGACTTGGCACCCCAACCTTTCAGACCGGGGTACCCGTCGGCGGTGTCGCCGACAAGGCCCAGATAGTCGGGGATGGATTCGGGTGGAACGCCCCATTTTGCGACCACACCGGCGTGGTCTGTGATGGTGCCGTGGCGGCGGTCGAGCATGACGACCCGTTCACCCTCTACGCATTGGGCTAGGTCCTTGTCTGGCGTGCAGATCAGGACTTGGGTCACACGCTCATCAGCCGATGCGACCGCTGCGGCGGCACCGAGCGCGTCATCGGCTTCGAACTCGACCATCGGCCAGACCGTGATGCCCATGGCGGCCAGGCCTTGTTCGAGGATGGGGAACTGCCGGTACAGATCTGGGTCGATGCCTTCCCCGGTTTTGTACCCCGGCCACATGTCGTTGCGGAACGATTCGATGACGTGATCGGTGGCTACACCAAGGTGCGTGACACCCCCCTCCTCCAACATCATCAACAATGATCCAAGTACGCCACGCGTTGCCGCGACTTCTTGGTCCGCGTCGTTACGATGCGATGGCATCGCGAAATGATGTCTAAAGAGTTCGTAGGTTCCGTCGACAAGATGGACACGCACAACTCATTCCCCTCATTCAGGACAACCTAAAAATCGGCAGTGCATGGGTACCACCGTAACCGGCGGATTTCGACCTCCGGACCCCAACGATAACGACCCCGACGGCGAAGGCGATGGCGAGCCGCATCTGGCTGATTCGCCCGACGGATCGACGTTACGTGGACCCGATCGATTATTGACGGGCAGTACCGAACAGGTAGCCACTCTGGGGCCGTTGGCGCGCGGCCAAGATTCCGGTGAAGCCACTGATGAGGCCTCGGAAGATTCTCGGGGCCTCCGCCAGGGCGCTCCGGGCACGCCCGTCGCGCCGTTGGATATCGCGGCAAGCGACGTGAAGTTGCCGGCGCGGCCTGCTTTGGTGCCGCCATCGAGCGGTGGTGTCGCGGCCTCTTCTGACTTTCAGCGCTCCGGTGCGGAGCAGACCAGTCCCGACCTCAACGGCGAACCTCCGCACGGAGGTGCCGCTCCCCTGCGAACCGACTCCCAGGGTCCTGTGACCGGTCCCCCGGTTCCGCC
>JAGNEX010000075.1:6741-8131 GCA_018003035.1 Acidimicrobiia bacterium
ACGCTGACATTCGACGGCACCGATCCGCATACGACACCAGGCAGCGACGGGTTTGGCATCAAGCCGAGCGACCTCTTCTCACAGTTGCCGACCAAACTCGACGACGGCGAAGTCGCGATCACCGTCACGCCTACCGCCCTCAAACCGTCCCTGACCGAGGACGAGTTGATCGCTCAGGCCGACAAGGTGATCCGGTCCCGCGGCAAGGGAATCAACGTCACGGTGGACGGTCAGACCGAGTTCATCGATGTCGATACCCTCATCGACTGGGTCCACAGCGAACAGACCCCTGTCGGTGTGGTGTTGGCGATCGACCCCGCTGAGATGGCCCAGGACCTGTCCTCGACGTTTACCAAGGTCGGCACCTACGGGTCGGCCACCTTCGCCCCGGACGAAACGACCGGTGAACTGGTGGTCACATCGACCGAGTCCGGTGTCCGCTGCTGTGGGGAGATCGACGCTCAGGTCGTCTTTGACCACCTGGCGAAGGGCGATCGGACCCCGATCGAGCTCCCCACCGTCGCTTGGGACCCTGTGTCTGGCCAGGACGAGCTGCGGGCGCGAGGTATGACGAGGGTCGTCGGAGAGTTCACGACGAACCATCCTGGCGGAGCGTCCCGGGTCGTCAACATCCACCGAATCGCCGACATCGTCAACGGCGCCATCATCGAACCTGGCGATACGTTCTCCGTCAACGACTACGTGGGGCGACGTACGACCGAGAAGGGCTTCGTCGACGCTGGGGTCATTCTGGAAGGTCGGTACGAGTCTGATGTTGGTGGCGGGGTCAGCCAGTTTGCGACCACGCTGTTTAACGCGGCGTTCTTTGGGGGGCTCGACATCCCCGAGTATCAGAGCCATTCGTTGTACATCTCGCGCTACCCGTACGGACGGGAGGCGACGCTTTGGTATCCGGTCGTTGACCTAAAGATCCACAATCAGACCGAAACTCCGGTGTTGATCACCACCAGTTACACCGACACGTCGATCACGGTTCGGCTGTTCTCCACACCGTCCATGGTGTCTGACCAGACCGGCCAGACCAAGAGCCGCGCCCGCTGCACGACCGTTCGGACCGAACGCACCCGCACCCCGATCGACGGCGGCGAGCCGATCGTCGACTACTTCACGTCCACCTACCGCCCCGCCGAAGGTGTCAGCTGCTAGAGATCACAAGCCCTTGACGGACTTTCTCGGGCGGCATACCCGATCCGGCTCAGGCGCTTTCTGAGACGTCTGGTGGTCCACCAAATGCATCTGTTCCCGATCGGCAACAGGCAAACCCTCGGTCCTGCGGCTACTCGTTGACGGGCCGGGCGACTGCTCGAAGCGCAGTCACGGGAAACTCGGGTAGGACGCCGACCGTCTGCAGCGGAATAACCCCCGTCGC
>JAGNEX010000076.1 GCA_018003035.1 Acidimicrobiia bacterium
ACCGTCACCGAACGGGTCAAAGAGGTCGTCGCCGGGCGGGCATCGGTACTCGACCCGGGTCAGTCGTTGAAGGGCGCGGGCGCCGCGCTCGACCCGGTCAATCAGGCCCTCTGGACCATGGCGGGTCTGGCACTGCTCATCTCGGCGTTCGTCGTCTTCAACACGATGAGCATGAGCGCCCTGGAACGACGCAAAGAGCTTGCGCTATTGCGGGCATTGGGCGCCGGCCGTCGCCCACTCATCGCGCAGTTCCTTGGCGAGGCGGCGTTGATGGGGCTGGTCGCGGCGGTCCCCGGCAGCATCGTCGGAATGTTCGGCGGGCGGATGATCATCGACCAGCTCCCGCGCGGGCTGCAGGAGATGCTCGGCACCAGGCTGGAGTTTTACCTGCCAGTTTGGGCGATTCCGGTGGCGATCGTGGGCTCGGTTGTCGTAGCGGTGGGGGCGAGCATCATGCCCGCACTGCGCGCCACCAACGTCTCACCGGTCGAAGCGATGAGGGCCGATGCCCCCGAAGATCAAGCGATCCAACAGACAGGGCGCTCCATCGTCATCGGCATCGCTGGAGTCGTCGCGATCGCCAGTGCCGTCGCGCTCGCCCAAGTCAGCGAGGGCAACGGCGCAATCGCCTCCGCGGTGTTGTTTTTCGTGGGCGGCGTCGCGGTCTTGTACGCCGCCATCCGGCCAGTGGCGAGCCTGACTGCCGCGGTCGCTGGCCTGTTCGGTCGGCCCGGCAAGCTCGCAACGGACAGCATCAAACGGTCACCTCGCCGCCTGTGGGCGACCCTGACCACCGTCGTGTTGGGGATCGCTGTCACGCTTGCGATCGGTGAGGTCGCCGCCAACCTGCGCGATGCCGCCGCCGACACGTTCGGACCGCTCGGCGAAGTCGACCTTGTTGTCCAACCCACCCCAGCTGACGGATTTCCTATCGGGCTGGGCGTGCCCGACGAGGTCAAATCGGCCATCGAAGGCCTCCCCGAGGTCGAGTCGACAAGCCGCGGACGCTTCTCGTTTATGTCGATCAACGGGGAACGCATCCTGGTTCAAGGCGCCGATCCTGATTCCAATACCGCCCTGATGAGCTTGATGAGCGATGAGCAGCGGCCGGCGTTTGCCAACTCGGACAGCGCCTTCACCTCGACCCAATATGCGCATCGCAACAAACTGACGATCGGCGACACTTTCGAGCTGCAGACGCCGACCGGACCGAAGACGGTGACCCTGATCGGTACGGCCCCATCGTTCCTCTGGCCGAACGGAGTCGTCGCCATCGACTTTCAGCGGTTCGCCGACTGGTACGGAAGCGCCGAGCCAACCTACGTCGAGCTCAAGTTGTCCGATTCGGCGGTCGCGGACGAGGTGACCGCTCAGGTCGAAAAGATCACCAGCCCAATCCCCTTGTACGTCGTCAACGGCCAGACCCTGATCGACGTGGGCTTAGATGGCATCGCCCAGGTTCAGGCGCTGCTGTTCAGCTTCCAATGGCTCGTCGTGGTCGCTGCCTCGCTGGCGATCATGAACACGCTGATCATGGCGCTGCTGGAGCGCCGGCGAGAGTTCGGCATGCTGCGGGCGATCGGAATGGGTCGCGCCATGATGCTCCAAACGGTCCTCGCCGAGACCAGCGCCATCGTGATCGTCGGCAGCGTGTTAGGCGTCAGCCTCGGCCTGGTTGAACATTGGCTGCTGGTCGAGATCACGAAAGCGTCCGGCTTCCCCACCGGCTACGCCATCGTCACCTCACCGATGTTCATGGCCGTCATCGCCGCGGTCATCATGGCGTTCGTCGGGGCGTATTTCCCGGCTCGCCGGATCAGCCGAGAGAACATCGTCCAAGCAATCAGCTACGAGTGAGCTAATCGCCCCTCGAACCGTCCACCGCTCCTGGAGTGGACGGTTCGGAGGCAACGCAAAGCAACAACGTCGACCCTGAGAGGTGAGCTCCCCGCTTCGTGGAGCGGGGAGCTCAGCAACTCAGCTGCGTTATTTCCCTACTTTGACCTGGCGGCCCCGGCGCCCTGCCAGCAGGAGGGCCGATCCCAAAGCCAGGATGATCACAGAGACCGGCGGCCAAAACCGTGCCGGGGGTAAGCCTGGCCTATTGCAGGGCCATGGCAATCTTGGACTTGACCTCGTTGATGGTGGCTTTGAGCTTGGCGTCGGTCGCCAACACTTCGAAGTTTTCACCGCTCAGGTCAAAGAACACCCTGCTCAGTTTGCCGGTGAACGGGAACGGCGACTCGTACATGTCTGAGACCGGCGTCACCGTGTCACAGCCGACATCGAACGTCTCGTTGACGGTGTACTTATAGGGCACCTGCTTATCGAACGTGCCTTTGCCGATGACATCCTTGCCGCATCTCAGAGTCACCTTGCCGCCGGTGCCAGGCTTGCCCTCGTCGTCGCACTCGATCGTGGCCGACAACGTCTGCTCACCAGGCTTGAGCTCGTGGTCGGAAACAGCACGGTAGTGGTGCTCGCCAAACCAGTTGTGCTCCCAGATCAGCTTGTTGTCCTTAATAAAGAAGGCGTAACCAGCCGTGAGACCGCCACACGCCACCAGCACTCCTTCGGCTCCTTCTTTGGGAATGTCCACTTCGGCCGCGAGGGTGTAGTTGATGTTCTTGATCGGCGGGGAGCTCACCTCTGGAATGCGAACCGCGCTCGACAAGTACGCAAACCGAGTCTTGCCACGGATGTAGTTGGGGCGGAGGTCGTCAGGGGCGCGTTCTGCGAAGCGGTCATCGAGCGGCATGACGTTGTGGGTTGCAGCTTCGGCGACGAAGATGTCTTTGAGCTCCTTGAGCTTGTCCGGCATTTTCTGAGCCAGGTCATTTGCCTGCGAGAAGTCTTCTTCGATGTTGTACAGCTCCCACGTGTCGTCATCGAAGGGCACCGAACCGATCATTTGCCATGGCACCTTGCCGTGTCGGCAACCGGCCACCCATCCGTCGTGGTAGATGGCCCTGTTACCAAACATCTCGAAGTATTGGGTGACCCGTTTGGTCTTAACGTCTGGATCGTCCCAGGTGTACTCCATCGAGATGCCTTCGATGGGGGTTTGGTGCATACCGTTGACCTCAACCGGCTGCGGGATGCCAGCGACTTCGAGGATGGTCGGAGCGATGTCGATGACGTGGTGGAACTGGCTGCGCAAGCCTCCGGTGTCTTTGATCTTGCCCGGCCAGCTCATCACCAGACCGTTACGCGTACCACCGAAGTGTGAGGCGACCTGCTTCATCCATTGGAACGGCGACGACCCGGCCCAGCACCACGGCACTGGGTAGTGGTTCTCGAATTTGGGTCCGCCAATCTCGTCGATCCGGGCCAGCATGTAGTCGACGCTGTCGTGATAGCCCTGTTGAGTCTTCATGTTGTTCAGCGTGCCGGTGAGGGTGCCTTCGGCGCTGGGGCCGTTGTCGCCGACGATGTAGATGATGAGTGTGTCGTCGCGAATCCCCAAAGAGTCGAGGGCGTCGATGACGCGGCCAGCTTGGGAGTCGACATGTTCGAGGAAGCCAGCAAAGACTTCCTGCATCCTGGCGTAAAGACGACGCTCCTCGTCGGTGCAGTCATCCCAGGCGGGGATCTCATCTGGTCGAGGGGTCAGGACCGTACTGTCGGGGATAACACCCATTTGCTTTTGCTTCTCAAAGGTCATCTCACGTTGGCGGTCCCAGCCGTGGTCGAACTTGCCCTTGTACTTGTCGGACCACTCTTTAGCGACCTGATGGGGGGCATGCGCTGCGCCCGGCGCCCAGTACAGGAAGAACGGCTTGTCCGGAGAACTGTCTTTCTGCACTCCCATCCACGCGATGGCTTCATCGGCGATCGCATCAGAGAAGTGCCATCCCGGCGTCGTCGGTGTATCGACGGCAACGGTGTTCTTGTACAAAGGCGTCGCCCACTGGTCTGCCTCGCCACCCATGAAGCCGTAGAAGTACTGAAAGCCCTTGCCGGTAGGCCAGTGATCAAACGGGCCTGACGGGCTCAGCTCGTAGTCGGGGGTGTTATGCCATTTTCCAAAAGCTGCGGTGCTGTACCCGTTTGCGACCAGCGTCTCGGCGATCGAGGCCGCGTCCTTTGGCCAACGGCCGTCATAACCGGGGTATCCGGTTGCAAGCTCCATGATGTTTCCGGTGTGCACCGAATGGTGGTTCCGGCCGGACAGCAACGCTGCACGGGTCGGTGAACACAGGGCGGTCGTATGGAACTGGTTGTAACGGATACCGCGGTCCGCCAACTTTTCCAGGTGCGGCGTGTTGGCCGGCCCGCCGAACAGGCTCGTCTGGCCAAAGCCGACGTCATCCAACATGATCAGCAAAACATTCGGCGCCCCATCTGGAGGCGCCGGCATGGTGATCTTGTCTGGCGTCGAATCCTTGTAGGTCGCGCCGATCGTTCCATTGAATGGGGGGTCGGGGATAGGCAAGTGTTCGCGGTTCTCGGACATGCGTTAGACCTCGTTCGTCGGTGGTGACCGAACTCTTCCAGCCCCGCCGTCAATCGAGCTTTGCCTTGAGCGATTGTTGTCTGCCCTACCTGCAGCAGTTGGCGAACGGCCCGGCTACTTCGCATCACCGCTGGTCATCGCCACAATGCGGGATGTCGTTGCGCTCAACAACCCCGTGCAGAACGTTGAACTTTTCCGCCGAACAGAGCTGAGGCGGAGCCCGCGATCTGCGAGCTCCGCCTCATCACAACATCTCACCGACTGGGGACCTGCCGAAAGGTCCTGTCGATCGTCAGTCAGCGTTGTTCAACACGTCCAGGTACGTCGCAAGCGAGATGATCTTGTTGAGGTCGCGAGACGCGATCGCAGCGTTGACCATCGCCTGAAGCTCCCCGGTTGAACCAATTGGATAGGTCGCCCCGAAATGCAGCTCGTTTAGGTAAGCAGCGGTCGCCGCTCTCAGCAGGATCTCGAGCTTTCCGCAATAGTCACGGCCACCCTTGTAGCTCAGGGCGGTCATGAGCGACGCGTTCGCCGTCACGGTGCGACAGTTGGTCACCGAACTCATCGCGGTAAAGACCGAGCCAAGCGTTGTCGTCGTCGGGATTGGCCAGGCCGAAGGGTGGTTCTTCCAGTAGCCAGGTGTGTTGCCTTGCCAGAACCGACTCACCGTTGCGCAGTCGCGGTTGTTTGCGGCGTTCCCATCGAGCACCGCTGACGTTGCACTCGCGCAATTCTCGTACCGCATGGCGCTCGTCGCACCGGCTGCGAGTTCGGGAACATTGACGGTGATCGTCGCCGTGGCAGATGCGCCCGACGCTAAGTCACCGACGTTCCACACCAAACCGCTCCAGCTCCCCTGCGAAGCTGTCGGTGAACCGACGACCGTCAGGCCAGCAGGCAAGACATCGGTCAGCTTCACCTCGGTCGCCGCATCCGGCCCCGCATTCGTTACCGAAAGCGTGAAGGTTGCAGTGCCTTGGCCCGGCATGAGGGTGGACTTGTCGACGATCTTGTCGACGACCAAATCGGCCTTCACCTGCCTGTTGGTTATGGTCACGGTGTGTTTGCGACCCGCTTCCAAGACGACCGCCCCATCTGCGGTGTTGCCGTGGGTGTCGAGGACTCCCACCTGGACGAAGCCCGCCTCGGCAAGTTCGGCGACGCTGCAAACACTTCCGGCTGACCACTCTTCTGAGTACACCGTGCCAGCACCGCCAGAGACGGGAATGTCGGCACCGTCGCAGGTGATGACGAAGTCAAAAGCGGGTACCGCGCCAGACACCTGGCCGTCGAGCACCTTGATGACTTCAAGGGTCCCGGGAACAGCCGGGTTATTGGTCACCGTCACAGCTGCCACGTTGGGTGGTTTCAACAACGTCACCGGTTCAGGGAGAACAGGTACGTACAACGCTGTGTCGACCGTAGGTTCTGTGATCGTACAAACGGTTTCGGGAGGAGGGTTGTTACCCATCGGGATGCCCGCAATGGTCTGTGAGCCTCCCGCCGCTGTGAAACTCACGTCACCCTGAGCAACAACCACTCCGCCGAGCGAGCACTCATAGCGCACCACGAAGTTGCCACCGAGGTTGGTGGGCACAACCTTGGTGATCGAAAGCGAGCCCGAGTTCTGGTAGACGCAGAACCCGAAATGGGTGATGTTCAAGCCGTTTGGTTCATTGGCCTGCAACAGCGCGTCGGAACCGACGTTGTTCTTGCGAGCAAGGTTGAACGTTCCGTCGTAGGCATCGTTACCGCCGACGAACGCGAAGACGCGGCTGTACGAAATTTGCTGACCTGCCGAGTGCAGCACGAAAAACTATCGACAACCCTTGACAAGACCTAAGCGTGGTGCAAGCGTGGAAAGCGTGGAGGCGGCAACCAAGATGACGACTCCCCCACCAAGAGGAGTCCGCTATGACCATCAAGCTTTCACCCAACGCTGAACGTACAACACCCCTCGCCGGGAGTGAACGGCCCGAAATTGGGGCCTTCATCAGTTACGCCCGACCGACCGCCCCTCTTGTCGCGGATCTCCGCAAGCGCCTGGTACCGAGGCTCGGGATCATGAAGGACTTTGGAGTACGTCTCTCCTGGGACCACGACCTGATTCCTGGCGACGACTTCATCGAGCAACTAAAAGGGATGATGACTCGGTCACCGCTGGGCCTGATGATGCTCTCCCCCGAGTTCTTCCACAGCCGCTTCATCATGAAGAACGAAGTAACGCAGTACCTCACTGGGGACGACCGTCGACTGTTTCCGATCGGGCTGGTCAAGATCCCCAACCTCGATCGCGTCGAGTCCGCCGGAATCGCAGAACGCCAGATCTATCTGCTGCGACGAGTAGGCGAGCCGCACGGGCGTTGGTACGACGAATGCCGCGGCAACCGCCAGAAGAACGAGTTCGTCGACGGCCTGGTCGACCACATTGTCCGCTGGTGGGACAGAGGCTCCACCGCCCGGACCGCTTAAGACACGCGGGAACGTTGACTCGAGCGAGCCCCGAACCAGCGGCACTCGTTGACACCCCGGGGGCGCTCACAACGACGAGCACTGGAGCTCGACGATACACATCCCAACCAGCTGATCCGCGTTGCCAAATGGACGGTCGCCACATGAACAATCCCTCAGTCAAGATCGAACACCGGGATGCGCGCCCCCTTGCGCGGCCGCAAGCAGTGGCGCTACTCAGGCAGGTTGCCGAGAGCACTACGCCCCAGCAGCACTTGCTACGACAACGGATCTCTGGGCTCGCTGACATGATCGACGGGACCAACCCAGACGATCTGGGCCCCGCCGGAGGCTTCAGCATGAGCGCGGCGATCGAAGCCGTCTTTCCGGGGCAGCCCGAGGCGGTGGAGGGGTTTCGAGATTTCCGCCGCCATGTCCGCAACCAGGCAGCAGGGCTCGATCCGGCGCTCGTTTGCGACATCCGGGTGGACGGCTCCAGAAGCCGCACACTCGAAGAGCGGGAGCTGTGGGTGCACGGCACCGACGTAATTACGGGTGGTGTTGACCTTGGCCGGCTGCCCGCCGCCATCGTGGACAAGAGCCCTAAAACACCCGCCTTTGCGACCGTTCACGAGGGTGCCAATCGCGTGATCGACGTAGTCGTCGACTTTGATGTCCACGATCAAAAGGCGGGGTGGGAGATCACCTCACGACTCCGAGGCTTGTTGGAGACACCCGACGTGGTGAGACCGACAGGTGCCGTCCGCGCCCCTGCCGCGGCCGCCGGGAGAGCTGAATGGTTCTATCGAGTCACAGCCACGCAGAGTCGACCGAACGATGCACCTGGCAAGGAGTACCCAGACGACGTCCTTCTGGCTGGAGACGACCCCTTCGACTGGCGTTTGCAGCGCCTGAAGAAAGCTGAGGTCATTATTGCCTTGGTATCGGCTGAGTCCGTTGCAGAGCTGCACCACTCCGACAAATGCAAGGACTGGCTAGCGCCCGCCGACGGGCCACCGACCCCAAAGCAGCGCGTCATCGTCTCGTGGCTCAACGAGGTCCAATGCGGACTTCGCGGCGGACACCCACTGTC
>JAGNEX010000028.1:0-22500 GCA_018003035.1 Acidimicrobiia bacterium
CCTAGCGCTGGGTCGCGCGAACCCCTGCATGGTTCACGAAATCGAGCACATCGTCTGCCACCAGGTAGCCGACCATATGGCCTCCGCCCGGAACCGTGATGAGGTCTGCGTTGGGAACCAGACTCGCTTGTGAAATTCCATGTCCGTGAGGGACGATGGAATCGGCGTCGCCGTGCCAGAACCGAACCGGCACGTTGATGTCGCCGAGGCGAAAGCCCCAGTCACGGCTAAACAACGTCAAGTCAAGGGCTGGGGCTCGCAGACCCGATCGCAGCGCCCGCACCAGATCGTCGATCAGCATGGCTTTGATATCGGGATCCTGGAACGTGTCGCGATCGGCTTCGGACCCAAGGCGCGTGTAGATGTCAAACACTTCGGAGGCAACAGGGATAAGCGGGCGAATACCGTGCGCGAGCGCGCATCCCAAAACGGGGCGAACCAGGGGCATGATCGGCGAAAAGTGGCCGAGGAGGTCCGTATAGCCGCCAGCGCGATCGGGGCCTTTCGTCGGCCCCAAACCGCCGAGCACCGCGACTGCTTTGACACGCTCGGGAAGTCGACTTGCCGCAGCGAGGGCGTACGGCCCGCCGCCTGAGAGTCCGATGACGTTGAAGCTCTCGATTCCCAGGCTGTTCGCAACCTGCATGAGGTCTAATGCGAAGTCGGCAACCGAGTCGTAGTGGTGCACGTCTGAGCCGTTCACCCCCGGGCGCCCTACCCCGATGATTCGCATGCCTTTACGCTCGGCGGTCCGTACCGCACCGGGGGGCACTTGACGCCGTCCACCTGGGGTTCCGTGCAACCAGAAGGTCACTTCGCCGTCAGGGTCTCCAAACTCGGAGAACGCAAGGCGCCTTCCGTCTGACAGCTCGACGAAACCCTCATTAAAGGGCGGGTTCGGTCGGCTCATGGTGTGTCCCCTTTTGAGCGCTCACCACCGGCGAGTATTCAACTTGTCGGGCTGCCGGGATTTGAACCCGGGACCTTTGGTCCCCCAGACCAACGCGCTAACCAAGCTGCGCCACAGCCCGTGGCGGGTGCGATTGTAGGTCCATTCAACCCATCGGTCAGAAATGGGTGCCCGATACTCGCCTAGCGCTCACACAAAAGACCACGCACCCCTCCCGCAAACGCGACAGACGGAACCCGGCGCTCCGCACAAGCGCCAACCGTCAAAGGAACCCGAACGGACTAGTTGTGCTGAGCGACCGACGTGGCCGCGGTAGCGACCGTCAGGTGGCGCAGGCGTTTCGCCGGCACGACGATTCGGTCGGGCACGACTCCCCCGGCATGATCGATCGATCGGGCCAAGATGTTCCACACCTCGAGGACGTCGGGCTCTGAGCGGGCGATCGCCAGGTTGCTCGTAGCGAACCACACGGCAACGCCAGTGATCGTTCCGAAACCGAGGCACAAAGCGAGGGGAATTGAATCGACCAGCATCGAAAGCGCTGCCAGCGTCAGGCCGATGAGAACGGCGGTGAGGCCGCGCCAACGATGATCGGCCATGCACCATTCGTGGGTGACGCCTCTGTGCGCAACCCGCACCGATGCCCGTTCGACGCCAGCGGGAAGCAGCGTTGCTTCGGCCAACGGGATTCGAACGGAGCCGGAGCGGCCGTCGAACAACAGCGCTCCTTCCAACAGGGCGAGGCCACCGGGGCCCGATTCGCAGGCCGATGAGCCGTGGTAGTCGATCCCTAGGCGCTGCCAAGCGACGGCGGCACGACGGGTCGTATCCTGCGGAAATTGATGAGGGTGGGCGTGAGGTTCCATTGCATCGACAGTCCTTGTGCGGTTGTTCTGCCTAGACAGCCGAGACCCACCAGTTGTCGCGATATTCGCGCTCGGATCCGAGAGCTTAGCGATCCCATAATGTTATTGCGACAGGAACGATTGCAAAATCAATAACCAGTGGTCGCTTGGCCACGTTTAGTGCTCACCAGACACAGTGGTCACATCGCTTGACGGCAGAGTTTGTCCGCCGCGACCTGGGAACTCGTGCCACAAACACCGTTGCGTGACGCAAATGGGTTGTCGGGTAGCGACGACCACCAACGGCGACGGTCTGCTTGCCTTAGAACCGATCCGCCACCCAAGACACCCCTTGGACCAAACGAGTCAACAGATAGACCGCACCCGCTACAGCGACCAGCTTGAAGTGCCACGGAAGCGGGGGGCGATCTGCCGGCCTGTCAGCAATTGATCCACGGGTCCGCCCGACCGACGCCTGAACCGCAGATTCGCTCTCAGCTGTCCGGCCACAGAAGGTGCAGCGGCCGTCCCCGTCGACCGCGGCAGGTGCTAAGTACCGGTCGCACCGTTCACACCACGGCATTGGTCACCCGCCGTCTCATCGCACCCGTACCCGCAGTTTGATTGGCGTCGCACCGATGTCAAACGCCTCGCGGATCGACCGCTCCAGATAGCGGAGGTACTGCTTGGGGAGCCGACGGCTCGTAAATAACGTGATCGTCGGCGGATCCGTCGCACCCTGGGTCGCATACAAGATTCGCGGGCGGTGTCCCCGGTCGATCGGCGGCGGGTGATGCGCTTGAGCTTTGTTCAGGACCTCATTGAGCGCGCCGGTCGGGATGCGCCGCTCGTACTCATGGCGAGCGTCGCGCAATGTCGGCAAAATCCTGCCGACCTGAGCTCCCGTGAGTGCCGAAATGCTGAGCAACGGCGCATAAGAGCAAAAAGAAAGCTCCCGTTCGATCTGCTTTCTCACATCCAGTTTCTGCTCGGTCGTCAGCAGGTCCCACTTGTTGGCGATGATGACCATCGCGCACCCAGCAGCGTCGACTCGTTCGGCTAGGCGCTGATCCTGGTGGGTCACACCTTCGGTCGCATCGATGACGAAAAGCGCTGCGTCCGCCCGGTCGATCGCCTGGAGTGCCCGCACCAGGCCGAAGTACTCGACGCCTTCGTCGATCCGACTTTTGCGCCGCATACCAGCGGTATCCACAAAGCGGATCTTGCCGTGTTCGGTTTCAACGACCGTATCGATCGCGTCACGAGTGGTCCCGGGCATGTCATGGGTAACGGATCGTTCGTCCCCGACCAGACGGTTAAACAGGGTCGATTTGCCGACGTTTGGGCGACCGACGATGGCGACAGAAAACGCTTCATCGCCTTCGTCTTCGACAACCTCTTCTTCTTCCTCTTCGGGAAGGCGTTCAACAATCATGTCCATCAGGTCGCCGGTCAACCGACCATGAATCGCCGACACTCCAACCGGGTCGGACAATCCCAGCGCCGCAAACTCCCAGATGTCGAGCTCGCGAGTTTCGTTGTCGATCTTGTTGACCACTAAAAGGGCTGGCAGATTGCTTCGCTGCACCAGTTTCGCAACGGCGCGGTCCTCATCGGTAACGCCGACGGTTCCATCGACGACCATCAGGATCAGGTCGCCCTGGGCCATGCCCCGTTCGGCCTGATCAGATACCTGCCGGATCAGCGGCTGATCATCATCAATCCAGCCGCCGGTGTCCATAATGTCGAAGGTGCGCCCGATCCATTCGGCGGACAGGATCTTGCGGTCACGGGTCACACCAGGTTCTTCTTCGACGATTGCGGCGCGCTTGCCCACGATTCGATTCACCAGGGTCGACTTACCCACATTCGGGCGTCCGACGACAACAACCATCGGTTTCACTGCGTCTCTCCTGGACTGTTATTCGGCGTTGCGACCGGAACGCGCACGCTCCGCAGGGTCGAGACTAGGGACTGGCCGTCAGTACCGACGACCCGTACCGCCTCTGGGAGCTCGTTGACCGATACCCCATCGAGAAAAACTCCCCGGGACAACATGACGTCCGGCAGCACATACAGCGTGTCGGTTCCGGGGACCTGCCCCCCACAATGTTGGGCCGCCGCATGCTGTGTCAGCGCCTCGCCAAGGTCGGCGCCTGTGACCAGACCGGTCACCGCGGTGTTGCCCCCGAAGTAACGATTCTTGACCGGGAGGATGCTGACCTCCGCTTGGCACACCGATTGCAGGTCTGACAGAACGACTCCCAAAGCCTGGGCCCCATACTCTCCCGTGATGAGAACCACGTCGGTCCCGACCAGCTCGTCGTGGGTGTCTGTCAGTTCAATGCGCGGACTGCGGTAGCCCTCCCCCGGCGCCCCATCGACCCACTGAAAGAAGCCGGTCGCCCCGTTATTGGCGGTAGCCGCCGACGCCGCGGCCGTGGCGACGTCGGACACGTCAGACGCCGACGTTTCGGAGGGCCCGCCGCTCGGCGACGGACGCGCGATCGCCTGGTGGACTTCGCGCTCGAAGGATCGGATCATGCCGACCCCGTTCTCGTGCTGTTCAAAGGGCCCGTAGTAGTCATGGCTTGGCAGGGGCCGCCCCGCAATCAGGTACCACTCGTCCGAAGCAAAGAACATTTTGCGACCAACAACTTCTTCGGCATGCGCCGCCCACGTCTCAACGATGTCGATTGCGGCTGCCGCTTCTTCGGGTGTGTGGGGTCGCATAGTCGGCTCCCGATTGTGATCGCTCACGCCGAGGGGCACGATCCCGACCGAACGGATCTCTGGGAACCGGTCGAGTATCCCGAGAAGAGTGTCGCCTAAGACGGCCCCGCCGTTGATGTCGGGGCACACGACGACCTGGCCGTGAATCTCGATACCTGCGTCTAACAGCACCCTCAGCCAGCGAAGGCTCACCGCGCCCCGGCGGTTCCGCAGCAGTTCGGAACGAACCTCAGGATCTGTCGCATGAATGCTGACGTACAACGGAGAGAGGTTCTCGTCGACGATCCGTTCGATGTCGCGCTCGGTGCACCTGGTCAAGGTGGTGAAGTTGCCGTACAGAAACGAGAGCCGATAGTCGTCGTCCTTTAAGTACAGGCTCTTGCGCATGCCTTTGGGCAGTTGGTAGATGAAGCAAAACGGGCAGTGATTGTCGCAGGTCACGACTCGGTCAAACACCGCCGAATGGACCTCGATACCAATCGGCTCGCCGGGGTCTTTCTCGATGGTGACCGAACGTTCGATACCCGCGCGAACGACGTCGAGTTCCAGCGGCGACGAATCGACCAGCATCCGGTACTCGAGCACGTCTCGGGGTGTAACCCCGTTGATCGCTTGGATCTCGTCGCCGACCCGAACATCGGCCTGGTCTGCGGGACTACCAGGGGTCACCGCAACCACAGAAGGAAAACTCACCTGGACATGGTACGTGGCGGTCCCCCACTCTGGCGGACCGCCCCCAAAGCGCCGGACCAGACACACCAGGCCCGCACCTACGGGCATCTCGAGACCCCCAGCCGCCGCCCGAGATTGCGAGAGCGCCCCGGTTACCCTTGGAGGCATGCCGATCGAGACCGTTCTCCTAGCCGAACCCCGCGGTTTCTGCGCTGGTGTCGACATGGCGATCAAGGCGCTTGCCTGGATGGTCAGAATGTTTGAACCACCGGTCTATTGCTTTCACGAGATCGTCCACAACCAGTTGGTCGTCGATCGTTTCGAGGAACTCGGCGTCCGTTTCGTCAACGACATTTCTGAAGTTCCCCCAGGCGCAGCAATCATGCTGTCCGCCCACGGTTCAGCACCCGAGGTCGTAGAGCGGGCCTACGCTCGCGAACGCGTCGTCGTCGACGCCGTCTGCCCACTGGTGACCAAAGTCCACCACGAGGCGCGACGCCGAGCGGACCAGGGCTACGAAATCGTCTATGTCGGCCACGCTGGCCACGATGAAGCGGTTGGTACGCTGGCCGTTGCGCCTCAGTCGATGCACCTCGTCGAATCCGAATCCGACCTTCCGGCCCTCTTCGACGAACTCGGAAACGACGCGGCGGTCGCGCTGCTCACTCAGACGACGCTGTCGACCGACGAGTGGGACGGGGTGCTGCGGCGCACCCAAACTCACTACCCAGATCTGTGGACCGCAGGTCGATCCGATCTGTGTTTCGCTACGACCAATCGCCAGGCCGCGGTTAGGGCGATCGCGCCTCGTTGCGACGCGATCATCGTCATTGGATCGGCGAACAGTTCCAACACGCTCGCCTTGGCTCACGTTGCCTCAGAAGCGGGATGCGACCTTGTCCAACGCGTCAACGGCGCCGACGAGATCGACATGGCAGTCCTTTCGTCCGCCACCGTCGTAGGCGTGACCGCGGGCGCTTCCGCACCGGAGGACATCGTTCAGGCGGTCATCGAGCGTCTCAACCCGAGGCTCGGCGTCGAGCACGTTCGCGTCACCGAGGAAGACGAGTACTTCCCCCCACCTCGCGGACTTCGCGAGTTGATGCCCCTCGTCGAAGCGTTGTCCGCGTTTTCGGTCGGAGCCAACCCCAAATCGGGAAACGGTGGTTCGTTCTCCGAAGATCGAAACGTCGATACGGCCACAACCCTGAGTGCGCTCTCGGCGCGTGCGGGACGTAGCGAACCGGCCAACGTCGACCTGTAAGCCGGAGGCCGCCAAGACGGGACCGGTGCCGCTTTCCTCACGCTTGCGCGAGGGCTTCCCGATATAGGTCCACCACCAGGTCGGTCAGTTCTTCCACGCTCGCCATGCTCGAATCGAGCCGAATCGCGCCGGGGGCGACGGTTAGCGGAGCAATTTCTCTGGTCGAATCCAGCCGGTCTCGCTCGACCAGAGTCTCCAGGACGGCTCCGTGATCCAAGTGGTGGCGCCCGGCGTCGTGTTCTTCCGCCAGGCGACGCCGTGCTCGGACGTCCGGGTCGGCCTCTAAGTACACCTTCACCACAGCGTCAGGAAAGACCACCGATCCGATATCGCGCCCTTCCATCACGGTTCCGCCAAGCTGTTCAGCGCGACGGCGCATTACAGCCACCAAATGAGTACGCACGGCTGGCACAGCAGCGACGTGCGAAACGACCTTGTTGATCTCCGGAGACCGCAAGTCACCGGGCGCCTTGCCGTCGATGAGCAACTCCGGCCCATAGGAGAACTCGGCCGCTGCCACGCACGCTGCCACGGCATCCGAATCAGATGGGTCCACCCCGCGTTCCAAGACAAGCCAACTGGCAGCGCGGTACAGCGCTCCAGTGTCGATCTGGGTCATCTTGAGCCGACGCGCAACCGAAGACGCCAAGGTTGACTTTCCCGTGCCCGACGGCCCGTCGATCGCGATGACCGGAAGTCCGCTCAACACAGCACCTCCTCGAGATCCGCCGTGAACGTCGGATATGACACCGAAGATGCCGCAAAGTTCTGGACCGTGGTTCGCCCGCTCAATGACAGACCCATGACGGCCGCCGCCAGAGCCATGCGGTGGTCACCGAAGCTGTCCACCACCGCTGAAACCAACGGACCGGGAACGATCATCAGATCGTCACCTTCGATGATCGCTGTCGCGCCAAAGGCCGACATGTGTTCGCTGATCGCGGCGAGGCGGTCGCTTTCCTTTACTCGCAGTTCGGCGACCCCCCGAAACGTCGTCCGACCGGTCGCATGCGCCGCAGCAACAGCCAGAATGGGCACCTCGTCGATCAGGCCCGGGATCTCGTCCGCGGCAACTTCGACGCCTTCGAGAGGTGAGAACCGGGCGGTGATTGTGCCGACGTCCTCGCCGAGGGCACCGGTGGTCGGCTCGACGACCACTTGCGCACCCATGCGAACGAGTACGCGGAGGAATCCTGTGCGCGTCGGGTTGATAGCGACGTTCGGTAACTCGATTTCTGAACCGCGACAAATGGTTGCTGCAACGATCCAGAACGCCGCGGTTGACGGATCGGCCGGCACTGAGAAAGCAAACGCCGGGATGTTGCCGGCCCGTACCGACACCGTGGTCCCCGAAATGTCGATCGGCATGCCTAGCGCGGCCAACATCCGTTCGGTGTGGTCCCTCGAGAGCTGGGGTTCGATGACTTCGGTCACTCCGCCGGCCTGCAGACCTGCCAAAAGCACCGCTGACTTGACCTGTGCCGACGCGACCGGCGAACGGAAGTCGACTCCCTCGATCCCCCCGCCGCGCACCACGATGGGCAGGTTGTTAATGCGGTTCCGCCCGTCAAAGACCATGCCCATCTGGGAGAGCGGCTCGATCACCCGCCGCATTGGGCGGTGCCGCAGCGAGGCGTCGCCGGTGAGAATTGAAAGAAAGGGTGACGACGCCAACCAGCCCATCCCCAGCCGCACGGTCGTACCCGAGTTGCCGCAGTCAACGACGTCTGAAGGTTCGCGGCGCCCGTCCCAGCCCACGCCGTCGACAACGACCGATCGACACGCTCGACGTGTGGCGTTGTCTGGCGACCCTGACCGCCCAGTTACATCGTCGACGTTGATGCCGTACTGGGCCAGAAAACGGGCGGTCGAGTCGACATCCTCACCGGTCGAGAGGCCGTCGATCGCGCAGCGACCGTCGCTCACGCCCGCAAACAGCAACGCCCGGTGTGAGAGCGACTTATCGCCGGGGAGGTTGACGCTGCCCCGAATTGCCTGGCCGCCTTCAAAAGCAGCGGACCCTGACGAGCTTGAATCCCAGGACCGTCCCGATGTGGCTTCCGCGCCGGATGACGGGCGGCGAACCCCGGTCATAGCTGCCTCGCAAAGGTAAAGACGTAGCCGCGCTCTGTGAGCTCTTCGGCCACCGCTCCGGTGTCTTGTTCGGAAATCAACATGATCAACAAACCACCATGGGTCTCGACTGAATGAGCGATTTCTAAGTCGAACACATTGACATTCCTAGCGCCGAGCGATGTGGTGATTTCAGCGAGTACTCCTGGGCGATCCGGCACTGGAATCCGAACCGAAACCAACGGGGCGACTGAGCGGGGCTGCACATTCATCAGCTCCGAGCGGGCGAAACGAGCCTCGTTGAGGTCGGCCAACAGGCCGGCACGATCAGCGTTCGCGACACGCTGACGAAGTTCTTGCATCTTGGCGATCAGGGCATCGAGCGCATCGACGATTGCCTCGTCGTTCTCAAAACAGATGTCCGGCCAAATCTCTGGATCACCAGAGGCGATCCGGGTCATGTCCCGAAAACCGCCGGCGGCTAACCGCAAGGTCAGCGCATGATCGGCCGGATCGCGATGGGCCACTTCAAGCAGAGCGCCCGCAGTCAGGTGAGGAACGTGACTCACTGCGGCAACCAATTGGTCGTGCCGGCCTGGTGCGATCTCGATAGGTTCCGCGCCGAGCAGTTGAACCATGGCTCGCACAGCAGAGAACGCCACGGCGTCGGTCGAAGCAGTGGGAGTAAGGACCCAGGCGGCGCCGCGAAACATGTTCGGCGTCGCTCCGAGCGGTCCCGATTGTTCAGACCCTGCCATCGGGTGGCCGCCGACGAATCGTTCGGCCAGCCCGCTCCCCGCATTCTCGATCGCCTCGACGACGGGGTGTTTCACCGACCCCACGTCGGTGACGAACGCCTCAGTCGCTGCCAAAACGGCCAGCGCTGCATCAGCCACCGAGGACACCGGAACGCAGACGACGACCAGATTGCACGCGGCGAGGCCATCGAAATCATCGACCAGGCGATGGACGGCGCCGACGCCGCGTGCTTCATCGCGACGTTGTGGGTCTCGGTCAAAGCCCAGCACTTGGGCACCGGCTCGGGTCATACCGAGCCCGATGGAGGATCCAATCAGTCCGAGGCCCACGATCCCGATGGTGAGCTCGGACTCGTGAAAAACATCTGTCATTCGGGCAAGTCGTCGCGCAGCGCGCGAGCTGCGCCGAGGTACACGTGGTGGATGTCTGCTGGCGCTCGGTCAGTCTCGACGTGCATCATCACGCGAATACACAGCGGCATCGATCCACGCACGTTCATCTCTCGAGCGCACATCAGCGGTACGTCGCCGAGGCCGATCGCACGAGCGGCCGTTGCAGGGAACTCGCTTCGAACGTCGTCAGTCGCGGTGAAAAAGATCGAAATGATCGAGTCGTGTGCCAATGAGTTTCGTTCGATCATGGCGCGGACCAACTCTTGACTCTTGGCCGTCACCTCGGCCTTGGAGTCCTCATCGACCACTGTCGCGCCGCGTATCGCTCGTATGTTCACGGCCAGAACACTAACCGCTTACCCCGGCGATCGGCGATCTCCAAAAAGCCGAGCAGCACCGCTGTTCTCAGGCGCCTTTCGCAGCCGCGTACAGCTTGTTGACCTCTTCCTGAGAAAGGTCACGGTAGGCGCCGACTTTGAGTGCCCCAATGTCGATCGGCCCAATAGCGGTCCGGATCAAGCGGGTGACGGGATGGCCAACGGCGTCAAGCATGCGCCGAACTTGGCGATTGCGGCCTTCATGGATCTTGAGTTCGACGGCCGATTCGTCCTTTCGCGCGGCAAGCAACCTGGCTTTGGCGGGCGCCGTCACGCCATCGTCCAGCTCCACCCCGCGTCGGAGCTTGCCGAGGTCGGCCTCGGAGATCTTCCCGTCGACCTGGGCCATATAGGTCTTCCACACACCGAACGAAGGGTGTGTCAAGCGGTGCGTCAGGTCGCCATCGTTGGTCAGCAACAGCAGGCCTTCAGTGTCCGCGTCGAGGCGCCCTGCAGGCACGACCCGGGGTTCTCCCGGAACCAAGTCGACCACTGTTTCGCGCCCATGGGTGTCTGAGGCTGTCGAAATCACCCCAACGGGCTTGTTTAACAAGCGATAGGCCAGACCCGACTCAAAGATCACCGGCGATCCGTCGACACGCAGTTCATCGACTCCGAGCCTCACTCGCTGCCCGAGTCGCGCCGGTTTGCCGTTGACCGCGATCCGACCGTCGACGATGTAGTCCTCGATCGTTCGACGCGACCCAACTCCAGCGCGAGATAGGACTTTCTGGAGGCGCTCACCCTCTTCGGATTCACGGGACGACTCGGCGGAACCGCCTCCATCGACATCGCCGTACTCGGTGTATCCGTCAGTCATGGTGTTGTTTCGCCTCGTCTGGTTGTTCGGCTCCGGCAATGCCGTAAAGCTCTTCGTCGTGCATCGAACCACCGTCGTGCTTCGAGCCATCGTCGATCGAGCCACGGTCGGTACTTGGGTCGTCGATCATGTCCGCGGCGGGTGAGCCGACTGCTCCGCCACCATCGCCGTCTCGGCCCAATGCCTCGGCCGCCTCGTCGGAAAGTGCCTCATCGATCGCACCTGCAACGTCAGGGGGAAGGTCAGCCCGTTCCACTTCGATGCGGAGCGTTCGCTCAAGTTGTTCAACCGTCTCTCGGCCCGGGATGAACTCGGCTAACGACGGTAGGTCAGCGAGTGAGTTCATCCCCATCCGCTCGAGAAACTGCTGGGTCGTGCCAAACAGCGCAGCGTTACCCGGGCCGGGGTCAATGCCGCTTTGTTCGACATATCCGCGCTCGACCAAGGTTCGCACCACGCGATCCGCGTTGACCCCCCGGATCGCCGTGATCTGGCCGCGGCTGACAGGCTGCTTATAGGCAATGATCGCCAGCGTTTCGAGCGCTGGGCCGCTCAGTCGGGCGTGTCGTCCCTCAAGCACGTAGTGCTCGACGACGCCGGTGAGGTCTTCGTGGGTTTGGTACCGGTACCCACCCGCTACCGATGCAATGACGAATCCTCGATCTGACGCCGCGTACTCAGCCTTCAGGTGCTCGACGATCTCGGCGGCCTCGCCGTCGCTCGCCCCAATCAACCCGGCGAGGAGTTCCACCGGGACAGGTTCTACTGCCGCCATCAGGATTGCTTCGACCGCCCGGCGTTGAAACCGCGGGTCGATCGCATCGTGTTCGCTCTCACCTGCCGCCTGAGCGCCTTCAAGGTCCACGAAGGAAGCATCTGGGACTGTTCCCGGGACATCGGTTCGACGTTCAGTCATCAATCGACCTGTTCGGAGTCTTCTGCGGTGTTCATTGGCGCTCCCAGTCGGGCTAATGCGGCTCCCGAATCGGGCGCCTTCTCTGAGATCCGGGTGACGCGCAGCGTCCCGAAGCGTTCGGTCTGGTCCAGATCGACGATCTCTTGCCGGTACAGCTCCAGCAACGCCAAGAACCAGACAATGACTTCCATGCGCCCGCTCGCCCGGGCGGTGAGTTCGGCGAACGTCTTGGTTTCTCCGGGGCGCAGCGACGTCGATGCCCTCAGGATGATGTCGCTTACCGACAC
Source organism: Acidimicrobiia bacterium (assembly GCA_018003035.1). Classification (GTDB taxonomy): domain Bacteria; phylum Actinomycetota; class Acidimicrobiia; order IMCC26256; family JAGNEX01; genus JAGNEX01. The sequence continues at coordinate 12,049 of JAGNEX010000028.1, forward strand.
CCGAATCGGCGTTATGTGGGTGCGGTCCACCTCTGGTTCAGGCGGACGGTTCAGCACGCGGGTCGCCACTCGCGCCAGTTGCGCAACCGTGACACCTTCCAACGGGTCTGGCCACAACGATGCGAGCGGTTCTTCAGGCCCCATGGTCCGTGGCGCGCTGCGCAACGCACGGCGCATCGTCGCTTCCAGCGTGTGAGCCGCGTCTTGAAACGTGCGGCATTCAAGCAGCCGAGCGACAAGGAGGTCGCGCTGCTCAAAAAGCGCCAGCTCCTCGTCCAGGTCGAATTCCGATCGTCCCGGCAACAGCCTGCGCGTCTTGATTTCGACGAGTGTCGCTGCGATCAGCAGGAACTCGGTCGCAACGTCCAAATCGAGGTGTTCGAGAGCTTCTGCCTCACGGCGGAACGCGTCGACGATGTTGGAAAGTTCGACGGCATAGATGTCGACCTCGTCCTTAGTGATCAGGTCGAGGAGCATGGCGAAGGGCCCCTCAAAGACCGGTGTCGAGACCGCGAACGTCATGGCGCCACGCTAGTGGACGCATCCGGACAAACCGGGCCCCGCAACTAGTGTGGCGGCCCATGGAACGCGTGTTTTCTGGAATCCAACCCACCGGTCTCATCCACCTCGGCAACTACCTGGGTGCGCTTCGGAGTTGGGTTCAAATGCAGGACGACTACGACGCGTACTACTGCGTCGTCGACCTGCACGGCATCACCGTCCCTTACAACCCAACCGAGCTCGCTGAGCGAACGGTCGAGACGGTCGCACAACTCCTTGCGGTGGGTCTGGATCCGCAGAAGGCAACCCTGTTCGTGCAAAGCCACGTGCCCGCACACACCGAAATGCAGTGGCTGTTAAACAGCGTCACCCAGTTCGGCGAACTGCGACGGATGACCCAATTCAAGGACAAAAGCCAAGGTCAGGATGCCGTTTCGGCTGGGATCTTCAACTATCCAATCCTGATGGCGGCAGACATCCTCGTCCACAATGCCGACCGGGTACCTGTCGGTGATGACCAGCGACAGCACCTCGAGCTCGCACGCAACGTCGCGCAGCGCTTCAACCAGCGTTTCGGCGAGATCTTCACGGTTCCCGACGCCGCGGTTCCAGGCGTGGCCGCCCGCGTAAAAGACCTCACCAACCCAGAAGCAAAAATGTCTAAATCGGCTGGATCCATGCAGGGCGTCGTCTCGCTCCTCGATCCTCCAAAGACGATTGCCAAGAAGATCAAATCAGCAGTTACCGACTCTGGAACGGAGATCGCGTTCGACCCGGCGGGTAAACCCGGCATTTCGAACCTGTTGGCGATCAATGCCGCCGTGACCGATCGGTCGATCGACGATGTGATCGCCGAGTTCGACGGGCTCGGTTACGGGCATCTCAAGGTCGGAACTGCAGACGCCACCGTTGCCTTCTTAGAACCGATTCAGGCTCGTTACGCAGAGCTGATGGCCGATCCGTCCGTGGTAGCAGCAGTAATTGCTGACGGAGCGAAGTCAGCATCGGCTCAGGCTTCAGAGATGGTGATCCGGGCCAAAGACGCCATGGGGCTTCTCGCCAGCTAACGACCGCCGGGCGAACCGACCAACTCCCGAACCACTCAGCCGACCGAACGGCGTGGGCGTCCGGACACACCCCGTGTCAAATGGCAGATCAGCCAAAGATGTAGTCGTACAGCCGGTCAAATATGGGATCCATGATCCAGCCGAACGGACTTGGGATGCCCAGAATCCCGAAGCCAAACATGGCGATGAACAGCACGAGCAACCCGTATTGCTGGTACTGGTACCAGCCTGGCAGCCAACGCCGGGGCAGGACCCGCTCGATCAGAGCTGACCCGTCCAGCGGCGGGATCGGCAGCAGGTTGAAAACTCCTAGCCCAAGGTTCACCACAGCTGCTGCGTAGGCCACCCGAAACAGAACGCTGTCGTGGGTGTCCCACGTCGTCCACAACGAACCGTCCCAGACAGTCGCGTGGGCGACGAAAGCGGCGATCGCCATCAGCACAAAGTTCGTGGCCGGACCGGCCAGACTCACATACAGGGAGTCACGCCTCGGATCGCGCAACCGCGACGGATTGACCGGAACGGGTTTCGCCCAGCCAATAGCCGGGGCACCAGCGAACACGGCCATCGCTGGCAGCAGGACCGAGCCGACCGGGTCGATGTGCTTGATCGGGTTCAAGCTCAGCCGACCAGCATCTCGGGCCGTTGTGTCCCCAAAGGCCAGCGCCACAACGCCGTGAGCTATCTCGTGCAAAACGACCGCTCCGACAAGAACCACCAATAACAAGATGTCGCCGCTGTTCAAAGCGGCGGCCTCTGTGCTCGCGGATGTGCTCTCACGTAGACCTCTCGTAGCCGTTCGTTCGTCACTTTGGTGTACACCTGCGTTGTCGACATCCGTGCATGACCCAGTAGCTCCTGAACGACGCGCAGATCAGCTCCGCGGTCGACCATGTGGGTGGCGCATGAATGGCGCAACACGTGCGGGGAAATTCGGTCACCCAGGCCCACCCGTTCGCCATAGCGACGAACGATCTTCCAACAACCTTGGCGGGTAAGTCTGCCGCCTCGATTGTTCAAAAACACCGCGGCCCGGTCGGCCGGATCGGGGGTTCCGAGCAGGGTGAGCAGTGGGCGGCCCCGCACCAGGTAGTCCGAGAGCGATTCCCGCGCCGCCCGTCCTAGGGGCACAATGCGCTCTTTTCGCCCCTTACCGAAAGCGCGCAAGAACGAATCGTCCAGGTCGAGCGCATCCAGATCTAGGTTCATCAGCTCAGAAATACGGGTCCCCGTTGCGTAGAGCGTTTCGAGGATCGCCCGGTCTCTCAGGTCGGTAGGGTCGTCGCCCGCAACAGCGCCGAGCAGTTGGTCGACCTCTTCCTCAGAGAGAGCCTTAGGAATCCCAGCGGGAACCTTCGGGGCTCCAACATGGAGGGCCACGTCTTCGTCAACATGGCCTTCCATCTGGAGGAACTTGTGGAAGGACCGGACCGCCACCATCGCCCGGGCCACACTCGATCGCGCCCGGCGTAACTCGCCGTCTTCGTCGGTCTCGGTCGCAAGGCCCGTGAGGTAACTGGCGACGAGTTCAGCGGTTACGTCTTGTGGGTGTTCGACCCCTTGGCGTTCGAGAAACTCTCGATACCGCGCCAAGTCCCGCCTATACGCCAGCAAGGAGTTGTGCGCCAGGCCTCGTTCGATCGCCAACCAGGTCTGGTGTTCTTGAAGCATGCGTTCCAGGTAACGACTCGTCCCCGGGGCCGCGTCGCCACTACCGACCGGTTCCATCACTCCGTATCTGTTCACCGGCGAGGAGGAGCCCAATGATGGTTTTGGCGTCTTCGATGTCGCCCGAAGCGATCATTGCCGGAACGTCTCCGAGGTCGACCCATTGCTCCGTCATGGCTGCTTCTTCGGGACCATCAGGCTCCTTCTCGGCGAGCTCGCCAAGGTCAGTGGCCAAGTAACAGTGCATCACCTCGTCACAGAAACCAGGACTTGGCAAGAATGACGACAGGTGGACCCACGTCTGTGCGGTTCGCCCGGTTTCTTCCAGCAGTTCTCGCTGAGCTGCCGTGAGCGGGTCCCTGTCCCCGGGGTCAAGTTTGCCCGCGGGGACCTCCAAAACGTTCCGCCCGACCGACGTGCGGAACTGCCTCACGCACAGGGCCCGTCCATCGACCACCGGAACGATGACAGCGGCGCCCGGGTGTCCTACCAGCAGCCGGTCGATCTGTTCGCCGTCGGGCGTCGTCCAACGCTGGGAGCGCACCGACAAAAACCCGTAACGCGCTTCGACTTCATCACTGATCAGCGAAAATTCGCTCACTTCGCGTTTGCCCTGGCTAAGGCGGCGCGGATCAGGCCGAAGAACAGCGGGTGCGGTCGATCGGGCCGGCTTTGAAACTCGGGGTGCGCTTGGGTCGCGACGAAGAACGGATGTTGATGAACTGGCAGCTCAATAAACTCGACCAGTTTCCGATCAGGAGATGTTCCAGCGATCACTAGACCGCTCTCAACCAGGCGGTCCCGGAACTTGTTCGACACTTCGTAGCGGTGCCGGTGACGTTCGTAGACAACTGGTTCACCGTACAGGTCGGCGACGATCGATCCTGGCTCTAAACGGGCTGGGTACGATCCCAGCCGCATTGTGCCGCCGAGGTCCTCCACTCCTCGCTGATCGTCCATGATGTCGATCACCGGATATGGAGAATCAGGATCGAACTCGGCGGAATCCGCGCCGGGCATTCCCGCAACATTGCGGGCGTACTCGACAACGGCGCACTGCAATCCCAGACAGAGCCCCAAGAAGGGCAGACCGTTCTCTCGGGCATGGGTGATGGCGTTGACCTTGCCTTCGATCCCTCGGAGACCGAATCCGCCGGGAACGATTAGCGCGTCGACGTCGGCGAGTGCTTGTTCGGCGAGGAGACCTTCGGTGTTCTCCGACGAGATCCAGTCGATCTCAACCTCAGAGTCCAGCGCATACCCAGCGTGCCTCAAGGCCTCTGCAACCGACAGATAGGCGTCGGCGAGTTCCACGTACTTGCCGACCAGCCCAATCCGGACGGTCTGCTGGGCGGATTGGACCCGCTTAACCAGCGTCTTCCACTCAGAGATATCCGCGTGGGTCCCTTCGATCTTCAGCGCCTGGCAGACGTACTCGTCAAGACCTTCGTTGTGAAGCACGAGGGGAATCTCATAGATCGAATCTGCGTCTGGTGCCGCAACGATGCCCGCTTCCTCGACGTCGCACAGGCGCGAGATCTTTGCTTTGAGGTCTTCCCCGATCGCGCGGTCCGACCTGCACACCAGGACGTCTGGCTGGATACCGCGGCTGCGCAGCTCGGTCACCGAATGTTGGGTCGGTTTGGTCTTTTGCTCACCCGCTGGCCCGATGAAGGGAACAAGTGTCACGTGGACGTAGAACACGTTGTCGCGGCCTGCGTCTTTGCGGAACTGCCGGATCGCTTCCAGGAACGGCAAGATCTCAATGTCGCCGACCGTGCCGCCAATCTCGGTAATCACCACATCGACATCATCGGTTGCCAGCCGCCGGATCCGCGATTTGATCTCGTCGGTGATGTGCGGGATTACCTGCACCGTGTCGCCTAGGTAGTCCCCTCGTCTCTCTTTGGCAAGGACGGACTGGTAGATCGATCCGGTGGTGGCGTTGGATTCGCGGCGTAGCGGCTCGTCGATGAACCGTTCGTAGTGCCCAAGGTCGAGGTCGGTTTCACCTCCGTCTTCGGTCACAAAGACCTCGCCGTGCTGAAACGGGTTCATCGTTCCGGGATCGACGTTGATGTAGGGGTCCAGCTTCTGCATCGTGACGCGAAGTCCACGACTTTTCAACAAACGACCCAACGATGAGGCGGTGAGTCCCTTGCCGAGGCTCGATACGACCCCACCGGTTACAAAGATGTGTTTAGCCACCATGCCCTTCCTTGGTAGAACCTTGCCAGAGGGTACGTGATCCGCTTTTGGAACGCTGGGCGCAGCTCGATCCGTCGACTGGGGCAACAGAAGAACGCCTACCGTGGCACGATGGGAAGCCAGTTTGTCATTACCGGCGATATGTTCGTCAAACGGTGCCTCTGGGAAACCTTGACTATGCCGTGGTGTCGGTCAGCCCGAATTACATTTCTGTGACCAGGACCACGGGAAGAGGTGCGGCGTTGCCAACTAGAGCGGGAACCGGTCGACTAAACCGGGCGCGGGGAACAGCTCTCGTTTTGGGAATTGCGGCGGTAGCCGTCAGGCTTCCGGTATTTATCAATGATCGGCACCTGACCTTTGACGACGGTGTCTACGGTGCCTCGGCGATTGCGATGCGCCACGGTGGTGTCCCGTTCAAAGAGGTGTTCTCGAGCCAAGGACCGCTCCACCTTCCGCTGGTGTGGCTGGCCGATGTCGTCGGGTTTCGCCAGGCCAACAGCCCAAGACTTCTCGGTTTGGCAGCGGCGATAGCAATGATGGTCACCGTTTGGGGTGTCGTGCGAACGGCTCGAGGATCGCGTTCCTTGGCCCTGGTGGCGGCGCTGATCGTCGGCTTTACCGGATCGGTGTTGTGGGTAAGCGGCCCAGTCGCATCGGACGCTCCAGCACTTGCACTCGCCACCGGCTGCGTGTGGGCAGCCCTCGCCTACCGCCGTGCACCCAGCTCACGCCTCGCAATTGCGATGGGGCTACTCGCTGGTTTGGCGGCTTCCGAGAAGGCCATGGTGATCCCGTGCCTCGTGCCGTGTGCGTTCGTCATGCTCGAAGCGGTCTGGCAGGACCGTAGGAGGCTGGTCGATATCGCTGTTTCTGCTGTGGTCTGTCTCGCAGCGATCTTCTTCGTCGCCCTGCCTTGGGGCCTCTCCGACGTCTGGGATCAGTCCGTTGCGTACCACACCGAGGCTGCGGTCCAACGCACACCAGGCGCGAACATGTCAAAGGTCGTCTCGACTCTGTTCGATCGTGATCTTTGGCTTCTCGCGGCCGTGCTGGGCGCCGTCGTTAGTCTCGTGGTGGGCAAGCGATCAGCCTCTCCGAGCGCACTTCCGACCTCGGCCGGAGGCTCCGCCGCCAGCGGGGTGGCCGGCCTGGAGCGAACCACCCAGGGCGCTGACGCTTCAACCGGCTCAGCGACGCCTCGCGTCGGTTCTGAGCTCACGCCGTCGCCAACTGCGGGTTCCACCGGGGTTCCTAGCAAGGTCGGCATTGAGCCCGCGGTCCTTCCCGTAGCGTCCCCCAGCGATCTGTCATCTGCATCGTCGAGCACATCGGCATCGTTGAATTTTGGACGCGGGACGGACGGCCCGGCGAGCGCGGATGGCACAGCAACAGGCCGCCGCACCGACCTTTGGGGCCCCGACTGGGTGCCCGTCCTCGCTTGGCTTGTGTCCACGGTCGCCCTCCTAGCTTGGACCCACCCGTTGTGGAGGCCACACGTCGCCCACCTCGCCCCCGCGATCGCGATCCTGGTGGCCTTAGCTCGTCCCAAGGTGAGCTTTGTGCTGGCAGCGCTGGTGGCGATCGCACCGCTACACGTTTGGCGAATGGCCGATTTCCTCGACCCCGACCCGCGAACGGCTGCGGAGATCGAGGCAAGGTCGTATATGGACGCTCTACCCCGTGGTGCTTGGGTCATCGCCGATGAACCAGGAATTCCTTGGCGCGATGGCCGCCGCACGACCAACGACCTGGTGGACACCTCGATTCTGCGGATCGAAGCGCACCGCATCACTTCTGACTCTCTCGCGAAAGCGGCTCTTGAGCCTCAGGTGTGCGGGTTCCTCATCTGGCGTGGAACACACTTCGGATCATTCCCGGACCTCCCGGCGAAGCTGCAGGCTAACGGGTACAGCCTGGTCGCCGACATGGCACACGGGCGCAGCTTCTGGAGCCGCGACAACTGCTCCGTCACCGGCAGCTAGCTGGCGCCGCGGCAATCTCGATACTGCGAGCTGCCTGCGGACATCAACCCCCGCCCCTGGCGAACCACCCCAGGTGCCCGGGGCGAGGCCCATGGCTTTAAGCATCGGGCTTCTTGGTAGCCAGAAGCCCGACGACAGTTTCCGAGCGGACGTCGGCAGGGATTCCCTCGCCTCCGGAACGCGTCGTTCTACTTACCCGGCCAGTCCAGCCACCGCGTCGAGCAGCGACGTAACCGTGACCGCGACAGGCACGGGCGACGGAGACTCCGAGGACACAGATCTCACTTCGATGAAGGGCCAACCGAGAGCCTGCGCAAATGCTCCATCGGTAGAGCGTCGATCCCCGATGACCACTCCTTCGACGGCTATCGGAGCGATAACCGGATCGTGGCGCAGACTCGCCATACCCATCTCGCTCTGCTGATGCCGACAGGACAGAGTCTTGACGCCCTGTCCAACCAGCCACTCCCGCAGAGCCAAGTAGGCCCCGAAACCTGGCTTACCTGCAATCGCCGCATTCACACCTGACGCAGTCTCAATCGAGCTGACCAGTGCGCCAGCACCTGGCAACTGTCCCCCGCCGTGAGGAAATGTTGGATCGCCATTCGTGGCGACCAACCAGGCTCCGCTTCGAACAGCGGCGCTCGCTACCGCGATGTCGGTATACCCGAACTTCGGAGTCAACCCAACGATCACAGCGTCGAAGTCGGCGATGTCGCGTTCTGCCGTCTCGCTGTGTGGCGACACTGGGATCAACCCGACTTCCGCCACCGCCTCGATCAGGGCGTCGGTACCGACGACGAGCACCGGACTCCCAATCGGCAACCTGTTGCTCAGCAATCTCGCCCCAGACACGGCGCCCGTAATCACGTCGCCGGGCCGTGCGGGAACGTCCATGGACTCGAGGCGCGCTGCAACGTCGCTTCGATTTCGGGCCGCGCTATTTGTCAAGAAGACGATGCGAACACCGCGGGTGCGCAGCTGGGCGATTGCTTCAGGAGCTCCAGGGCAGACGTCGTCGCCGTTCCACACCACACCGTCCAGATCGCAGACAACAAACTGGGGAGCTCTCAACCTGTCTCCCGACCCCTCGGGGTTACGAAGCATGTCTTCAGCACTCGCCGGCGGTCAACCCAGGTCGGAAAGGCGTTCCCGAGCGTCATAGTTGTCCCGGTCGAACTGCGTCACCTTCTTGAACCACCGACGGGCTTGGGGCAGATTGCCGGTGCGCTCCTCAAGGTCTCCCAGGGTGTACCACAAGCGCACATGGTGATCTCTGACGCGCTCAGGACGCTTCGGGCCTTTCATCGCAAACTCCAGGGCTTCTTCGAGCTTGTCCTGATCAGCAAGAGCACAGGCGCGAACGATCCGGGCCTCGACCATCACGTCCGTTCGGGTTGGCTTCTCCTTTAGCTCGCGCCACAGGCGATCAACAGCCAGGTAGTCCTTGCGAGCCCTTGCAACGTCCATCCGCACCGCGTGGTGGATGGGACTACCCGTCAGCACGAAGCCCGTAGCCAGTTCCTCTTCCGCTAGCTCCCAATCCCGATTGTGATAGGCGATAACGCCCCAAAGCTCTCGCACCGCTGCGACGTCTTCATAGCGATCGCGGAGCGGACGCAACCACTTGCGAGCTTCAGGAATGCGGCCATGCTCCAAAGCGTCCTCTGCCGCTTCAAAACGGCGTTCGTCGTTTAATGAGGCACCTGCTGCACGGAGCTGCTTCCGAGCTGGCGGAACCCCGGAACCTGGCCCTTGTGGCTGACGATGCCGAGACCGCGAATTCGGTCCGCCACCCGAGGTTCCCCGGCGCTTTGGGCGTCCTGTCGTCATACCCGGCACTCCTCTGGCATCGGTAGAAACATCGATTCAGCAAACTCTGACATACAAAACAGGGGGCGCTCCTCAAGGAGCGCCCCCTGTTTAAAAGAGGCCCGGCGGCGACCTACTCTCCCGGGGGACTTCTCCCCAAGTACCATCGGCGCGGGTGGGCTTAACTTCCGTGTTCGGAAAGGGAACGGGTGGATCCCCACCGCCATGGCCACCGGAACATTTATCTCGGAGACGAACTCCGATATGTCAATTAAGAGTGCCATCCATTTGACATCTCCATAACGAGCACAAGCACCCTTGAGAAGGAATCAAGCCCTCGGCCGATTAGTACCGGTCAGCTAAACACGTCACCGTGCTTACACCTCCGGCCTATCAACCTGGTGGTCTACCAGGGGCCTTACCCGGTTAACCCGGTGAGAGATCTCATCTTGAGGCGAGTTTCGCGCTTAGATGCTTTCAGCGCTTATCTCTTCCGTAGGTCGCCAACCAGCCATGCTCTTGGCAGAACAACTGGTATACGAGAGCTACGTCCGTCCCGGTCCTCTCGTACTAGGGACAGGTCCTCTCAAATCTCTTTCGCCTGCTGCGGATAGGGACCGAACTGTCTCACGACGTTCTAAACCCAGCTCGCGTGCCGTTTTAATGGGCGAACAGCCCAACCCTTGGAACCTGCTTCAGCTCCAGGATACGACGAGCCGACATCGAGGTGCCAAACCTTGCCGTCGATATGGACTCTTGGGCAAGATAAGCCTGTTATCCCCGGGGTAACTTTTATCCGTTGATCGACCGCGCTTCCACATGCCACGGCCGGGTCACTAAGCCCTGCTTTCGCACCTGCTCGACTTGTAGGTCTCGCAGTCAAGCTCTCTTGTGCCTTTGCACTCGACGCCTGATTGCCAACCAGGCTGAGAGAACCTTTGGGCGCCTCCGTTACTCTTTAGGAGGCGACCGCCCCAGTCAAACTGCCCACCAGACGCTGTCCCTGACCCGGATAACGGGCCTAGGTTAGAGTTTCAATACAAGAAGGGTGGTATTTCAACGGCGTCTCCACGCACGCTAGCGCGCACGCTTCCAAGACTCCCACCTATCCTACACAACATGCACCAAAACACAACATCAAGCTGCAGTAAAGCTCCACGGGGTCTTTCCGTCCAGCAGCAGGAAACGAGCATCTTTACTCGTATTGCAAT
>JAGNEX010000028.1:27500-29971 GCA_018003035.1 Acidimicrobiia bacterium
AGCTGATCGGTACCCCCGAGCTCAACGTCGGCTTCGACCATGACCGAGTCCCAACCTTGCATCAGGGGATAGAGGAACTCACTTACCGAAATTGGGGTGCCGGCGCGATAGCGGTTGGCAAAGTCGTCGCGCTCAAGCATCCTCGCGACCGTGTACCGGGAGGTGAGGTCGAGCACACCTTCCATACCCATAAGACCGAGCCACTCTGAGTTTCTCCGGACTTCGAGCCGAGCCGGATCGAGGATGTCGGTGATCTGTTCGACATAGGTTTCGGCGTTTTCGTTCACTTGATCAACCGACAAGCGCGGACGCGTCTTGCTACGGCCCGACGGGTCCCCAACCAACGCAGTGAAGTCGCCCAAGATCAGAACCGCCGTGTGTCCCTGGTCTTGGAACTGGCGGAGCTTGTTGAGGACGACGGCGAATCCGAGGTGAATGTCCGCCGCCGTGGGGTCGATTCCGAGCTTGACCCTCAACGGCCGACCGGAATCGAGCCGAGTAACGAAGTCATCGTCGTGAATGAACTGCTCAGTGCCGAACTTGAGCGCTTCGAGTTGGCTTGACTCTGCGACAGACATTCTTCTCCTTGGGTTATCCGGGCTAACGGGCGGTTGCATTTTGCCGTCGGAGCGAAACGTGGGCAGGCCAGTTTCGATCCAACTGGGAGCAAGCCAGAGCGCTGGGAACGGAGCGAGTGGCTGCGGCCGGGCTCCTGCGCACAAGCACTGATCCCCTGTTCTGCTCCAAGGATGCCGGCCGCGCGCCGCAGGTCCCATTATTTCGCACCGACCAACGATTGGTGCGGTGAAACAGCGTACGCAAGCCGGCGACGTCTCACGCAGGTGGCAACGACCGTCAATGCTGCGGCATTCGGGAAAAACCCACCGCATTCGATGTGGGAGAACGAAGCGTCGCCGAAGGAGAAGCGGTCGCAGCTCGTCGGTCGAGATCGTCGAGTGCCTGAGCACGGTCGGCAGATCGGTCAACTTGGAAGCTCTGACAAGAACTTCGGCGAGTCCGAGCACCAATGGAGTGGAGTGGTCCGCGATAATGGTTGGCTTGAAACGCTTAGCTTCTCTCTTAGTCGGCTGTTTGGCGCTTTCGGGTGTTGCGGGGTGCACGTACACCGTCGCCCTCGACGAACCCGACTTCACCGCCGAGACCTCCGAGGTATACGACGCGAACGGCGACCTCATCACCTCGTTCTTCGTTGAAGACAGAGAAGTGGTGAAGCTGAACGAGATATCTGAGTACATGCAGAAAGCGGTCGTCGCGTCCGAAGACTCTCGTTTCTATGAGCACAACGGGGTGGACGTCCGAGGCATCCTCCGAGCCGCCCGTGCAAACGCCGACTCCGGGGAAGTTGGACAGGGTGGATCGACCATCACCCAGCAGTACGTGAAAGTGGCCTTGCTGCAGGATTCGAGCGAGACGCTTGAACGCAAGATCAAGCAAGCCGTGCTGTCCCTCGAACTTGAGCGGCGCTATTCAAAAGACACGATCCTTGAGCGCTACCTGAACGTCATCTACTTCGGAAACGGCGCGTGGGGCGCCCAAGCTGCAGCACAGCACTACTTCGGGAAGAACGCGTCCGAACTGGATCTGGCCGAATCGGCGCTCCTGGTCGGGATCATCCCGTCTCCAAACAACTTTGACCCCTACAACAACCCGAAATCGGCCCGTGACCGGCGCAGTCTCGTTTTGGGACGGATGGTGGCCACCGGTGTCATCACCAAAGAAGAGGCCGACGCCGCCAAGAAGCAGCAAATCAACCTGGTCCAGGAAGTCCAGCAGACCTACATCGCTCCGCATTTCGTCGAGTATGTGCGGCAGTTCATTTTGAACGATTCACAGTTTGGAGAAACGGCCGAAGCTCGCCAGGACCTCCTCTTTGGTGGCGGGCTGCGCATCTACACGACCCTCGACCCAGCGATGCAGCGCGACGCAGAAGCGGCGGTCAAGAAGATCCTGGACAAAGACTCGTACCCGTCCGCTGCTCTTGTCGCAATGGAACCGTTCACCGGGAACGTGAGAGCGCTCGTCGGAGGAGACAACTTCTTCAACATCGACGATGAGAACGCCAAGTTCGACTTGGCAACCAACGGCCGACGTCAATCGGGATCGTCGTTCAAGATCTTCGCCCTCATTGCGGCGCTCGAGAATGGCGACACGCTGAACACCGTCTACCCCGCCCCTGCCGAGGTGTGCTTCAAAGTTCCGGGACAAGAAGATTGGTGCCCAAAGAACTACGACCGATCCGGACGAGGCTCCCAGAGCCTCCTGGCCGCCACGGCGTCGTCGACGAACACGGTGTATGCACGACTCGCGTATGACCTTGGACCCGAAAAGGTCAACAAAGTCGCACGTGACCTGGGGATCCGGGATTCGCCGCTCGGCGACTACTACTCAGCCGTGCTGGGCACCAACGAGGTCACACCGCTCGAAATGGCAACGGCCTACTCGACCATTGC
>JAGNEX010000029.1:0-21059 GCA_018003035.1 Acidimicrobiia bacterium
CTGATCGAGTGCTTTGAGGGGCTGCCTTCACCGAAGGCAGCCCTGGTAGCCCTGGGTTCCTATGCCCGTCGCGAGCTGTGTCCGGCATCGGATGTCGACGTGTTGTTGTTGCTTGCTGATGGGGTTACCGACGACGGGTACTCCCAGGCGATGTGGTACCCGTTGTGGGATGTGGGTCTGACCGTCGGACACGCGACCCGCAACCTGAAAGACATTGCCCCGTTGGCCTCCGACGATAACGAAGTGCTCACCTCAATGCTGGTGGTGCGACACTTGGCCGGGGATCCGACGCTGACCCAAGCGCTGCTCGACCAGGCTTCGAAGGTGGTGGCTAAACATCGACGTCGCATCGTCCGTGGGTTACACGATGGGCTGACGACCCGCGCAGAAGCGAACGGGGTGCTTGGCCAGCTTCTCGAACCGGACCTCAAGTCGAGCCGTGGTGGCCTGCGCGACATCCACTCGGTCGAGTGGGCTGCTCAGATCTGTCGCGAGCGGCTGAGCCCGATCGATTCAACCATCGAGCTCGATGTGTTGGTCGACAGGGGTCTGTTACATCCCGGGGACGTTCGCCTGATCAATACGGCTCGGACCACGTTGCTCGACGCCCGCGTCGCTCTCCACCGCGCCAGTGGGCGGCGTTCTGACCGGCTTCTTCTTCAAGATCAAGACAGTGTCGCGGAGCTCACCGGAGTGCCGACGGCAGACATCTTGATGAAGAGGATCGCTGCGTCCGGCCAGTCAACTCGTTGGATCACCGACGAGCTGTGGGACGAGATGGAGCGTCTGGTCGCGTCGTCGCGGCTCCGGCGCAAGTCCAAACCTGTACTGGTCGACGGGATCCCGGTCGAGAACGGGCGCGCTTTTCTGCCTGAGACCGCACCCCGAAACGCCGAGTGGGCACTGCGACTCGCCGTCGTCGCATCCAAGCAGCGGATCGACATCGACCGAGGGTCAGCCCTGTCGCTCAAAGACTGCGGATCGCCGCAGTGGAACGCGGGTGGACGGGTCCAGTTCGAAGACCTGCTGAACTCGGGGCCAGGTCTTGTCGACGCGGTGGAAGAACTCGCTCATGCCGGCGTGTTCGCCCAGATCTTGCCCGAATGGGACCGTCTGCGTTCGCTGCCCCAGCGCAACGCGTATCACCGCTATACCGTCGATCGCCACCTCCTCGAGGCAGTCGTCGAATGCACAAAGCTCTTCGACGACCCCGGCTTTGACGGAGATGTGGCCCGCTCGTTGCCCCGGCCACACCTGTTGGCTTGGGCGGCCTTGCTTCACGACATTGCCAAAGGGATGCCTGGCGATCACTCTCTTGTGGGAGCCGAGGTTGCCGAGGTGATCGCGCTTCGCTGTGGACTTTCGGCCGACGAAACAGCGGTGATCCGGCTCTGCGTCCGGCGGCATTTGCTGTTGCCAGACGTTGCGACCCGCCGCGATCTGTCGGAGGAGGCGCCGGTCGCTCAGGTTGCCCGCCTGGTCGGAGACCAAGAAACCCTCGACCTCTTGTACCTGTTGACGGTTGGAGATTCGACCGCCACCGGTGCCAGCGCGTGGGGTCCTTCAAAAGCGATGCTCGTTCGTGAGCTGTACGTAAAGACGCATCGTTTGATGGGCGATGGAACGATGATCGGTACCGACCCGAGCGACAGAATCGCGGCACTTTCCGAGCAGATCGGAGCTGAGGCTGCCGAACGACTGATCGACCATCTACCTCGCTCCTATGTGGCGCACACGACGGTCGACACGATGGCGATCCATGCCGAGATGTTGGCGAAAGGCCCCCCGGGTGTCCGCTGGAGGAAGAGCCCCGCAGGGATCGATTCGATGTTCGAATGCATGATTGTCGCCGCTGACCGGGGCGGCCTCCTCGCTGCCGTTGCCGGTGTGATGGCAGCAAACGGGCTTCGAATCATGTCCGCTACGGGCTTTTCGACCTCTCGTGGTACCGCCGTAGAGACGTACGAGGTCATCGGCCCGCACGACCGTCTCGAAGATGAGAGCCGACGTCGCAAGGTGACCGCGGAGCTGCTCGACGCCTTCGAGCACGGCATGACCGACGCGCTGCGGGCGCGCATTGCGACACGGCGAGCATCGATGCGGCGAGCGACCGCGCCGCCGGAAAAGGCGCGTGTCCTCGTCGACCACGGAGCTTCGGACTTTGCCACGGTCGTCGAGGTGCACGGCAATGACGATGTCGGCTTGCTGAGCCGGATGGCCGAGGTGTTCAGCAACCTGTCGCTCGACGTACGGCTCGCCCGGGTACAGACGCTCGGGGACCACGTAGTCGACACCTTTTATGTGCGCCATGCAGACGGCACCTCGCTGTCCGATCGGGATGATGTGGAACGACTCCGGCGAGGTCTGCTGTCGGCAATTGATGACAGCCCTGTGCATGCCGCCTAGGGATCGGCCATGCCGACGGCTTCGGCTCGTCAGGCACTTCGAGTTCTGAGCGGCCAAACACCTGGCGATCGGTTCAACCCAGCCGGATGCTGCGCGCACCTGCATAGGGAGTCGACTCGGTTCGATATCGGCCAGGCCGAGGTTAGGCTTAGCCCATGTCTGATCTGCCCCAACGTGGCACCCCTGACATTCATACCCTGCACCGCTGGTCCGAGACCCTGGCCGGGGTTGCCCGGGCAGGGCTGGCGTTCACCGAAAGCTTGTACGAGCGCGAACGCTTCGACGAGGTCCTCAAGGTCGCCGCCGATATCGCCGCCTCGGCAAGTGGAGTGCAGGCAGAGGACCGTTACCAAGCCTGGACGGACAGCATCGAACCAGGTGTCGCTGGGTATCCGACGCCCAAGGTCGCTGTTGCCGCCATCGTGGGAAACCATCGCGGCGAAATCCTTCTCACTCGACGCGCCGACTCGGGTATCTGGCTGTACCCGGTTGGCTGGGCCGATATCGGCTACTCGCCATCTGAAGTAGCGGCCAAAGAGGTCTTCGAAGAGACCGGCATCATCGCCGAACCTCGGGCCCTAATCGGCGTGCTCGATGGCTTGAGGCTTGGGTTTGGCGGTCTGGCGCTGTACTCGCTGCTGTTCCACTGTGAGTTGGTGGGCGGCGACCTCTGTCCCCATCCTCTAGAGACCTCTGCCGTCGGCTTCTTTGCTAGGGACGCGTTACCGTCGCCCCTCGCCGGACGAGACCGTTGGGTTGACCTCGCCTTTGAAGCGATCGATGGAGTGGCGGTGACCCCGACGTTCGATCTCCCTCGGCAGCCCACCTGGCGTACGGCGCCCGGCGAAGAGTCCGGTGACCTGTGAACAGGAGAACGCTTTGAGTAAACCGGTGCGGCAAGAAGCTCAACCGGCCGTCGAATCGGTTGACGAGGTGGCCCCCGGCGTACTTCGGATGCAGCTTCCCGTTGCGCTGCCCGGACTGCGGCACGTCAATTGTTATGGCTTTGTCGATCGTCGAGGGATCGCGCTGATCGACCCGGGAATGCCCAACCCGTCGAGTTACAAGGCGCTCAAGGCGCGCCTCCGCCTTGCCGGATTTTCGTTGGGTGACGTTCACACGGTGATCGTGACCCACGGGCACATCGATCACTTCGGGCTGGCGCTACGGGTGCAACGCCATTCGGGGGCGCGCATTGCGGTGCACCCACATTTCGGCGTGCCGCCCGAGGTCCACACGCCGGTCAGCGACGGCGACACCGTCGACATGGCAAGCCAGCTTCGCGACGGTCAGCGCGTGCTCGACCTGCCGTCTGCCGACCGTAGCTGGAGGAAAAGCAGCCCATCCGAGCGGGCGAGACGATGGGCGACGTCTGAGGATCGCTGGTGGGCCGAACGGCTCGCTGGTGTCAGTCATTGGCGTTTCAAATCGCCATGGAACAACGATTTCGTTGGGCCGCCCAAGGCTTGGTATGTCGCGATGAGCGCGGGGGCCATGATCGCTCCCAATCGTTTCCGCATTCCGACGGCAGACATTCCACTCGTCGCAGGCGAGGCGATCGAGCTGGCGGGCCGACCGTGGCGGATCGTGCACACACCCGGTCATACCCTGGACCATGTTTGTCTCTTTGACGAAGCTGGCGACACCATGATCGTTGGCGATCACGTGTTGCCGACGATCACTCCGCATGTCTCCGGAATGGCCGCCACGGAGAACCCGTTGCAGTCCTATATCGACTCGCTCCGTCACGTCGCTGACCTCGGGCCAACGTCCTCGGCCCTACCAGCGCACGGGTTGGTCTTTGACTCGCTCGCGGAGCGCTGTGTCGCGATCATCGAGCACCACGAAGACCGGATCGAACGTACGGTGCGGATCGGTGCCGAGATCGGACCCGCGACCGTCGAACAGTTCTCTCAACAGCTCTTTTCGGAGCGGCACTGGGGAATGATGGCCCAGAGCGAGACGTATGCCCACCTGGAACATTTGCGCTGCGAACACCAGGCTGAAGTCTGGCGAGAGAACGGTGAGCTGATCTACCGGCTGGCAGCCCCGCGGCCGGCAACCATCACCGTGTCTGACCCAGGTGGAGCTGGCTCGCCCGATAACGACGGGACCGCCACATGAGGACGTCGTTCGAAGACCGAGACGAAACGGTCGTGACCGGAGAGGTCGCCGAACTTCTCTCAGCGATGATCCGGAATGAGTGTGTCAACGACGGGACACCAGGTTCCGGGCACGAAAGTCGCAACGTGGCGACACTCGTCGACTACTTCGGCGGCTCACACCTTCCCATCGAGGTGTATGAACCGGTTCCGGGGAGGGGGTCGCTCGCCGCTCGGATCGAAGGTACCGACTCGACGGCTCCGAGCCTTCTGCTGATCGGTCACACCGACGTTGTGCCCGCAAATGCTGCGAACTGGCAAGAGGATCCTTTTGGCGGCGCCCTGGTGGACGGGATGATCTGGGGCCGGGGCGCGGTGGACATGCTCAACCTGACCGCGTCGATGGCGGTGGCCATGCGCCGTGCGGCTACCACCGGTTGGGCACCAGCAGGTGACGTGACCTTCGTGGCCGTCGCCGACGAGGAGGCAGGCTCTCATGCGGGGGCCGAATATCTCACCGATGGGGCGGCGCAGGACTTTCGAGCCGACCATGTGCTCACCGAGGCTGGCGGTTTCCCGATGGACGTCGGATCGGGCCCCTTACGCCCGGTGATCGTGGGTGAAAAGGGCTTTCACTGGTTCACCATTGTGGTGAAGGGTTCGCCCGGGCATGGTTCACAGCCGCTCCGAACCGATAATGCCCTGGTCAAGGCAGCCGAGTGCATTCGCCGGCTGGCCGAATTCACACCAAAAGTCGCCTTGACCGAACCGTGGCGACGCTTTGTTGAGGCTGCGGGTTTTGACGGGCCGATCGGGCCCGCGCTGTTAGACCCTGATTCGATCGATGAACTGGTCGCCTGGTTGCCTGAGGTCGCTCTTGCTCGCCAGATTCATGCATGCACACATCTGACGATGACGCCGACGGTGGTGCATGGGGGCAGCAAGACAAACGTCATTCCCGACACCGTCGAAATTGAGCTAGACGTCCGCAGCTTGCCAGGACAGACGTCGTCAGAGGTCCGGGATGTTGTTCTCCAAGCACTTGGCGACCTGGCCGCCGACGTCACCCTGTCGACGCATGCCGAGGCGGTGTCGTCCGCCTCGCCGGTCGACACCGAGCTCTGGGACCTGTGCCAGAAAGCAACCGACGTGCTTGCTCCGGGTGCGGTCAACGTGCCGTACCTGACGGTCGGGGCGACCGATGCGAGGTTCTTCCGGAGGGCGGGCTCGGTCGCCTACGGGTTCGGCATGTTCTCTCAGAACATCACCTTTGAACAGTACGGCGCCATGTTCCACGGCGAGAACGAACGGGTCGATACCGAGTCGCTGTGGCTCTCGACCAAGCTTTGGGATCTGTTGATCAGGGCGCACTAGAACCGCGCGAACGCTGCCTGTCCAGACGGGGGTACGGGGTTCGGGAGTACCGAAGAGCACACCCCGCCGATCTACAGATTGCTGAGCGAGTCGATGCTGCGGTGTTCGGCGAATGGCGTCAGGTCGCAGTGAGCCATCTGGTAGGCCGATAGGCCGGTCAAGGACCACGTTGACGGACTTCCGGCGCGCAACGCTGCCCCCGACTTGAACGGAATCCGGCACCTTTGGCGCATCTCGTGGGTAGGCCGATCGGCGTAGTCAAACCAATCGATGGTCAGCAGTCCGCCGTCGCGGGTTCCGTCGGGCTTCGTGGCCGAAATCCCTCGCCGGAGCGCGTCTGCGAGCCGGATTGCCATCGCCTCATCTTCGAGGTGGCCTGCGTCCGCTTCGAAGATCCCCGCGGCGGCGTCGATCGTGCCGGTCTCAAACAGGCCCAGAATCATTGCGAGAAGGCTGAAGCCCGCCGGGTCATCGTCGGATTCTGCGATGAGCGCAAAGACTTCGATCTCGCAGTCGACCCGTGTTCCGTAGTCGGCGAGCACATGAACCCAGTCGTGCTGAGCCAGAAGGGGCGGCGCCGAACCGGGGAGTCCCGGCACGACGAACTGCCGTGACCGATAGAAGTCAAAGACATCACGGCCGAGCGACCCAGTCGGACAGTCCTCGAGCGCCTGCCAGCGTTCCGCTAGCTCCGCGTCATGGTCGGCAAACCCCCAACCATGGCCGACCTCGGCAGTCGATGCGTGCAGCGCCCGCTCGTATCCCTGCGCCACGAACTCCCGGGCGTAGCCGTTCCGCGCGAAGTCGGTGAGCATCGCGTCCTGCCGTTTGGTGCCAACGCGCGCGACAACCGCGTCGCACATACCGGCAAGGCCTAGTGCGTCGGCGTACCGCTCAATGTTGTCGACCACGTGCGAGGGGAGCGGGTTCAAGAGCAGCGAGACAAGGCCCATGTAACGAACGATGCGCTCCCGAAAAACGACCGGAAAGCCGTTGACCGTGATGACTTTGGCGAGGTCAGCGGGTGAGACGCCGGGCGCAGACGTGGCATCGAAGTGGCGGCCGTTCAGAGCGAGACAGATCGCATCTACAACGTTGCCCTGCATACGAGTCAGTCCGCCGGGTCCGGCTGACGCGGTTGCGATTGCCCCAAAGATGGAGTCCACCTCGGTGTAGGTCAGGGGCCGACTGAGTCCGCAGCACGTCGTGTCTGCGGGTACCGGCCCTTCGCTGAGATGTCCTGAAGCCATGCCGAACTCTAGGCCTGCCGCGAATCGCCGCGCTCCGAAGTGGGCGGAGTTGATCTACTCGCGTTCCTCTGGGTGGTCGACGGGGCCGTCGTCATCTGGGCCGTTGTCATCTGGGCGCTCGTCATCGAAGATTGCCCTGGTCGGGTCCAAACCCGGAAGCTCGGAACCTCCACCCCCACCGAACAGGTCGGGGCGGTTGGCGAGGTAGTCCTCGAAAGCTTCCACGATTCCCTGGTTGGCGCTGGCAGCGCTCTCAACGCGGTCGTCGTAGCTCTCTTCAAGCTGTTGGACGTAGCGGCTCGCCTGGTCGTGTTCTGCGACAGAGGTGTTGACCCGCTCCTCCCAGCTCGCTGCCGCGACCCGTAACTGGGTGTAACTGCCAGATTCGTCGGGAAGGATCAGACCGCAGGCCTCCTGCAGACTGTCGAGCAGAGCCAGCGTTACTTTGGGATTTGGGCCCTCATGTGCGTACGAGGGCACTGCACCCCAGATCGACAGCGCAGGTAGTTGGCGTTGTTGGCAGCTCTCCAGCACGGTCGACACGATGCCAGCAGGGCCGGTGTACGTGCCAGAAAGGGCGGGGAAGCTGCCCGCCAACTCACGCGACGCGCCGCCCGTAATCGACACAGGGCGGCTGTGGGGGACCTCGGCGAGCAGCGCACCCAAGGTGACCACCAGAGACGCATCAAAGACATCGGCCAAGGTCACCAATTCATCGCAGAACATCGGCCAGCGTAACGACGGCTCGGGACCCTCGACCACGATGATTTCGCGGTCAGACAGGGTGCCGCCGTAGATGCTGATACCGGGATAGGCCACCGAGCGGATAACACCGTCCCGCAAAACCATCTCGGGTCGGACCGCTTGGAAGTCGAAGTACGTCTCCGAGTCGAACACGCCAAGCGCCTTGGCGGAACTCCAGTCGCGGAGGGTCTTCGCCGCCTGGGTCGCAGCCTCTGCCGCATCGTTCCATCCGCGAAAAGCAGCGACCAGGATGGTCGGCAGGCGCGAAACCGGCCTTTTGCCGAGTTCTTCTACGTTCCAGCGGATTGTTTCCATGGATCACCTTGAAACTTGGCTCGGCGCCGCCACGTGCAACGGAGACACGCCTTCTATCCCAACCATCTTCCGATGGCAAAGGCAGCCAGGGCAGTGACGCTGCCGAGCAGGGTCGATCTCAGTCTGCCCGGGCGAGTCGCTAGTTCGAAGGCCAGCGTCGAAAAGGTTGTAAGTCCGCCGCATAGGCCCACGGCAGCAAAGGCCGCAGGAGCGGCACCGAGGTCGTGAGCGGTCAGCACGCCGAGGGTCAGCGATCCGACGAGGTTTACCACGACGGTTGCGGCAAACCCGTGGGGGCCGCGCCGGTTCGCCCAGGTGGTGACGTACCACCGCAGTAGCGAGCCGAGGGCACCTCCGGTTCCCACGAGGGCGTACCAGCCAGGGCTACCGGGGTTCATGGTCGGAGGTCTCTCGTCCTGCCGCTCGACGAGCCGCTCTGCGTCGGCCGGAGAGTTGTCCGCCAATCCGGACGCAATAAATTCCGATGCCCGTGATGAACATGGCCACCGCGACGGCGACCACTGGATCGAGGGATGCAGGTGTGTCCGACGCGGCTGGCGCGTCATAAGCGACTGCAGCAAGGCCTGACATCGTGGTGAAGGCCCCGCAAAAGCCGACCCCCCAACGCAGGCGTCGGTCTGGTCCGGCGACCGAGTTGAGGACCCCGAGGGCCAGCGCCCCGATCAGGTTGACTACCACGACGCTGGCTAACTGAAGTTGAAACCCTGTTGGCGCTGAAATCTCAGACAGGGCCTGGCCGACACCGGCTCTGGTGAGGGCGCCCAGCGCCCCTCCAGTAGCGACCAGCCAAGCGACCCGTCGCCCGTTTGGGACCTCGGTCACGACCTTGCGCGCAACCCTGCCAGTGACGAATTGTTGGCGATCTCGAGTGCGGCGTCGGCCAACAACGGGACGAGCGATCCAATCTGAGAAAACCCATCACCGACGGTTTGGCCCTGAAGGAACCGCTTGTGGATCCCTTCGAGGATGACGGCCAGCTTGAAGTGAGCGAACGTCGTGTAGAAGTCGATTTGGCTGAGGTCACGTCCAGAGATCCGGGAGTAGGTCTCGGCCACCTCCGCGGCGGTCAGGAACCCGGGTGCGGACGTTGCCGGCGCGCCACCAGCGGCGATTGCTCCACTCACGTCGCCCCAATAGAGCATCAACAGACCGAGGTCGGCGAGGGGATCACCGAGCGTCGACATTTCCCAGTCGACGACCGCCACAACCTTTCCCGGATCGGTCGGGTGGATCATCGTGTTATCGAGGCGGTAGTCGCCGTGAACGATGGTGGCGTCGCTAGTGGCGGGAACGGCGTTTTGAAGACGTGCGATCAGGTCGTCGACTTGGGGCAGTTCTTGGGTGGCGTTCTGCTCCCATTGTTTGGCCCATCTTCCGACCTGGCGCTGCATGTAGCCATCGGGACGGCCGAAGTCGCCGAGCCCCACCCGGTCCGGTTCGACCTGGTGAATCCCAGCCAGTACGCCGATCAGCTCGTTCGAACAGGCTCGACCATCGGCCTCGGACCAGTCGGCCACCTCGTCCAGAGTCCGCAGGGAACGCCCGTCGACGAAGTCCATGAGGTAGAACGGCGAGCCGATCACCGCCGGATCCTCAACCAGGGTGATCGCGGTCGGCACGGGCACGTCGGTGGGGGTGAGAGCGTTGATGACCCTGAATTCTCTGGCCATATCGTGCGCGGTCGGCAGCACATGACCCAGCGGTTGACGTCGCAGGACCCATTTGCGATCCCCGTCGGTCAACCCGTAGGTCAGGTTGGAACGGCCGCCGGCGATGAGACGGGCGGTGAGTCTGCCGCCGTCGGTGTCGAGCAGTTCGCCGATCACGTCGCCAGACTGGTCCAGATCCAGTCCGTCAAGGTTGCGTTCCCAGGTCCGTTCGGTCATGTTCGCCCTGTCCTGACGTTGAGGTAATCGCCGAAGAGTACCCGGACGCGCAGAGGCCCCGGCGAGTTGCCGAGGCCTCAGGGGGTACTCGTGCCCGAGACGGGCTGTGCGATCTAGGCGATACGGATACGGGGGCGTACCGGCTTGCCATTGCCGCGGGGGTAGCGGGCGACACGTCCGACGGGCATGTCCACACGGAAACCTGCTGCTGCCCGCTCTTCTTCGCTTTCGGCGCCCCAGAAACCGTACTCACGGTTGTGTCGGGCAAATTCACGGCAAGGTGCGAGCACAGTGCAGGTGTGGCAGAGGGCACGTGCGCGAGATTCGCGAACTGCCCGGGCCTCTGGGCGCTCTCCGGCGGGTGGGAAAAATAGGTTGGTTTGGCTCTGGCAAGCAGCGTCGGACATCCAGGTGGTGTCGTCGGTGTGCTTCAGGAATGTCAATTGCATCTCGTGCTCCGCAACTCACGGCTTCGTCATCTGACGTGGAGGTGAGAACGCCGCCTGCGCAGTGGGTGCTAACCGGGTGCGTTCTTCTGCAAGCAATTCAATCGCGCGTAACGTTTTCTTTCAAACAGCTAATATCGATGGATGCCATCACGCAGGCAGATGCTTAGCTGAAGCAAATTGTCCACACAAAATTGAGGTTGGGTTCGCCAACCGTCTCCGTAACCCGCTTACCAGCGGTTTTATCCGCGAAAGCGGTGTCGCAACACGGCATACGCGCAGAGGGCGTGATAGCAAATACTCCGCGCGACTTCCCCTGCAGGCAAGCGGTCGACCCCGGTGGAATTCGAAAACTCCGCCAAGAAATTCCCCGTCGAATAGGAAAATCCGAATGAGCATCGACCTGCGTCACCTCGACGTACTGCTGGCGATTTCCGAAACTGGAAGCTTTACCGCTGCTGCCGAAAGGCTCTTTACGGTCCAAAGCAACGTGTCTGAACAGGTACGTCAGGTTGAGACCGAACTTGGTGTCCCCTTGTTTGTGCGTGGGCGACGGGGGGCGGCGCCCACCGAGTTCGGCGAGGTGGTCCTTCGGCGAGCGCGACACATCCGTCGCGAAGTCGCAGCGCTTCGGGACGACGTCTCGATGTTGCTCGAACTCGAAACCGGACACGCCAGCCTTGGTGTGGTCGGTACCGCAAGCCCGTGGCTGGTCCCACAACTCGTTGGGGAGTTACGTCGCAGGGCACCGGGCATTCAACTCAAGATTGAAGAAGGCCCATCGGAGCGTTTGGCCCGCGAAGTCCTCGACGACGAATTGTCGGTCGCTGTGATCACGTCGCAGTACGCGTCGGACAAGTTGACCAAACAAGACATTTTGGAAGAGGCGTTCGTCGCCGTCGTCGCTTCCGACGTTGAAGTGCCCGAACCGCCGATACCCGTCGCCTGGTTTGCAACCCAACAGTTGGCGCTGCCGCCGAGCGGAAACCCTGTTCGACGGGAAGTCGAAGTCGCTGCAAGAAATCAGGGCGTCACCGTGTCGGTTCCGATCGAAGTCGAAGGCGTGCGGCTCATCACCGACATCGTGCGATCTGGCAGGGCGGTGACGATCCTGCCTCAGACCGCTGCTCCGCGGGGTGAAGAAGGGGTCCGCACCTTCGCTATTTCGGGGATGCCCCCTCGGCGGCTGGCCTTGGTGCGTCGCCGTGGCGCCCACCTGTCGATCGCAGACCAGACCGTCTGGGACGTCGCGGTCGGGATCATGGAGCGAGCAGTCGAAGAACTCGGTGCAGAAGCGTTGACAGACGAGGTCGACGCTGAGCTCCTGGCCCCCGGGGGCACCGAACAATAAGCACGCGTCGCCCTTGCAGCTAGCTAGTCGCCGGGCCTGAGTCGAAGCGTTGACGGCTGCACCCAACCGTCGTCAGTCGACGCACGTGGGCCGTCCCTTAAGCGTTCGCGTTGGCCTTGTTGGCCGTCACTGTCGGGCTGTGCTTTGCCCACCAACGCGACCACAGGGTGCCGATCACGAAGGCAGCGAGGAACAGCACCGCGCCCCCAGCAGCGTCGAGGATGTAGTGATTGCCGGTCAGGACAATGGCGGTCAACGTCCAAAAGGGGTAGGACATCATCAGTCGCCGAGCCCACGTCCGTTTGATGAACGGCACCGACGCGCACATGCACCAACTCGACCAGGCGAAGTGAAGGCTCGGCATGGCGGCGTACTGGTTGGACACCTTCGACATCGTGCCCGAGTTAAAGGTCCAAAACGTCGGGTACTTCGCCAGGGTGTCGACAAAGCCCCAATCCGACGGCAGCAACCGGGGCGGCATGAGCGGCCAGGTCACAAAACCGATCAACGCGCCCGCCGTGCAGAGGGCAAAAATGTTGCGCCACCTGGGGTAATGCTCGGGATGACGGCGAAACAGGAACACGATGACGCCGGCGGTGACAATGAAGTGAAGGGAGCCATAGAAGTAGTTCATGGCGATCACAAGCGGCCGGAAGTTCAGGGCCCACTCTTGGAGCTGCTGCTCGTGGAAGATCCGCATCGCCTTTTCAAGGTCGATCAAGCTCATAGCGTGTTTGTACGCTTCGGCCTCGGAGCCTTCATTGGAGTTTCGGATGACGGTGTAGACCGTGTAGAAGCCGAGCACCGTAAGCGCTTCGACCCACCAACGCAATACCCGGCCATCTTTGAGGACCCGCACCCCGAAGGTGCCCTTGCTGCCGTTATCGCCGGTGCTGTCGGGTGCGTCAGGCGTTCCGCCGTCGTTCGACGAGGTGGGCACAACGGGCAGGGCCGTATCGTGTTGCGAGGCGCTCTGGAGGGTGCCGGTCGGGTTCGAGTCGGCGCCCGCAGGGCTGGCGTTCCCCTCAGTTGGCGGTTGGGCCATCTGGTTGCTCCATGTGAAGACCGTCAGCGGATTCGGAGGTCACGGTATGGGTCCGAACGGACGATGTCGAAGAGCGTTTGCCGCCACCCATCATGAACATCGGTGCTCCCACCAAGCTAGCGATCAGGGTCATCCCGTACACGATCAGCCCGATCGCTGTAGCTGTGCCCTCACTCACCCCGAATGGCTTCAAAAAGATCATCAGGGCGAGTTCACGAAGGCCGAGACCCCCAAAGGAGATCGGCAGGACTTGGGCAATGTTCACCGCGGGCACGAAGGCTAACAATGCTGCCGTGGGCACCTGCACTCCAAGGGCTCGACAGGCACACCCAAACGCCACGACATTGGTCAACTGAAACACGGCGGTGACAGCGGCGATCTTCAGCGCCGCTGCGGGCCGCCTGCGCATCTCGAGTACGCCGGTGTGAACGGCGCCGATGAAACGCTGCCAGCCTGCGTGCCCTTCAAAGCGACCAGCGAGGCGCGAACTCGCTGCCATAGCGAGGACCGCCCCAAGGCCAACGAGGGCTCCGATCAACAAGATGAGCGACACGTGCGACGCCCTGCCGAGCGAAAGGAGTTCGGGGTCGAGGATGAACCCAATCGCGGAGATGACCGGGAGGACAGCCCAGCCACAGAGTCGGTCGATCGCTACCGATGCAAATGCTGTTTCCGTCGAGTCGATGTCTTTTGAGAGTCTGGTCACTCGCAGGACGTCGCCGCCGATGGTAGATGGCAGAAAATTGCTGACGAACAGCCCGGCAAGCAGGTACGACCACAGGCGCCCCAGAGGACGAGAGTGGCCGGTCAAGCCGAGGACGAGCTGCCACCGCCAACCGGCCAGTGCGTAGCCGGCTTCGAGGGAGATGAGGCCCCCAACCACCCAGATGAGGTCGTTGCGGGAAAAGTCTGACGGGAAGACTTCACCGGAGCTGAGCTTCCAAGCCAGAACGCCGACGATGGCGACGGTGACGAGAAGGCGGATTGCTGACCACGGCGGTTCACGAAGAACTGCCGGACGTTTGCTACTCACGCCTTAACGGCAGGCCACGGACACATCCGGCAACTGTAGGCGGCGATGCCTGCTCTGATGCGGTCCTATGGTCTCGCGCGGGTCCGTCGTTCAAATGTCGACGAAAACTTTGACGACCGGGCTCGGGGGGGCCTCGAACGTTAACCTCATCGTTCGAGTACAACCGTGCGCAGCCTCGCCAGGAGCCTCAGTGGCCGTTATCGATGTAGCTGGATACGTAACCGACTTAAAGGACCACGCCGTCGAGCATGGCTTCCATGTGCACGACGAGCGCCACTTCTTGGAGACGTACTCGCTACGACAGAGTTGGGAAGTAGACCTCCACCCCGAAGAGGGTTGTGGCGGCCCGGTCGACCTGCACCTCGCGATCGAAGTCGATCCGCGCACGCTGCTCGGCTTTGAGGACGCAATCCTCGTGTTGAACGAAGACGAAGACCCGCCGGACGCCTTCCATTTTCCGCTGGCGTTTACCTGGATGATGCCGCCGCTGGCCGAAAGTCCCGATTTGCTCGTGGTCGCAACAGATCTCGCCGGTATCGGCGGGATTGACCTGCCGGTCGAAGTTTCGGCGATCGACTCATTCCACGAGGTGACCGACGCCCCTGAGCGTGCGCTGACCGTCGTGGCCAAGCATCGCCTCTCGCTCCTGCAGGTCTTTCGGGGTGACGAAAACTTGTGCACCGTGCTCGATCGCTGCATGGACGTCAGCCGCTACCTGTTGGAGCGCGTGCCGTCCTGGCGCTGACCTAGCTCTTCCCCGCGGCCGTCTCTTCGCGATTCCGCCTGTTTAAGCGCGCCCGTGCGCGGCTGAGACCCGTTGGTGACCGGTCGTCGACCGTTTGTGTCCAGACGCGATCGAAGGCACCCGGTGGTCCGAGTGCCTTCGATAAAAGTGGCAGGGGCTCAGCGCCGGCACGGGTGCGGCGGGTTGTGGGTGTGCGTGACGCCTCTCGTGCGAGAACGGTCGACGTCACTTCCGGCGGTGAGCCCCTTGCCTCTCGGCCAGCATGTACCGGCCCGAGACTGACGCATCCCATGAGGTCTGCGTCGCGATATTTCAAATACTTACGACCACGGGGTCGTTGATTCCGTCATCATTGCATTCTCCGTGAAGAAATGCAACCAGTGGCGAAAAAGTGGGTCATGTCGTTTATTGAGCACGGATAGTGGTGAACGCCTCACGCGGTGGCGAATAATTGCGCGACCGGATCTTCACTCTGAGAGAACTCCGGGAGGATGGTTTCGATCGCTGAGCCCAGTCCCAGATGATTCACCAGCGCCGAGGAGAGGACCGATCGAAAATCGGTAGTCCGAGCGATCCCCGCCGTGGGATCAAGGTCGAGCCCCGGCCACTGTCCGAAGGACCTTCCACCGTTTACCGAGGTCCCCAAAATCAACCCGACCGATGCATCGCCGTGGTCGGTCCCTTGGGAGTTGTTCTCGACGATCCGCCGACCAAACTCGGACTCACACACCACCACGACCGAGTCTCGCTTGGCCTCGATGTCCGCCCAGAACGCGGTGAGTGCCGTCGACAGGTGGTTGATCTGGGTCTGCATTCGGCCTTCGTTCCAGAAGCCCATCTGGGCGTGCAAGTCCCAGCCGTTGTGGTCGACGGCGACCAAACCCACGTCGAGGTCGCTGTTCAGTAGTTGAGCGACCTGCCACAGGTCATGGCCGATATCGGATCCGCCGTAGCGCTCCGGGGTGTCGGCAGAGCCGTTGATCGTGCCGAAACGCTGCAGTAGCGCGAGCGTCCGCTGTCCCTGCGCGGCGGCCACGTCCGGCTCGTCCAACGTGTACATCGTGCTGAAAGCTGCAGCTAGCGGGCTATTTTGCTGTGATAGATCTCGGATACGGAAGCCGAAAAGTGACGGTACCGCGACCGCCGACGGCAAGCCCCACAGCGATCGGGGCATCATCTTGCCGATCGCAAACGCCGGGATCTCACGGGGCGTCATCGCGTTTGCCGTTCGAGCCATCCAGCCAGTGAGTTCGCTGGTGTTTCCGGGCCAACCACGGTCCACATCGTCCTGCGCGTCGAAATGCGAACGGACCTCGGACGGGTTGGCGAGCCCGTGGACGATAGCGAGCTCGCCGGCCGAGTAGAGCTCGGCCAGGCCTGCCATTGCAGGGTGAAAACCGAAGGTCTGATCGATCTGGATCAGCTTGTCCTCAGGGATTGAACTGGTGGGGCGCGCGGTGCGGTAGTTCGGATCGCCAGCGGGGACCAACGCGCTGATGGAATCCATCCCGCCGCGCATGAACAAATGGACGAGGACCGGGTTATCGGAGTTGGAAGCCATGACTACCTAACAGCAGGCCTGCGCCGGATCGCACGAGTCGGTTCTGGTCGACGCCGGTCGACGAAATCCCCTCCAAATAGGTGATCGAGGCTTCGCGTTCGCGCGCGGATAGTGGGTACAGGGCGAGTCGTCGTGAAAGCGAGTCGACTGCAGCGGCAATGTCGTCGGCGTCGGTGTCAGCAGCCAAAGCGTCCCAATCGACGACGAAGACTCCTTGGGTGGTTGCCCCCAAATTCTGGGCGTAGTTCCATCGCATCAACATCGCCCCGGCGTTCATCCATGTTGTCGCAGTGTCCGGATAACCGTTCGGAGGCGGCCATTTGAACAGCGGCTGGCCCATCGAGGTCAGCACGAACTGCGACCATTCTCCCAGCTCACGAGCCTTGGCGGGATCGAACTGGGCGTTGACTGATCGGAGGCTCGCTGCGACGATCTCGAATGGGCGGCGCACCTTGCGTCGTCTCGATCCGGCAAAATCTCGGCTTGCAAAGATGGCTGCTACGGTCGCCGCGATGTCGGTGTCGTTCTGGAGGTAGGCGCTGGCGACCTCATTTATCAATTCTTGATTGGGATCGTCGACGACGAAACGTCGGCACAGCTTTTCGGAGAGGTGCAGTGCCGTGTTCTCGTGCCGTGCCAGATATCGCAACAGCGACTGACCTGCGTCGATGCCGGTCAAACCGTCGGCGCTCCAGCCCATGACGGTTTCTGTCCCGGTCATGGCATGCCAGTCCGGTCGGAACTGAAAGCTCAGGGTTTCGTCGTCGATACTCCAACCGGCGAGGACATGAGCGGCCGAGCGAATATCTGCTTCGGTGTAGCCGCCGTCCACGCCGACCGTGTGGAGCTCGAGCAGTTCGCGTGCGTAGTTCTCGTTCGGCGTGTTCGTTCCGTCTGCCCTCGAGTCCTTGTTGTCGAGGTAGTCGAGCATTGCCGGGCTCTGGGCGCTCGCCTGGAGCAGGTCCGAGAAGCGGCCCAACGCATGGGCGCGAATCACCGTTTGGTCGTCGGTTGGTTTGGTGTAGGGGCCAAATCCAGGCGACTGGTAGATGTTGAGGTGGTTCGACCAGAAATCGACCATCACCTCAAAAAGCTGCCAGGGGCTCAGCACCGCCCGGACGAGCGTCGCCCCCATCAGTTCCTGGCTGAGCACCCCCCGGACGTTGTCGGCGGCGTACTGCTCGCGGCGTTGAGCGGGGGTCAGCTGAAGGGTCTTGAACCCCGCGAGCACCTCGGCTATCTGGTCGGAGTCGCCCGCTGCAGGGTTGAGTTGAGCTTGCAGATAGGCGCTCGGGCCTGACGTCTCGAGGGCGAGGACTAGCTTTTCTGTAGGACCGAAAGTGGCACGCCGGAGCACATGATCGTTGAGCGACGGGATCGGCTCGGCGTCAGGTGCGGGCTTCGCGTCATCGCTTGACTTTCCGCGGCTGCAGGCAGCGAGAATCGCGCTCGCCGCAGCGGACGCGAGCAGGGCACGGCGCGAAATGGGGGCGTGGAGCCAATCCAAAGAGTCGTTCATTCATCCTCGCCGAAGGGCGAAATGCAGGTCTGGCGAGCTGTCGCTCTGGGAGAGCTTCACGCCAGTGTCTTGAAGGTCGCCGCAGCGGGAGTCGCCGAGCGGGGCGCCTGATGGGTGAGATTTTAGGTCGCGTCCCACCAGCGATTGCAGTCGTTTGCCGTTTGTGGACCGACCGGACGTTCATTGGGTGACCCACCAGGCTGCCGGTGCCGCCTGCTTGTCAAACGGGGAATTGCTCGCACGGTACCCCGGTTTCGTGTAACAACTCTGGCGGCCTGCCCGTGTTCATAGTGCGCAAACAGGCGCTGCGATTGACGGCCGGCCGCGCAGGGATGTCGCACCGAGTTGGCGCAAAGGGTGAACCCCGCAGGTCGCGAGGTTCACGAATCGGTGCCCGTGGGTGTCCGAAGACGATTGAGGAGATTGACGTGGTCGACCAGACGGTTCTGGATCGCACCCTTGAGGTCGCGTTGGCCCGGGGCGGGGACTGGGCGGAAGTCTTTGTCGAGGACAGGGCGGCAAATTCAGCTCACCTCGACGACGGCAAGATCGAGGAGTTGTCGTCGTCGCGTGAACGCGGCGCAGGCATTCGGGTTGTCGTCGGCGAAAGCACCGGCTTTGCCCACACCTCGGATCTGTCGCCCGAAGGGTTAGAAATGGCGGCCATGGCAGCGTCGAGCGCTGCGCGTGCGACCGAAGCCGGTGTCCGCTCCGTCGCTTTGGGCGACCGTCGCCACGCCGGATCCCCGGAGCCCAAGTACTGGCCGTCAAAGGTCCCGACCGAACGCAAGATCGAAGCTCTACGCCTCGCAGATGAGGCCGCAAGGTCAGAAGGTGACGCCATTTCGCAGGTGTCAGCGGCATACGCCGACTCGACGCGGTCGATCATCGTGGCCAACAGCGATGGCCTCCATGTCGCCGACGACCAGGTGAGGACGCGATTCCTGGTGCAGTGCACCGCGATCGGCGACACCGGGTTGCAGACCGGCTTTGAGGGACCAGGTCAAACGGTCGGTTTTGAGCTGCTTGAGCGCTATGACCCGAAAGATATTGCCCGCCGAGCCGCTCGGCAGGCCTTGGTCAAGCTCGACGCGCGCCCGGCTCCGACCGGAAAAACGACCGTGGTGTTAAAGCGTGGCGCTGGTGGCGTGCTCTTCCACGAGGCATGCGGTCACGGGCTAGAGGCCGACCTTGTCGGGCGTGACGCGTCGGTCTTCAAAGACAGGGTGGGTACTCGTGTCGCTTCGCCGGGGGTGAACCTGGTCGACGACGGAACTTTTGACACCGGCTGGGGAACGTTCGCCATCGACGACGAAGGCAACCCCGCCGCTTCAAACATGCTTATCGAGGACGGCATCCTTTCGGACTACATGTGGGATGCCATCGAAGCCCGCCGTCGTGGCCACGCCCCCACCGGCAACGGGCGCCGTCAGAGCTACCGGCACCTGCCGATGACCCGCATGACCAACACCTACCTGTTGGCGGGGGATACCGACCCCGACGACATCATCGCTAGCACCGAGAACGGTATTTACTGCGTGGCGCTTTCCGGCGGTTCGGTCAACACGGCGACCGGCGACTTCGTGTTTGGCATCACCGAGGCCTATCTGATCGAGAACGGGGTGGTGACCGCTCCAATCCGCGGGGCCAACCTGATCGGAAACGGCCCGGCGTCACTGCAACAGATCGACGCCATCGGCAACGACTTCGACACCTGGGCGGGGACTTGTGGGAAAGATGGGCAAGGGGTTCCCGTCAGCTCGGGTCAGCCCACTTTGCGGGTTAACGGGATGACGATTGGGGGTACCGCAAGTGCCTGAACGCAACATGGATGAACTCTTCTCGATCGCGGACGCGCTGGTTGGCTCTGCCAAGAGCGGCGAACAGATCGAGGTGTATGTCGGATCGCGGATCGACACCGACGTCGACGTGGTCAACGCCAACTTGCACTCGCTTACTGTCGCTACCAGCGAGGGCGTCGGTATCCGGGTTATCAGCGACCATCGGCAGGGCTATGCCAGTGTCGGCTCGCTCGATCCGACACTCGCTCGCGAGGCGCTGGAACAGGCCCGGGCAAACGCCAAAT
This sequence comes from Acidimicrobiia bacterium, assembly GCA_018003035.1. Lineage (GTDB taxonomy): Bacteria > Actinomycetota > Acidimicrobiia > IMCC26256 > JAGNEX01 > JAGNEX01. The sequence goes on from JAGNEX010000029.1 coordinate 19,885, forward strand.
GGGCCGCACCCGACGAGTTCGTTGGGCTCGTCGACGCCGCCACCGCCAACGAAATCCCGGCGGTCGAGCTGGACGTCTATGACTCGGCTGTCCTTTCGGTTCCGACCGAAGACAAGGTGGCGCTCGCTTTCCAGCTCGAACAAGAGACACTGAAGCGCGACCCCCGTCTGCGCGGAATCGAAACGTCGGCCTACGGGGATGTCGTGGGTACTTCGGTGATCGTGTCGACCGAGGGGGTCCACTCGGGGTCCCGTCGATCTGCAGCGTCGGCTTCGGTGGTAGCGATGGCGGGCGAAGGCGTCGACACCCGGACCGGCTACGGCTTTACGGTCGGCAGAAGCCCGCTGACGCTCGACCTGAGTGAGGCGGCGGACGACGCTGCCGAGCGGACACTTCGGTTGTTGGGGGCCAAACAAGGCGCCTCTGGGTTGATGCCGATCGTGTTCGATCCACTCGTGAGTGCCTCGCTGATTGGCCTGATCGCTTCAGCGTGCAACGGGGAAGCGCTGATCAAGGGGCGGTCGATGTTCGTCAACCGGCTCGGCGAGGCGGTCGCTGCACCAGGGGTGACCTTGATCGAAGATCCGACCGACGCTCGCTTCTTTTCTGCCGGTGGTCGCGACGGCGAAGGCGTTTCGACGAGGCGCACCGAGCTGATCGCGGCGGGGCAGTTCTCCACCGCGTTGAACAACTCCTATACCGGCCGTAGGTCAGGTGCTGGGACGACCGGTTCGGCCGCTCGTGGCGGCTACGGATCCGCTCCGGGAGTGGGGGCGCGCGCCCTGCGGCTTGTGCCTGGAACTCGCGGCCAAGACGACATCATCGGCGGTATTGATCATGGTCTGTACGTGCAGTCGCTGAATGGGCTGCACTCGGGTGCGAGCACGGTGTCAGGAGATTTCTCTGTCGGTGCTGACGGCCTGATGATCCGCGATGGCCGTTTTGCAGAGCCGGTTCGAGAGATGACCATTGCCTCGACCTTGCAGAAGATGCTGCTCGATATTTCAGAAATTGGGGCAGACGAGGTGTGGCTGCCAGGTAGCGCCGTGGGCGTGACCCTCTTGATCAGCTCGATGAGCGTCTCGGGGTCTTAAGTCGGGGATCGCTGCGCACCCGGGCGCAGTCACTCGGTGCGCAGCGATGTATGGGTTTACCGGCCGTTAGGGGCGACAGCG
>JAGNEX010000029.1:21159-29763 GCA_018003035.1 Acidimicrobiia bacterium
GGGCGTGACCCTCTTGATCAGCTCGATGAGCGTCTCGGGGTCTTAAGTCGGGGATCGCTGCGCACCCGGGCGCAGTCACTCGGTGCGCAGCGATGTATGGGTTTACCGGCCGTTAGGGGCGACAGCGGTGGTTTCCGTCGCTTGGAGCGGTGCGCGATCGACGAGCGATCTGGTGGTCGGCCGCTAGTTTGCGGCTATCGAGATGGCGAGCACTGCCGCCGCTCCAACCAGGTAGTAGGCAAACACCGCAACGGAGTGGCGGCGGACGTAGTCCATCAGGAATCGAATCGCTATGTACCCGGTTACCGCGGCAGTGACGAAACCCGCAATTTCGTCGGCCCCCAGTTCGAAGGAGCCCTCCATCACGTCGCGGCCTACGACCAAGAGGCCGCCGGAGATGATCGGGATGGACATCAAGAATGAGAAGCGGGCGGCAGCGGGACGAGAAAACCCGATCAGCAACCCGGCGATGATCGTCATCCCGCTCCTCGATAGGCCGGGGAAAATGGCGACCGCTTGAGCACAACCGATGAACAGTGCGGCCCGGGCAGTGACGTAACGCCAATTGACATCGCCGCTTGAATCCTCGTCGATCCCCAGGGAGGGACGCCTCTCTGTCGAGGCGACTCGCTCGCCCCACACCAACACCGCGGCGGTGACCAGCCAGAAGACACATACCCAAATTGGGTCGCCAAAAACTTCTTCGAAAACGCTGTTCAGGGCGAGCCCTGCGATCGCGGCTGGCACCGACGCCAGCAGCAACATCTTGGAGAGGTGCTTGTAGCCGTGCGGGTCCAGTTCGCGTTTGAACCAGACGCCCGCGATGGTTGCGAGATCCGCCCTGAACGCCACCAGAACAGCGAGCAATGTTCCCATGTGAAGGAACAAGGCCATAGTGGTTGTGGTCTCGCTCCAACCGAAAATTTCGGGGATAGCTACAAGGTGCCCGCTGGAACTGACAGGTAGGAACTCGGTCAACCCTTGGAAGAATCCGAGAACGATCGATTGCAGCACGCAGCCTCCGGAGGAGCTTCGACAAGCACGAGTGACGCAGATGCTACGGCCTGGACCAGTGTCGGTACGTCGGATTCAGGCACCAACACCGTGAGCATTGCCGGGAAATCTTGGCCGACGGCGTCTGTTTGCGTGACATCGAGGATGATTGCACTTGAGATGATGTGTTTGGTTGTCAACGAGAGAGTAGATGGGTCATCAGATGTTGCCCAGATGTCGACCACGGACCCCGGTCCGAGAGAGGGCAGGACCGACGCGTTGATGGCGACCGCTCGGCTCCCATTTGGCACCGGATGGCCAGCGCCGCGGGTCATTGCCACCACGTGCCGTGACTGAAGGGGCGTTCCAGCGAGGACTGGTGTGACAAGGACCTTTCCTTCAGCGTCGCGCAGTTGACTGAGCGGTTGATCCGGAGGAGCAAAGCCTCGGTTCGTGACGACGCGCAGATCGCTCGCCTCGACGAGGTGCCCCAGCGGAAGGTCCTTCGTGGCAACGACGGCCCGGTAAGTAGCCGTTGCCTCGGCCGACGCTCGACGTAGGGTCGCAACGTCGGTCACGACCAGTTTCGTGGCGATCAACGCGGCGACGATCGCGGCCACCCTCAGCCAGCGGCGCTTGCGGTGCCGCTCTTCGAGAACGCTTCGGGGCTTGGACTGCTTGCGTAAGCGAGACGCGACAGGGGCGGCAGGCGACGTCGATGGGTCTGGTGCGTCCGCCCCGCTCAGCCGTTTCCCCAGAGGCGAACGGTGAAGCTGCTCATACGCCGGAATCTCAAGACTCGGCATGAATGGGCGATCGGATCCCGACAGGTCTTCCGGTGCTGAAGCGTCACCTCGGTTGGGATGGGGACTGCGCCGGGAAAGGTCATCGCCCGACCAGGCGGCTGGTCCGTCGTGCGCAGGGTCCCGGTCGCCAGGGCCGGTCCCAGGTCGGGATTCTGAACTTTGATGTGGCATTTGAGGCTGCTCTCCATCGAGGGCGCGCAGAGGCGCCCGGGGTTTTGATGGAGGACTTCAATCCTCAAATGGGGCTCCGTTACCTACGGAACGGGAAGGGGCCGCTGCATGCCGGCCGACAAAAAGGCGGTGATCAAGACTCAAAAGCCGCGCCAGGTTTGCCTCAGCGGGTCCAGTCTGTCAGGTCGAGGACGCCTTGGAGTCGGCTTTCGTCGACGGTTTTGAGTCCGAGCTTTTCTTTTCGGGCTTTGCCGTCGAGGAGGAGTCTGACGAACCAGTCGACGAGGACTCAGAGCTAGACGTTGAACTGGTCGACGACGTCGACGAACTCTTCGACTTCGAACCCCGGGAGTCATTCTTGTAGAAGCCCGACCCCTTAAAGGCGATGCCGACCGGTGAGAACACCTTCTTGACAGCCTCGCCGCATTCGGGGCATGACGTCGGAGGGTCGTCGTTGATCCCCATCTTGACGTCAAAGCGGTGGTCACAGGCCGTGCATTTGAATTCGTAGACCGGCATCGTGCACCTCTTCGAGAATCGCTGGTTCGTCTTGCAGGAATGCTGGGACTGGGCTGAGGACTTGCGATGTCCCAGTTGCCGAAGGGCTTGCCATCGTAGTGGTCGCTGTCCGAACCACTCAGACCGGCGTCTGGCCGGGACCGGCCGGCCCCGGTAAAGGATGCAGGCCAGCCCGCGCATGCCAAACTTTTCAGCTGCAAACAGTCAATAAAGGTTCACGCATTCCCGATAGTCGTCGATACCTTGCAAGAGTGACCGACGGTGGGACAGTCCCGGCCCAGGAAGGGCCGTGAAAGGTAAGCGATGACCAAGGTTCGTAAGGCAGTAATCCCTGCAGCGGGTTTGGGTACCCGCTTTCTCCCCGCTACCAAAGCAGTCCCCAAAGAGATGATTCCCGTGGTCGATCGACCGACCATCCAGTACGTGGTGGAAGAGGCCGCCAATGCAGGCATCGACGACGTGCTCCTGATTCTGGGGCGGGGAAAGGGTTCGATTGCGGGTCATTTCGACCGTTCACCCGAACTTGAAGCTGCGCTTGAGGCCGGCGGCAAAACCGAAGTGCTCGACGAAGTGATCGCGGTTGCGAACCTGGCCAGGGTCTATTCGGTCAGGCAGGGTGCAGCGCTCGGACTGGGGCACGCCGTGGGAATGGCCGAGGGTCACGTCGGCAACGAACCTTTCGCCGTCATGCTTGGCGACGACGTGATGGTCGACGATTCTGCGCTGCTGCGCGGCATGGTGCGGGCGGCCGAAGAGCATGGATGTTCAGTCGTCGCCCTCATGGAAGTGCCGCACGAAGAAATCTCGTTGTACGGATGCGCGTCGGTCGACGACAACCTGCCATCGATCGAAGAACAGCCGTTGGTGCCGGTCAGCCACCTAGTCGAGAAACCGTCCCCAGATCAGGCCCCTTCCAATCTGGCGGTCATCGGTCGGTACGTTTTCCAGCCTGAGATCTTTTCGGTCATCGCCAACACCAAACCCGGCGTGGGTGGCGAGATTCAGCTCACCGACGCGATCGATGAGTTGGCGCGAGACGGCCGTGTGATGGGTTACCGCTTCCGAGACGGGCGATACGACATCGGTAAGAAGGAAGACTTTCTGCGCGCCACCGTCGAACTCGCGCTGGCGCGAGAGGACCTCGGCCCCGACTTTGCCGAGTACCTGCGTAATCTCGTATTGACTCGCTGGACCTGAGCAGGTCCTCGGACAGCTCTAACATCGGTCGATGTCCCAAGAACTGACGCACCTCGATCCGCTCGGCCGTGCTCGCATGGTCGACGTCACTCCCAAGGAGCCGACGCATCGGCGTGCGCTCGCCCGGGGCCGGGTCTACATGGCGGGCGAAACCAGCCAGCGGATCGCGTCGGGAGCAGTGTCCAAGGGGGACGTGCTGGCGGTCGCAAGGGTCGCGGCGATTCAGGCGGCCAAACAGACACCTCATTTGATCCCCCTTTGTCATCCGCTGTTGATCGGTGGGGTGTCGGTGAGTTTTGCGATCGAGGAAGACTTTGTCGAGATCGAGGTTGCTGCTGAAACCGTCGATCGAACAGGGGTCGAGATGGAGGCGATGACGGCTTGTTCCGTCGCGGCTTTGACCATCTACGACATGTGTAAATCCATGGATCGATCCATGTACATCTCAGAGATTTCCCTTTGGGAGAAGTCTGGTGGTCGGTCGGGTAATTGGCGCCGTGAGGTCCCAGCAGGGGCTATGGACGGTACGAACGGCCCCGACGGTTACGACGCGTAAGAGGTCCGCTGGGGTCCTGTGCTCGTCGCCGTCTTTTTGGTGAGGATTCTCAGGTATTTGCGGGTTTGAGCTGGTGGTTTGTTCGCTTGGCGGCGGATTTGTGTCGCGGTCTTTCTCCGTGGCCTTTGCCACTCACCGCTCGCGCATGCGCGCTGGCTGTGTCAACCCCCAACCGGGAAATGTGGGATAAATACACCGATGTGATTCACCAGCGTGTGAAGATGTCGCCACGGTAACTGAGCCCATCGGCCCCTGTTCGGGAGTTTGGGTTACCCGCTTCGAAGTGTCATCGCCCGACAGATCTGGCGTTTGACGGAACCGGGTGCTCCTGACGCCTAAGTGGTTGAAAGGGTCGGTTGTCAACAAGTGGGTTGGCGGCAATCCGTTCGCATTGCCTTGAGGTGTCTACATGGTTCGATTCGGCGAAGGCGGTGAACGCCGGTATGCGGCGCATGATCAAGCGTCCGCGCCCCTGCGTCCCGTCACCAGGCCAGGCGATCCCGCACCCGTCTATCCGATCGATGAGTTTTCGCCTCGTCTCTCCAAAGGGCGTCGTCCATCGACAGGTGCCAACCGCCGCAACCCCCGTCTCCGTTCGGTATGGAACTGGGAACGGGAAGTTCCCGAGCTTCAAGGCGGCGGACGTCCGGATTCAGATCAACGACGATCTGGTCAGCTCCGAGACGTCGCCGATGCCCGAGAACCGCGCCCTCGCCCCTTGCCCGTGGGCAGATCCGAAGCCCCGCAAGCTCGCTCGCCGCGATCTGGCCAGCGTCAGCGCGAGTCGCAGCGGTCGGATGTTCCTCAGGGTCGCCCCGTGCGGTCGCGGAGTCAGGTGGAGAACATTCGCCCCGGTCTAGGCGACCCTCTCGGCCCGTACCGCGATCCTCGGCGCGTGGCCAGCGACGGACACGGTGACGGTGGGAGCCAGCATCCGCCATTGACCAATGACACGGCCTTACAGCGCGGGCGGGAACTCGCCAAAGAGGTCTGGCGCTCACCCGCCGACCGCGATGTTCGCGACGACTTTTGGGGCGGCGAGCGCGGGCGGTCTGGCCGTCAAGCGGCCGATCTCAGATCCGGCAGCGCTCGTGACAGAAAGCCTGGTCCGAGGGTCGCGCCGCCGACTTCGGGCGGTGGCGACCGTGCCGACGGCCGCCTCCCGGTGGACCGTCGTGCGCTTGGGCGCGAAACCGACGTCTGGACCCGCTCCCCAGGAGCGCTCGACACGCAAGATTCGCGTTGGTGGGAAGACGAACGGGGCCGGGACGAACGCGATGTTGTTCGTCATTTCGGTGGGTCCGGGCGTGGACGTGCCTCCAACGGTGGCGTCGACTCTGGGCGGCGCAGTTGGCGCGAGGAGATCGAAGCTGGCCTAACCGACTTCGCTGACGATCTCGACCCTGGCGACCTCGACCCTGCTGACCTCGACTTGGGCGGTCTCGACGACGAGTTGGATCAGGTCGACTTTGACGAAGGTGCCTCCACCGCGGGTGGCGGCGTTCGCGTCTATGACGAACGCCTCGGCGACGGCGCCTTTTACAGCGACGACTCCTTCGCGAACGCCTGGAATGCTGAGGATCCCTACGCCGACCTATCGGGGATTGCCGAGGACGATGAACCGGAGGATCCCAACATCCGCGAGCTCGATCTGGATGATGACTGGGATGACGACCCCGACGACGACCCTGAAGATCCCGACGACGGGCCAGATGGCCCCAACGGTGGCTCTCGCCAGCCGGTTGTGGGGACCGTAAGTTCGCTGGACGCAAGGCGATCGTCAAAGAGCCTGAGCCGAAACGAGCGCATCGATGACCGTCGGGCGGTGGCCACCGAGCGATCACAGACGCTCATGCGTCGCCGACGAGCGACGATTGCTATCGGGGCCCTTCCGTTGCTCTGTCTTTTGGGTTGGTACTACACCGGTTCTGGATTGTTCCTCGCTTTGTTCGTGACAGCTGGGCTGGCACTTGCCGCGTACCTGACGCTGCTCGCTGCCGTGGCGGCTGATGAGCGGGTTCGTCAAATGGCCGACGCGGAAACGCCATCGTTGAACAGCCGGAACGGTGCAGCTTGGTTGGATGACGAAGACGAAGATTGGCGTGCGGACCTCGGCGCCGCGCCCCGACGTGAGGTCGCCAACGACGATTGGGGCGACCCGCTTGGATGGGAGTCGGGGCGGCCGGCCGTCGCAAGCGGCACTCGCGACAACGACCCGACGGCCCCGCTGGCAGACCCGTTCGGTCAGGATCTGTTGCGCGCCGACCGGCGCCCGCAGCCCTGGGCCGCCCCGGTCACCGATATGCAGGTCAGGCGCCTTCGTAACGGCTCGCGGCCCGATTCCGATGTGGGCATGCCCAGCGTCAGGCCGGTGAAAACGCGTCCGGCGAATACGCCTGTGAAACGGCGTCGTTACGGGGGGTAGCTACGCCTGGATACACCGATCCCGGCGGGTGCCAGGTGACAGCGCTCTCACAAGCGGCCTTCCTGGCCTGGGAGAACGCCCATGTTTCTGACGAGTACCGCTATGAGCTGTTGGCCAGTGGGGTCGTGGGCTCAGTGGCTGCTAGTGTCTGGGGCTGTCTTTGGGGGTGTAGCTCAGCTGGTAGAGCACTACGTTCGCAACGTAGGGGTCGTCGGTTCAAGTCCGATCACCTCCACCAAGATTCCGCCGTCTCGGCTGGCTTCCAAACCGCTTCGTCCCTTTCAGGACGGGGCGGTTTTTTCGTTGGGACTTCTGGTCGCACGTCCCGCTGATCGACAAGCGCCACCGGGCACCGCGGATGTCTCGACAGCGTGTATGCGATCGATCGTAGGGGCGCGACGTTGCCGATTGCGGCAAAAGCCTTCCGTCCGCTGGGAGTTCTCTGGCGAGCCAGCGCTTATTGGCACGGTGCCAACAAGGGTGGTCTAGGCTTTCAACTCTGCCGTCAGAAGTCACCGACGAAGGGCTGAGCAATGAGCTCGATGGACCTGGACACCTTTAAGGCGAAGGCGATCGCCTTCCTCGACGAGCGCTCACAGCGCTCCGAAGCCGAAGATGGTCCGTTCGTGTGGGGCCAAGGCTCGGACAATGTCGCCATCGTTGAAGAAACCGATGACGAATCCGAAGCGGAAATGGTTGCTAAGGCCAAGGAGTGGGCGGCTGCCCGCTACGACGCTGGTTTTGGTTGGATCAACGGTCCCGTCGAGTTCGGCGGTGAGGGCCTGCCCAACGAGTACGCGCTGGCATACCGGGCTCTTGAAGCGCAGTACGAGGTCCCCGACCTGTCGATTTTCACCATCAATCTCGGCATGGTCGGGCCGACCGTTGCCGTACACGCTCGACCTGAGGTCAAGGCTGAGGTTCTGCCAAAGCTGTACCGGGGCGACTGGGTGTCCTGTCAGCTCTTTAGCGAACCGACCGCCGGTTCTGACCTGGCGGCGGTATCTGCCAAGGCGGTACGCGACGGTGACGAATGGGTGGTAACCGGGCAGAAGGTGTGGACGTCAAACGCCCACCTGGCCGATATCGGCGAGATCCTGTGTCGCACCGACTTTGACGTACCCAAGCACGCTGGCATCACCGGCTTCCTCGTGGACATGAAGGCCCCCGGTGTGGAGGTTCGCCCACTGCGCCAGATGACGGGCGGCGCAGCGTTCAATGAGGTGTTCTTCGACGAGGTTCGCATCCCGGACAACTGGCGTCTCGGCGAGGTGAACGAGGGTTGGGGCGTTGCGATGACGACCCTGATGAGTGAGCGCGCATCTATCGGTTCGGGAATGGGCCTTGGCCCAGGGCCGGGCCCGTTTGAACGGCTGACCGCCATGGTCGAACATTTTGGTGTGGGCGATGACCCGCTGATTCGCAACGAGCTCGCCAACCTGTACATGCACAACCGAGTCGTGGCTTGGACCACCAAGCGCAACTTGGATCGGCTCAAGGCCGGTGGCTTCCCCGGCCCAGAGATGTCGATCTCCAAACTTGCCGGTACGTACCAACTGCAGCGAGTTTCCGACTTTGTCACAAGGGTCCTGGGGCCACGGTTGACTGCAGATACAGGGGAGTGGGGCACCTTTGCGTGGCGCCACCTGGTCTGTGGGATGCCGGGCGCGCGGCTTGGCGGCGGCACCGACGAGATCATCAAGAACATTCTGGGTGAGCGCGTCCTCGGCCTACCGCGGGAGCCCAAAGGTCAGGCCTAGGCCCGCTGCGTTGGCTCCACTGCCAGAGGCGACGTCTAACCGTCGATGTTGGGTTGCCCCGTGGTCGTCGCTGTCCGAAGGGTTCCGCCCTTTCCTTTTGACGTCTCGGCGTTAACGCGATGTCCTGGGCGTCGACCGCGGAACGCTTTGTACTGACGCTGTCAGGTTTACTGGCGG
>JAGNEX010000077.1 GCA_018003035.1 Acidimicrobiia bacterium
GCGAACTCGGCGTAGAGCTCGGCACGGTCTTCGGCGAGGGCGCGCTGAAGGACGTGGGCGGCGCGTTTGTCAGCGGGGTCGACCGTGGGCGCTGGCTGTTCTGGATACCGGTTGAACAGCGGTGTCACCACCTGGTCTTCCCGACCTTCGGCCCGAGCTGCTTTGACCTTCTTCATGCGAACTGCCGCTTTTTCCACGCCGAGGGTCTTGTGCAGTTCACCCACCACCTCGGGGTTGTTGCCGTGGAACTCACCCGCACGGCGCTCCCGAATGAGGCCTGGTGACGGAAGGGCAGGCTCGTCGACATTCGCCTCAGCCAAGACGGTCAACAGGTCGTCGCCGATATCGGTCAAGGTGAGGCCGCCGGTGACCGACACGGTTCCGGGCAGACACAACGAGATCACGTCGTCGGCGAGACCGACCGACTCAAAGATCTGCGCCCCTCGGTAGCCGTCGACCGTCGAGATGCCCATCTTGGAGAAGATCTTGAGCACGCCTTCTTCGACTCCGGCCTGGAAGTTTTCCTGCGCAGCAGCGGCGGTCAACCCGCTCGCGTCGTCGGTGTCTGCGATCAATGCAACCGACCGCAGTGCAAGCCACGGACAGATGAGGTCGGCGCCGTAGCCGAGCAGAACGGCGGTCGAATGCGTGTCGCGTGCATGAGCCGTCTCTGCGACCAGCGATGCCTTCGAACGAACACCGTCGCGAATGAGCCGATGGTGAACCGTACCGACCGCTAGCACCCCCGGGATGCTGACCCTGGTGTCGCTCATGTCGGTGTCAGAGAGGACTAGTACGACCGCGCCGTCTGCGACTGCCTGCCGCGCCTCGTCACCCATGCGCTCCAGTGCGTCCTGTAGACCGGCGGCACCCTCCTGAGCGTCGAATGTCGCGTCGATCCGAACCGCGGGAAGCGGCGACCGAGCGTCGTCGAGGAACGTCTCGACCGCGGACGGGTACACGAAGAACGAACGGCATTCGAGGACTTGTGCGGCCTCGGGCCCATCGACGAGGAGCGGACCCCGTGAGCCGATCACCGTTCGGAGCGACATCACCAAGCGTTCACGGACAGGGTCGATCGGAGGGTTCGTTACCTGAGCGAAACGTTGCTTGAGGCTGTGGTGCACCGGGCGAATCTGGGTCGCTGCAGGAGGAATTGGCGTGTCGTCACCCATGGAAAACGTCGGCTCCTTGGCGGTACTCGCCAGGGCCTTCAAGATCATGGTCTGCTCTTCGTTCGTCACCCCTGCCGCGACCTCGTCGCGTGCGTGATCCTCCGGCGCGGGGAGCGTGTCGATGGACACACCTGGGTCCAACGGTCGAATGCCATCCCGATTCCACCGCGCGTACGGTGCCTTTGCGGCCAGGTCCGCTTTGATTTCTGTATCGGTTTCAAACCCGGGACCGGTCGGATCGACGCAGAGCATCTGACCTGCTCCGAGCCGCTCGCGACGAACCGTCACACCTGCGGGCACTTCGAGCGCACCGACTTCGGAGCCGACGACAACCAGACCGTTGGACCAGCGGTGAACTCGCAACGGCCGAAGCCCGTTGCGGTCGAGTGCCGCGCCAACTCGCACACCGTCGGTGAAGACAAGGCCAGCAGGGCCGTCCCACGGTTCGGTCAGACACGCGTTGTAGCGGAAGAACTCAGCGACTTCGGCCGGAAGGTCACGTTCACCTTCCCACGGTTCAGGAACGAGCATGGCGACCGCGTGCCTGACGTCGCGGCCTCCTTGTACGAGCAGGTCGACGGCGGAGTCAAGCATTCCAGAGTCCGAATCGCGGCGGTCGAGCACGGGGCGCAGCGCGCTCTCTTTGCCAAGGCCCACTTCGTCGGTGCCGAGCACCGCGCGTGCGATCATCGAGTTGTAGTTGCCTTGCAGGGTGTTGATCTCGCCGTTGTGCGCGAGGCGGCGAAACGGCTGGCACCGCTCCCATGACGGCTGGGTGTTGGTTGAGAAACGCTGGTGATAGATCGCAAACGGCGCGGTGTAATCCGACGCCTGCAGGTCGGGGTAGAACCCTTCGAGCCGGTCCGACATGACCAGGCCCTTGTAGACGACGGTGAGGAAGGACCAACTAGCGAAGTAGTGGCGGACCTCTTGGTTGTCGAGCGCTCGCTCAGCGGTCTTGCGGGCTCGGTAGGCGCTGCGTTCCGCTTCGTGGTCGTCATCGCTGACGGCCGCGGGGCGAGCGATCAGACACTGTTGAATGCGCGGCATGGTGGAACGCGCCTGGCTGCCGAGGTGCTCGTCGTTAAATGGCACGTCTCGCCAAGCGAGAACTTCGATCGATTCTTGTTGACAGGCGTTCTCTACTTCGGCGCGTGCGGCCGCCGCCGCGTCGTCGTCCTGACTCAAGAACGCCGTGACGATTCCGACTTGGGCCGGGTCGATCTCGACCCCGAGTTCCCTCAGCGTGCGTCCAACGAATTCCCTGGGTATTGCGGTGAGGATGCCCGCCCCGTCGCCCGACAGTCCGTCAGCAGCGACCGCGCCACGGTGGACCACGCAGGCCACCGATCGCAATGCCTGGGCGACGACATCTCGGGTTGCTTGCCCGTCTTCGGTGGCGACAAAGCCAACGCCACACGCGTCGAGGTCGTCTGGGCGAGAAATACCGAGTCCGGGGGTGGACTGAATGCGAGTCACGTTTGCGCTCCTAGGTTGCAACCCGGCCGCAGGGCGGGTGCGAGGAGTGAGGGCAAACAGCAAGACGTCGCTACAGCCGACCCAACTCCTGCAACAGCCCGAATGGCCGGAGGGACAGGGACAGCGACGCCGTTGTCGCAATGGGGCAAGGGTATCAGCCGGTTTCTAAAAGGCGGTATCGTGCTCGCCCGACCAAATCCGACGGTGTCGAAAAGGATTGTGCTGCGATGAGTGATGCGTTAAGCCCTGCTGCTTTGACCGAGTTCGTTCATTCGCTGATCCCTATGGCTCGCAACGCTCAGATCGAAGTGGTCGAAGCGGAGCCGGGCCGGGTCAAGATGATGGCACCGCTCGCCGCCAACACCAACCACGTGGGCATCATGTACGCGGGTGCCCTGTTTACGTTGGCTGAACTGCCCGGCGGGGTGATCGCGGCGGGGTCGTTCGACAACACGCGGTTCTACCCAATCGTGCGGAACCTCGACATCTCGTTTCGCCGTCCAGCCACGACCGACATCACCGTCGAGGTTGTCCTGGACCCCGCCGAAGCGCAGCGGATCATGGACGTGGCCAACGCCGAAGGCAAAGCCAACTACAGCTGGGAATGCTCCCTGTTGGACACCAATGGCGTCGAGGTCGCCCACACTCGCAACGACTACCAACTCCGCCTGCTGAATACCTGAAACGGCTGCGACGCGCCCCGCCACGGTGCGGGACTGTGCTGCGTCAGCCGCGTTGTCCGGTGGCGGAGTTGGGGCGGGGCTTCTACCCTGGCCTGGGACGCTGCAACGCTGAGCACGCGCTCGGACGTGACCCAGGTGACATGGGGCACGTCCAGACTTCGAAAGCGACCCGAGAAACCACGCCCAAGAGCCCATTTCCGGGTTCGCATCGTGAGGACAACGACATGCTGAACCTTTCCGTTCTTCTTGAAGACTCCGCTCGCCGGTACCCGGATCGGGAAGCGCTCGTGATGGGGCCCATCCGGATGACGTACGCCGAGGTGAACGCCGCAGCGAACAAGGTTGCGAACCTGTTGGCGAGTCGAGGTATCGGGTCGGGTGACAAGGTGGCGCTCAGCTGCCCGAACCTTCCCTACTTTCCAATCGTCTATTACGGGGCGCTGAAGACCGGCGCGACGATCGTGCCGCTCAACATCTTGCTCAAGGGACGCGAAGTTGCGTATCACCTTGAAGATGCCGAGGTGAAGGCGTATTTCTGCTTTGAGGGGACGCCGGACCTTCCGATCGGCGCCGAAGGCCACGCCGGTTTCCTGCAGGCCCCGACCGAACACTTTTTCCTGATCACCTTGGATCCAGCAGCGCCAAGCCCAATCGACGGTGTCGAGACGATGGGCGCAGCGATCGCTGATCAGCCTGCGGTATTCGAATCGGCGGTGACCGAGCCGACCGACACTGCGACGATCTTGTACACGAGCGGTACGACGGGCCAGCCAAAGGGTGCCGAACTGTCGCATGTGAACACGATGATGAACGTGTTCACATGCAACCGGCTGTTCGACTCCAAGCCTGGGACCGACGCACATGTGGTGGCGCTGCCGCTGTTCCACACCTTTGGTGCAACCGTGCAGATGCACGCCGGGTTCTCGACCGCGGCGACGCTGTACTTGATCCCCCGTTTCGACGCGGCGCAAGTGATCGCGCTCATGAACACAGAGACGATCACGGTCTTTGCTGGCGTGCCGACGATGTGGTGGGGCCTGCTTGAAGCTCTGACCGACGATGTCGATGTCGACCGCATCGCTGCCAATCTGCGGCGCGGCCTGTCCGGTGGTGCCAGCCTGCCGGTCGACATCATCGAGCGGGTCAAAGAACGCTTCGGCGTGACGATCTTGGAGGGTTACGGCCTGTCGGAGACGTCGCCTGTTGCAACCTTCAGCGATCCCGATCGTGATCCCCGTCCGGGATCGATCGGCATCCCCGTATGGGGCATCGAATGCAAGCTGATCAACGACGACTGGTCCGAAGTGACGACCGTCGGCGACATCGGCGAGATCGCCATTCGCGGCCACAACATCATGAAGGGCTACTACGGCCGACCTGACGCCACAGCAGCGGTCATCAAGGACGGCTGGTTCCGGTCGGGCGACCTCGCCCGTCGTGACGAGGACGGCTTTTATTACATCGTCGACCGGGCCAAGGACATGATCATCCGCGGCGGATTCAACATCTATCCCCGCGAGATCGAAGACGTGTTGATGACCCATCCCGACGTGAGCTTGGCGACCGTTATCGGGGTGCCCCACGAAAGCCACGGTGAAGAAGTCAAGGCGTTCGTGATTCTGAACGCTGGCTCTGAGACGACTGCTGATGAGATTGCCGCGTGGGGCAAAGAGCAGATGGCCGCCTACAAGTACCCCCGAATCGTCGAGATCGTCCAGTCGCTGCCGATGACAGCGTCGGGCAAGATCCTTAAACGCGAACTGAGCTGACCAGGCATTTTGCTGAACCCGGCGACGCGATGGGACGCCGCTTGGGGTCCGACCCTCCCGCCGGGTACGTTGCGTTGATGCGCCGGTCTCCTTTTGCACAGATCTCCCTGATCTGGTTTGCGTCCATGGTCGTCCTCGCAGCCTGTGCAGGCGAGGCTGGCAATGGGTCAGCCGACCAGGCAGACGCTTCAAAAGTGGTGCCCGACCTTGTCGGTCAGCCGCTGTCGAGTTTCGAAGCTGAGGTCGTTGACCTCCGCGACGCAGCGGGGACCTTCGCGATCCACAACATCCCAAGCGACGACGCCGCAATGGGGGTCGTACTGAGTCAGTCTCCCGATCCTGGTGAGCCGGCGCTGGGCGCCCGCGTGGTAATCGAGGTGAGCGAGGGCGGTCCGGTCAGCACAGTTGGCGTATTGCCAGCCCAAATCTTCGAGGTGTTTGAGCGAAGCGGTATCGCCCCCGATACCCCGGTTCGCGTTCTTGATACCGATGACGGGACCTTGTACAAGTCAGACGATCTGTTGGTCGCTGAAAGCTGCGCTCAACTGAGCCAAGCCCACTGGAACTTCGTGGACTCAAGTTACGGGCGCGCCTGCCCGGGAAGCTGACGGCAAGCGCTTGTTGCCACATGCATGGGGCTTCCAAACGGAGACCCCATGCACGGCGTGGGGTGTCAGCTTGCAGTGCCGGGAGGCGTGGAGGTTCGGCCGTCGGGGTGGATCGCGAAGCGCCGCGGCTCAGGGCCGTGGTTGGGGTCAGCCGTCGGCCAGGGCCACCCGCCGAACTGTGTCCGCTGGTAGTCCAAAAATGCTTGGCGGACCTCAGCTTCATCGTTCATGACGAACGGCCCGTACTGGGCGACGGGTTCGCGGATGGGGCGGGCTTGGAGGACGAAGACCTCGGCGTCCGCAGCTATCAGGCGGTGCGACTCGGTAGCGTCGACGAGCGCCCCATGTCCGGCCTCGATTGTCGAACCGTCGAGCGTGACGGGCCCGCCGCTGAACACGTACAGCACACGGTTGCTGCCCTCGGCTGCTGGCGGCAGTTCAACGTCGCCGCCGGACAACGAGATGTGCCAGATCGCGACATCGTTGGCCGGGTCCGCCGCCCATGAGTTGGGTGTTGGCGACGGCGCGTTCTGGCCACCGAAGGAGCCGGCGATTACCCGGACGACCGACCCTGGTGCGGACACTTCGGGGATCGTTTCGGCCCAGAGCATTTCGAAGGCGGGTTCTGCCATTTTGGCGGCACGGGGCAGGTTGAGCCACAGCTGAAAGAGGTGCAGGTGGTTGCGTTCCTCGCTGCTGAGCAGCGGGAACATTTCGGAGTGCTGCACCCCGCTGCCGGCCGTCATCCACTGGACGTCTCCCGGGCCGTAGCGCGCGGTGGCGCCAAACGAGTCGGCGTGGTCGACGTATCCCGATGCGAGGTAGGTCACGGTTTCGAAGCCGCGGTGGGGATGCTGAGGAAAGCCCGGCACGACGGAGCCGTGATACATGCTCCAGCCATCTTTCCCACTGAAGTCCTGACCGAGAGATCGCCCCCTGAGCTGGCCTGCGTCGGGGCCGAGTTCGTCGGTCCCGGCCGGGTACCGATCGTCGTGGTGGGCGCAAAAGATGAACGGGTCAACGGTCGGCCACGTCGTCCCGAGTTCGAACGTCTCGATGACGGGGCTGACAGAAGACACGGATGCGGCGGCAGATGTAGTTGTCATGTCACCTATAACCACGTTGGCAGCAGATCATTCCCCGAGTACCTCTAATCGGTCCGCGTCATGATGTAAATGCTTCGCGTCATGATGTAGTCTCCTCGTATGCGGACCACCGTGAACCTCGACGACGACATCATCCGCGCCCTCGAAACAATCCGGCGAGAGTCGGGTGAGGGCACTTCTGCCGCGCTCAACCGCCTCGCTCGCCGAGGCTTAGCCGCAACCATCTCCGAGGACGCGGCCGGACCATTCCGACAGACGACGTCGCCAATGGGCAGACCGAGATTCTCACTGGACAACATCGGCGACGCGATCGAACTACTCGAGGGGCCCGACCACCGGTGAACGCTCGATGATCGTCGACGCCAACGTTTTGCTGTATGCCCGCAACGAGTCGTCCGAACATCACGAACGCGCCAAGGCGTGGCTTGAAGGCGCGCTCAACGGCGACACCCGAGTCGGACTGCCGTGGTGGACGTTGACCGCGTTCGTCCGCATCGCCACCAATCCGCGTGCGTTCGACCGGCCATTGAGCGCTGAGGAAGCCGCGAAGCAGATCGAGGAGTGGACTCGTGCACCGCGAGCTTGGATCGCCGAACCGAGCGGGTTGTTTGCCGACGTGTTCCTCAGGCTCATCCGCACCTATCGCATCACCGCAGGATTAACGACCGATGCACAGCTCGCGGCTCTGGCCATCGAGCACGGAGTCCCGCTCATCTCGGCCGACTCCGATTTCAGCCGCTTTCGCGAGCTCGACTGGGTGAACCCTTTCGCCGACGCCGCGCCGTAGCTGGAAGAGACGTTCCCCGCCGGCAACTTGCCCTCGCCCTGTGACTTAGCGCGTGTTCTCAGCTGGCTCCAAGGAGGCGTCTGCGATACTCGGCGCATGAGAGTGCTGGTCATCGAAGACGAAGAGAACATCGCCCGTGCGCTTGAAATCGGCCTGCGGTCCGAGGGTTTCGACGTCGACGTCGAACACACTGGCGACATGGGGTTATGGCGTGCCCG
>JAGNEX010000030.1:0-21730 GCA_018003035.1 Acidimicrobiia bacterium
CCCCACCGCCACCTACCGAGCGGACTTGATCTTTGGCGGCGGCAGCCTTTTGAGGTGAACGGCATGCCATGACGACGTCGGCGTTCTTTTTGGCGAGGATCTTGGCGGCTTCCAGCCCCAAGCCCGAGTTGGCACCCGTGATCAAATAGCGCTTGCCGGTCAGGTCGTCTAGCCGGTCTGGCTTCCAACCCGAAACACCGCTTTGCATCACTCGTCTGAGCATCGTCGTACCTCCTAGAGACAGGGGCGCAACGTAACACCTGAACCCGAGACTAACGCTGTTTCATTGCAGCTCATTACACCTGGCTGGAAGGTGTAAATCCGGCTCGTCAGCTCTTCCACGACCAAGCCGGACGTTCCTCTGACAGCGGAAGGGTGACCCTCCGTTCGCCACCCAACAGCGCCAACAACCAACAACTCCGATCACGAAACCGCCCCTTCTGATCACCCGGCTCGACTGACAGCGACACGTCGACCCGATCGCCCTTCCATCGCGGTGCGATCATCACTAGATGCCACTGACCATCGCCAGCGTGAACGTCAACGGAATTCGAGCGGCGCAGCGCCGCGGCATGTCGGATTGGTTGTCCTCACTTCAGCCAGACGTCCTGCTCCTTCAAGAGGTGCGCGCCGACACCGAAACAACGCAGGCGGTTCTTGGTGACGGAATGTCGCTGGTACAAGAAACCGGCGGCGCGAAGGGACGAGCAGGCGTTGCGGTCGCCTCGACCCTGCCACTCACCGCCGAGCGAACCGAGTTCGGCCAAGGTCGTTTCGCCGATGCAGGACGCTTCGCCGCTGCCACTGTTGAGTCGCCCGACAAGACTCCGGTGGTGGCGTGTTCCACGTACGTGCACACCGGTGAAGCGACCGACCCGGTCCGGATGGAAGAAAAGCTGACCTTCCTCGACGCCATCAACGATCAGATCGAGGAGTACCTCGCTGGCGGCCGCGAAGTGATCATCGCTGGCGATTTCAACGTCGCACGCGATGAGCGTGACATCAAGAACTGGAAAGGCAATCGGGGAAAGTCCGGCTTTCTGCCCGAGGAGCAGGCGCGACTGGATGCGCTGTGCGACCTCGGCATGGTCGACCTGGGCCGAGAACACGCCGGCGACGTACCCGGTCCGTACACCTGGTGGTCCTGGCGTGGCCGGGCGTACGACAACGACGCTGGCTGGAGGATCGACTACCTCTTCGTGTCACGCGCTCTGGCAGCAAAGGTGACCGCGGTTCAGGTGGACCGGGCACCCAGCTATGCCACGCGCTGGTCCGACCACTGCCCTGTTGTCGCGTCCTTCGACGTGTAACCGGTCACGGGCTTGACCCGCGGGTCGAGACTGCCTTGACATCGCTCGTCTCGCCGTCGACAATCCCGACATGTCTCAGCCTTTTGAATTCCGCGGGATCAACCACCTCGCGCTCGTTTCGAGCGATATGCAGCGGACGGTTGATTTCTATGAGGGCATCCTGGGGATGCCTCTGATCAAGACCATCGAACTGTTCGGCGGAGGCCAGCATTTCTTTTTCGACTGCGGCGGCGGCGATGCCTTGGCGTTCTTCTGGTTCCCGAACGCGCCGTACGCTGCGCCGGGCGTTGCCGCACCCGCCAATCGCCCAGACAAGGGTGACCTGGCCAGCGCTCACGGATCGATGAACCATGTCGCGTTCGACGTGCCACCCGAAGCCATCGACGGTTACGTCGCCAAACTCAAAGAAGCTGGCGTCGACTGCACCGACGTTGCAAACCACGACGACAGCGAGTTTGGGATCTCCCGCAAGATGCATCCCGGGGTGTTCGTCCGGTCGATCTACTTCCAAGATCCCGACGGAATCCTGGTCGAGTTCGCGGCGTGGACCCGCGAACTGACCGACGCCGACGTTTCTCACACGCCTGCGACCGCGGCGGACCGCCCCGAAGCGCCTGTCGGCGCCGACGCGTAACGCCCGGCCGGAGCCACCAACGCGGCCAGGAATCTCTGCTGCTTGCAGAACTTCCCAGCCCCCGATCGCTGAACCACATTCAAAGGAAAAGCTGTGCCTCGTCTGACCCCAGTACCGCCTTCGGAAGATAACGCTCCGATCGTCAAGTTCATCTACAAGTTCATGTTTGGTGAACGCAACCCGATCACCGATCCGGGCACCGCCACCGGTACCCCGGGCGACTGGTGGACTGCCTTTGCTATCTCCCCCGACATACTTGAACACGCCGTCGCGGGCTTTGGGATCTACCAGAGCCCCAACCGTCAACTCGACCCCGTGCTCCGCGAACTTGGTCAAACCCGCGTCGGCTACGCAGCGCAAAGCCAATTCGTGTACTCACAACACTGCAAGTCGCTGCGTGGCCTTGGGATGCCTGACGACAAGATCGCCGATATCCCGTCATGGTCGACGTCCGACAAGTTCACCGAGGTTGAACGGTTGGTCTTGGCGTACACCGATTGCCTCGCACTCGAACTGGGCCGTGTGCCCGACGCCATCTTTGAAGGGCTGCGCAAACACCTGTCCGAACTCGAGATCCTCGAACTGACCTACATCACCACGCTCTACCTGAAGCACGCGGTCATGTCTCGGGCGCTGCGCACCGAGTACGACGACGTCGACGAGCGGATCACCGAGATCCGTGTCGAAGGTATGGAGGACTTCATCATGCCGGTGATGGGACGCCGCGAGTAGGTGGCCTCGGCCGGTCAAGTTCGAACGGCTCGAATCGATGACGCACCCGCCCTGACCGCAATAGCGATGACGAACCAGACAACGGCGCACAGTGCCATCGTGGCTGAGGGCGCGGTGTGGGCGTGGAAGCTGATCAACAGCCCGAGGATCACCGAGATCGACCCGATGAGGACCGCGACCACCATCATCGCGGGCACTCGCCGAACCAGCAGGGCGGCTGCGGCAGGTGGAGCCGTAAGGAAGCCGAACACCAGCATCGAACCGACCGCTTCGAAGGATGCCACCACCGACATGGCAACCACGACCAACAGCACACCGTGGGTCAGGCTCGGCCGAAGGCCCAAAAGTTGCGCCTGGGTGGCGTCGAACGTCGAGACCAGCATGGCCCGATAACCGAGGACGACCGCGGCGACAGCCACCAATGCCACGATCGCTTCCCTGATGAGGTCTCGGTTGTCGACACCTAGTACCGAGCCGAACAGGAAACGGTTGAGATCACCGACGTAAGCCCCCGATTCGGTGGACATCAGGACCACCGCGAACGCCAAGAACCCGACGAAGAGCACCCCGATTGTCGTGTCTTCGGGGAGCGGTGAATGGGATCTGACCGTGTTGATCAGCCCGACCATGACCAGCGCAGCGATCAACGCACCGAGGGTCGGCGAGAAGCCGGCGACATAGGCAACGGCGATACCAGGCAACACCGCATGTGCAAGGGCGTCACCGAGAAACGTCATACCGCGAAGCACGACCCAGATGCCCACCATCGACGTAGCGAGGACGGCGAGCAGGCTCGCGAGGAGCGCTCGCATCATGAAGGCGTCCCGAAACGGATCGATCCACCATCCGACCGGATCGGTCAACCACATCATCGCGGCACCCCGCTGGCTCCGCAGGAGGGCGGTACGTCGGTGATCGAATGATCACTGGCGCCGATCATTTAAGTGCCTCGACGATGACGTCGGTATCTGAGGAGATCATGTCGAGATAGGTTCCGCTGTCGCTGTCCGGCTCGCCAAGTGATTCGAGAGCAACACCCACGACCGGCAGCCCACCGGCTTCACGGGCCACGGCGTCGACGTCGGCCGACTCTTGGAACTCGTCGACGAAGATGGCCTGCACATCGTTCTTTTGGATCTCAGAAACCACATCGCTCAAATGCGCGGGTGTCGACTCCCGCAGGGAGTCCGACGACGCGATGACGGTCGCGACCACGTTGAGTCCGTAACGGTCGGCATATGCACTGAGTGCTCGATGCCCCGTCACGATATTTCGCTGCGGCTTTGGAATCGACTCGATGCTCGCAGCCACATCGGCGTCTAACTGTCCCAATTGGTCGAGGTACTTACCAGCGCAGCGCTCTATCGTCGCAGGGTCAGAGACACCTGCCTCGTTGAAGGCGGTCGAGATGACACCGACTGCTTCCATCACCACCTGTGGATTCATCCAGATGTGTGGGTCAGGTTGTGGGCCCTCCAGCTGAACTTCGTCGCCCAGCCACACGACCTTTGCACTCGTGTCTTCAAGAAGTCTGGTCGCCCCGCCTTCAAGCCCCAGGCCATTGGCGATAACCAAATCGGCAGCGTCAAGCCCGGCACGGTCAGACAGTGCAGGCTCGAACCCGTGGGGGTCGGCACCGGACGGGATGAGCGCCTCAACCTTGATCTCTCCACACGTCACCTGCGTCGCGACGTCAGCCCAAATGCTGGTCGACGCGATCACCGATCCCGAGTTCTCTGTGTCGGAACCCGAACCTGAACCCGAACCCCCAGCGCCGTCACCGCTCGTAGAGCCATCGTCGGAGCACCCCGCAGCGACGACGAGGGTTACGACCACCAGTGCGGTGGCGCGCTTCACGCCATGAAGAAGATGCCGCGTTGGGGCCTGTTCGGACGGCAGGCTACGACCCCGAGTTCTCGAATTCTGTGAACGCCTCATGGTCGCCTTTCCTGAAAACTGCCTTGCGATGAGGCCAAGAAGGAAGGCGTCTGCCTGCCGTCGCCTGCGAGGCTAAATGAGAATCATTCCCGTTTGCAACAGGTCGAGCCTTGACGGGGGCCCAGATCTGGCCCGTGGAACGGTTGACCACGGCGGTAGGGTGGCCTCTATGGCTACATACCGTTCAGCGACGTCAACCCAGGGCCGCAACATGGCTGGCGCCCGAGCACTCTGGCGAGCCACCGGCATGAAAGACGAGGACTTCGACAAACCGATCATCGCGGTTGCGAACTCCTTTACCCAGTTCGTTCCCGGTCACGTTCACCTCAAGGACATGGGCCAACTTGTAGCACGAGAGATCGAACGGGCCGGCGGTGTTGCTAAAGAGTTCAACACGATCGCCGTCGACGACGGCATCGCAATGGGCCACGACGGCATGCTGTATAGCCTCCCAAGCCGCGAGCTCATCAGCGACTCGGTCGAGTACATGGTCAACGCACACTGCGCGGACGCGATCGTCTGCATCTCCAACTGCGACAAGATCACACCCGGCATGCTGAACGCCGCGTTGCGCTTGAACATCCCCGCCATCTTCGTCAGCGGCGGTCCGATGGAAGCCGGAAAAACGCGCCTTGCGGGAGCCCCGGTCAAACTCGACCTGATCGACGCCATGATCCAGGCGGGCGACCCCGCCGTCAGCGACGACACGCTCGCTCAGGTTGAACGTTCGGCATGTCCGACCTGCGGGTCGTGTTCGGGCATGTTCACCGCCAACTCGATGAACTGCCTGACCGAAGCGCTCGGCCTGTCGCTTCCCGGTAACGGCACGACCCTCGCCACCCACTCCGACCGCGAGAAGCTTTTCCTCGAAGCCGGGCGGCGGATCGTGGACATGGCCAAGCGGTACTACATCAAAGAAGACGACTCGGTCCTGCCGCGCAACATCGCGTCCCGTGCCGCCTTCGAGAATGCGATGACGCTCGACATTGCCATGGGCGGGTCAACCAACACCGTCTTACACATCCTCGCTGCGGCCCAAGAGGGCGGCATCGACTTCACGATGAACGACATCGACCGGCTCAGTAGGGCCACGCCCAACATCTGCAAGGTGGCCCCGTCGACCCAGCTGTATCACATCGAAGACGTCCATCGGGCTGGCGGCATCCCTGCGATCTTGGGTGAACTCGACCGCGGCGGCCTGATCAACACCGAGTGCCCAACCGTCCATTCAGAGACGCTCGGCGCCGCACTCGACCAGTGGGACATCATGCGCAGCCCCTCAGCCGACGTCGAGGAGTTCTTCCGCGCCGGCCCTGCAGGGATCCCCACACAAGTGGCGTTCAGCCAGAGCGAACGCTGGCCGACGCTCGACCAAGATCGAGCGCAGGGTTGCATCCGCGACGTCGAGCACGCGTATACCCGTGACGGCGGACTCGCCGTCTTGTACGGCAACATCGCCGAGCGAGGCTGCGTGGTCAAAACCGCCGGTGTCGACGAGTCGATCTTTACGTTCAGTGGCCCCGCCAAGGTGTTCGAAAGCCAAGAAGCGGCCTGCGAAGCGATCCTCGACCCCGAGGTCATCAAGGCAGGCGACGTCGTGATCGTCCGCTACGAGGGACCCAAAGGCGGGCCGGGCATGCAAGAGATGCTGTACCCGACGTCCTACATCAAGAGTCGCGGTCTCGGAAAAGAATGTGCCCTCATCACCGACGGTCGCTTTTCGGGCGGGACGTCCGGGCTGTCGATCGGCCACGTCTCCCCCGAGGCCGCCGAAGGGGGCGCAATCGGCTTGATCGAAGATGGCGACACCATCGAGATCAGCATCCCTCACCGAACGATCCGGGTCGCCGTGTCCGACGAAGAGCTTGCCCACCGACGTACCCGCCAAGAAGCTCGAGGGGCCGACGCCTGGCATCCGTCCGAGCAGCGTGCCCGCGCCGTCTCAAGCGCCCTGCGGGCATACGCAGCGATGACGACATCGGCCGATCGCGGTGCCGTGAGGGACGTTTCCCAGCTGGGCTGAGGCTCTGCTGCAGCGCCACCGCCCGGCGGCGTGCGTTACGCCGTGGCGCCGCGGCGTGCGTTACGCCGTGGCGCGCAACACCTGACCGAAGTCGTTCTTCACCCCGACTCCGTCGACCAGCTGATCGCCGTCCCAGGCGAGCCTGCCATTGACCAGCACCGCTCGGACGGCTCCGTCATTGCGTCGGACCATGCGGGATAAGTTGCCGAACTCGGGCATGGTCGACTCGTGAAGTTCAGCCAACGAGTCGTCAAGCCCCTCGGGGTTGATAATCGCGATGTCAGCGCGACTTCCCGGCGTCAGGCGGCCCGCGTCGATGCCGAGATAGTCCGCCAATTCGCTGGTCAGGCGTTTCACCGCGTCACCGATCGACATGAAGTTGTCGCCGACCAACTCGGCGTCACGAACGAGCTTGAGCATCCGCAGCGGGAAGTTGTAGAAGGCCATGTTGCGCAGGTGAGCGCCAGCGTCCGAGAAGCCGATCAGTACCGACGAATCGCTGATGATCCTTCGGATGGATTTGTCGGCAGAGTTCGCGACCACGGTGAACCAGCGCAGGTCGTTGCCGTACTCTGCCTGGAGGTCGAGGAAGGTGTCGACCGGGTCCTGTCCCCTCATCGCAGCGATCTGCCCGAAGGTCTTACCGACGAGCTTGTCATCGGGCGCTCCGATGATCTTCGCCTCGTTCAGGTCTCGGTGATAGGCCTTTCCGGCCCACCGGTTGCCCCATTGGTCCATGAAACGACGGCGGTAGTCGGGGTCGTTCAGGAGCGCCGAGCGTTCGCTCGGATCTTCGAGGTGTAGCGCCTCGGTGCCAGCGCCAATCTCTTCAAGAACCGGTACTTCCATTCCGTCGACGGTCAGGTCGAAAGGCGTCGGCAACGACTGGAATCGCAGGTTGCCGCGCATTGGGCCGTTGACGAGCCGCCCAAACGTGCCGAGCAGGCGGTACATGCCGGGAGCGGCCTTCACATCCATCATCGAGATGATCATCGTCTTTAAGCGGGGACGGAACCATCCGGTCGATCCAGCCGCGAAGAGAGCCAGATTCCACCGCCCCGAAAGATCTGGGACTCCCTGGAAGATGCGAGACCGCCGCCGAAGCACCGACATGAACTTGCGGTACTCCGAGAAGGTGGAGAACGTGCTGGGCGTCGGCTTTGATCGGTAGCGATCGCCGCCCATCTTGTCCCAGGGCAGCGTGTTGATCGACAGCCCCAGAAACCCTTCATCCAGCGAGTCTTCGAGCATGGCGACCATCGCGTCCATCTCATCGGAAGTCGGCCGCCGGCCAGCCTCCAAGCTCGGACCTAGGCCCATAACTTTGGCTCGAATCGTGGAGTGACCGAGGAGAGCCACGACATTGGGGCCCGTCGGGACGGAGTCGAGGTGCCGGAGGTAGCCGGCCGGGTCATCCCAATCGAGCACCTGGTCGAGGATTTCGAGAACGGACGAGCGGGGAATCCCCTCGACCCGACAGAACATGTCGGCCAGGTCTTCGGCCGTGCCCACGGCCAGCGAAAGTCCGCAACTTCCGACGAGGATGGTCGTCACCCCATGGCGAAGCGACTCGGAAAGAGATGGGCTGATCTCTAGCTCGGCGTCGTAGTGGGTGTGAAGGTCGATGAAACCGGGCATGACCCACGCGCCGTCGGCATCGACCACGCTCGCTCGGTCGGGTGGTGGTGTGCCATGCGGCATCAACTGGGCGACTCGTCCGTCCGCGATCCACACGTCGGCCCGTCGCCCGAAGGTGCCTTCGCCGTCGTAGACAATTCCGCCGGCGACCACCGTTTCGACCTGTAATTGCCCGCTCATGCCGCTTCCCCTCATCGCATTCCCAAATGTGGCCAGCCTGTGCGCAATCCTGCCCACCGCGTTGACGGCTCAGGGCTGGCCCGCTCTGAACACCGAGCGCGTCCCCTCACCTGACCCACGGGTCAACACTGTACAATCGGCACACCATTTGTCCAAAGGTTCGCCGCGTCCCCCAGAGTTCCCATCTCGGGCTGGACCCCACGCATCGATCTCGGCAAGCTTCCGCCATGACCAGCCCGCGTGCATCGTCTCACCACGCACCCGTCCTTCGAACACGAACGGTTCGCTTTGCGAGCATGCTGATGGCGCTGGCCATCGTCTTCGGCGCGTGCGGCGCCTCAGGCGGCTCCGATCAACAACCGACAGCGTCATCAAGCCGGCGCCCACAAACCAAGGGGTTCGCCGGCGCCACGGTGAACAACCTCGACTTTCTTGCCCAAGCCATTCGGAGCTTGATCACCGGTACCCCGCTCTACAACGCCGACTTCGCAGACCCGTTTGTCTACCGAGAAGGCGGCGATTACTGGGCCTATGCCACCAACACCGAGGATGCACACGTCCCGGTGCTTTCCAGTACGGGTGGCGGCGTCGTCGACGCGCTCCCCGCGCTGCCCGAGTGGACGACGGAAGGGTTCATCTGGTCGCCCGCCGTCGCACGAATCGGCGACCACATGGTGCTCTATTACGCAACTGCCATGCTCGGGCGCATGTGTATCTCCGTCGCGGTCGGCGACAACCCTGACGGGCCCTTTGTCGATCGGTCCGAGGAACCCTTGATCTGCCCCTACGACGACGGCGGAGCCATCGACCCGTCCCCCTATCAGGTCAACGGCCGGTGGTATTTGACCTGGAAAGTCGATGGCAACTGCTGCGAGCTCCCCACCTCGATCCTGGCCGCAGAACTCTCCGACGACGGCACCGCGCTGTCAGGAGATCCGGTCACCCTCATCGGAGCCGATCAAGCGTGGGAGGGTGGCCTCGTGGAGGCGCCGTCGATGACTTCGCTCCAGGGCAACCTCGTGTTGGCCTACTCGGCGAATGCATGGGATTCGGAGGACTACGGGGTAGGTGCCGCCACATGTGCGGGGCCCCTCGGCCCATGCACCAAGTTGGACGGGCCGTTCCTCAAAAGCGGCGGCGAATTTCAAGGCCCCGGCGGCGAAGAATGGTTCGTATCAGCATTGGGCGACACGATGTTGGTTTTTCACGGCTGGCCGGAAGGCGAAGTGAGCAATGCCAACGTCGGCCGTCACCTGTACCTCGAGGTCGTCGAGTGGGATAACGGTCCCAAACTGGTCGGCAAACAACGAGCTCAGACGGTCGTTTTCATCACGTTTGGCAGCACCGCGATCGTGCTGTTGGCAATCTTGCTTCTGTTCCGGCAGCAGCGAGCCCGACGCCGAAACGCCGAGTTGAGGGCGGCCTCTCAAGCCGGGCCGTCGGCGTAACCGTTTGCCGACGTGGCAGCCGAGTCGGCGACTCGGCCAAGCTTTCGCGATGCATCAAGCCCAGGAGCCGTCCTCGCCGCTTGCCAACTCGACGTTTCGCGCTATCTGGATCGCGGGTCTGGCGTCTGGGCTCGGCACCTACATGCACAACGTGGGCGCTGCCTGGGAGATGACCGAGCTCACCGAGTCGGTGACGGCGGTGGCGCTATTGCAATCGGCGACCGCGCTGCCGGCACTCTTCCTCGGCGCGGTTGGAGGGGCGCTCGCAGACATCGTCGATCGTCGACGTCTGCTCTTGACCGTGCAGTTCTTGTTGGCCTTGGTCACCGGAGTCTTGGCCGCCGCGAGCGCGCTCGGGGACCTCAGCCCGGTCTTGTTGCTCGGATTCACATTCGCGATGGGCGCCCTCAGTGCGGTTGGAACCCCCACCTATCTCTCGATCGTCCCGAGCATTGTCGAGCGCCCGCAACTCGCCTCTGCGATGGGTCTGCAGTCGCTGACCACCAACCTGGCCCAGGCAATCGGCCCGATTGCGGCGGGAGTCATCATTTCCCGTTTGGGCATCGGGTGGGTCTTCGCGCTCAACTCGCTGAGCTTTCTGGTGATGATGGTGGCACTTCAGCGTTGGCATCCCCATCGCCCCGACCCTCACCTGCCCGCCGAGCACATCGGCCGGGCCATTTCCGTCGGTTTTCGCTACGTGCGGCACGAACCGCGGATGCTTAGTCTGCTGATCAGATCGGCGTTGCAAGGCTTCTCGATTGCGGGGTTCGTCGCGCTCATACCGTCCGTCGCCCGCGGTCCGATCGGACTCGATTCGGTGGGTTACGGCGTGATGGCGGCGGGCGCCGGGGTCGGGTCGCTGTTCACGGCGTGGCGGCTCGACACACTCCGTGTGCGCCTGGGTGCGGACGGACTGTTCGGCCTGTCAAGTGCCCTCTATATCGCCGCCATGCTCGTCCTGGCCGCGGCTTCCAACCTGGTGACCGGGATGGTGGCCACCGCGTTAGGTGGCGCCGCCTACCTAATTTTCATGGCGACCGTGTCGACGGCAGCGCAGTCGGTGCTACCTGACTGGGTCCGGGGGCGAGGCCTTGCGGTCATGTTGGTCATCCTCCAAGGCTCGTTCGCTTTGGGCTCTGCAACATGGGGCTGGATGGGCGATCACGCGACGCTCGGAACGACCCTTGTCCTCGGGGCTGTGGTGACTGCAGTGCAGGCGGCCATTGGATCGTTCTTTTCGTTGCGGCCCGCCATGTCGGCGAACCCGAGTCCCGCACCGCTCTTTCCCGAGCTCAACCCGACGACATCGGTCCATGCCAACGACGGCCCAGTTTTGGTCACCGTCTCCTACCGGGTCCAAGCCGGCGAACACCACCGCTTCGTCGAGGTGATGCGCGACGTCGGCCGGGCCCGACGGCGGGAAGGTGCGGTGCGGTGGGATGTGTATAACGACGTCGACCGCCCCGGACACGTCGTCGAATCATTCACGGTGGCAACTTGGGCAGAACATGAGCGCCAGCGCAGTCGCACCACGGCCGAAGACGTCGAACTGACTCAGATCGTCCACTCGTATCTCGAAGCGGGACACCCTCCCCGGGCTTTTCACCTTGTCGCTGCCCGGCAGGAAGACGACTAACGCACCTAACATTGTCAGCACCACGGGGGACGGAGGGCGCCGTTATGCGAATCAGAACCATGTTGAAGGACCCAAAGGTCGCATCGATCCCACTCTTTTTGGGGACCGTGGCTTTGGAAGCCTGGTACGTCAATCGGCAGCCGACACGAGGGCCGATACCCAAGGGGGATAGCGCTCCCGCATCCGACCAACAGCTCGAACTTGACGAGCTGGTGCCCGACCACGAGCCACTCAAACCGCTTGTCGGGTACCGGTGGGAGGACGCTGCGGCCTCGGTAGCAATGGGCGCCGGCAGCTTGGCGTTGAACGTGGCCTACGACCGGGTCTGGCACCGGCTCGAACGGCGGCTGTACGACCGGCGGATCATCGACGTCGGCTCTGGTCCGCTCGGCTGGGCGGTTGCGATCGTCGGGTGGGATTTCTTGTACTACTGGGAGCATCGGGCCAGCCATCGCGTCCGCCTGTTTTGGGCGAATCACGTCAATCACCATTCCTCGGAGTACTACAACCTGACCACGGCGCTGCGTCAGCCTTGGTCTGACTACCTCACACGCTGGTTCTTCTCACCGCTAGCGCTCCTTGGCGTCACACCGGCGGTTCACACCGGAGCGGCGGGCCTCAACCTGCTGTATCAGTACTGGATTCATACCGAGGTCATCGACCGGTGTCCCGACCCGATCGAGGGAGCATTCAATACGGCGTCGCATCACCGGGTCCATCACGGGTCCAACCAGCAGTACCTAGACAAAAACTACGGGTCGATCTTCATCATTTGGGACCGACTGTTCGGCACGTTCGAGCCGGAGCGCGAACGCCCACGGTACGGGCTGACCAAGAACATCACGACGTTCAATCCGGTACGGATCGCAACGCACGAACTGGCGGCTGTTGGCCGTGATGTTCGCCGGGCCGCCACCTGGCGCGATCGGTTTCGGGCCGTCTTTTCGCCGCCTGGCACCAAGATCAGATTCAAGGCCGACCCGGCCGTCCGCGCGACCCCGGCTCCCACGGTCGATACCGAGCAACCGCAGCTGGTGCCAGTCAACTAAAAACGCGTAAAGGCGGCCCAGATTCCCGGGCCGCCTTTACGAAAAACTACTTACTGGGAAAAATCAGCCCCAGGTCGGGATGAGGGCGGCGAGGTTGGTGATCAGGGTCTCAACGAGGTTGAGAACCACACCGACGCTGTTACCTGCAAGCTGCGCAAGGAAGCCGCCGATGTTGCCAGCGCCACTGAGCAGAATACCGATGTAGTCGCCACCGGTCGAGGCGCCGTCGCCGAGAAAGGTGAAGACAGCGCTGATAGCGCCAACAATGATTGCAACGAGGGTAAGCATTTTGCACACTCCATAAGTGTTGGGATTATTGAGACACGTCCATCACGCGGCACCAATCCGCCGGGGACGACTTCGGCAACATATCAGCCACTCGTTGTTGTTGCCTCCATTTCAAACTCCGTTTACCAAGTTGTCTTTCGTGTCGGACTGGACAGGCTGGCAGGACTAGAAGCGCTCGAGAGACGCCACCCTGCACCCCTCCGCAGGACGCATGAGTCCCTGGTAACCCCTGTAAACACAACGGTTCTTGCACCCCAGTCGACCGGCCGGTCAGCTCCTGGGAAGGCATCTGTCCTGCCTGATCAGCGACTTTTTGCCGCCTTCAAAAGCTGCTTCCAGTTAGCAGCGTCTTTACTCCTGAAATCATTCCCCTCTGAAACCGCTGCTGTGACCGGGTTTAGTCAAGTGGCGCGCCGCTCGGCCGCGACTGGGCTCAGCGGCGCAATCGTCCCTATCTTTGGGGAAGCATTGCCCTATATGGAGGTTCTCGTTAATGCGTAGCCCGAAAGACTTCTTTGCTCCACTGGCCGTTGGGGCCCCTGCACCAGTGATGGAGATCCCGTTCCGCCCGTCACGGATGATCCACTTCTTTGATCCGTCGAACGAGAAGATGGTTTCGAAGATCCCGTCGATGGCCGGACAGGCAGATGTCCTGTTGGGCAACCTCGAAGATGCGGTATCTGCAGACAATAAGGAAGCGGCACGCGCAGGCCTCGTTCAGGTGGCACGCGACTGGGACTACCCCGACACCCAACTCTGGACCCGGGTCAACTCCCTCGATTCGCCATGGTGCCTCGACGACTTCGTGACCTTGGTGACCGAGGTGGGCGACAAGCTCGACGTGATCATGGTGCCCAAGGTCGAAGGACCCGAGGACATTCACTACGTCGATCGCCTCTTGGCCCAACTCGAGGCCCGGGCCGGTCTGCAGAAGCCGATTCTGGTGCATGCGATTCTCGAAACCGCTCGAGGCGTCGCCAACGTCGAGGCCATTTGCGGTGCCAGTCCCCGCATGCAGGGCCTCTCGCTCGGTCCCGCCGACCTCGCTGCGGACCGTCGCATGAAGACGACCCGCGTCGGGGGCGGGCACCCCGGGTACTTGGTGCGGCAAGACCCCAACCCGGACGACCCCGACGCCCCCCGGGTGACCTACCAACAAGACTTGTGGCATTACACCGTCGCCCGCATGGTCGACGCCTGCCGCACGTTCGGCCTTCTTCCTTATTACGGGCCGTTCGGCGACATTCGTGACACGGTCGCCTGTGAGGACCAGTTCCGCAACGCCTACCTGCTCGGTTGTGTGGGGGCGTGGAGCCTGCACCCAGTTCAGATCGAGATCGCCAAGAAGGTCTTTTCGCCTGAGCCCCGAGAAGTTCAGTGGGCGATGAAGGTGATCGACGCCATGGGCGACGGAACGGGCGCTGTCATGATCGACGGCAAGATGCAGGACGACGCGACCGTCAAGCAATGCAAGGTTGTCGTCGACTTGGCCAAGCGGTTGGCGGCCCGAGACGCCGATCTTGCCGAGGCGTACGGTTTCTAAGCCGCTCCCCCAACCAAGGACCCGCCCCCCGCTCAGCAGGCGCATTCGGCCGCTTCTGAGACAGGGCCCTACTTGGATCTGATACAGAGCCGCTGCTCGCCACGACGGCTACAGCGGCCTGACACCGAAAGAGGTTGTGCTCAATGATCGATCAGTACCGTCCCCGTCGCTCCGTTCTGTACATGCCGGCAGCAAATGCCCGCGCGCTTGAGAAGGCCCAGACGATCGCCGCTGACGGGCTGATCTTCGACCTCGAAGATGCCGTTGCGCCGGACGCCAAAGAGCTCGCCCGTGAGCAGGCGGCCGCCGCTGTGGCCGGCGGTGGCTACGGAAAGCGCGAAGTGACCATCCGGTGCAACGGCCTGGACACGCCGTGGGGTGCAGACGACCTCCGGGCGGCCGCCCAAGCCGGCCCGGATGCCATCGTGATCCCCAAGGTTTCTGGCCCGGCACACATCGCCGAGATCGAAAGCCACCTGGAATTGGCGGGCGTGCCCGACCACACGATGATCTGGGCCATGGTGGAAACCCCCGAGGGGATCTTGTCGGTCCGCGAGATCGCAGCGGTAGAGCGAGTCGCCACGCTGGTCATGGGCACCAACGACATGGCGAAAGAACTTCGCGCCAAGCTGGTCCCCGGCCGCGCGCCGCTGCTGACGCACTTGGCGCAATGCGTCTTGGCAGCGCGGGCGGAAGATGTGGTGATCCTCGACGGTGTGTACAACGACATCAAGAACGAGGACGGCTTCGCTGCGGAGTGTCAACAAGGCGCAGAGATGGGCTTTGACGGCAAGACGCTGATCCACCCCGCCCAGGTGGGTCCGTGCAACGACGCTTTCTCGCCGTCTGCGGACGAAATCGAACACGCAGGTCGTGTCATCGCCGCCTTCGAAGAGGCCGAACGTGAGGGTCGCGGAGTGGTGACGGTGGACGGGCGCATGATCGAGAACCTCCACGTGGACAACGCCCGCCGCACCTTGGCCGTCGCCGACGCCATCGCCGCCCTCGCCGAATAAGGGAACTAACCCGCTAATGACCAGACGATGAGCGCCAGATGATTCGATGCACCCGCTACCGGCCGACCGCCGTAGGCGCCGACCCCCTTGCTGATGATCGGCGTCCTCGACGCTTCCGGCGCGGGGGCACGCGCTCGGCTGTAGCGCTGGCGATGTTGTTGGTCATGGCGGGCTGTTCAAGCGACGAAGATGCATCGACGCCGACCGCGGTGCCGGCCGATCTCACGACGACCACGCTCGATCTGAAGGTCATCAAACCGATCAGCCTGGACGAAGCCGACTGGCTCGAACGCGTCGACAAAGTGTGTGCAGGCTGGCAGCCCCTCGGGACCGACATCACCACCCTTGATGGCGCGATCTCGTTCATTACCGATGACGGCAAGCAAATGCTCGCCAACTTGGACCAGCTCGCCGACAGCAAACCGCCAGAGTTGCTGAGCCCCGAAAGTGAGGCGTTTCTGGCGGATGTCGACACGCTTCAGCGCTCGGTGAGGGACGCCTCGGTGGCAGCTGAAGATGAGGACCGTGAAGCGTTCGCGACCGTATACGACCAGCTGATCGCCGCGAACCTAGCGACCGACATCGACAGCATCCGGCTGGGGCTCGACGCGTGCGCCCCTGAGGAGCCGAGCCTGAGCGTCGACCCCGAACTGCTCCGCTCCGACGGCTGGATGTGGACCTATCTGGACGCAAACTTCACCGATCCAAGTGTCGACGACAAACTCGTCAGCTGTTTCCACTCACAGCTGGCGAGAAGCCGGTCCTTCGCCGAGTTGTTGGATGCGGTGCTGCGCCACGCGACGCATGCTTCCGTGGTGACGCTGCCAGCGTTCGTCGAAGAGGCGCAGGGAACCTGTCTGGATGCCGCCGAGGCATAAGCCAGGAGCCGGCTGCCGCGGGATCGCTGGCAGGCTATTCGTCGGCTGCTGGGAGAAGTTCTTCGAGCGCTGCGACCTCGTCGGTCGAGATCGTGCCGCACTCTTGGCTTGGGATGGTAAGGGACCCGCCATCGGCGAGTTTGATAACCGCCAAATAGCTGATCGGGATCCCTTCTTCGCCCGTCGGGCGGCTGACCGCAGCGTCGAGCGCTTCGAGGTCGGGAACGTGCCAGGCGCTGTTTGAGTCGACCCGCAGGACCAGATCGGTGATCGCTTCGGGCGCCACGTCGAACGGGAGCGGGGCGACCTCGGACAGGTAGGCGGTCCGGAGACCTCCGGCGGCGAGCTCGTGGGGCAACTCAACCCCGAACCCGTTGCTTGGCAACAGAGTTGCCGCCTGCACCCAGCCGTAGCGGTCGGTACCCGATGCCACCTTGTCTTCGACCAGGCCTTCTTCGATGGTCAGCGTGCGCTGGCGCCCGCCAGAGTCGATCATCACGTCGATCGATTCAATGGCATCTCGCGCATCGCCGGTGTTGATCAGCCGAAGGTGCGTCTCACAGAGCCACACGTCTCGTGCTTCAGCATCGGGTCGTTCGTCGACGAAGGTGCGGACGTCTGCGAGCGCCACGCCTGGAGCAGCTGACTCGTTGGAATCGCCATCCTCGCTGGCTGCCGCTTCGGTTCCGACGGCGGTCTTTTCGTCATCGCCAGAGCGGGCCTGCTGCAGCGCAAACAGGGCGAGCGCGATGGCGAGCACCGATGCGATGAGGGCCGCCAACAAAATCGGATGGTTCGGATCGTCTGAGATGACGATCCGTTGGCTGCCGTCACCGTCGTCGCCGCCACCCAAACCCAGGCGCGAACCGGTTGGTGGGCTTGTGGCCTCGCTCAGGCCTCCTGGGCGTCGGGACTCTTTGGGAGCGTCTTTCGGTCCGGCCGATTGGGACGTGGCCGGAGCCCGCCCGCGTTGCCGACCCGGACTGATGATGTTGGTGGGCGCCGCCGGCGCAGCGACCTGCTGAGCTGGTTGAGATCTGTCCTCGGCGGCGCGCGTCGAACGGGCGGGGCCAGGCGTTTCGGGGGCCGCGTCCGCTCTGGGCATCGGCGCCGCGGCCATTGGCGTCGCGGGCATTGGCGCCGCGGCCATTGGCGTCGTGAGCGGTGGCACTGCGGCTGGTGTGTTTTGACCCCGGGCGGGCTGTTCTGGCTGGCCGGAGGTTTGCGCCGTCACTCCCACCGATGCTGAAGCTGCTCCGGCAATGGGGGTCACGGCGGACCGGCTCGGGTTCGGTACTGCGGCTGGCGGCTCGGTCGAGCGCGCCTCGGTCGCTTGTGCGCCGGTATCCACGGGAGATTCCGACTCGATCGGCGGTTCGACCACCCAGATAGACGGCACTTCCGACGCCGGGACGTACCGCTGACTGGTCCAGTCCTTGATCGCCGGATCGCGTCGGTCGAGGCCGCTGCGAAACGAGCTGGTGACGGTATTGATTGCGTCACCGGACGGGTCTGGCTCCGGTACGGACCGCAGGCCTCGGGCCACCGGCGGCGCAAAGATTGCATCAGCGTCGGCACGCCCGTCGCTCGCCGTCGCCGAGCTTTGGTGTTGCGGAGTGTCACCCTCCGCTTTCGCATCTCGGTGGTGCTGTGAGCTGGTTTCGTCAGTCATAGAGGGGTGCCCGTTTGCTCGCCGTTCTCGACGCCGTCACGCGTCGAAGTGGATTCGCGGGGACAGGTTTGCGTCGACGCCATAAATGTCGTCTCGTTCTGCCTCCGACTTAAGGCACAACCACAAAGGCCACAGGTGCGTGGGCGCGGGTGCCGGTACCCTGCATGGGTGATGGATTCCGATCGGAGCGCTCCCAGCCCTACAACAACCGATCCGTGGCGGAGGGCACGCCTCGGTCTGGGAGCGTTGGCTCTGGTCAGTGCCGTCTCGACGTCGGCATACGTCTGGCTGGGTCTCTCCCCCCTCGACGCCTTCTATCAGACGATTATCACCATCTTCACGGTGGGGTATACCGAGGTCGGGATCGATTCGAATGCGACGGCGTATCGGTTGGTAACCATCGGGGTGATCGTCGCTGGTACCGGTGTTGGCTTTTATACCTTGGGCGTGGCCTTTGAGGCCCTTGTAGAAAGCCGCCTCAGCGGGTTGTTCGGAAGGATGCGCATGCAACGCTCGATCGATCAGTTACAGGGGCACGTCATCGTGTGCGGTTGGGGTCAGGTCGGTCAGGCCATCGCCGAGTCGATCTCCCATGAGGGGCGTCCGGTGGTAGTCGTCGATCGGAGTCTGAGCCCCGAACACCTGCCCGGCCACCTTTGTGTGCTGGGCGAGGCAACCGATGACGACGTGCTGCGTTTAGCCGGGATCGAACGGGCGAGCAGTTTGGTGGTCGCGCTCAACTCCGACGCCGACAACCTGTATGTCGCCCTCAGTGCTCGATCGCTGAATCCGTCTGTGTTCATCGTGGCGAGGGCGAACAGCGCCGAGGCCGAACCAAAACTGCACTTGGCGGGCGCGGACCGCGTGGTCAACCCCCACGAGATTGGTGGCAACCGGATGGCTGCACTGGTCATGTCGCCGAATGTCGCAGAGTTTCTCGATCAGGTGATGACCGATCCGCAGCTCGACATCCGGCTTGTTGAGCTCGACGTGAAGGCTGGCGATTTCCTCGACCGGCATTCGCTTGCTTCGGCCAAGATCCGTAAGTCGACCGGCGCCAGTGTGCTGGCGTTGCGGCGGGCAGATGGCCAGTTCCTCCACAACCCGGATCCGCACACCACCGTGTACGCGGGCGATGTATTGATCGCGCTGTGCACACCAGAGCAGCACGCCAAGCTGTTGCAACTTTCGTCGCTGGAAGACTCGGCGTAAAGACGGCTGACGGCCCCGGCACGACGGTGTACGGCGGCCGCCGTGTGTGGTGGTCGGCTTGGGAGAGCCGTTTCCGGCAGCGGCTAGCGGGTCGGTTCGATCTCTTCGGTACCTCGGCCGAGTTGCCGGGTGCTGATCAGCACTACCCCGGGCCCCCAGAACTGGAACGTAAAACCTTCACCGGTCCGCAGCTCGTGAAGTGATCGACCGCCAAGGGCCCGCCGTCGCTCGTACCGTACGGTGTTCGCGAATCCGAGCACGATACTTGAGTCAACGATCACGGTTTCGCCCTGATCCAGCACCATGCCCTCGGCAAGGCCGTGCGCGCCCAGCAATACGCCCCCAATGCCGCTGCACTGCACCAACCGGACCCCGTCTCCTCCGAGGGCTGCACGGACCCCCGACCAGTTCGAGTCGATCTCGACGGTCGCGTCCGATGCGAGCCACGCCGAACGGTTGACCAGCCAGCCTTCGGCCGGCGCAACATCGAGGTGGATGACGTCGCCGTGGCCTTCGGACACGATGTCCATCCATCCACCGGCCGAGCCCGCCACCGCCCATGCGGGCTGGCTGATGTTGCCGCGAATACTGCGTCGCCACGCCCTCCGCCACGAGCCCTCGGCGACCATCTCAAAGGTGATGCTGGGCGTATGGGCGACCACCGCTCCCGCCTCGACGAGGATCCGTTCCTGCTGACCAAGTGTGCACCGGGCCACGGTCGAAACGGGCTGATGACGAAGCGTGATGTCCACGGCGGGTTTGCTCCCTAAAGGCGTTGGGGCACCCCGCCTCACAGGGGGTGGCACCGGGTCGGGCTCCCGACGGTAGAGCCCGACCCGGTAAGCCTACGGTGCGTCGTCGCGCTTGGCGGTCAACTCGGCGAGCCGCTGCTCGGCAGCGTCGAGTTCGTCACGAAGCTCCGCGACACGTTCGTCGAGGTCATTGCCTTCGCCGCCCGCTTCTGCGCCTCGGACAAGGGCGTCGATCGCGACGGTCAGCGAATCGATCTGCGCCTCGGTTGACGCAATCTGATCGTCGATCGAGACCTCTGGTTCGGGGGCGACCGTCGTCGGCGGAACGGACGTCATGGGCACACCCGGATCGGTCGCAATCCCCGGCTCGATCGGCATGGGCATACCGACGTTGGCATTGGTCGTCGTCCGCACAAAGTCGATGTTTTCAAAGGTCTTCCCGTCGTGAAGGGCGACACCCATCTGACCGATGGTGATCACTGCCCCGTTCGCAATCACGGTCCGCTCGATGTTGGGCAGGAACATCACATCATTGACGGTCACTTCGCCGTCGCCGTCGATGTCTTGAAGGAACGAGTACTGGTTCATCGCCCCCTTCTTGGCGAGTGTGCCGTCTTCGGTGTTGACCTCGATCGCGAAGAGCTCTAGGCGGGGGTATCCGGTGTCGGTGCTGCCCCACTGTTCGATCGGCACGAATGCCGTGGACGTCGGCGCCCAGTACAGGAACGCCCGGTGATCGACGTTGACGCTGCCGTTGTCGACGGCGATCTTGTCGACCCGCTTCGGGTCCGTCGCGTCTGACACATCAAACAAGGCGATCTGTGCGCCGGTCGTGCGCCCCTCCATGGTGGCGTCGGTACCGACGCCGAGCAGCAGGTTGTCGCCGATCGGATGCAGGTAGGACGAGAAGCCCTCGATCTTGAGTTCGCCTTCGACCGTTGGTTTGGTCGGGTCTGACAGGTCGATCACGTACAACGGGTCGATCTGCCGGAAGGTCACGACGTAGCCGCGGTCGCCGATGAAGCGCACCGACTGCACGTCTTCCCCGCGACCGAGGCCGCCGACTTGGCCCACTTCGACGAGTGAACCGGCGTCCTTGGACAGGACCCGCACGGTCGACGATGTGGCGCCGGTGTTCCAGTTGCGGGTTGTGGTGACCACCCGCAGGTCGTCGTTGTATTCCGACATCGAGAACTGGTTGAGAAGGGTCCCGACGACCGCTCCGCCCCCGACGTAGTCAGCTGGCGCTGCGGCGTCTGAGATGTCGAACTCGTGGATGTCGGTCAGGGCACGATCAGAGGCGCGTCGTGCTTCGGCTTCGTCCAGGTTGTCCCAGTCGATCCACCGCTCCGATGCCACAAACAGCGACTTGGGTGAGGCATACACGGTCTGTCCCGCTGCGAAAACGCCAGCCGACGTTGTGGGCGCCAGGCCGTCGCCGCCTAGGTCGATCGTGACGACGCTCAGCAGGCCGAACCCCGAGAACAGGGTGGGCCGGTACGCCCGCTCGCAGTCGATCAGCGTGCCTTCGGACACGTCACCGTTGCCGTCCCTATAGACGTAGTACGGCAGCCAGTCTTCGAGTTTGCTCTGCTCGATGACTTCGCGGTTGGCCCGGATTGCCTCACGCTCACCGCGCAGGCCAGCGCCAGTCGGCGACTTGAACACCAGACCTGTGGGTTGGGACGCCGACACCAGGCGGATGACGCCGTTGACCATGCGGGCGGTCAGGTAGTCGCCGTCGATTTCCAGTGTGCCGAGTTTGCGTGGCGTATCGG
>JAGNEX010000030.1:21830-29633 GCA_018003035.1 Acidimicrobiia bacterium
GTCGGCGACTTGAACACCAGACCTGTGGGTTGGGACGCCGACACCAGGCGGATGACGCCGTTGACCATGCGGGCGGTCAGGTAGTCGCCGTCGATTTCCAGTGTGCCGAGTTTGCGTGGCGTATCGGGGTTCGAGATGTCGTATTCGACCATCACCGTGACCGAATTGCCGGGGACCGGGTACATGCTGTCAGCCGCGACTGCACGGTCGGAGGCGACGGGGAGGGTGCCCTGTGAACTGCGCCCCATGACCAGCAGGCGATCACCCGACATGAACAGCTCGTGACCCCAGTCACCCGGAAGCTTCTCGCTGCTCAGTTCTTCCAGCGAGTCCGTTCCGAGTTTGATGATGTGCAGCATGCCGTCTCGGGCGGTGACCAGGACCTTGCCGTTGGTCTTGACGATATCTGGTTCGTCGACACCCTCCTCTTGCACGTTGGTGGTCGAGTAATCCTCACCTTCGACCGGAGCGAAGTCGACACCCGATTGGTCGGCCGCAGTGTCTGAGTCGCGGGCTGATTCCATTGCGCCCTCTGGCGCTGCCTGAGAGGCGATGGGCGGTGCCGCGCCGTCTACGGCCTGCTCGTCTGTAGCGGCTCGAGCTGTTGCCATGTCGTCTGACGCGTAGATGCCGTAGCCGTACCCGCCCATGCCAGGTAGTCCGTATGGCCCGACCCGTGCCACGCCTTCTTCTTTGAGCCAGTCGAGCAGAGCGTCGCATTCACCGGCGGGCTTGAGGGTGTTGACAAATTCGACGTCGTACACAGAATCCTCGTCTGGTTTGGGCTGGGATGCGTCTGTCCCGCCAGGTTCTGAGCCCGTGCGGTCGCGGCTTGTCGCGTCGGACGCTTCGGGGTCATCGACGTCGCTGCACGCCGCTCCCAATGTGACCAGACCGATCACCAACATGGCAATCAACCTCTTGTGGAACATCGTCCGCCCCTCACTTCAATGAATCCCGACGGATTGCCCGCCCTTGTCGTCAACTGAGACGGTGACCACTGGCCGCCAGGTTCCGCGTTGGCGCGGAATTGTGTCACTCACAGACCCCGTGCGTTCACGACGAGTACGCCTTGCCTGAACGAATGCCATGTCCGTAGGCTGACGCACTCGCCCGCCAACAGGCTGGGCAAACCGGCTTTGAGCGCTGGGAACAGACCCGGTCAGCCTGTGTGAGCAGCGCTGCACGGTGTGCCGCCCCGTTGTCTCGTGCCCACCTTCGGGCGGCCGGACCAAAGCGAGGCATTGCGAGGTCAGTGGCGTGTCGAATCCCACTCCGCCGGAAAGCTCTTCCCCCAAAGATCGGCTGACGGCCTTGGCAAGGCGGTCAATCAGGTCGGTCACGAACGCTGGGACCGCTCGCGGCAAGGGCCTTTCGCGCCGTGCCCAAGCTGAACAGCTGACCGCTCATGAAGTGTTGATCAGCGAGATCACCGTGACGGTCGAAGCGCTCGAACAGGCCATCGATGGGTTGCGCCGCGACCACGCGGGACGCCTCAACGTCGTTGGCCAACATCTGGCCGTAACCGTCGAACGCGCAGACCGGACCGATGCGTCGATCGCCGACACCAACCGTTCGATCGACGCGACCCGCGGACACCTCGACGCTATTTCCACTCACCTCGACGAGTTGTCCGCCGACCTCAACAAGACCTGGGAGCAGGTGTTGACGGGTGAGAAGCGCTTCGATCCCATCGAGGCGTTCCAGCCGTGGGCTAAAGCCGAGATCACCTTTGCCGCGGGCCGGCTGGACGAGTTGGCGAAGCGGCTCGATGACCTCGACCAGGGCTCTGCGGCCACCAAGTTGCTCGACCAGCAGGCTGAAGAGATGGGTTCGCGCCTCGACGAGGTCGCCTACCGGGTCCTGGTCATCGAAGACGAGCTCAACGCGGCGCCGTATGTTGCCAACCGCGACTTCATCTTCACCCATGACGACGGCCAAGAAGTGCTCGGGTTCGATACCGACACGCCGATGTCTCCCGACGAGTTGTATGTGGCGTTCGAAAACTTGTTCCGCGGCGACGTCGCCGAGATCGCCGAGCGCCAGCGCGGCTATCTGGACTTGATGCCGAGCGACGGTGTGATCGCGGATCTTGGCTGTGGCCGTGGCGAGATGTTGGGCCTGTTACGGGACTGCGGTCGGACGGCCATCGGCATCGACCTCGATGAGGGCATGGTTGCCGAATGCCGCAAACAAGGCTTTGACGTCGAACTCGACGATGCCCTCGCCTGGCTGGAACGGCAGCCGGAACATTCGCTGGCTGCGGTGTTTTCGGCCCAGTTCATCGAGCACATTCCGCCACCCGAACTGGAGCGTCTGTTTCGTGCGACGGCACGTGCGCTTCGCCCCGGCGGTGTGATGATCGCCGAGACGGTTAACCCGCATTCGACGCGAGCGGCAAAGGCGTTCTGGGTCGACCTGACCCACCAGCACCCGATTTACCCCGAGGTTGTGGTGGCCTTGGCGCGCCTGACCGGTTTCGGTACGGGACGGATCGTGTTTCCGCATGGTTCTGGTTCGTTCCGTCAAGACCTGGTGTCCCAGGGCGAATACGCGGTTGTCGCGACGACCGTTCCGCAGCCGCTGGTGAGCGCCGGTCAGGACCGACGCACCGAAACGGCCGACGATGCCGTCGACGCGGGAGCGCCCGCACCGGACTCCGACGAATAGGGTCCGGACCTGGGTCCGACAGCATCCGAGCCCGGCCTTCGCTCGTCGTGATCTGCGCCCCCCACACAAGCACCGAAACGGCCAATGCTCACGGCCACGGGCTTGCCGCGTTGGGCGGCACGACCGGACCGATCAGTCCTGATCGGTCAGAGCTCTGATGGCCACCAACCCCGAGACAAGGGCCGGAAGCCGCGGGTTGAAAGCGGCGGCAGGTGCATTGTTTTTCCTGGGGACCGTTGCTCTTGCCGGGGTCGTCTTGCAGGTCACCCAGAGCTCGGATGATGAACTTCTCGCTCAGGCCAAGGACGCCGAGTTCTTGTCCTTTGGTCCCCGCGGACCCGCGCCACATCAGACCGGCCAGGACCCTCGTACTCCGGGCCCCGATCTGGCTGTAGACGCGGCGTCACCGGGCTCGGCCGCGGGGGGAACGCCCGAAGCCGTCGCGGTGGCTGACGGTCAGTCCGGCGTCGATGCCGATCTGATCCCAGGGGCGGCCGCGGTCGCGGACGGCTCGGTCGACGCTGTTGGCGGCGCCGACAACCCGGTTCTTCCCGCATCTTCGGGAGCTGGTGAGGCGTCGCAGGGCGTTGGCGTCGACGAGAGCGGCCAGCCCATCGCGCTGACAGAATCGCCGGGCGACACTCCCCTCGCCGCCGGACAACAGGTAGCCGCGGGCGTGCAACTCCCTGTCCCCTTCACGGTGGCCGAACGGGCCGCCTCTTCAGACGGGCGGGCCGTCACCTGGGCGTTTGCGGGCGACACCAACTTTGAAGGCAACCTCGGCGCTCTCCTCAGACGCGACCCTTCCCTGCCGCTGGAACCGGTCGCCGACCTGTTGGGTTCGGCCGACCTGACCGTTCTCAACCTCGAGACGGCGGTGACTGATTCGCCGGGCGCAGCGACGACCAAACAGTTCGTGTTCCGGGCGCCGACGTCGGCGTTTTCGGCGCTGGCCGCGGCGGGCGTTGACGCGGTGACGATGGCGAACAATCACGGCCTCGACTTCGGCCGGGATGGTCTGGCCGAGGCGTTGGCGGCAGCAGACCGCGCTGGGGTCAAGGTCGTCGGCATCGGCGTGGACGAGACGTCG
The DNA here is from genome assembly GCA_018003035.1 of Acidimicrobiia bacterium. Lineage (GTDB taxonomy): Bacteria > Actinomycetota > Acidimicrobiia > IMCC26256 > JAGNEX01 > JAGNEX01. Next base: position 25,591 of record JAGNEX010000030.1, read on the forward strand.
GCGTTCGCACCTGCCGAGTTCGATGTCGGTGGCGAACGGGTGGCGCTGTTTGGGGCGACCGACGTGATGGACGGCCCCCTCATCTCGGCGTGGCGCGCCCAGCCCGATCGGTCGGGTTTGGCGATGGCCAAAGGCGCCGACTTGGACCTGTTGGCGGCGCGCATCGCGCAGGTACGGCCGTCCGTCGACACGGTTGTGGTCTACCTGCATTGGGGTATCGAGCGGCAGACGTGCCCGTCTGACCGGCAGGCGTTTGTCGCCGAGGCGTTGGTCCGGGCGGGCGCCGATGTGGTTGTCGGTACCCATGCCCACCGCCTTCAAGGTGCGGGGTGGCGACCGGACGGCGCGTTCGTGGGGTATGGCTTGGGCAACTTCGCCTTCGCGTCGGCTGGGGGCGACGGCGCGAACAGTGGCGTGCTTCGTCTTGAAACCGACGATCGAGCGGTGACCGCCGCGGCGTGGCTACCCGCCTTGATCCGTGACGGTCAGCCGATCCCGCTGGCAGACGAAAACGCCGAGACTGCGTTCTCGCATTGGCGATCGTTGCTGACCTGCACCGACCTCACCCACGACCCTCGCTGACGGCAGCGTCGCGACGGTCAGTTCAAACGGATGCCCGCTAGTAGACGCCGCCGAGTTTGCGGTGGTCCCACGAGACGATGTCGTCGGCCTTGACCCTGATGGCGACCCGTTTGGCGCCCATCATTTGGGCGGCGCCTTCGATGGACTCTTCGTCGAGACCTTCGATGTTGCGGCGGATGATTGCCCGGCCGAGACGGAAGCGTTCGTCGGGTTCGCTGATGATGTCGACTTCGCCGTTGATTTGGATGCCGCGCAGTTCTTCATAGGCCGTGCCGTCTTCGACCAGGCAGCAGATGCGCGGGTCCCGTTCGAGGTTCTTGACTTTTTGGCTGGTGGCGTACGTCCAAAACACGATGTCGTCGCCGTCGAGGGCGTACCACATGGTCACCAGGTTGGGCGCGCCGTCGGGGTTGATCGTGGCGATCTGGAGGCTCCGACATTCTTCGAGCATTTCCCGACGCTCGTCGGCGTTCATGGTGATCATGTCTCTGCGGCTCACTGGTGCTCCTCGATCGGTCGGCCATGCTGGTCTGGTGCGGTTGGGCCGGATGGTGGGCCAGACTAGCGCCGCCGTTCTGGGGGCTGGCTGGGTGCCTGCGTACGGATGCGGCCAGGTGGTCGCTGAGCCACTACGGTTTTGTAGTTCTGCACGGAAAACTCAGGCGTAATCGGCGGTCGGAAGCGGACGCATTGGCCTGATGGGAGAGGTGAACGGTGCCGAAAAATCCTGATCCAACAATGGAGTTGACCACGATCAAGGGTCACACCAGGAAGCTCGACGACTGGCTCACCATCTTTCACATGTGCGCCATCGTCTTGCCTGAACGGCCAGAGGCTGCCGAGTTTGATCGGCTTGCTCACCGGACGCTTCACCATTTCGCCCAGTCCGACTGTCGGGTTGCGTATGTGGTGATCGGCAGCGAGCGTGGTGCACGCCGGGTGCTCGGCAAGGATGCCGACAATTTTTTGTGTTTCATCGACCCGGCTGGCAAGTTCGCCGAAGAGGTCGGCATCACGACCGTTCCGGCGTTGGTTCACCTTCGTGCTGACACCGCGTTTGTCGACGCCGCTCAGGGTTGGGATCCGCCCGCTTGGCAGCGCGTGGCCGATGGTCTGACCAAGGCGTCGCATTGGACGAAGCTCGTGTTTCCGCTGCCTGGCGACCCGCCGCCGTCTCCTGGTTGGGGCGTGGCGGTCGGACGCCACGTCTAGGGCCGCGTCGACGTGCCCGGTCTGGACTGGGCGGGATCGCGAACCGTATTCGACAGGGTCGAAGCCCGGTGGCCGCAGCTCGGCCGGTACCGCAATCGGGTTGATCACCGGTTGCAGCCGCTGACGGTTCGCTGGCGTCATGTTCGGCGTTTTGGGCCACTGCCCAACTGGTTGCCGGGTGTTTTGGCCATCACGTTGTTGGTCGTGCTGTTGGCGCCTCCGCAGACGGTGTTTGTACCGACGGGCGGGCTTGATCCCAGCTATTACGCCGGTTTGGCGATGGCGAAGGCTCAGGGGTTGTCGTTTGGGTCGGAGGTGATGTTCACCTATGGCCCGTGGGGGTTCTTGGAAAACACCGGGGTGTATGAGACCGGTCCTGCCTGGTGGGCGACGCTGTATCGGGTGTTGGTGCAGACCGGGGCGGTGTTCGCGTTGGTTGCGGTGTTGCGTCACAACTTTGGGCGGCTTGCAACGCTGCTGATTGCGTTTGTGGCGGCACGCTGGGGTTTTGAGCTGATGTATGGCGTCGGACCGAGCCGCCTGTTGTCGGTCACGGTGATCGGCGTGTTGGTGTTCGTGTTGACGCGCCGTGTTCCCCCTGGCCGCGCCTGGGCGTTGACGGCGGCCGCGATCGGCTCGTTTTTGGTGCTGGTCAAGTTCAACGATGGTGTCGTGGTCCTGACGGCGGCCGCCGTCGCCGCGGCCGTCACCGGGCTTCGGACGGCGCGTGCTGAGGGCGCCCGACCGACCGAGGCGTCGGATGCCGCAGAGACGACCGACTCGACCGAGGCGTCGGATGAGGCGGAGCTTTCGGGCTCAACGGGCGTGCCGAGTCGTCGGGCCGTCGTAGTGGGCGCCGTAGTCGAGTTGGTGTTGGCGGGCATGGCCGGTTTGGTGTCGCTGGTGGTGTTGTGGCTGCTGGCAGGCCAGTCGTTGGGCGATCTGCCCCGTTTCGTCAAGGGTTCTCTCGAGCTGTCTCGAGGTTTTTCGCGGGCGATGCAGACGACGAGCGCCGGTGCGATGGGTGATGTCCTCGTCGCTTTGTTGTCGGGTGCGGGTGCGGTCGCCGCGTGTTGGCTCGCGGCCCGCAAGCGGAGCGCGGCGACACAGGCCGGCGTGGTCCTGGTTGCTGGTGCGTTGCTGTATGGCACGTGGAAGCACGGTTTTGTCCGGCAGGGTGCTGATCGCGAGCTGTTCTATTTCTTGGGTGTGGCGTTGCTGATGTTGTTTGCGGCTCGCACCCGGTGGCGGTCGGTCGCAGCGGTTGTGGCGTTGGGCGTGATGGGGTGGTCGGTCAGCCATTTTGGGTACGAGCCGTCAGAGCGCCTGTCGTTGTTGCATGGCCCGGTCGGATGGGGCGACACGTTGAGCGTGTTGACGAGCGGCGATGCTCGCGCCGATTTCCGTCAGGACGGGTTCGACTATCTGCGGGCCAGCTACAGGTTGCCAGCAGAGATCTATGACGCCATCGATGGGCAGCAGGTCCATGTCGACCAGTGGGAGACGGCCCTGGCGTGGGCGTTTACCGAGACGCAGTGGCGTCCGCTGCCGGTGTTTCAGCGCTATACGGCCTATACGCCGTGGCTGGACAACGCCGATGCCGAGGCAATGTCGGGACTTGATGCTCCCGCGATGATCGTGGCCGAACGCAATGTGATCGACCGGCATCTGAACCGGTTCGATGCGCCGCATACGGTCCGCTCGATGGTGTGCAACTACCGGCTGACGGTGCCTGCCGATCCGGTGCCGGTGGGTCGTAACGGGGTGAGCCTTGCCGAGACGGTCGACGATGCCGGCAAGTTCGCTCGGACGCCCCCGTGGGTGTTGTGGACGTTGGCCGATAACCGGTGCGGTGAGGTTGAGGCGGGCGAGACGGTGACGGCCGGGCCTGGTGACGTCGTGTCGGTGCCGATCGAGCCGGGTGAGGCCTATTTCGTGTTGGCACGCTTCTCTGAGGTGGACGGACGTCCGGTCGACCGGTTGCGGCAGTTTGTGTGGAAGGGCGATGAGTGGTTCTTCCGGACCGGTTTCACGGGGCCTTCCGACGCGCCGGAGGCACAGACGTTCCGCTTCGTGACCAGCACCGCCACCCAGTGGCATGTGTTGTCGTGGCCGGCCTGTCTGAACATGAAACCCGAGGCGTTCGACCCAGGTTCGATCACGTCGTTCCGCCTCGCCCCCGGAACCCGCCCGTCATCTGACTCGTGGGATGTCACCCTCGCCGACTCCGGTGAGCCCTACCAAGTCAC
>JAGNEX010000078.1:0-4355 GCA_018003035.1 Acidimicrobiia bacterium
AGACCTCTACGTCGTCCGCCTAGCCAGACCGTCGGCCCATTCGCTGGACAACTGCGAGATAGGTGAGATTCACCACAATTCCGACCAGAGCGACGACGACGATTGCCCCAAGGATGTTGAGATTGTTAGCCGTTGCCAGCGTGACGCCAACCATCGCCGCGACCGCTCCAAGCCACCAAGGGACCGGCTGTGCCCCTTCGGTGTGAACGAGCCCCAGATACATCCCAACTCGTCGCAACCTCGCGTTCATCTGTCTGCCCTCACCAAGCTTGTTGATCCCGGAACACCCAACCGATGAGCCCCTCGGAACCCCACTGCACACTATGCCGCCCGGTGCCTTGAGCTCCTGAACTGAGTGGCGATCGGTCACCAAGGCTGGCAGGATCGACACCTCACAACGCCCGACCCCGCTTTAAGCAAAACGGTCCCCCGCCGAAATGCCCTCACAACTGGTCGCCGACCTGCAGTTGGTCGCGCGCCGCAAACGCCCGCAACAAATCCCCGCGGATCAAGTGCCTGCGCTGCAGGAGCTTGTGCGCGCCCTCAGCGTGTCGTGGTCGGCGCTCAATGAGTGGATGGTTGAGGTCATCGAATCAATCGAGCCGGGACCCACACAGAACGCGTTGCAGGCGATCTTTCCGTCCGACGCATCCCGGGAGGATGCACTCGCTGACCGGCAGGAACGAGCGGGCATGTGTTTCGGTGTCGGCCGCTCCGCATTCCGGCGGCGATACAACGGCGTCAGCCGATACGACCATGTGATCGAACGGCTCGCTCGCGAGATGACGGTCCGGGCAGCTTCCGTCTCTACGGTCTCCGGCGGGGCACGTGCCCACCAGCGTGGTCGGCGGGACCCGCCCAACCCTCTGAAGACAGGGCTGCTCCATGAGACGGACTCGCTCGTCCCATCGATCAGATCGGTGAAGAGTCGCAGCGCCGAGCCATGGAGCTCCCTGACCGGCCGCTCCGTTGTGCGTGTGCCCGAGCAGACGCCTGCGCGGCGCCTCGTGGTGACGATCGTGACAGTCGTGGCGATCGCCGTCCTGAGTGTTGCCGTCACCGTCATGGCACTTCGCTTGGCGGGCTATGAGATACGCCGCTTAGAGAACAGCGCAAGCAAGGCGGCGCCCTCAATGGTGGCTTCAATGACTGGAGAGAGTGACAAGGAGGACTCGGGCCCTGAACACGCCCGTTGGGAGCCAACCGATTGACCCAGAGCCCTGGGAACAAGCTGCGCGGCCGGGGCCGTTCAACAGCGGTTTTGTCAGGTGTCAACCTCTTCGCATCAGCGGGCGGGTGCACCTCCGCTGGTCGCGACCACAATCGGGGCACTTGACCGAAGCTAAAGGCTATGTGGGGGCATGCCGGGCTTCGCTCTGATTCTTGAATTCCACAGATTCATGAACCCGAACGGAGAACCCAATGAAGCGCTCACTCTTCCTCATCGCGTGTCTTATCGCTACGGTCCTGGCCAGCATGCCCGCCATCGCGTCGGCAAGTGAGCCACCGATTGACACCATCCGTTCGTTTGGCGTCGACGACGTGGTGCTGAACAACGTCCAGCCACCGATTGATTTCCCCACGTACTACGGGAGCTTTCAAGTCCGAGATCCTCAGACGGGCGGAATCGTCAATGGCTACTGTGCCGACCCGTTCGTCCCCGAACCGCCCGTCGAAGGCAACGTCGCGCAAGCCCCCATCGTTTCCAGCCCGGGGATTGACTACCTTTTGTGGCGCTACGCCCGGCCCGGAGCGGAAGACCTGACCTCGACCCGGTCCGTTGCGATCGCCTGGTACGTCTGGCGCGACCTGTACCTTCAGACCGGCCGCGGGCTCACGGTCGCGGACCCGACCTATTCCGGCCCGGCACAGATTGCGGCGGACTATGCCCAGTTGCGTGACGAAGCCTCGCGCTTTCAGGCACCCTGGACGGTGGTCGTCAGCGCGTCTGACTGGTCGGGTTCGGGACCGAGCCAGGTGACGGTCAAAGTTGTGTCCGCAACCGGCAACAATGTCCCAAACATTCCGGTCAATGTGACAGTCGCCAATGGCTCGGGATCAGGGATTTACAACACGGGGCCGAACGGGAACGTTGCACTCAACGTCACTCCAACTGACCGCTTTACCGACATTTCAGTTCGTTCGACGGCGGCCGGCCCAGGTGCAGCGAGGCAGTTGGGAACCGACGCTGAGCGGCAGCGAGTTCTGATCGCCGGTGACCAGGCCGAGTTTGTTGGCCGGGCCACAGCGGGGCCGACCAACGCGACAGCATCGATCGCCAAGACGACGGATAACCCGGCGTACCAAGATGCAGCGGGGGCACAGTTCTCGCTGATCCTCGGCGGCGAAGTTCAGGGCGTGTTGACGGTGAAGGCTGATGGCTCGACCACGCCGATCGAGGTGCAACCGGGCGTCTACACAGTGTCTGAAACCTTCACGCCAGCCTGGTTGGAGCCGGTTGCCGACTTCCAGGTCACCCTCGAGCCGGGGGGCACCTACCAGTTCAGCGTGGAAAATGATGCCCGTCGCGAAACGGTCGTGATCCGAAAATCCGACGGAGACACAGGCAGCCCGTTGAGCGATGCCACGTTTTCGCTGGCGTTCGACTCTGATGACGACGGGGTCTTCGAAACCGAACTAGGCACCTTCTCCACAGTCGACGGAGCGGTCGAGGTCGCTGAACTGTACGAGGGGTGGTACCGGGTCACCGAGCTTGCGCCGCCGCCGAAGTACACCCTTCCCGAGGTGCAACAGGTCGACGTCTATGTCGCCTTTGGCAAAGACAATCAAGCGTCATTCGAAGACCTCATCCCAGAACTGTCAACCCAGGCTCAAGAACCGGTCGTCACGATCGGCGCCGAACTGACCGACAAGGCACTGCTTGAGAAGGTCGCATCCACAACGGAGGGCGAGATCACGTTCGTGCTATACGGGCCGTTTCCGAGCGAAGAAGCCATCTCGTGCCGTCCGGGATACGCGTACGGACGGGGCACGGTCAAGACGGTCGGCTCCGGAACGTACATTTCACCGCCGGTGAAAGTCACCGAATCGGGCCTGTACACCTGGGTCGCGACGTGGACGGGAAGCGACAAGGCGGTCGCAACACACGACTGTGGTGAAGCGACCGAGACGGTCATCGTCAACCCGACCATCTCCACAGAAGCGCTGTTCCCCGAAATCGAAGTCGGCGCAGCGACCGCTGACCACGTAACTCTCGGCGGCCGAAAGAAGACCTCGTTCACAGGCGACATCACCGTTGAGATGTTTGGCCCGTTCGACCGCCAAGGGTTAGCCACCTGCGCCGGCAATCCGACTTGGGCCTACATCTCAGACATCCGAGGCGACGACGACTTCTCCACTTCGGTCGCACCCACTCAGTACGGTTGGTACACGTTTCAAGCGACCTTCAGAGGCGACGAAGGAACCTACGTCCAAGACGAGTGCGGCGCAGCAGAGGAATGGGTCAAGGTTCTCCCGACGCTCACATCGCAGGTTTCGACGGCGAAGCTCACCGTCGGCGAAGAAGTGAAAGACACGGTCAACGTTCGAGGAGTACCCGCCGGTCACCCGGGAACGATCACCTGGAAACTGTTTGGCCCCTTCAACTCTGCCGAACAGATGAACTGTTCTGGGCAGGCCGTCGCGTCAGGCATTCAACCGGTGAACGGTGGCCAGAACCTGGCGGTTGGTTCGTTCTCACCCAAGACCGCTGGCTGGTACACCTACGACGTCCAGTGGTCGAGTGCGTCCGGCCTGTGGGCGGCAGGTCACGAATGTGGCATTCCGTCAGAGTCGTTCTTTGCTGCTCCCGATATCGCGTCGGAGGCATCGCCGCGCCGGGCGCGGACCACTGAGACGCTGGCCGATCGGGTCACACTGGCCGGATTGTCAGCCGGAGTTCAGGGGCGCTTGTCCGTCTCTATGTTCGGCCCATACGAGGACCTGTCGGCGGCAACATGCCAGCCAGGAGAACTCGTTGACACGCAGACCGCCGAGACCTCGGGAAGTGGTGACACCAACGTGGCAGGCTTCTCCGCTGCGCTGGTCGGGCACTACGCCTACGTCGTCGGCTGGGACGGCAATGGTTTGGGTGACGAATGGAACGTTACTGAACCCTGCAGATCCACCGGCGAGGACGTCCTCATCACAAAGTGGAAGATCGACATCGTCACCCAGGCTCATACGCCGGTCCTGACAGGCGAGACCATCTGGGACGACGCGCTCGTCACCTTTGACGGTCCTCGACCGGGCGGCAAGGTTACCTTCGAGCTGTTCGGCCCCGGCGACCCTGGCTGTCGCCACCCGATCGCACGCCTGGACGCCCCCATGGACGGCAGCGCCCGTGTGAGCTCGCC
>JAGNEX010000078.1:4455-7589 GCA_018003035.1 Acidimicrobiia bacterium
ATCGCTCAGTCGGAGCGGTTTCGGTCAGGGTCGGCGAGCCACTCGTCCCGTCCACCTTGACCCTCTCGACTGACGTCGGCACCGGATCGAACTGCGGCAGCGGCACGTCCTCCCAAGCAACCCGCCCGGCAGAGACCGTCTGAGCGGGTGGCTCACTCGGCGTCACAGATCGAGCACGAGGCGGAGGCCATTGTCAACTGCCCGCATGGCCCCTGAGGAGATGCTGCCACTCAGCGTCACGAGGCGAGACCGGTCCACGACCATCGATTGGCTCACGTTCACGACGGAGGGTCGATCAAGTCCAGCATCTCCCGATAGAAGCTCGACGTTTCCGGGAGCATCGCACAGCCGGAGGTTGCTGGTGATAGCGCTGACAATCACCGTGGCGATTCTTGACCGATTGAAGCGATCCGACGAGACGACAAGAGCGGGTCGGACATAGCCGGGCTCAGAGCCCACCGGATTGCCAAAGTCGATCCACCACACATCTCGACGCCTTACCACTCCCAATCTCCGCTGTCGATCAAGTCTCGACCGGTGGAGTGCGTGCGAATGCTCCCGAGCTCATCAGCCAGTTCGTTGAGTTTGGCAGTGATTTCGTCGTCGCCTTGTTCGGCGATGAACGCGGCCACGGCCTGGGCGTAAAGCTGCGATCGACTGATACCCAGGCGCTTCGCGGTTCGATCCGCCGCCTCGTAGATGTCTTGCGGGATTGAAACGGCGGTCTTCATACCTCCGAGAGTATAACGGGTTATACCGCCGGCCCTGGACGACGCCCAGGCTGCGGAATCGCCGCGAACCGAATGACTGGCCAAATGAACACCGACATCAACTCAAGCAACCTGGGCATCTGGGATTCACCTTGAACGCCGCAACCGGCACCTTCAACGATCAGTGGGAGCCAGATGGCCCCCTGGCGGTGGAATCGTCCCACGGGTTCTCGATAGCGAGGCCAGGATGGCCGTGAAGTCGGCGACAATGCGGGGGACCAGCGTCAGATCGTTGACTCGGGCAGTCGCGCCGATGAGCGAATTCCGAAATGGCGCCGGGCCGGTCGGAATCTCAAAGTCGATGTCTTCAACTCCCGCAGGTTCCCCCAAGATCTGCACAATGTGTTGCGGCGCAACGAGCGTTTCGTACGCCTCGAACGTGAACGTGGCCCGGGCGCCCCCTGGGGGTGATGCACACGGGACCCTACTCAGCAGCTTTCTTCGCCCCACTTGTGTCCTGATTGAAATCCCGACTTGTCATGTGCACGGCCATCGTCAACCCCTGTGCAGAACATCACTACACCTCTCCGGAGACCGCTGTGCCGACCGATGGGTGGCCGGGCCCTGCGTGGCGGCAGCCACCGAGCCGACTTATGTCGAGGCGATCGGGTTGAGAGTGCGCACGCCGGCAAATCGGGCGAAATCAGCATCGTTGGTTGCTACCGTCGCACCGTGGTGCAATGCGTGTGCTGCGATCTGCGCATCGGTGGTCAGATTCGCAGCGGCGCCGATGAGAGCGAGAAGCCCGAGTGTTGCCGCAAGATGCTGACCGTCTGAGGTGAGCACCTGAACATTGCGGCGCTCCGTCCACGAGTTGACCACCCCGACAGCAGCGTCAACCGGCATCGGGCGCTCAAGGACACGCGACGAGGTCGCCAACCGAACGAAACCGGTCACCACGACGGGGGCCAGACCGACCCTTTCAGATCCAGAGAGAGTTCGCTGCCACCATCCGACCGCTCGGAGATGCTGCGCAAACCCGTCGATATGGGCGTAGAGCAGGACGTTGACGTCGGGAATGATCACGACATCGCAGCGATTGACGCATCATCGTCGACCTCATCCGCCAGCTGATTGAGTCGGGCCGAGTCAAGACCGCCGCACACCGGAGATGAATGCACCGGTACCTCGACCTCGCCTTTCGCTCGTTCGGCATCCGGTAGGAGCCCTCGGCGCAGTGCAGTGTTGACGACCTCTTTCATCGTGCGCCGGTCGCGGTGCACAGCATCGGCAATCAGGCGTGCGACGTCATCGTCAAGTGTCAAAGTCGTACGCATCCAGGCATCATAACATCACATCATGATGCTCGGGCCGGGCGGTGAGAGGTTCGCCGCGATGGCTCGCCTCGCAGACCCCGCGCGTTTGGCCTGATGGAAGGTCACCCGTGCGGCCCTGACATCGAACAGGGGTCACCGACAGGCCGTCGACGACCCCTGTTCCGAAGGAACGGAACCGAACGACGCTGCCTATGCGGCGAGGAGTTCGTCGATCTGGTTGATGGCGAGGCTGGCGCCTTCGACGACACCCATGTCGAGCACTTGTTGCAACGCCTCGGCCGATTCGTAACGGCTGGTGTAGGTGGCGCGGGTTCCGCCCTCGATCGACTCGAACGCGTAGACGTTGTGGGAGACCGGCGCACCTTCGATCTTGTTGAAGTCCGCGTCGGCGAAGCCGTCGATCACCGTGAACGAGTTGGGCTCGTCGACACTTTCGATCTCCCACCAGCCCGCGTGACGATCGCCTTCGGGACCGGTCATGTAGTAGGTCACGCGACCACCGGACCGAAAGTCGTGGTCGACGACCGTCGCGGGATACGTCGGTGGACCCCAGATCTTTTCCATCTGACGCGGGTCGGCATAGACCTGCCAGACACGTTCGATCGGGGCGGCAAACTCGGCGGTGATCGTCAGGGTCAGGTCGTCGATGTTTGAGACGACATTGGTAACGGGCATATCAGGTCCCTTTCGAATGGATGGTTACATCGGAATTGTCGAGGTTTGCCAGCAGATCGTCGATCCGCCCGATCCGGCCGCGCCACAACTCTTCGAGTTCGCCGAGAAGTGTGGTCGCGGAGCGGACGGCTTCGACGTTGCCGCTAGCTAGTTGCTGGCGACCGGATCGCCGTTTGGTGAGCAGCCCGGCACGCTCGAGCACCGCAACGTGCTTTTGCACGGCAGCGAAACTCATGTCGTAGTCCGCCGCCAGGGCCGTCACCGAGTGTTCGCCGGCCAACACTCGCCGGAGGATGTCCCGGCGAGTCCGATCGGCGAGCGCGTGGAACATGGCATCTGCCCGATCCTCAGCATCCTCGGTCACGGACACAACCTACAACCGTTTGGTTGCAGGTTGTCAAACGGGTCGGAC
>JAGNEX010000079.1:0-6019 GCA_018003035.1 Acidimicrobiia bacterium
CTATGTCGTTCAGCCCGCCGACGCGGGGGCGACGCTGCCCAACACCGTGTCCATCGATGGTCAACGTGGCGAGATCCAAAACATCTTGCAGACCGTCATCTTCGGTGGCGATACGACGTCGAACAACGCCGACACCACCAACAACGACGTTGTTGTCAACACGACGACCACTACCTCTACCACGGCTTCGTCGACGACTACCACGACCTCCGGGACTGGCGGATCCACTACCACGACCTCCGGGACTGGCGGATCCACTACCACGACTTCCGGGACTGGCGGGACGACTACCACGACTTCAGGGACTGGCGGGACGACTACCACTACGATGGCGGTGGACACGACGACCACGACGGCCGGGGCTGGTACGACAACCACCACAAATCCGAACGTTGACACCGACGGGGATGGAGTCGCTGACTGGATTGAAACCATCATGGGCACGAACCCCAACGACGTCAACAGCGTCGATCGGAGTCGCGACAGCGACGGTGATGGGGTCCCGGACTGGCTTGAGATCAAGAATGGGACGGACCGCCTGAACCCCAACGATCCGGGCCGCAACACGGGGACGACGACCACGTCTTCGGGGAGTGGAAACAACAACGGCAACAACCGTGGAGGAAACAACGGGTCGAACTCTGGCAACAATTCCGGGGGAACCGGTTCGAATGGTTCCACCAATGTGGTTCGAGGCACCGTCGAGAGCACCAACAACAGCCCTTCGAGGTCAATGACTCAAGCTGGTGCGACAAACACTTCGACGGTGACAGCCTCATCGCCGCGGTCAGTCGCCTTCACAGGCTCCTCAACTGAAGTAATGCTCGGACTCGGTGGAGTGATGCTTCTCCTCGGGTCAGTTCTGGCCGGACGACGTAGCCGTAAGCAAGAGGCATAGTCGGTCGGTTTCGCAACGAATCGGAAACCGCCGTTGGGTCGACCTCGCGTCGTTTCCCAGCGGCGGTTTTCCGCGTTCGTGCCGTTGTACGTCCGAATGCGGTAGTTCGTTGCGTGCCGACAGATCAGTGCTCGCCCGAGTGCCGACGGCTCGTAGCCAGTCGGAAGCGGCGGTGGCGCAGCGCCCCAGCAAGCTTCGGCACCAAAATGCCAATGATCTAGCGGCAGAATCTGCGATGTAGTTCGGAGAGGTGGGGCGCTGTTAACTCGGCCTTGGCCCCGTTCGCATGCGAGCGCTATAACTGCGGGGTGGGGGACATCGAAGTTGCAGCAGGGCGTTTTCTCGTCCTGACCGAGTCTGGGTTGCACGCAACCAGTGGTGACAGTGCCATCGGGTTCAATCGCATGATTGCCGGGGACCACTACGTCGGCAACCCAGGCGAGCTGGTATCACCAGACACGTTCCACAGCCTTCGAGGCTTAGACGTCGCAGCGAGCGACTGGACTCCTGAAAAGGCATTTACCGGGTGAGGTCGATCGATTGGGCAGCTCCGCGGCACCCGATGGCGGTGCACACCGCCGCCGCGATGGACGCGGGTCCGATTGCCGCGACGAAGGTAAGGCCTGGCCGTACCTGGTTTGACCGGGTCCGGTCGAGTGCTACCGCCATCGACTGAATCCCGCCGTAGGCAGAGCCGACGATGACGGTTGCGCGTTCCACCTCGTCCTTGGTGAGGCCTGCGTCGGCCACCGCGTCTCGTGCGACAATTGCGGCAAGCCGGGCAACCGGATCGGCCCGCCGCCACCGCTTGTCGGTGCCGAGTTCGGCGACGTCGAATTGCACGGGCAACATTGTGGCCGCCCGAGGTGCGGTTCGGAGGACAGCGGACAGGGACGTAAGTCCCCTTCCAGCGTGACTAATACATCCGACGCCGGTGATGTCGAAGGTCGTGCCGATGGCTGAGTTCTCCAGGTATTTGCATGTGCTCTGCGTGTGGTGCGCGGCACGATTGCCCACGTACCGGCATCAATCCAGGCGCATTCGGGCTGGCTGCTAACGGTACCTGAACGCATCTGGGGGGTGCGTTCGGTGAAACGCACCCCCCAGATTTGTTCACTGCTGTGTGTCCAGACGGACGTTTATGCGTTACGCCTGCGGGCCCGCGTCGCCGACCAGAGGCCGGTGCAGATAAGCCCGATTCCCAGCAGAATCAGCGGAAGCGATTCGCTACCGGTGAATGCCACTGTTCTGGATGGCGCATTGGTGACCGTTGCCGGGGTGCTGTCCGCTGGCCGGAGGACCGACGGTGCATTGGTGACTCCACCAGTCGTCGATCCCGAACCGGTTCCCGAGGACGGTGTGGTCCGTCCCGGCATGGTCGTCGCCGTCGAGCCTGGCGTGCTGCTGCTGGTCGTGGTGGCCGCTGCCGTAACCACCAACGCCGTCCGGCAGCCGATCGTACGACCCTTGCCATCAGCTCCAGTTCCTGTGGCTGCCACGGTGTAGGTGCCGGGTGCCAAGTTGGCAGGGACGGTCACTGCAACCGTGAACTGTGCTCCCAGAGGGACCGTTCCCGAAGCGGCTGGTTGGTTGATCGAGACGACGTAGGCCGTTCCTGCGAGGAAGCCCGGAAGCGTCACGTGGACCGTGCCGCCAGCGGCGACGGTTGCCACGGAACAGGTTGCTTTCTCCAGCGGGTCATCCGGGTCCTTGGGGTCGGATCCGTTGAGGATCTCCTCCCAGTCGGGGATGCCGTCGCCGTCGGTGTCCTTGGTCTTGTCGTCGTCGGAACGGTCGTTGATGTCGGTACCCATGACCGCCTCAACCCAGTCGGGAACGCCGCCCTTGTCGGTGTCGGTCGTGTCCGTCGGAATAGAGGTCGGGTCGTTGGGGTCTGAGCCGTAACGGATCTCGATCCAGTCGGCGACGCCGTCACCGTCGGTGTCCTGATCCCGCTTGTCATCCAGCCCGGTCGTCGGGTCGGTACCCATGACGGCCTCGACCCAGTCGGGTACGCCGCCGCCATCGGTGTCGGTGTCGTCGTCAGGCGTCGAGGTGGCGTCGTCGGGGTCGGATCCGTAGAGGATTTCAATCCAGTCGGGGATGCCGTCGCCGTCGGTGTCGGTGGTCAGGTCGTCATCCGAAGGATCGGTTGGGTCGGTACCCATGACGATTTCTACCCAGTCGGGTACGCCGCCGCCATCGGTGTCGGTCGAACCGTCTTCGCCTGGATCGTTGGCGTCTTCTGGGTCGGTCCCGATCAGAATCTCTACCCAGTCGGGGATGCCGTCGCCGTCGGTGTCGGTGGTGAGGTCGTCATCGTCAGGGTCCAACGGGTTGGTCCCCATCACGAGCTCTACCCAGTCGGGTACGCCGCCGCCGTCAGAGTCACCGTTGTTCGGGACGTCGTTGGGATCGTTGGGGTCGGTCCCCATGAAGATTTCGATCCAGTCTGGGTACCCGTCGCCGTCGGTGTCGGTGGTCAGGTCGTCGTCGGTCGGGTCGGTTGGGTCAGTGCCCATCTCGATCTCTACCCAGTCGGGTACGCCGCCGCCGTCAGAGTCGAGGACCAGGTCGTCGTCAACCGAAATGGTGACGGTGGCCGTGGCCAGGTTCCCGTCAGCGTCTTCGACCGTGTAGGTGAAGAAGTCAAGGCCAACAAAACCGGCCGGCGGGGTGTACAAGACGGTTCCGTCTGCCTGGACCGCGACCGTGCCGCCGTTGGCGGTCATGCCGTCGTCGGGGAGCAGATCGCCGTCTGTGTCGAGCCAACCGAGCTGTACAACTCCTCCTGCAGGAGGTGAGCCGTCTTCAAGGTCACTGTCGTTGGCCGTCACGTCGATCGTGATCGGCTGGTCGATGACCGTGAAGTACGCGTCGTCAAGCGCGAGAGGAGCTGATCCGTTGTCGGGGTTGACCGTGATGTACACCGTGCCCGTGGTGCATTCGGGGAGGGGTGCCCCGTTTACAGCGGAGACGTGGTCATCACAAACCTGGTAGGTGAAGGAATCAGCACCGACGTAGTCCGCAGGCGGGGTGTAGGTGTAGGTGCCGTCTCCGTTCCAGACGAGCGTCCCGCCAGCAGCGGTGACAGACGGAGCGGCGCTGTAGTCCAGCCCATCACCGTTGGGGTCGAAGTCATTGGAACTGACTTCGCCAGCGTTGGCCGAGGAGTTCTCAAGAACTGTCAGCGAGTCGTTCAAGGCCACTGGTGCGTTGTTACCCACCACAGTGATGAAGACCAGCCCAACAGCTTGGAGGCCGTCAGCATCTTCAATGGTGTAGGTGAAGCTGTCCAGACCGGAGAAGCCGGCCGGTGGCGTGTAGGTGCACGGACCGTCGCCGGGCAACGTCCCGCAGGTCACCGTTCCACCGTTGGCCGACGTGGTGTCGACTTCAACGATGTCCAAATCCGCTGAGCCGCCTCCGTTGAGACCATCTGAGTCGAGGTCGTTGGTGAGCGGGGAAATCGTGGTCACTGCGACATCGGTGTCGGTGACGTAGGAGTCGTTAACTGCAACGGGAGGGTTGGGAATGCTGATCACCCGAAGTTGGGGGAAACCCGACTTGGGTGAATAACCGCCGCCGCCATCGCGGTCCGGGCCGTTCGCTCCCTGACAATCCCAGTTGTCGCCGCCCGCAGATTCGAACCGCATGCGTGGGTAGTTGAAGTTGAGCGGGCTCACAGCGCCACCTGGCACCGTGAAGGTCGCCTCCATGCCCATGTCTACGTACATCCGGGCCACGGCCGCGACGTTGGTGTCGGGCTTAATTCTGTCGTAGCGGAAGACCAAGGCCGACCCGGTGTCAGTGACCGACATCTGTGAGTTGCCGACAGGCGCCGCGCCAACCGTCACCGTTGTCCACCCGTCGTTCAGGCCGCCGTTGGAACCGCGGAACATCCGAACACTCGTCGGTGCGCCAAGCGATGACGGGTAGGGCACCGTGAACTGGAACGCGTGATTGGAGTTGTCGATGTTCTGCAGCGACTCGCCGTAGAACTCTTCATCGTTCAAGGTGAAGTTGATGGTGACTGCCTCACCTGCAATCACCTGGTCGCCGTTGTTGACGTCAATGCCATCGACGAGGACTTGATAACGCCAGTTGTCGATCTCGTAGGTGTTGTACACCGTCGCAAACGAGCCGCCGTCCAGGCCCCCGTCGGCGCCGCCGTACGGGGTGTTTTCGTCGCAGTCGTAGAAGTAATTCCCGCCGATCGGGCCGGACTGCGGTGCTCCGCTGTAGTCGGTGATGGCGCCAGCTATCGATGGCACCACTGTGGCCAACAGCAGAAAAACGAAGGTCGCCGCGCCATAACGGCGATAGATAGACCAAGACATGAAAAAGCCCCCCCTTTGGCTCCAGGCACGGGAGGGCCACTTACTGCTTGTTCCCCCCGTTATGAGAGTCCGCGTCGGCGTCTAAGCGGGCAGATCAGCGAGCGCTGACTGGCATAGATTGCCGAGTGCAAACCGGCCACATCATCGCGGGCTGTTCTGTTGCATGTCAACCTATTGCCGAAGCACTGTTAAGGAGTTCCGCGTTCCGGGTCCAAATTGACGGCTGGTGTGGGTATGTGAACAGCGAAAATGCGCTGATCTAGCGGTCTTCGACGTGCTTAATGTCGGTGGGGCGCCAGTGCCGGACTTCTTCGTCGGGTAGCAGGATCACCCGGTCGGGTTTGAGGCCTTCGACAAAACGCCGGTCGTGAGAGACGTAAAGAAGGGTGCCGTTCCAGCCGGCCAACAAGGTGATGAGCGCCTCTACCGACGGGATGTCCAAGTTGTTGGTCGGTTCGTCGAGCACCATTACGTTCGGTTCTTGAGCTGCCATCCACGCCATCGACAGCCGGGCACGTTCACCACCGGATAAGGCTGCCGAAACCTGCGTGGCTTTCTCGCCAGACAGCCCGAACGCTCCAAGCAGGCGACGAGCGTCTGGCAGGTGCCGAACCCCGGCGTTAACGATGTTGTCTAGGCCCGAGATCTCGAGGTCGAGCTGTTCGTGCTCCTGGGCGAAATATCCCAGCGTCGTCAGGTGGCCGAGCTTGACCGAGCCCGACGTCGGCTCCTGAACGCCGGCGATGCAGCGCAGCAATGAACTCTTGCCGGCGCCGTTGAT
>JAGNEX010000079.1:6119-7585 GCA_018003035.1 Acidimicrobiia bacterium
TCGATCTGATCGATGCCCCGTGCCGACAAGATATGGGTGAACACCGAGCTGTCGATGCCTAAGCCGCGCCCATCGACATCCTGAGGGATGTACCCAACCGTTCCTTGAACGGTTACGTCGCCTTTAGCGGTGACGTCAGTGGCCAGCGTCGAGGTCAGAAAGCGAATAATCGTCGACTTGCCGGCGCCGTTGCGGCCCACCAGCGCAACGCGATTACCCCGATGCACTTCGAAAGCGCCGTCGGTAACGAGCGTTCGTCCGCCGATAGCAATGTTGAGACTCTGGACACGTAGCACCCGGCGATGGTAGTGGGCGACGGCCAACCGAAGCTGCCTGCAGCCACCCAGGTAGATTTGGCCGCGGGTGATGCACCATGACGTCGACGGATTCACCAACGGCTTCACGACTTTCCGTACGTAAACGCGCAGCGCGTTCAAGGCGCCATACGCCTTTGCGCTCTGCGGCGGTTTCGGCGGCTTTGTTTGCGCTCGCCCTCGCTGGCTGCGGCGGATCGAACTCCGAGGGGACCCCCGGTGGAGCAACCCAGATGCCCGAGTTGGAACCCGGAGCGCAACAGGGTTTCGACATCGCCCAACGCAACGGCTGTACCAGCTGCCACGGACCACAAGGCCAAGGCGGGGTCGCCCCGGCGTTCCTCGGGCTAGCTGGCAGCGACGTCCAGCTCGACGACGGAACAACCGTCGTCGCAGACGCCAGCTACTTGAAGCGGTCGATCACCGACCCGGGTGCACAAAAGGTCGCCGGTTACACCATCGAAATGCCCACTCTGTCCCTGTCCGCATCGGAGGTCGATCAGATCGTCACCTACCTGGAAGCGGTGGGAGTCAAGTGAAGCCGCCCGAAATCCACCAACCGTCGCACCGCTCAGCGACTCCCCACCTTCGACAGCGCGGGGTGCGGCAACAGCGGTCGCGACCAACGTTCCGAACGTTCGCCGCCACGCTGCTGATTGTCGTTGCCACTCTGGTCGCCACCCTCGCCGCTTGCGGCGAATCTCAGCCGACTGACGAGCAACTGGGTGGCGTCGTTCGCACGCCCAAACCAGACGTACAACTGGTCAGCCTGCCCGACACCGAAGGCGTCGAACACAACCTCCAAGCGGACGCAGGTGGGCTGCTCGTCCTTTACTTCGGCTACACCAGCTGTCCCGACGTGTGTCCGACCACGATGTCCGACCTCAGCGCAGCGCTCGGTCTGATTGGCGACGACGCCGACAAGGTGCAAGTTGCCATGGCAACGGTCGACCCTGACCGGGACACCCCCGAAGTGCTCAGCGACTACGTCACGGCCTTCTTCCCCGACGGCATCGGTCTGCGTACCGAAGACCCTGCCGCGCTGAAAGCGGCCGCCGAACCTCTCGGCGCAAGCTACGACGTCACGACTGCCGACGACGGCGAGGTTGAGGTCACGCACACCGGTTTCCTCTACGTGATCGACGACCAAGG
>JAGNEX010000031.1:0-26206 GCA_018003035.1 Acidimicrobiia bacterium
CCGCCGTCGATCGGCCCGACCACGTCCTCGTCGGGCACGAACACGTTGTCGAAGAACACCTCGTTGAACTCAGAGTCGCCGGTCGGCATCGTGATCGGCCGGACCTCCACTCCGTCGGCGTGCATGTCGATCGCCATCATCGAAATGCCTTGGTGCTTGGGCACATCAGGGTTGGTTCGGACCGTCGCAAAGCCCATACCGGCCACGTGAGCGCCGCTGGTCCAGACCTTCTGCCCGGTAACGAGCCAGCCGCCGTCGGTGCGCACGGCACGCGTCGTCACGGCCGCAGCATCGGACCCGGCGTCAGGTTCGCTGAACAGTTGGCACCAAATAACCTCTTGTTGCAACGCGGGTTCGACCCAACGCGCGACCTGGTCTGCGGTGCCGTGTTGGATGATGGTCAAAATCACCCAGCCCGTAATTCCGTAGACCGGGCGGTGCACGGAAGCCTTCTTGAACTCTTCTTCGATCACCAACTGTTCGACCGCGCCAGCTGCCCGTCCGTACGGTGCGGGCCAATGGGGCATGCCGTAGCCCGACGACACCAGCTTCTGGGTTTTCTCCGCGGTTGAAAGCCCTTTCAGGCTGTCGACGAACTCGACGACGGTTTCTCGGATCGCTTCCGCCTCAGGTGGTAGCGCGACAGCTTTAGACCTCGTCACACCGGATCGCGTCTGGTCGACAAGGTTTTCGGCCGCCGGGCGCCACGGCAAGATGCCGAGCAGTTGAGTGGCGCGCCGCATGTAGAGGTGGGCGTCGTGTTCGATCGTGATGGCAATGCCGCCATGAACCTGCGTATTGAGGTTGGCGCACAGATCGGCGGCAGGCCCGGCCAAGACCGCAGCGATCGCGCCGGCAAGGCGCCCTTGCTCATCGGATTCGTCGGCCGCGCGCGCCGCGTCCCAGGCAGCTGCGGTCGCCATCTCGGTGGCCACAGCCATGTTGGCGCAATGGTGTTTAACCGCTTGGAACATGGCGATGGGGCGCCCGAACTGCTTACGTTCCTTGGCGTACGCAGCCGCATTTTCGGTGCAGCGCCGAGCGACCCCGCATGCTTCGGCGGCGAAAACGGTCTGGATCAATGCCGTCGCGGTCGCGGCTGCGCCGTCGATCTTGGTGGCCGTCGCGCCGTCGAAGGAAACTCGGGCGATCCGCCGTGCAGGATCAAGGTTTGCGGGCACGGTGGTTGTCACGTCGGGCTGGTCGGTCTCGATCACCAAGACATCCGCGCCCAGACGGGCCACGATGACATCGGCCTGACCGCCGGAAACGACCGTTGTGGTGCCAGAAATGGCCACTTGACCATTGGCGTCGCTCCCGGGCACGATCGCGAACTCTTCGCCAAGAGCAATGCCGCCGATCAAGGACCCGTCGGCCAAACCTGGCAAGAGCCGCTCTTTGATCTCCGCCCCCGCCGCCGCGTTGATGACTGCGCTAGCTGTTGCGGTGGGCACGAACGGACCGGGAGCGACGAACGCACCGAGCTGTTCGACCACGACCGACAGTTCGGCGAGCCCGTAACCAGATCCACCGAAGTCTTCAGGAATGTGAAGGCCAAGCCAGCCCATCTCGGCCATGTTCGCCCAAAAGGGAGGAAGGGTTTCGTCGGTTGCGTCGAGGAGGTTTCGATTCGCCATGATCGCGTCGACATTCTGCAAGAACGATGACGCCGTATCCGACAGGGACTGATGCTCTTCCGAGATAGCTATTGACATGTCGCCAACAGTAGCTCCACCTGACCGATTGGGTGAGTGGGCCAAACCCACGCGACCGATCTTGAGCCGAGCGTCAGCCTGCCCAAGCCGACAGCGGGGGTGGCGCGCCGCTGTCCCCGGCGCCACTACCTTCGGAGGCGACCTGGCCGGACGCGTCTTTCCGGACATTTCGGCCGTCGTCTTGAGCCGAACAGCCGATTATCAGCGTCGTGCCAGCCAGCAGGATCAGCAGTGACCGGGTGACACTGCTCGGTCGGGGACGCCGATCGTTCGCCATGGAGCAAGGGGTCGAGGCTCGGATTGCAACCGGTTTGGTCATGTTCGCTCCTGTCGAGGCGACGGGTACAAGAGCATCGGCGCGGCGGCCTGACGCGACCTCCCCACGCCGGGCTGAACTCCGCGACGCCCCTCGGTGGGACCGTTAGAGTCGGGGGGTTGCCCGAGCGACGATGCTGGCCGTGTCGACACCTGTGGGGAGGCAGCCGTAGTTGTGGGTTGGGTGTTCGGTCAGGCGAGACGCGCAAAAACCGTCGGCGACCGCCGTGGGAGCATGCCGGACGAGCAGGGATCCAATGAACACGGTGGCAAGCCGATCGGCGAGGGTCCTGGCCTGAAACTGCTGATCTGGCCCTGTTGCAGTGCTCAGTTCAACCAACATCGTTTCGAGCCCTGCTGTCGCTCGGTCAAGGCGTGCGTCGGCGCCCGCGGCAACGCGAATCTCAGCGACGAAGGCCTCGGCTGTTTCGGGACTCCGTTGGAGGGCTCGCAGAATGTCTAGGCACTGAACGTTTCCACTCCCTTCCCAGATCGCGTTGATCGGCGACTCACGGAACAGCCTGGGCATGATGCTGGTCTCCATCACGCCGCTCCCGCCGATGACTTCCATCGTCTCGTAGGCGTGTCCGGGGGTGCGTTTGCAGATCCAGTATTTGCCGACAGCGGTCGCGATCCGCGCCAGGGCCTCGGACTGGGCATCGCCAGCGGACTCGTCCAACGCCCGAGCGACCCGAAGCGTCATCGCCAACGAACCTTCGGCTTCGATCGCAAGGTCGGCAAGAACGTTGTCCATCAGCGGCTGTTCGTTAAGCGGTTTGCCGAACGCCTCGCGAAAACGGGTGTGGTGGGCGGCCTGAGCGACTCCTTGGCGCATCCCGGCGCTTGACCCGATCATGCAGTCGAAACGCGTCATCGCGACCATTTCAATGATCGTTGCAACCCCGCGGCCTTCGTCGCCGATCATCCGACCGAGTGCACCCCGCAGTTCGGTCTCACAAGATGCGTTCGCGACGTTGCCCATCTTGACTTTGAGCTGCTGAATCTCAAACGGATTCTTCTCGCCGTCGGGCAGCCATCGGGGGACGACAAAGCAGCTCAGGCCACCTTCGGTCTGGGCGAGAACTAAGAACGCGTCACACATCGGGGCGGAGACGAAGAACTTGTGGCCCGTCAGCGCGTACAGCTCACCGGAACCGGTCGCCGAACCTGCCGGGACCGCCCGAGTGGTGTTGGCCCGAACGTCAGATCCGCCCTGCTTTTCGGTCATTGCCATCCCGAGAGTTGCCCCCAGTTTTTCGTCGACGGGACGGTTCGAGGGATCGTATGTAGACGAGTGAATGCGCGGGAGCCAGAACTCCGCGAGTCCGTGGTCATGTCGTAGCGACGGGGTGGCCGCGAACGTCATCGTGATCGGGCAGCCGTGAGCCGCCTCGACCTGCGCTTGCAGGTAGTACTTGGCAGCGCGGGCAACGTTGGACCCGGCACCTGGCTCGGTCCACGGCGAAGCGTGCAGCCCCCATTCGATCGACTGGGCCATGAGCTGGTGATACGCGGGGTGGAACTCGACCAGATCGACCCGGAAACCAAACCGGTCGTGGGTGGACAGCACCGGCTTGTTCTCGTTCGCCAGAAATCCCAGCTTGATGTAGTCGGCCTGGCCGGTCCGAGCGCCGACTTCGTCGATGGAGGCCTCCGCCCAGCCAGCACCTTCGCGGTGCACACCGTCGATGAGTGCTGCGTCGGTTCGATAGGTGTTGTACTCGACCAGGGGAGGGGGCACGTTGAAGACGGAATGGGTTGCCATCGCTTTTCCTCTGGGATTGATGGAGCCGGGGTTGGTAGTCCGGGTTTCGGCGGGTGGTGTTCGTGGTCGGAAGTTCGCTGCTGGTGGGTTAACCGCGGTGCGGTCGACCCCCGTTGGTCGCGAGCTCGACGGTAGTGCGCGATCAGGCGGGGAGCGCGTCCATGGCGTTGAGCGCTTCGGCGGCTGCTTGGACGAGGGGTATGGCGAGGGCAGCTCCGGTGCCTTCACCCAATCGGAGGTTGAGGTCCAAGAGCGGCCGAAGGTCGAACCGTTCGAGGGCGAGGGACGCCGCCGGTTCGGTAGAACGATGCCCTGCCAGGGCAGTCCTCGGGATTCCCGGCGTGATCGAATCGGCGACGCAGAGCGCCGCAAGCGCGATGACCCCGTCGACCACATAGGGGATGCGGCGCAGCGCCGCTTCGATGTAGCACCCGGCAAGTGCCGCTATCTCCAAGCCGCCCACTGCGGCCAGTCTCGCCCAGGGGTCTGACAGTTCTGTCGCTTGTTCGACGGCGCGTTCAACGATCAAACGCTTGTGAGCGCGGGCGTCGTCGGAGTGGCCGGCGCCCGGGCCCGTCACGGCGGACGCGACGGCGGAAGCAGTGAGCGCCCCGGGGCGCTCAGGTGTAATGCCGCTGGGCGGACCGATAAGAGTGAGCGCGATCAGAATCGATGAAGGGGTGGTGTTGCCAATGCCCATGTCGCCGCCGACGATCAGATCAGCGCCGGCGTCGATTAATTCGGCGGTCACCGCCCTTCCTACCTGCACTGCCTGGAGCGCTTCGTCGACGGTCATGGCTGGGCCCTCAACCAGGTTGGCGGTGCCGGCCCGGACGCGACGATCGACCACTCCGTGCCCGACCGGCGGCCCCGCTATCCCGACGTCGACAACGGTCAGCGACGCTCCGACGATCCGGGCGAAGGCGCTGATCGCAGCGCCACCCGTTGCCATGCTCGACGCCATGAGCCGGGTGACTTCCGACGGCCACTGCGACACCCTCGCCTGTGTGACTCCGTGGTCCCCGCCAAAGACGACGATCGCCGGGCGGCGTGGAACCGGCGGCGGCGCAAACCCGGCGATCCCGGCGAGCTGGACGCCGATACGTTCGATGTCGCCGAGCGATCCCGGCGGTTTGGCGCGAGTGTTCCAGAGGTCCTCGGCCGCCCGCATGGCCGCGGGGTCTAGGCCAGGAGTTCGTTCATATTCGGTCATCAGCACCCTTTGGGTGTTCGTCGAGTCGGAAGACGCGCTGCCTGCCAGCACATCTCTAAAGCGTCTTCGAGTTCAGCCATCGCCTCGGAGTCGGGCACCGCAATGCGGACGGCATCGGGGTAGCCGAACGACGTCCCACCTCGCACGAGGATGGCTCGTTCGGCCAACGCCCGCCGGAGCCCTGGGGCGTTCGGCACCCACACCGACGTTGCGGAGGCTCCCTCGGTGGGTTCGAGTCCGAAGCGTTCCAACAGGCGGTACAGCCGGTCCCGCTGCTCCGTCAGGTCTGCCGCCCAGGTCGGCAAATCGACGAGGTCCAGGCAGTCGATGAGCACGCCGAGGGCCACGCCGGACACCGGCCATTCGGGGAGAGATTCGGCGATGCTGTTGGCCTGTTCGCCGTCGACTGCCACTACGTAACCCAGACGAAGTCCGGGGCAGGCGAAGGTTTTAGTGAGCGAGCCCACGACGATGCTGTTGGCGTCCCCCCTGGTCCACGTGCCGGTCGCGAGGGGATAGAAGGCTTCGTCCCTGACCGCCGCCCGGTGTGATGGTGGCCGGAGAATCCCGGTCGGGTTGTGCGGGTCTGACGCCCACAGCCGACCGCCCGCTTCCAAGGTCAGATGCTGGCGGTACAACGAGAAGTCGAACCGATCTGCCCACCCGTTGGGAAACTTTCGAGCGACCGCAGCGATCGCCTGCGACCCGCCGGCGGTCAGCAGCAGCCGGTCCTGGTCGACGCCCATCGCCGCTGCCAGCTTGGCCGTCGCCGGTCCCACATCGGGATACCGAAGGGCAGCATGGGCGTTCTTGGCGACGAGGTTCGCCACATCGGGCGGGTCCGGATGCGCGCTGGCCGACAGGTCGATGACGCGTTCGACAGCGACGCCTAACCAGCGGGCAAGGCGTTCACCGTCACCGCCATGAGGCCCTTCAGGAAAGCCATGCCCCGAGCC
The DNA here is from genome assembly GCA_018003035.1 of Acidimicrobiia bacterium. Lineage (GTDB taxonomy): Bacteria > Actinomycetota > Acidimicrobiia > IMCC26256 > JAGNEX01 > JAGNEX01. The sequence continues at coordinate 5,965 of JAGNEX010000031.1, forward strand.
GTCGATCGGGTGCTCAGGAGTCCAGTCGGGTCGCGGTCCGTGCGAGGGCTCCGTCATCGGGAGGAACCAAACCGGCCGGACCCGTCGCGCCGCATCGCTCGGTCAGCGGTGCACGCCGCAACGTCGACAAGCAAGATCGCAATCAACTGGGTTCGTGTCGCCAGCCGCCGAGCGCGAGTGATGTCTGCGGCCAGAGGCGCCCTGCCGGTACCGAGCGTGGGTCGCTGTTCCGTCCGTCCGCCGTAGGCCAACGGGCCGCCCAGTCTGACGCTGAGTGAGCCGGCCGCCGCGGCTTCCACGAGTCCCGCGTTAGGTGACGGGTGGGACGGACCGTCGCGCCGTGCAGTTCTCAGCGCGGTGCGCCCCGTTCGAGGATTCGCGAGGGCGGTCGCAAGGACGGTCAGGCGCGCCGGTATCCAGTTGGCAGCGTCATCGAGGCGTGCCGGCGCCCAGCCGTACCGCTGGTAGCGCTCGTTTCGGTGGCCGACCATTGCATCCATCGTGTTGATGGCGCGGTAGGCGAGCGTGCCGGACGCGCCCGCAGCCACGGCGGCGAGGTAGGGCGCCACGACGGCATCGACGGTGTTTTCGGCGACCGATTCGATGACGGCCGCCGCAATCTGCGACTCGCTCAGACCTTCGGGGTCTCGCCCGACGAGAGTCGGCAGTGCGGCGCGGGCGTTCTCCAGATCGCCGGCCCGCAATAGGGCCTCGATAGAGGCTGCGGCCCGATCCAAACTGCGACCGCCTGTTGCGGCAGCGCAGGCCAGCGCGGTTGACGCGACCGCCCTCGTGCTGAGTAACGCGCCCCCCGGGTCTTGGTCGTCCGCCCTGCGCCGCACACGGGTGGAGCGTGTCTGCAGCAGTCCCATTCCGCCGTGAAGCACTTGCCCCGAACCGGCTCCGAGGAGCGTGCCTGCGGCAGCGTGGAACACGCCGGGTAAGCGGCCGTCCGACCAGAGGGCCGTCTCGACGCGGTTCATCGCGTTCCCAAACCCAACCAACGGGTGAACCCGATGTGGGGGTTCTCCGAGCAGTCGATCGAGTGCAACACCGAGGGTCGCACCGATGGCTCGATCAGCCTGCCTCGACGCGGTCCAACGACTCATCGTGCGATGCCCAGCACGACGGTGGTCTCGACAATGACGATCAGGGCCCCAAGGACATCGCCGGTGTACCCGCCAAGCCTGCGGTTGGCCAGGACGACCAGGCCGCCTCCAGCCAGGATGCCAAGGATCGCGGCCACGGCGGCGCGAAGTCCAAAGGTGCTGATCAGAGCTATCGAAAGGGCGATGGTGAGGAGCGAAACGGTGAAGGCCAGTCGGTGCTCGGCGACTGCCGTCCCCTGGGTCGGCCCGGTAGTACCGACGTTCTCCGCCAACGAGGAGTCCGACCCTGTGAAGGTGGAGACAAGGCCGCTACTGCGAGCGTAGGGAACGCGGAGCATCACAAGGACCGTCCCCGCGCGGCTGGCGCAGAACACCGCACCGAGCAGCGCTGCAAGGTTGACAGGGTCCTGGCTGAACGGCCCGGCCAACCCGTACAGTCCGGCAAAACCTGCCACCCTCGCGCCGATCATGAGCGGCACCACCGCGACGGCAAAGCCGCCGACCCGCGGGTCCGACATGATCGCCAAACGGCGGTCGCGATCGACAGGCGGTAGGAGGCCGTCGGCGGAGTCGGCGAGCCCGTCCCAGTGCAGCAGCCCGGTGATGGCAAAGTCGGCAGCGACCGCAAGAACGGCCGCGACCAGCACAGAAGACCACTCAAACCCGGCGGCGAGGACTCCGGCCACGCCCACTCCGATGACCACGCCGACCAGCGGAAACCACGTCAGCGAACCAGGATCCGGTCGAGCGCTGTCCCCTCCCAACGTGGTCAAGAACGACCAGGCACGGCCGAATGAGGTTCTCAACGGCTGTCGCTCCACCGCTGCGCGTCAAATGTTTCGAGCAGCGCCACGCGGCCGGCCACAACAAGTAAGACGTCATCGCACACCTCCGCCGTTCTCCGATTGAGGGTGCCGAGCGCGTCTGCGAACAGCCGTCCGACCTGGGTGGGCGGATGGACCGAGAGGCCTACCTCGTCGGAGACGAGCACGGTGGTTGCCCCGGTGCGCTTCCGGTGTCGAAGTGTGTCAACGAGTCGGCGACTCAACTCGTCAACGGCGATCCCGATCTGTTCCTTGGAGTCGTTCCAAGGGACTGCTGCGCCCAGCCATGATCCCAGCGAATCGACAATCACCGGTGAGGGTGCCCCGAGAAGCGCATCGATCAGGTCGGTCGGTGCGAGGCATTCGATCGTTCGCCAGTTAGCTGGGCGGCGTTCCTGGTGGCTCAGGAGTCGCTGCGCTATGTCGCCATCGGTCGGGTCCGGGACCAACGTCGCCGCATACGTCACCGGCAGATCGCCTGCACGAGCAGCGGCGATCTGCTCAGCGACCAGAGACTTTCCCGATCGCGTTCCACCGAGGACGAGCACGTTCAACGTCGCCCCAAAGCCGCCTGAACACCAGCTCGGGCGTCGGCCAACCAGGTCATGTTCGCCAGGCTGGAACTGATCGCGTCGTAGGTGCAGTTGGCGGCGTCTTGTCCCACTTGGGACCGTGGCCCGCCGAAGACGTGGGATGGCTCCTCAGCGAATGGCCAGATCACCGCGACCGCGTCGCTGGCCGTACCGGTCCCCGGCACGCCTGCATCTAACAAGGCCTGCGTCTTTGCCTCTGTCACCGTCATTACCAAGTTGACCGCCGCGGGCACTTCTGGCCGCGCTGCGAGCTGAACGACGATGTTGATCGTTCCTGGACGGGGCGGTGCACTCTCGACCGCACCGCCGTGGTCTCCCGATTGCGCGTTAGATTCTGAGCGAAAACCAGGGATATCGGTCTCGCCGCGTCCGTTGGTCGCTGCCCAAGTCGGTAAGGAAATCCCCACGGTTGCATCCACGCGCAACAGCGAAGTCTCCGACGACGAATTCGCGTCGACGGTCGCCGCCGTCAACAGCACCTGGCCCGGACCATGTAGGCCGAGGGAACCCGCGATCTCGGTGCCGATTTGGGCTAAGTCGGTCCGAGCGAAATGGAGGTCAACCTGCGCGTTCACAAGCCACCGAGCCGGTGACAATCCGCCGCCGATCGAAGCGGAACTCAACGTCTGGCGCTCAGAAGAAAAGCGCCATACCAAGGCAGTTCTGACATCTGGCAGGGTCAGCGCCTCAAGCCGGGGAACCTGCGGCCGCTCACTCAATAGTCGATGCCTTTTTTGGCTCTGATGCCGGCCTGATACGCGTGTTTGACTTCGACCATTTCGGTGACGGTGTCGGCCATGTCGATCAGGCGGGCCGGTGCATCGCGGCCGGTGACGATGACCGAACACTTCTCCGGTCGGTTTTCCAGAGTTCGGTACACGTCCTCGTCGTCAATCCATTCCCAATTGAGCGGATAGGTCAGCTCGTCCAGGATGACTAGGCGGAAGGCATTGGAGTTGATAGCGGACTTGGCCATGTCCCACGCGGTTTGGGCGGCGAGAGCATCCATCGATAGGTCGTCGGAATCCCAGCTAAAGCCTTCACCAAGCGCATTCCACGTGACCCCGAGTTGCTCGGCAATCTTTTGCTCGCCGGTCTTCCAGTCGCCTGACTTGATGAACTGCACGACCGAGACAGGCCACTCGAGGGCGACGGCTCGAAGCATCGTGCCGAAGGCCGCAGTCGACTTTCCCTTGCCGTTTCCGGTGTGCACCAGCAGCAACGAGGAAGCGCTGCGCAGATCGTCGGGCCGGGGGTCTACTTCCAACGGTTCAGACATGTCTGGCGCTTCCTGGCCAGGTGTTGTCGCCGCGAATGTCGGCAAACGTACCCCAGCCCTCCGAGGGTGATGTTGCGATACCTGCCGGCTCGACCGGGCTTGTCGTGCCGGGGGCACGCGTTACCGTTGCGGGCCAGCGCCGGGATTGACCGGACTTCGGCTGGAGCAGGTGCGGTGATGTTAGCGGCAGCACGACGGATGCCCCCGACGCATACCGCCGTGGTCTGACAGGTTGGGGCTTTGAAGACGATCGTCTTGGTTCGCCATGGTGAAACGGTTGCCAACCGGACGGGCGTCTTGTCTGGATGGTCCGACGTCCGCCTGACGGTCGATGGGATTCGATCGGCCGCGTTGTTGGAGCCCCTGGCTCGGGACGCGACGGTCTGGTCGTCAGATCTTCGTCGGTGCCAGCAGACGGCCTGGGCAGCCGGGTGGTCGTTCGCGGTCGACGCCCGGCTCCGCGAGCTCAACTTCGGCCTGCTCGAGGGGGAGCGGTTCGGCGATATCCAGCCCGACGTTCGCGACGCGATGTTCGGTTATCGGGATCTGCCGGTCGAGGGAGCGGAAACCATTGCCCACTTCGAAGGGCGCGTGTTCGGTTTCGTCGACCGCTTACCGCCAGGAGCTCACGTCCTGGTCACCCACGGTGGGGTGATCCGGGCTTTGACCAGGCGTCTCGGTCAAGAACTAACGATCCCACCGGCCAGTTCGGTGGCGCTGTCGGTCGTGAGACCTCTGGTGGGGTAACCGCCCGGTGACGTGGAACCCAGCGCGCTCAACCTTGATTGCTGGGCCCGCTAGGCCAGCGAACGGTTCGCCAGACTCCGTAGTGCCGTCGGCACGGGCCGTCCCGGAGGGAGGTCCGATGCGTCCTCCGGTTCGCCGAACACCGTGGTTACCGGGATCACGCCCGCCCACCAGGGCCCTGTCATATCGGAAGCTTCGTCTCGAGGGTCGCCGGTGCGTACCTTCGCGGAACACTCGGTCAGTTCGAGGGCGAGGACGGTCGTCAGTTCCATTTCTGTCGGCGTGGGCGGTCGGCTGCCATCCCAACGGGGAGCGACGTGATTGACGATCGCCTTGAGACCTTCGGTTTTCTCGTCGCCGTCGACGACGCGTGTCGCGCCCCGCACGACGACGGACCGATAGTTCATCGAGTGGTGAAACGCGCTTCGCGCCATAACGAGACCATCGACATGGGTGACAGTTAGGCAGCAGTCCTGGCCTGCGAGCGCAGTAAGGAGGCTATTGCGCGCCGCTCCATGGACGTACAGGGTGTCGCCGATGCGCCCGTACGCCATTGGCAGAGCGATCGGTCCGTCAGGGGCGTTGCCAGCGACGTGGGCGACAAGGCCGGTGTCGAGAATGGAGTAGATGGTGTCACGCTGGTAGCTGCCCCGTTTGGGGAGTCGTCGGAGTCGGACGCGATCGCTGGGGGGAACCTCGTTTTGCCTGCCACTGTTCATGAGCTGCCTGTCTGCCCGCCGTTGCGCATCTGGCCGCCGCACCCCTGACCAGCCCAGTTGTGAGCGGCCGCCGGTCGACGAGCGACGAACCTAGCATTCCAGCTCGGAGGCTCCGCACGCCGGGATTGGTGCTCCCGGAAGCGTTGCAGATGTGGCTCTGCCCAGGTTGGTGGCCGGTCGCACCCCGTGAGTAGTCTCTAAGTATGGGACTTAGGGTTGTGTTGGCGGCGGAACGAACCCAACTCGGCGACCGTCAACCCGTTACGCGCACGCCACGGTCAAGCGTCAGCAAACCCCGTTGGAAAAAGGTCGCCGTTCCCACCGAACACGGCGGCTGGAGTCTGACCCTCGAACCGGTCGTCTTGGGTTTGATCGCGCAGTGGTCCGTCGCTGGTCTGCTGCTCGGCATCGCTGCGCTGCTTGCCTTCCTAGCTCGGACCCCGCTCAAACTTGTTCTCGTCGACGTTTGGCGCAGCCGTTGGCTGCCCCGCACGCGGCTCGCCACCAAAGTCGCCGTCGTGGAAATTGGGCTGATCGTGGCACTCACCTTCGCCGCGTTCACCAATACCGACAGCGCCCGATTTCTCCTCCCGATCCTTGCCGCCGCGCCGCTGGTAATCCTCGAACTTTGGTTCGACATGCGGAGCCGGTCCCGGCGGCTCATCCCCGAACTGGCGGGCGCGATCGGCATCGGATCGGTGGCGCCAGCCATCGCGATCGCGGGGGGACTCGATCCCAAACTGGCCTATGGCCTTTGGATTGTGATCGCAGTGCGAGCCGTCGGTGCGCTGCTCTTTGTGCGGACCCAACTAGACCGCGCCAACCACCGCCCAGTGTCGCTGACCGCGAGCGACGCTGCCCAAGGAACTGCCGTCGTCCTCTGCGGGATCGCAGCGGCGACCGGGATGGCGCCGTGGGCTGGCTTTGGAGCGATCGCCGGTATGGCGGCCCTGCAGTTGCTACTCGTTCGGATGCGGCCGCGGCCAGCGATGATCGTCGGTGCACAACAAAGCGTGATTGGGCTGGTCATCGTGGTTGTCGACGGCTTAGGAGTCAAAGCGCTGACCTGAAGTCCGCACTGACCACGGGCCTCGAGTCCCAGTGGTTTGACGCCCCCTGTGCGTCGCCAGGCGCCGTCCGGTCTTTGCCCATCGAGCCAGACCGACCCTACGGCAGGTCCTACCAGGAGCCGCCACCCCCGCCGCCGCCCCCGCCGCCAGAGAAACCACCACCCGAAAATCCGCCGCCTCCCGACGAGCTTCGTGGCGTCGAGACCGATGCCATCTGTGACGACGCCCGGTCGGTCATCGAGGCCATCGAGTTTGCGAATGCGATGCGGTCCCACGGCCCGATGCCGACGTACCAGGGGTTCGCGTCCTGGAAATCGGCGTCGGTCAGCGTGCTGAACGCCTTAGCCCAACGATCGACGACGCCAAAACTGATCGCGTAGGGCAAATACTCGGCGAAATGTTTGGTGAGGATCTGCTCGCGTTCGGCGTACTGCGCGTACTCCTTGTCCGCGTTCTCGATGAAGTCCTGAAACCCGAGAAGGCGGGCATACAACGCGGAGCCTTTTGCCGTACGGGCGGGCATCCGGGGCGAAATGATCATGCAGCACAACCCTGCAACCACTCCAGCAATCGGAAGGAGCGTCCAGCGCGACCCGTTGGCGATTCCCAAGATCACGCCGACGAGTCCAGAGATACCCAAAGCTGAACCGACGCCGAGGTAGATACCCCGAACCTTGTTCGGGTCACCTCGGAACCACCCCATCCGTTCCATATCTTTCGACAGATCGTCTCGGAGCTTGACCATTTGTGTGGGTCTGTCCGCGCCAGCTTTCGACAGCTTGACCGAAACCATCGAGCCGGGAAACAGCACCTCTAACAAGGAGCGTTCGTGTTTGGCCAGGCCCGTGAAGTTGGTGTTGATCAGCTTCAACTCCCAGTCCTGGCGGCCGAAGAAGCGAGGCTTTGGCAGTTCGATGATCTTGAGGTAACCCCGTTGCGCGAGGTCGATGATGGTCGCGGTCAGGTCACGAGCGTCGGCGCGCTCGTCGATCAGCACGCCCGCATGCGCCGGTGAAATGTCGTCGGGTGGGCTGAACTCGACCACCACTTGGGGCCGTTCGAACAACTTGCGGCGACGTGTGGGGGCATCGGTCGGGAGCGCGGCGTGCCCATCGGTCCAGGTGACTTCGTCCCGACCCTTTGCCCAGCCAGCGATAAAGACGCCAGCTACCCCGGCGGCGCCCAGGGCGACGGCCCCCGCACTAGCGAGCGGTGTCGGGTCGGTCAGTCCAATGAGATAGTCCGGCGGTTCCCCGGTGCCCGTCAACTCGGCGCTGTGGCTATCGAAAAGGGGGCCGACATTGGCGACCGTTCCACTGGGGATTCTCGCTTCGACGGTAAAGGCGTTACCGGGATCGATCGGCGTTGTTTGAGCAAACCTGGCGACGTTCAGTTCAGAACTGCTTGACGAACAGGGCGACGTCGATTTGATGGGGCCGGCGTAGCACGCAATCGAGGTGGGAGCGATTGGCAGCGTGATCGTCGCGCTCGCCGTTTCGATCGGTACTTCCCAGAGATCGCCGGTGACGTCCCACGTCAGGAGCTGATCGGTGCCTTTGTCGAGAATGTTGTAGTCGACGACATACGAGATGACGTACCGGTGCTGCCCGCTGATGTAGGTATCGGGGTTTCCGATTCGGAAAACTTGGTTGCCCTGGTCGGTGTACTCATACAGGTCAGCAGGAGCGCCCGAAGGCGACGACACCGAGACGTTGGAGAACTGCCATACGCGGTCTTGCGACGGGTCGCCTTCGTCCTGAACGCGCCAAGGGATGAAGCGGATGATCCCGCGTCGCTGGTTAGTTCCAAAGTCGTAGGTGATCGTTTCGGTCACTTCCATCGCGCCAGAGACGGAGAGCGTGATGTCGACGTCCATCGAACGAATGGACTCAGACGTCTGGGCGCCGACCGTCTGAGGGCTGAACAAGGACGGCATCGCTCCTGCAGCGATGAGCGCCAGCCAGCAAACGACAGCGCGGATCAGGTGGGGACGGCGCGGAGTTCTCCGTGGGTTGGCGAAGCGTCCGTCAATGCGGTTGGCGCGGTCGTGGCAATGGATGGTCGTGAGAATCCGCAGGATCGCCATCGGCAGAGTGTACGGAGAACAGAGCCGTCGGGGAGAGGCTCAAATCAGATCCGATCATCCACGTCGTTCGGGCAGGTCAGACGTCCAGCGTTGGTAGCGGCCGGTCTGGTCGTGAACCTGCGAGCGACGACAGTGCCGCGGGTGCTCGCGCCCGCGCCCCGACTTGGAGCAGTCGCGGGGCAGGAATCGGTGCGGTGCAGGGTTACACGCCTGTCAAAATGGGGGAGTGCGACCAGAACTGTCGATAGCGGGAACGAACGCCCCCGAAGCGTCAAAGGTAGAGATTGCGATACCTGTCGCACGGCTCCCATCGGGGAGTTGGATGACGATGCCGCTCACGGTCGTCGCCGGTGCAGATCCCGGACCGGTCGTGTTTTGTTCGGCCGCCATTCACGGCGACGAGGTCAACGGCGTCGAAATCATCCGTCAGGTTGTCAACCGTCTCGACCCCGAGAACATGACCGGCACACTGCTGGCGGCACCGGTGGTCAACGTCCCGGGTTTCGCAGCGCGGGATCGCTACCTGCCAGACGGGCGCGACCTCAACCGTTCCTTTCCGGGGCGGGATGACGGGTCGCTCGCATCCCGCTTCGCTGCTGCATTCATGACCGAGATTGTCGAGCGCTGTGACCTGGGGCTCGACTTTCACACGGGGGCACGAGGCCGATCCAACCTGCCTCAGATCCGAGTGGCGGTCGACGACGCTCCGTCGTTGCGGCTGGCAGAGATTTTCCACCCTCCACTGATCGTTCATTCCAAGATCCGTTCGGGATCGCTTCGAGCAGAGGCCGCCCGCCGCGGCATGCCGCATCTGCTGTTCGAAGGTGGCCAGGCGGGCTTGTTTGACCGTGGGACGGTTGAGGCGGGCGTCAAAGGGACGATGAACGTCCTCGGGCATTTGGGGATGATCCCGGGACATACCGCCGACGCGTTGGCCGAGGACGTGACCATTTGTCGTCAGTCGTGGTGGGTGCGCTCACCGCGTGCTGGTCTGGTTCGGACCGTCGTTGACCTGGGTGAATGGGTTCATGCGAAGCAACCGTTGGCGTTTGTTGCCGACGTCTTCGGCGGGGATGACAGCGCGGTCGAGGCCGGTAGGTCTGGGGTCGTTGCCGGCCGGATCGAACATGCAGTCGTGCACTCCGGCGACGCGCTGTTTCATCTTGGTGCGATCGAGCCCCTTCCAGCCGAGGACGATGAGGATCCCGAGGAGCCCCGCGACTGACGCCCGTCGTTGGTGTGTGCGAGTTACCGGTTGTCCGCGACCTGTCTGGTTTGGCTGTCACAGGCCATAGTTAGGCTCAGGCTCAGCTGATCGCACTGGCGTTGGCCAGCCGTTGGCGTAGGGCACTGCTCAAGACGAGCGTCCTGCCGCGGCTAGCAACGGTCTCCGCCGAGTCGGTTAGCGAGACACTGCGACTGCGCTAGCTCGGTCGCTCGATCGGCGGAGCCAGCCAATGAACAACAACACGGTGGAGGGAGGTGACCCGCACTTGGATGAGCAGGTAGTCGACCGAATTTCGGCCGCCACGGATGCTGAAAATCAGGCCGCTGCGGGAGCACCCACCAATGACGCCGACGGAAGGGTCGAGGGCGTTGCGGCCCACGGTGGGACGCAACACCTCTGGAACGTTGCGGGTGGCGCCGAGCCGTACGACCTCTCCCAGGACGACCCGGTTGCTGGCCTCCACCCTGTCGTCCAACGTTGGTTCCGGCGGCAGTTTCCTGAAGGCCCAACCGAACCGCAGAAGGGCGGCTGGCATCACATCGCCGCTCGCCGCAACACCCTTATCGCAGCCCCAACCGGTAGCGGCAAGACTCTTTCCGCTTTTCTCGTCTGCATCGACCAGCTCGCCAGACGTTTCGATGCCGGTGAAGACCTCGCCGGTTCCTGCCAGATTGTCTATGTGTCCCCGCTCAAGGCGCTGGCGGTCGACATCGAACACAACCTGTCGGGTCCACTGCAGGCGCTGAGCGACACAGCGGCCGAAATGAGGGTCGCTTTTCCGCGACTCAGCGCGGGCGTCCGGACCGGTGACACATCGCCAGCAGAACGCCAGGCAATGGTGTCCTCGCCGCCCAACTTCCTCATCACCACCCCCGAATCGCTGTACCTCATGGTGACCGGCGCCCGTAGCAGGGCGGTCTTTGCCAACGTCGACACCGTGATCGTGGACGAGATCCACGCACTCGCCCGGGACAAGCGCGGGTCCCACCTGGCCTTGACCCTTGAGCGCCTGGCCCACATCGCCAAGGCCGAGCCGATGCGGATCGGGCTGTCTGCCACGCAGCGGCCGATCGAAACGGTGGCTGAGCTGCTGGTCGGAGCTCGAACTCGCCCGGATGGCGCGGTTGATTGCGAAGTTGTCGACGTCGGCCACCGCCGCGAGTTGGCACTATCGATCGAGCTTCCCGATTCAGATCTCGAGTCGGTGATGTCGGCAGAGCAGATGTCGGACATCCTCGATGACGTGGCCGAACAGGTGCGCACCCGTCGCACCACGTTGGTGTTTGTCAACACGCGCCGTATGGCCGAAAGGGTTGCGCATCTGCTGGGGGAGCGGCTCGGCGACGAGGTCGTCGCGGCCCATCACGGCTCGCTGTCAAAGGACCGTCGTGCCCGGGTCGAATCTCGGTTGCGTGCGGGTGACCTCCAAGCGTTGGTCGCCACCGCCTCACTCGAACTCGGCATCGACGTTGGCCCCGTCGAGCTGGTCTGCCAGATCGGCTCGCCTCGGGCAATCGCCACCTTTCTGCAACGGGTCGGACGATCCGGTCACAGCCGACACGGCATTCCGGTCGGTCGGATGTATCCGACCACCCGCGACGAACTCGTCGAGGCTGTCGCTATGTTCGCTGCCATCGAGCGTGGTGTTTTGGATGCGGTAATCCCACCCGAAGCTCCGCTCGACATCCTGGCGCAGCAGGTCATCGCCGAGTCGTCGGCCCAGGACTGGGACGAAGACGAACTCTTCCAGCTGATTCGTCGTTCGGCTCCGTTCCGTCGTCTGGCCCGTGACCGCTACGAAGAAGTGCTGTCGCTCGTTGCGGGCGGTGTTCAAACCGGCCAGGGCAAAAAGGGTGCGTACGTTCACCGAGACCAGGTCAACTCGGTCCTCCGAGCACGGCGGGGCGCTCGCCTCGCCGCAGTGACCTCCGGCGGCGCCATTCCCGAACTCGGCGATTGGCGCGTCATCACCGACCACGAAGAAGCCCACGTGGGCACCGTCGGCGAGGACTGGGCGATCGAATCGATGCCCGGCGACGTCTTTTTGCTGGGAACGACTTCGTGGCGCATTACCAAGATCGACAATGGAACGGTGCGGGTTGTCGACGCGGCAGGCGCTCCACCGACCATCCCGTTCTGGTTCGGTGAGGCGCCGGCTCGAACGGCCGAGCTCTCCCAAGAGATCTCGGTGCTGCGCCAACGGCTTGCCGACTTTTTCGCGCTCGACGACCTGGACGGAGCGCGGGCCTACCTTCGTTGCATCCCCGGGGTGAGCAAGGCTGCGGCCAGCCTCGTCGTGGCCTACCTGCACACCGGGTTCACGTCGCTTCAGGCGATGCCGACGCACGACCGGATCGTCTTCGAGCGGTTTTTTGATGAGGCCGGCGGCATGCAGCTGGTTGTCCACGCTCCGTACGGCGGCCGCATCAATCGGGGCCTCGGGCTGGCTCTGCGGAAACGCTTCTGTAAGAGCTTTGATTTTGAGCTCCAAGCGGCGGCAAACGACGACGCGGTCATTCTGTCGCTTGGTCCGCAACACAGTTTTCCCCTCGAAGACGTTTCGAGGTTTTTGGCTAGCCGAACCGTTGGCGAAGTGCTCACACAGGCGCTCCTGTTGTCGCCCATGTGGGGCGCTCGTTGGCGTTGGAACCTCAACCGGGCGCTCGTGGTTCTGCGCTGGCGTGGCGGTAAACGCAATCCGCCCCAGATTCAGCGCATGCAATCAGACGACATGATGGCCGCCGTGTTCCCGCGTCTCGCAGCATGCCAAGAAAACACCACCGGGCCGATTGACCTACCCGACCATCCGCTGGTTCGCCAGACCCTGGACGATTGTCTACATGAGGCGATGGATGTCGACGGGCTTGCCGATGTTGTTCGGGGCATCGAAACACGCACGATCGAATGCGTCTTTCGTGACACGACCGAGCCGTCGGTCCTTGGACACGAGATTCTCAACGGGCGCCCGTTCACCTTCCTTGACGAGGCCCCGCTGGAGGAGCGGCGAACACGGTCGGTGTCCATGCAGCGCGGGCTGCCAGTCGAACCCCGAGACCTGGCCCGCCTCGATGTCGACGTCATCGACCAAGTGGTCGCAGAATGTCGGCCGGACGTCGGTACTCCGGACGAGCTTCACGACCTGCTGATGAGCGCTATCGCCCTGGCGCCCAACCCTCGTTGGGCGAGGCTGGCTGACGCGCTCATCGACGGTGGCCGTGCTGTCGAGGCGCATTTTTCGGGGTCGTCGTGGTGGGTTGCTGCGGAACGGTGGGCCGATGTCGCGTCCATCTGGGGTGATGTTGTGGTGAGCCGCAGCCGGGTCGCGGACCGGTGGATGCATCGTTCGCCAGCGACCAACCCTGATGAAGTCATCGACGCATGCGTTCGAACCTTCCTCGGTATGTCGGGCCCGGTCACCTTTGGCGAACTCGAACGCGCGACCGGCCTTGACGCCTACAAGGTGCAGCTCGCGGTGCTCCGGCTCGAGAACGAGGGGTCCGCCATGCGGGGCCAGTTCGACACCCGTAAGGCGGCCGATGTCCAGGCCGTGGAACCTGGACCTGCGGGGCAGTCTGCCGACATTTCCCCCGGACATGAGTCGATTGCCGATCAAATGGTGGTCGCCGATCAGGTGTGTGCAAAACACATCCTGGTCAGGGTTCACAAAGGGACCACGGCTAGTCTGCGCTCTCGGATCACGGCGGTGTCGCCGCAGAATTACATGCGGTTCCTGCTTCGATGGCAGGGAGTCACGGCGGATACCCGCCGCCAGGGTCGGCGTGGTCTCGCCGCCATCATCGAACAGCTCCAGGGCTTTGAATCCGCTGCCGGAGCGTGGGAGCGGTCGATCCTTCCCGCCAGGCTCGAGACCTACCAGTCGCGGTGGTTAGATGAGCTGTGCCTCGGTGGAGAGGTCGTTTGGGGGCGGCTCGCCCCGCGCGCCGAAACGGCGGATGCGCCGCGCAAGTCCACGGCAACGCCAAGCCGGGCAACGCCGCTCACCTTCTGCCTGCGGTCAGATGCTGCGTGGCTGAGGACCGCGGTCGGAGGTGCCGAAGGAAACCCATGGCCAGAGGTGGGACCGGGCCGTGAGATCGTCGAAGTCCTCTCCGAACGAGGTGCGCTATTCGCGCCCGAGATCGGAACGCTGACGGGACGGCTCCCCGCCGAGGTCGAAGAAGGGTTGTGGGACGGAGTGTCGAGAGGACTGCTGACCGCTGACAGCTTCCAAGCCGTTCGGTCGTTGCTGTCTGCGCGTCAGCGACTCAACCGCCGCAACCGTCGATCTCGGCGCCGAGGCCTCAGGCAAGGCGTTCACGGTATGAACCCTGCAGAGGGGCGCTGGACGTTAATGACCTCACCGGCCGTCGTCGACGAACCCGACGAACTTGCCGAGGCGATCGCCGAACAGCTTCTGGCCAGGTGGGGTGTGATCACCAAACAGGTACTCGTCCGGGAGTCCTGTGCCGTTCCCTGGCGAGAGGTCTGGTGGGCGCTCCGTCGGCTCGAAGCTCGTGGAGTTATCCGCGGCGGCCGGTTCGTCTCCGGGTTCAGCGGCGAACAGTTCGCGCTGCCCGAAGCGGTCGACCGTTTACGACGAACGGCTAAAGAGCCGCTGACCGGCGAGGCGGTCATCTTGTGCGCGACCGACCCGCTCAACCTCGTGGGCTCGGTGGTGGGCGAGGTTCGGATCGCTGCCGTCCGGACCAACATCGTCAAGTACGTCGACGGTATGCCCTCTGTCGCCGACCAAGCTGGGACCGAACTTGACCACGCCGGAGGACAGCTCTAGGCGTGGTGTCTCGGGCAACGGTGTCGAAGTGGTCGCGCCGCTGGCTTGCTGAAGGCGAAGATGGTTCCGACACGCGCACGGGTGCCGCTACGTCGACAACGCGACCGTCCATTGAACGTGCCGCTCCGGCATCGACTGACCAGCCTTGCGAGGGGATCGCGCAATGTGGCACGACCCCCTCACAAAACGAAACGTGTCCGCTTAACGCCCGAGGATTTGGGCGTACCAAGCGGTCCGATTGCGAGCCGAGTCTGGTAACGCCAAGAAGGTGACGTGCCCGATCACCCCGCCAATGCCAAAACCCTCGTACTGCAACTTGTCGAGGAAACCGGGAACGACATCGGGTAGCTGAGCAACCCACCGCCCCGAACTCCGGTCGCCTGCAGTGATCCCCGGGATCGCCCGCCGAACCGTCCCGATCTGTGTCGACCTGGTCAGTCGCGCCAACGACTCGCTCGTAGCGTTCGCAACCGTGCCTTCGTTGAGCGAGTAGTTGAGCAGCAGGCCCTTGGCGGGCAGCCCTTCGGGCGGTGACGCGATCCAGTCGACAAGGTTGATGCCGTCGCTCAGATCGATCTGTTGCTGCATCACCGCAGCTTGAAACGCCGCTTCAGCGCCGGACAGCTCTTTGGCGAACACGCCGTTGATATCAAACCAGGTGTACAGGTTCGACTGGCTCAAAATGTTCATCACACCAACGCCGCCGACTTCCAGCGTTGCGCCTCGCAGCCCTGGAGCTGCGGCGACGAACGCCGACCCCAGCACCGACCCCATCGAAACGGCCTGATAAAAGACCTTGTTCGGATCCAGATCGGCGACTCCGTCAGGGCGTCCACCGCGCCCCACGAAGTCCAGGCTCGCCATCGACGTCTGGATCGCTCGCACCGCAGAGAGCTGGTCAAAGATCGCCTGGTACATCATTGAAACGATCTTGGGTCCGTCGCCTGGATTGGTGATCGCCAACAGCCAGCCGCCGTCTTCGTCCGCTCGACTGCCGTGGTTGGGGAAGTCGATGGCCAGCGTCGCGATGTTGTGCTTGGCGTTTTCGGCGACCTGGATGAACGCTTGACCTTGAGGGAGCGAGAGCCCCGGCCCGTAAATGGAGACCGCTGCGGGTCGGCTCGCTGCGTTGTCGGGGATGGCCAAACCAAACTTGATCCACCGCTCCATCGGCGCCTTGGTCGTGTCAACCATCCGTTCCGGACCGGTCCGGTAGTCAGACACCATCACCTCGCCTTCGAGGATGGTCGCCCCGTACAAGCCGCCCCCGGGCACAACATGAACGTTCCGAATTGGGTGCTGTGCATCCCAAATCTGACCGGTGACGGCACGGATCGGATCGGCGATGTCAGAACGGGAGCGTACGGTGAAGTCGGTGATCGACTTCACGCGGTGCCCCGGTACGCCCAAACTCTGAGCCTCGCCGACCAGGCCTTGTACGTACGCGGCTGCTGGAGAACTCGCAGCATCTGAAGCGAGCAGCCCGGCGAGGGACGGGGTCGCAGCGATCGGTCCGCCGCCCTTCTTCGTTACGGCGTCGGTGAGGACGGCGATGTAACGGTGGCCGAACTCGAAACGATCCTTCGGCCAGGCCGCGGCGACCTTCGCACCCCGATCTTGGGCGTGTCGCTCAACCCGGACACGTACGGCCGCAGGTGCACCGGCCGTCGCGTCGAACACCAGAATCGCGCCGTCGACCACCGACTTGAGGTCGGCGTCGGCAGGCAGTTCGAAGAGGACCGGGCCGGCCGCCGAAAATCCGGTCGCGCCGGCATTCATCACTTCGTGAACTTGAAGCGGCTGGGAGATAGTTGCACGCCCTTGAGCGGACATGACCTCGGGAGCAACCTGGGTACGCAGCCCAGTCGGCGACGTG
Source organism: Acidimicrobiia bacterium (assembly GCA_018003035.1). Classification (GTDB taxonomy): domain Bacteria; phylum Actinomycetota; class Acidimicrobiia; order IMCC26256; family JAGNEX01; genus JAGNEX01. Next base: position 22,288 of record JAGNEX010000031.1, read on the forward strand.
GCGTCGGACCGAGTCGCCAGGTTGGTCGGCCAGGGCAGCGCGCATGTCGGGTTCGCCAACGGGTGGCACGAGTAGCCGGTCGGTGCGACCTGACCTGCGGCGTTGTCGCCGGGGCTGGCGTTGGCTACCTGGGGAAACGTCAGCAGTGAGAGGCTGAGCAGGACGGTTAGGAACAGTGACGAAGCCTTGACTCGCTGCCATTTTGGGGCGTGGAGGTAGGGGGCGTCCGCGAACCGGGAATTCAGGGGCGTGTTGAACATCTGGGAATGCTTGCAGAATCGGGGTCGGATGTACAGGTTGGGGCTCTGCCGACATCTAGCGTGATGGCAGGTCTACGGCCGACCAGCCCGGGGCCGCGCCTTCCGAGCTTTGAGGAGAACCGGATGCTTCCCGACGATTCAAGCCATCAGCTCCCTGATCTCGATCCAGAAGAGACCCAAGAGTGGCTTGACTCGCTCGACTCGGTGATCGCCGGCCGGGGCGCGGGACGCGCCCGCTACCTCCTGTTGAGGCTTGCCGAGACAGCCCGTCAGCAAGGCGTCCAAGTGTCGCCGATGGTCTCAAGCGACTACATCAACACGATCCCGTCAGATCAAGAGCCTTGGTTCCCCGGTGACGAAGATATGGAACGCGAGATCCGACGCATCGTGCGTTGGAATGCCGCCGCGATGGTCACCCGGGCCAACAAGCATTCGCTCGGCATTGGAGGGCACCTCGCCACCTATGCATCGGCAGCGTCGCTCTACGAGGTGGGGTTTAACCACTTCTTCCGGGGCAAGGCAGATGGGCGCTTCGGCGACCAAGTTTTCATTCAGGGCCACGCCGCACCAGGCATTTACGCGCGGGCCTTCGTCGAAGGTCGGCTCAATGAAACCCAGCTCGACCACTTTCGACGCGAAACGTCAGGCATTGGGTTGCCGAGCTACCCGCACCCCCGCCGGATGCCGTCTTTCTGGGAGTTCCCGACCGTGTCGATGGGGCTCGGGCCGTTGAACGCCGCCTATCAGGCCAACTTTTCGCGCTACCTGCGCGATCAAGAGCTCGTCGACACGACGGGTTCTCAGGTGTGGTGCTTCGTCGGTGATGGCGAGATGGACGAGCCCGAATCGGTGGCGGCGGTCGCGTATGCGGGCCGCAAGAAGCTTGGCAACCTGACCTTTGTCGTCAACTGCAACCTGCAACGCCTCGACGGACCGGTCCGAGGCAACGGCAAGATCATCCAAGAACTTGAATCGCTCTACCGCGGCGCAGGCTGGAATGTCATCAAGGTCATCTGGGGCCGCGAGTGGGACCCGCTACTTGCCAACGACGTCGACGGACACTTGCTCCGAAAGATGAACACAACAGTCGATGGGCAGTTCCAGACCTACGCCGCCCGTGAAGGCTCCTACATCCGCGAACAATTCTTTGGGCCCGACCCCGAGCTGCGGGCCCTGGTTCAACACTTGAGCGACCAAGACCTGGAGCGCCTGAGCCGTGGCGGGCACGACTACCGCAAGCTGTACGCCGCGTATCGCGCTGCCTATGACGACAACAGCGCTCCGACGGTGATCCTCGCTAAGACCATTAAGGGCTGGACGCTCGGTCCCGATTTTGAATCGCGGATGAGCACCCACCAGATGAAGAAGATGAACTTCGAGGAGCTCAAAGCCTTCCGCGATCGCCTCGGCCTGCCGGTGTCGGATAGCGAGCTCGAGGACGGCGAAGCGCCGTACCTCCGACCTGCCGCCGGATCGCCCGAGGCCGAATACATTCAGGCTCGGCGCCGAGCAGTCGACGGGTACGTACCTGAGCGGGTCGTGCGCAGGAAGCCGGTCGCTATCCCAGGTGACGAGCCGTTCCGCGAGCTGTTCTCGGGTACGAAGCGCAACCGCGAAGTGTCCACCACCGGTTCGCTGGTGCGGGTAATGCGCAACCTCATGCGCGACCCCAAGATCGGGCGGCAGATCGTTCCGATCGTGTCTGACGAAGCGAGAACCTTCGGCATCGACGCCCTGTTTTCGGAGATGGAGATTTACGAGCCGTTTGGACAACGCTACGAGCCGGTAGACGCCGACAACCTGCTGAGTTACCGAGAGTCGCCCCGCGGCCGAATCATGGAAGAAGGCATCACCGAGGCGGGGGCTTTGGCCACCTTCACCGCGTGCGCGACGTCGTACGCGACATGGGGTCAGCCGATGATCCCGTTCTACATCTTCTATTCGATGTTCGGCTTTCAGCGGGTTGGCGACCTCATCTGGGCGCTCGCCGACCAGCTCGGACGAGGGTTCCTTATCGGTGCGACGGCCGGGCGGACCACCCTCCAAGGCGAAGGTCTCCAGCACAACGACGGTCAGTCGCCCCTGCTTGCTTCCGCGGTACCGAACGCTCAGATCTACGACCCTGCCTTCGCATATGAGGTGGCGCTGATCATCCAGCACGGCATCGAACGGATGTACGGCGACGACCCGGTCAACGAGTTCTACTACTTGACGGTTTACAACGAGTCGGTGCCGATGCCGAAGATGCCGGTCGACGCCGCTCAAGGCGTGATCGACGGCCTGTACCCGTACCTTCTGCCACCCCGCCAGTCCGACCCCGAGGCAACCATTCTGGCGTCGGGGTCAATGATGGGCGACGCCCTGGCGGCCCGCGAGATCTTGATGGGTGAGTACGGAGTTTCAGCCGGGCTGTGGTCCGCGACGAGTTATCAGCGGCTCCGTGCCGACGCCTTGGCTGTGGAACGTTGGAATCGCCTCCACCCTGAACAGCAGCCGAAGGTGCCTCGGGTGACTCGTCTGCTGAACGACAGTCGGGGCCCCATCGTCGCCGTCACCGACTACATGCGGGCCGTCCCGGACCAAGTGTCTCGGTGGGTTCCTCGCCGCTATGTCTCGCTTGGGACGGACGGGTTTGGGTTGTCCGACACTCGAGCGTCGTTGCGCCGCTACTTCGAGATCGATACCGGCCACATCGTCGTAGCGACGCTCTCGGCGTTGGCCCAAGACGGGGTCGTTGATCCGCAGCTCGCCGTACACGCGGTCAACCGCTTCGGGATCGACCGAGAAACGTTGCCGCCTGAACAACGCTGATGCTGGTGGCCGAGCGCTACTCGTCGTCCTTGTCGCTGTCGTCGTTGTAGTACTCAGCGTAGGGATCGTCGGAGTAGTCGTCGTACGGGTCGTCGGTGTCGTCGTCGTCATCATCATCGTCGTGATGTGACGTCGAGAAAATATCGGATTCGCCGAGGATGGACTCGAAGTCCGATTCGCCCGCGTACGCCCCTTGCTTGAGTGCGCGGGCCTCACGGAAACGACGTGCTCGCCCTTTGCGTGCCATAAACCGCCTCCTAGGTGGCCTGCATTCTGTCTCAATCTGGAAGCGTTGTGCGGATCGCGCGGCGTTACGCAGCCAGATTTCTCACAGGTCGAATGAGTAGACCGTGATCCATACCGCAGACCCCGGTTGAGCCGCTGTTCCGGCACTCGGGATCTGCGATCCGACTATCCCGTCCAGCGTCGGATCTACGGTGCGAACTCGCTGGATATTCACCCGGTAATCGAGTCCTTCAAGGGTAGCGCGCGCTGCGCTCTCGGTCTGGCCGACCACCCCGGGCAGGGTGTCTGCCGGGACCGTATTTGGAGGCGTTGTCGGCGGGTTCGTGATGGGCGGCAGCGGGGTCAACGTCGTGGTTGGTTCGGGTGGCGTGGTGAGGCGCGGCTCCGTCGATTGAGGTGTCGGTGTGGTCGCCTGAGTCACCCGAGGGCTGGTGTCCCGCGGGGCGGTATCGGTCGGAATCTGTTCGACGGGCTGTTCGATCTGCGTCGCAGGAGTTTGGAGCGGATCGGGTTGCGTGGTTGGCGTCGTCAAGGTGCGGAGTCCACCGACGTAATAGATGTTTGGCAGCCTGGCACCCTTCCCAAGCTGTTCGTTCTCGGCG
>JAGNEX010000031.1:26306-28466 GCA_018003035.1 Acidimicrobiia bacterium
CGCGATAGGGGCGCGTCGCGTGTCGGGTCGGGCACGTTGATGACGGCGAAGGCGAGTCCGGCCACGATGGCGAGCGCAGCGAAGAGGGCGGCGAACGTGACCTTCTTGGACGGTTTGACCGGGTGCTCGTCGACTAAGCCAAGCATCTCGATGGCGTCTTCTTCGGCCAGGTCGGCGGGGTCCACGGCCTCATCGGGTTCGCCGTCCCAGGCAACTTCCACCAAACCGTCGCCGAATCCAGAATCTGGTTCGTTGGAGGGTTCGGGAGTCGTTTCGGTCGGGGGCTGCGCCAGCGGGACAGCCGTCTTTGATTCAGGAGCCGCGGTTGGTGCGGGGCTCGGTGCCGTCGGCGTGGGTGTGGGCGCTGCCGCCGGCGTCGGCGCCGCCACGGGGGGAGCCGTCGTAGTTGTCGTCCCGCCAGAAGGACCGTGGGCAGCGTCCGTCTGCAAGGTCGCGGTGGGAGCGTTCGTCCGAACAGGCACTGTCGGAGCAGGGGTGGCCGCAGCGGGAGTCGCCGCGCCTGCAGATTGGCCGACGCAGATCTGGTTCGGCGCCGGATCGCCTGAACGCACAGTGGTCGGAGGTTGTCCGGCTGGTACCTCCGGAGGAACCAGCGGCACGTGCGGGGACGTCGGTCCGGACGGAGCGAGAACGGACGCCGCAGGAGCTATTCCCTGTGCTGGGGGCGCTGCCGGCTGGGGAATAGGTATGTGCCCGGCGGGGCTCGGCGGAGCGAAGATGCTGGGAGCGCCCTGAGTATTGCCCGTCGGGTCGCCGGTCGTCGTTCCCAAGCTCGGCGAGGCGGGCGGCGTCGGTGATCGATGCTCAGACCGGGCAGGCGCTGCCGGGGCCTGCGGTTCTGAACTTGGCGTCGCTGATAAGCCGTGTGCGGACCGCTGCCCGGGGGGTTCAGGTGAGGATGCCAAGCCGGCCAACGGGTGACCGAACGGCAGATGGAGCGGCTGAGTGGCTTCGCCGACATCGGTTGCCGGGGTGCCGCTTTCGCTGTTGTCGCCGTCTGAAGGAACGCTTGTAGAACCTGCGCGCAAACGCCCAGATGTTGGTTCGTGGGGCGGATGTTGCGTTGGGTCAAGCATGGTCACGTTGCGCGCTCCTGCGTTGCATGTTGCAACGGCACGCAGTTGCATCGACTTAAGTAGAAACGAGGATCGGCCAAATTGGGGTGTGCCGATCTGAACAACGACAATCTACCGGTTCGGTGGCGCCGTACCGCAGGTGTTTGGTATGGGCTCTATTAAGACTTGTGGTTATCGCTGGTCGCTGGAGATTGCTCACCGCCGAAGGAGCGGTCTTTCGGGCAGATCCGCCTGCGACTCGCTTCCGGCGACGCGGTCGCAGGATGGGCCGGAAGTCAACGCATACCATGTCGTTCTTGGGGATGTGGTGGTCCCCGGCGCCCGGCTTCCTTTGGTTCCAGATGGTGGGGGCGCTGACCTCTTGGCGGACCCAACCCTCGGAGTCCCCCGCATGTCTCGCCGTTTACTCGCTGGTCTACTCGCCGCGGTCTTGGGCGCTGTGATCTACCGCGCCAAAGCCCCCGTCCGATCCTGGCTTGCCGGCCAGGAGCCGACCTCATTCACGACAGAGTGGGAGTTGGTGGGAGATGGCGGGCCAGTACCGGGGCTCGACCAACGGGTCCTTGTCGGGGAAGTCGACGGCCGCATGTGCCTTGTGCTCCGTGAAGAATGCTTCTATGACCTGGCGGAGTGGCGGGATCGGAGTTTTGGTCCGTCGGCAACGGTCGCGTCGTTCGCCGTGGGGGAGTATGCGGTGAGCCTGGTGAGTCGGCCTCTCTACACTGAATCGGTGCTGATCGGGGACCTCTTCTTTCAGGATGTCGTCGCCGAGCAGCGTTCAAACCCGAGTGGTGGCACTCCGCGTGGAGCGCGACAGTTGGTGCTGGGGGTTCAACCGCTGACCAGTTACGTCTGCCTCGCCGAAGGTCCGATTGGTTGGGAATGGGGTCGGCGTCAGGTCGCGGCGGTTCCGGTGGAGCGTCCGGGCACGAACGGTGTGCGCGTCTTCAAAGCTTCAAGTCCAGTGACGATTCAGACTCTTGACCCCAAGGTGTTGGGCCACTGCGCCGACCTGATGGGCACTGCACCAGAGAGGGTGGGCGCCGTCGCAGGTCCTGGCTAG
>JAGNEX010000080.1:0-1258 GCA_018003035.1 Acidimicrobiia bacterium
ACGTGGCGGTTCCGTTTCGGGATTCGATCGCCGACCAGTCGCCTGGCAGTGCGTCGAGCACCGCTTGGGTTGTGAGGTGGATTGGCGTGTTCGTTCCGCGGCTATTGAGCCAAATGATGATGCCGTCCCGGCTGAGTACACGGTCCATCTCTTCGGGGAACAGAAACATGTTTGCAAGAAGGATCAACCGGGTGGATGCATCGGGAAGCGGCAACTGGCTCGCGTCGGCACGCATAACCGACGCGATACCCGGCGGGATCTCGGCGAGCATTCCTGCCGAGATGTCGGCGGCCAAGACACCGCCCCAACGATCTGCCAGCGTGGCGGTGAACATGCCCGACCCGACGCCGAGGTCGAGCGCGAGGCCATCTTGTTGAGGGATCCATTCGACGGCGCGATCGAAAATGTCGTCGAGAACTGCCGCCCGGTCTTGATGGCTGCGCGCCTGGGACCAGTCGGTTGCAAGATCGTCAAAGAACGACGCAACCTCGTCCCTCCGCTCTGCGCCCCATGCCCGCTCCTGAACGATCGACTCGGTGATGTGGCGCATTGGATGGTTGACCCCATCAAATCCGTCATCCGATTCGCTTGGATTGACCGGGTCGAGGGTGACGATGGACATATGGGCTCCTAAGGAGTCTCGTGAAAGATCAGCGCCGACACGCACGCTGCGCGCGTGCTGTTGTTAGCCTGAGCTGCACCGGTACACAACATCGTCGAGCGTCCAACCAACCGTTTCTTGGGTCGTTTGATTCCTCGAAACCAGGTGTGGATGAGACGCCGAAAATGAAGTGGTGCGGCAGGGTCTTTATGCCAAAGTTCCCACCGGTTACGCGTCGCAACTGTGCGCTGTCGCAGCGCCTGGAACACGCCCCGTGAATGCGGCGCCGGTCCGACCCTATTGAGGAGAAACATGAGCGACAAGCCGTTTTGGGAAGAGTGGTTGAGCGCGGGTGCCGACTTCGCGCAGCTGAGCCTGGCGGAGGCGCGACGACTCACCGAGCGTCTAGTCCACGAAGGCCAAGTAGCGGCGGACAGCGCCCAAAACTTCGCCGAAGGATTGGTTGCCGTGAGCGCCAAACGCGCCGCCGAGCTCCGCGAGATCGTCACCGCGGAGGTTTCTGAGCAGCTGAAGAGCCTTCGAAGCGAGTTTGATCGCCTCGAACAGCGTGTGCTCGACCTGACCGGACGCGGCGACGCCCCGTTGCCTGTTCCAGCAGCGTCGACGGCGATCGAACCCGTTGCCGAAGCACCTGCC
>JAGNEX010000080.1:1358-7399 GCA_018003035.1 Acidimicrobiia bacterium
ATCCGTGAGGGCCTCGTAACTGTCGGCGGGCTACCCGCCGACAAACCGTCCCGACAAGTGGATGGCAGCGAGGCGCTGGCCATTAAGTCGTCACCCGAACCGTTTGTCTCCCGCGCGGGCCGCAAGCTCCAGTTGGGACTCGAACGGTTTCAGATCGACCCGACCGGTCTCACCGCGCTCGACGCGGGGGCATCAACCGGCGGCTTTACCGACTGCCTGTTGCAGGCGCGCGCCGCCCACGTACACGCGGTCGACGTCGGGCACGACCAACTCGCCTGGTCGATACGCAACGATCCCCGCGTGACCGTCTACGAGCACTTCAACGTGCGCCACCTCACCCCCGACGACCTGGGCGGCACCGTCGGCATTTCGGTGTGCGATGTTTCGTTCATCTCGCTGACAACCGTCGGACCGGCAATCGCTTCATGCATGTCCTCAGGAGCGAGCGGTGTTTGGCTGATCAAACCGCAGTTCGAAGCTGGTCCGGCTCGTGTGGGGAAGGGTGGAATCATCAGCGACCCGGCGATTCACGTCGAGGTTATTAACGAAGTCACGACCAGACTGGCGGACTTGGGGATAACTATCGTTGACGTCGCTGGATCTCCCATTCGAGGCGCCAAGGGAAACACGGAGTTTCTGGCACATATCCGCCTGGACGGCGATGCGCGGATGATCACACCCGCCCAGATCGCATCCGTTGTGAAGGATGCCCACACGCCCGGGTGAACATGCAGGAGTAGCCGTGTTAGACGAACTCAGCGTTAGGCACTTCGGAGTAATCCGGCAGGCTGACGTCACTTTCGAAGGCGGCCTCACGGCGATCACCGGTGAGACCGGTGCGGGTAAGTCTCTGATTATTGGTGCGATCAGCCTGCTGATGGGGACGAAGGCGTCGCCCTCGCTCGTCCAGCCGGGCGCCCAGGAAGCTACGGTCGAAGCCCGATTGATCGACGGCTCGGACGAAACGATCGTAAAGCGTGTGATCAGTTCTACCGGTCGTAGTCGGGCCTACCTGAACGGGTCTCTTGCCAGCGCCAGCGACGTCGCCGCCGTCGTCGGACAGCACGTCGAACTCCTCGCCCAGCACGCCGCCCAGCGCCTCGCTCAGCCCGCAGAACAGCGCCTAGCGCTCGACCGTTTCGGAGGCCTCGAGGGGCTCGTAGCTGACGTCGCTCAGATCGCCGACGATCACAAAGAACTCGAACGCCAACTCGAAGAACTCGGCGGTGACGATCGCGCTCGGGCTCGCGAGATCGAACTGCTGACCTATCAAATCGAAGAGATCGACGCAGCCAACCTCGATGACCCCGACGAGGAGCAACTGCTAGCGCGCAGACAAGACGAACTTGGCCAAGCGACTCGCGTTCGAGATGACGGTGGCCGGGCCGCTGAGTTGCTGACCAATCGGGTGCTCGACTCGATCGGTGAAGCCATCTCGACATTGGATGGGCTCAGCGCCTTCACCGACATCTTGGACCGGCTCAGCAACGCCCAGGAAGAACTCGGCGACATCGCCCGTTCGGTTCGCACCGCCGCTGAAGATGCAGAAAGCGACCCTCAAGCTTTGGACGCCGTCGTCAATCGGCGTCAGCAGATCGCCGACCTCAAACGCAAATACGGCTCTGATGTGCCTGCCATCCTTGAGTACCGCCTCCAACTCGGGGCCGATCTCGATCGTCTGACCCGTTTTGATGAACACCGTCAGACCACGTTGGCGAAGCTCGACGAACGGCGGCGCGCCTACCGCGCCGGCGCCCTCGAACTGCACGAGGCCCGCGTTGCGGCCGCAGCGGCGATGGCGCCGCAAGTAGAAGCCGAACTTGCTGCCCTCGCCCTTCCCCACGCCACATTTTCGATCGACGTCTCACACGACCCAGACGGCCATCCCGCACGCTCGGGCAGTGACACAATCCGGTTCATGTTCTGCGCCAACCCCGGCCAACGACCGGCCCCGCTTGGCGATGTGGCTTCCGGGGGCGAACTGAGCCGAGCCCTTTTGGCGGTCAGGGTCGTCGGTTCGCTCGACGTGCCGACGCTGATCTTTGACGAGATCGATGCGGGCATCGGCGGCGAGGCGGGCGCGGCGATGGGTTCTGCTCTAGCGGGCTTGTCCAAGACCGCTCAAGTACTCTGCGTGACGCACCTGGCCCAAGTAGCGGCATATGCCGATCAACATTTGGAGGTGCGTAAAGCCGTCGACGAGGGCGACACCGTTGTGACGATTTCACCGCTTAACCCTGCTCATCGGGTCGATGAGCTCAGCCGAATGCTGTCTGGGGTTGTTTCCGATTCGGCTCGCCAGCATGCGCGTGAGCTGCTGACCTTGGCACAGGCGGGACAATCTTGACCTCTGAAGTGACTGCACCCACCCTGGATATCAGGGGCCCCGTCCGCGTCGACAAGCGGACGAAGGACCTCATCAAACGGTGCCTACCGGGCGAAATTGCCGTGATCGATCACGTCGATATCGACCGTGTCGCCGCCGAAGGTCTGATCGGGGCGAAGGTTTCTGCGGTAATCAACGGCGCGCGATCGGTATCGGGGCGCTACCCGAATGTCGGTCCGTTGCTGCTGGTCGAGGCCGGTATCCCGCTGATCGACGACGCGGGGAGCGGTCTGCTCGATCTGGTCAACGAGGGTCAATCAATCCGCTTGGTCGACGGGGCCGTCTGGCGAGGCGACGAATGTCTAGCAACGGGCGTGGTCCAAACTGCGCCGGCTTTGCGCGCCCAGATGGAAGCTGCGCACGAGGCCATCGGCGAAGAACTGCGGAAGTTCGCGTCAAACACCTTGGACTACATCGATCAGGAAGCCCATCTGGCCTTCCAGCAACTCACGCTGCCTCCGCTGAAGGCCAAGTTCTCTGGCCGCCACGCCCTGATCGTCGTGCGCGGTTACGACTACCGAGACGACCTGAAGGCGCTACGCAGCTATATCCGCGAGTTCAAGCCTGTGCTGATCGGTGTCGACGGCGGGGCAGATGCCCTGCTCGAGTTCGGCCTCGTCCCCGACCTCATCATCGGCGATTTCGATTCGGTGTCCTTTGAGGCGGTTGGGTGCGGCGCCGATCTGGTTCATCACGTCCACCCAGACGGGCGAGCGCCTGGTCGAGAGAACCTTCAGGAATGGAAGGTCGAGTACCACGAGTTTGTGGCGTCCGGGACGAGTGAAGACGTCGCGATGATGCTCGCCTACGAAGCGGGTGCCGAGCTGATCGTCGCGGTCGGCACGCACGCCACGATGATCGAGTTCTTGGACAAGGGCCGCAAAGGCATGGCGTCCACGTTCTTGACCCGGATGCGACTCGGGCCAGTGCTGGTTGACGCCAAGGGCGTGTCCAGGCTGTACGAGTCGAGGGTTCGCCGAACCGATATTTTCCTGTTGGTCGCCTCCGCGCTGGTGGCGGTACTTGCGATCGCCCTGGTGGCAGAACCATTTCAGGTCTTCTGGCGCGGGATCTGGCTGACGATCACCGATGCCTGGTATTCGCTGACCTCATGAACCACCGTCTAGAAAATGCCGAGCCGCCAGGCCCGCCGCTTGCCCAGCTGAGCGCGCTCCGAACCTTTGGACACCGCCCGTGATCAACTTTCGATTCCATCTGATCTCGCTGATCGCTGTCTTTTTGTCGCTGGCTATCGGTGTTGTCTTCGGGTCGACCGTCATCGACCGAGCAATCGTCGACGGTCTGGAACAGCAGATCGAACGCGTCGAGACGAAAGCCGACGAGCAGCGAGCGGCCAACTCAGAGCTCAGCAAGGCCCTCGAATCCCAGAACCGTTTCCTGCGCGAAGCCAGCCCCGTCTTGGTCGATGGCCGTCTGGATCTGACGACGACCGCAGTGATCGCCATGCGTGGGATCGACGAAGCCGAGGTGTCCGAATGGGTTGGACTACTCCGCCAAGCTGGCAGCTCGGTTCCCTATGTCATCTGGCTTGAGCCTCGCTGGGCGCTCGCCAACCCTGCTGATGAAGCGGCCCTTGCGAGCGTGCTCACCGATACAAAAGATGCCAGTGCCGAGCAGATGCGCCGCTCGGGTCTGCGGCTGTTGAGTCAGCGGCTCGCGGACGGCGGCTATCCGCCTGCCTCTCCGCAGCTAGAGCCTCAAACGCTTCGCGACAGCACGCGGTCGTTCCTTGCCGCCGTCTTTGGCGACCAGATCCTCCCGCCGATCGAGCAGGCGCCAACGACGACCACGGTTCCCAATAGCGAACCGGCGGCCACCACGACGACCACGGCAGTGCCGACGACGACTACCACCGTCGCCGAAGATACCCAGACGGGCGTCGACCCGCTCGAAAAGCTCGTCGAGCTGGGCTTTGTTGCGCTCGATCCGGAAGGTGCGGGCGATACGGTCGACCTGGCCGACTACCCGACAACAGAATCTCTTGTCGTCGTCCTTGGCGGACAGGGGGGCCAACTTGCTCCCGATGCGGTGCTCCTCCCGCTCGTCCAGCAACTCGGTCTCCGCGATGTGCCGACCTTTGCTGGCGAGATCGTCACCGACGAATCTTCCGAAGAAGCGGGCCTCGTCGTCGGACCGATCCGCCGTTCACCGTCGCTGTCGCGGGTGGTGAGCACCAGTGATGATCTCGCTACCTTCGAAGGACAGCTCGCTGCGGTCGCCGCGCTCGACCAGCTCAGCGATGGCGTCGTCAACCACCTGGGCACACGAAAAGACGCCCAGTCCACGGTGCCGGCGCCCATCGTTCGATGACCGAAGCAACCGGTCGGGACAACGTTTCAGAGCCAGGTAGCCCCGACGCCCCCGACAATCACACCCGGACCGATGCCGCGTTGGCGGACGCAGGCAGCGGCGTGGGCGGCAACGTCCGCGGCCCGTCACCAGGTGCCACTGCCGAGCCTGCAAAGGACCCCGGTATCACCGATCCCGACCGCTCCGCAGAGGTTGGCGATTCATCGGGCACGCTTGGCGCAGGGCCGATGGCCCATGCGGCAGCCAGAATGGGGCTGGCCACCGCGCTTTCACGGCTTCTTGGCTTTGTGCGCGTTCTGGTTATCGCCGCAGTGCTGGGGACGACGGCGCTGGGTGACACGTTCCAAGGCGCCAACAGCATCTCCAACGTACTGTTCGAACTGCTCGCCGCGGGGGCGCTTTCAGCGGTCCTGATCCCAACCTTCACCCGGCTCTTCGACAACCGCGAACAGGCAGAAGCTGAACGCCTTTCGTCGTCGTTGTTGGGCATCGCGGTCCTGCTTCTTGGCCTCGTTTCGATCATCGGAATGCTCTTTTCCGACCAGATCGCCGCGTTCCTGACCGCGACCGTGCGGAACGCCGACCAGGCTCGCCTGCAGCGTGACCTGGCGCGACAACTGCTGTTGTTCTTCATTCCTCAGGTCGTGTTGTACGGAATCGGTGCGGTCGCCATCGCTATCCTCCGAGCGCGCCGGCAGTTCGTCGTTACGGCCATCGCCCCGATCGGCAACACCGTCTTGATGGTGTTCTTTTTGGGCCTCTTCTATGTCGCCCGAGACGGCAATACGAGCCTGCCGGTCACGACCGGCCAGATGCTGTTGTTGGCCGCTGCGGGTACGACCGGAGTTGCCGCATTTGTCGCGATCCCCGCGATCGCCCTCCGACGTTCTGGGTTTCGCTTCACGATCGGCCGGCCATCCTTTGATCCGACAACCGTGGCCCAGCTTCGGCTGGGCGGGTGGGCGGCAATCCAAAACGCCATGGTCGGCATCTTGTTGGCGGGTGCTATCTACGTCGGCGCCGGAGCCAACGGCGGGGTCGTGGCCTACCAAGTCGCCTGGGTGTTGTTCTTGCTGCCCTATGCCGTTTTAGCCCAGCCCCTTCACGAGATCGTGTTGCCCGAGATAACGATCGACGCCGCCAAAGGGCATATGGGCACATTCGTCCATTCCGCCTCGTGGGCGTTCTCGGGAATGACGATGTCGATGATCCCAGCGGCGGTCGTCTACTGCGCGTTTGGAGGCGAAGCGATGCGTGCTGCGGCGTTCGGAGCAACGAACGTGGACGGCGCTCGGTTCATCGCTGCCGCCCTTGCCGGCTTGGC
>JAGNEX010000032.1 GCA_018003035.1 Acidimicrobiia bacterium
GCCCGGATCTCGTTGCCGCAGAAGTCGCTAAAGATGTACTTGCCCTTCAGTTCAGGGAACAGCTTGCCCTCATAGACGTATCCGCCAACGACGGCACAGTTGGTGTCTTCCGCTTCTGAGGGGTCGGCTCTGACCTCTTCTTCGAGCGCCTCGTCGACCTTTCCGTCTTGGTCGATCCACTTCACCTGACCGTCATCGCCAATGAACTTCGGGTCATGCGCGTAAACGAGTAGCGGGACCTGGGGTGTCTTGATCGGATAGGGGTCTTCGCGCCACGAAGGCTGGTAGCCCTGGAGGAGATCCCAACCGAGATGTGCGCCCGCGACCTGGTGGTTTGGCAAAAAGTTGATCTCTTCCCAGATATCGGTGCCGACATCAGGGATCCACATGTCCTCTGCATCATCGAATGAGAACGACCAAGGGTTTCGAACGCCTGCGATATAGATCTCGGGTCGGACCCGGCTGTCGTTGACGAAGGGATTGTCCGGCGGAATGGTGTACGGCAGATCTGCTGAGGGCGTTGGATCGATGCGGAGGATCTTGCCGAGCAGGATGTTCAAACCTTGGTAGGGGATCTCACCTTCGGACCCGCCGTCGCCGACCCCGATGTACAGGTAGCCGTCGGGCCCAAATTCCATCTGGCCGCCGTTGTGAATAGGCGTTGCCTCTGTCGGAGGCTGCGGCAGGGTCAAAACGACCCGGCCCGTGTCAGCGCGCAGCCAATCGCCATTCACATCGAACTCGAATTCGACGATCCGGGTCGTTCCTTGTGGATCACTCCAGGACAGATAGACCTTGTCGCCAGCGGGATTGAACTCGGCGTCAAAGAAGCCCTGCTCCATATGTTGGGTAGCGATCTTTCCGCGAAGGTCAAAGAGCATTTCGTAGCTGCCATCGGGAGCGACGCGGTACCAGACCCCCGTCTTGTCGACGACGTACAACGCACCGGGATCGTCTGGGTGAAACGTCAGACTCGCTGGCGACTCAACAACGGCGTCGCGTCGTAACGCCACCTCAGTCAAAGGTTCGGTGGTGCTCAGTTCCATCGGCAGACGGCACTGGCTCTTGTCTTGTGGACGAAGACCGAAGTAGTCGGTCTCTTCGCTTGGGCAGTCTGGCGGCGTCGTCGGTTTGGCGTCCGGATCTTTGTTGTCGGAACTGCATGCGGCCAGGCCAGCGGCCGCGATCACGGTGATCAAAATGGCGCGCAAGGCTGCGTCGCGCACGTTGGCAAAAGGTCGCATTGCTCAGACTCCTAGGTGCCGCGACGAAGCGGCCGATCTAGGCGCGAGCTGGCTCATAGATGTTCGCCAGCAAACGCCGAAGGAGGGGGACAGGTGCATACGGGGTTGCGGTCGCCGAAGGCATTGTTGATCCTGCCAACCGGCGGCCAGTACTTGTCGCGCATCTGGCCAGCTCCCGCCGGGAAGGCGGCCAGTTGGCGTGAGTACGGGCGCGTCCAGATTTCGGCCGTGACATCGCCCGAAGTGTGCGGGGCACGACGAAGCGGCGAGTCGTCGGTGTTTACGGCACCTGAGCGGATCGCGTCGATTTCGTCAGCGATCTTGTCCATGGCATCACAGAATCGGTCGATCTCGGCGAGTGACTCCGATTCGGTCGGTTCGATCATCAAGGTGCCCGCGACCGGAAACGCCACGGTCGGCGCATGGAACCCGTAGTCGATCAGCCGTTTTGCGACATCTTCTACCGTGATCCCAAGCTCGCTCTGTACATCGCGCAGGTCGATGATGCATTCGTGGGCAACCCAGCCGGACTGACCCGTGAATAGGATGTCAAAGCGGCTCCGTAGACGAGCGGCAATGTAGTTAGCGTGAAGGATCGCCCGTTCTGTGGCTCGCTTCAGACCGTCGGCGCCCATCATCTGTATGTACATCCAGGGGATCGCCAGGATGCCCGCAGACCCCCACGGAGCCGCGGCGATCGCGCCGACACCGGTCGCCGGTCCGGCCCTTTCAACGATTGGGTGGTTGGGAAGGTACGGCGCGAGGTGCGCTTTGACGCCGATCGGTCCAATCCCGGGTCCGCCACCGCCGTGAGGGATACAGAA
Organism: Acidimicrobiia bacterium; assembly: GCA_018003035.1. Taxonomy (GTDB): domain Bacteria; phylum Actinomycetota; class Acidimicrobiia; order IMCC26256; family JAGNEX01; genus JAGNEX01. The sequence continues at coordinate 2,069 of JAGNEX010000032.1, forward strand.
CGTCTTGTGCAGGTTGAGATGTGACACATCGGAACCGAAATCGCCCGGACGGGCAAAGCCGACCACTGCATTGAGGTTTGCGCCGTCGGTATAGACCTGACCGCCGAACTCGTGAACGACCTCGCAGATTTCGCGGATACCCGCTTCGAAGACGCCGTGGGTCGATGGGTACGTGATCATCAACGCAGCGAGCCGGTCAGCGTGTTGTGACGCCAGAGTTCGCAGATGGCCGATGTCGACGTTGCCCGAGTCGTCACAAGCGACGACGGCGACGGTCATCCCGGCCATGACCGCGGAGGCAGCGTTGGTGCCATGCGCGGACGAGGGGATCAGGCAGACATTGCGCTGAGGCTCACCACGGTCACGGTGATAGGCGCGAATTGCCAGGAGGCCGGCGAGCTCACCTTGGGATCCGGCGTTTGGCTGCAGGCTGACAGCGTCGTACCCGGTGATCTCGGCCAGCCAATCTTCGAGGTCGCCGATCAGTTCGCCATATCCGGCTGCCTGCTCTGCGGGCACGAATGGGTGGAGCTGCGCGAGTGCTGGCCAGGAGATCGGCTCCATTTCGGCAGCTGCGTTCAGCTTCATTGTGCACGATCCCAACGGGATCATGGCCCGGTCGAGGGCTAGGTCGCGATCTGCCCGGCTGCGCAGATAGCGCATCATCTCCGTCTCAGAGCGGCAGTTGTTGAACAATTCGTGGGTGAGGATCTCGTCGGTCCGCCAGCGTTGCGCCGGAATCCCGAACGGCTCGCCGGAGGGTGCTCCGACCGAGCTGGAAGGGCTGCCGTCCGCCGGGTGAGCGTGGCTTTGTGCGACGTCAGTGAAGATTGATGCGAGAGCTGACACCTCGGCATCGTTGGTCAACTCGTCCAGACTCAGACCGACTAGGTCGCCGTCGATCGCTCGCAGATTGAACCCGCGCGCCGCTGCGACTTCATGGACCTGGTCGGCGCGACCCGACGTCGACACAACCAGGGTGTCGAAAAAGTGGCGATGGATCACTCCGAACCCGGACTGTTCGATGCGCGTCGCCAGATCGACGGTATGGGCCTGCACGCCTCGGGCGATCGCTTCGAGGCCTTCCGCTCCGTGATACATGGCATACAACGCTGAAACGTTGGCGAGGAGAACCTGCGCCGTACAGATATTGGAGGTGGCCCGTTCGCGCCGAATGTGCTGCTCGCGGGTCTGAAGCGTCAGCCGGTACGCGGGGGAGTTGGCCGAGTCGATCGACACACCCACCAGGCGTCCGGGGAGCGCCCGTTGTAACTCCGAACGGCAGGCGATGAAACCTGCATGCGGGCCGCCAAAGCCAACAGGAACTCCAAATCGTTGCGTGGACCCGACGGCGATATCTGCGCCGAGCGCCCCCGGCGAGGTCAAGATGACCGAGGCAAGGGGGTCGGTGGTGACAACCGTCAGGGCGCCGGCGGCATGTGCGCGGTCAATCCAAGGTCCGATGTCTTGGATCAGCCCGTCAGCGGTGATTGATGCCAAGACAACAGCCGAAAAATCGTTGAAATCGCTGTCTTGTGGATCGCCGATGACCACACCAACGTCGATCGGTTCGGCCCTGGTAGCGACTACGTCGATCGTCTGAGGGAGCAGACCCTGGTCGAGAAACACTCGGCGCGACTGGCCGCGGCTCGATCGGAGACACATCGTCATCGCCTCGGACGCCGCGGTGGCTTCGTCCAGCAGCGACGCATTGGAGATATCGAGACCTGTCAGGTCACACACCATGGTCTGGAAGGCGAGGAGCGCTTCCAGGCGCCCTTGGGAGATCTCTGGTTGGTAGGGGGTGTAGGCCGTGTACCAGGCGGGGGATTCAAGAACGTTTCGACGGATGACCGCCGGCGTGACGGTGTTGTAATACCCGAGCCCGATCAATGACCGTGTCGGGGCGTTCTGAGAGGCCATCGCCAGCAGACGAGCTTGCGCGTCGGTTTCGGTGAGGGGAGCTGGTAAATCGAGGCGTCGTCCGAGCCGAATGTCGACAGGGATCGCGGCGTCGAGCAGTTCCTCGACCGAGGAGATCCCCAGTTCTTTCAGCATCACGGCAGCGTCGGCGTCGGTGGAACCGATATGTCGGCCGACGAACGGCGCCGCGGCTTGAGCAGGATCGGTTGCCTGCGGGCACATCGTTGATTCCTTCCCGAACCGCCCCCGTGCATCAGGCTCGCTGGTGTCCACGGTGCCACGGTTGCTTGTTCCCCGAACGGGGCAGCGTACTCCCCGCCCCTGAATGCTGACCGTTCGGGCGTTCCTCGTTTTGGCGAGGCATGAACGCACTTTCTCGCCCTCATCGGCGTTCGGTTGAGCGTCGGTAATCACCGCTGGAGCAAAGCGACTCGCGATGGGATGCGCCGGCGCTACGCCGATACAGCCTTAAACTCACAGGCCATGGCCGGGCAACCCGAAATGCCTCTCTCAGATCCGCCGTCAGACAACTCGGCGTCCCATCGTGCCCGCACCGATCGGAGCTCGGGTGAGCCTGCCGCGACCGGTCAGGGTTCGCGGTGGTTCAACGTGCCCAACACGATCACTTTTGTTCGCCTTGCCGGGCTCCCCGTTTTCTTGTGGCTGCTCTTTGACCAGGAAGACCGTGGTACAGCTGCGCTCGTGCTGACCGCTATCGGGGCAACCGACTGGCTCGACGGATTCGCTGCTCGACGGTTGAACCAGGTCACCAACCTCGGCAAGATCATCGATCCGGTAGCGGACCGGCTGGTCTTCCTGGTCGGGGGTACGGCGGTGCTCATCGATGGTTCAATGCCGCCGCTTTTCGCCGCGCTGCTTCTGGCTCGTGAAGCGATTGTGTCGATCGCGACCGTTGCGGTCGCAGCGGCCGGGGGACGTCGCATCGACGTTCTGTGGGTCGGCAAGGCGGGAACGTTCCTGCTGATGGGGGCAGTTCCGAGCTTTCTTGCCTCGCACTCGACCTGGCAGAGCGCGGACGTATTCGGCGTTGTGGCCTGGGTGGTGGGCTCGGTTGGGTTGGTGCTCAGTTACTACGCGGCGGCGTCGTATGTCCCCGCCGCGATCGAAGCCCTGCGCGAAGGGCGAGCGGCCCGCACATGAGCGGCCGGCCGGCGCGAGAACACACGAGCGGTGATCAGACTGCCGAGAGGCGCCTCGCTAGCTCGGTGAACTGGTGAGATCGTCTCGGTGAAGATGGCGACGCGCGGGTCTGGTGAAGCGCTCCAGGGTCAGGGAGTCCGAAGAAGTTCGCTCCTACTGGTGGCGCTCGCCGCCATGCTGGGGCTTGTGTCTGTCGCGACGTTGCGTGCCATACAGTCCGCGAACCAAGAGCGAGAACCTGGCCGTTCGAGGCTCGTTGATCTGGTCATCCAGCGGACCGATCAGATCGACGAGATCTCCGCGGAATTGACAGAACTGCAAACCGGGCTTGATCAAAAGTTTGACGGGGTTAGCTCGCCGTTGATGCGGGACCTCGAAACGGCCAGAGTGGAAGGCGGGCTTTCGGTTCGGTCGGGTGACGCTGTGGTCATCACGCTGCGCGACGCCCCCCGCACTGATGCCGAAAGCGGAGCCGCGTGCGGGCTCCGAATCTGCGATCTGGACTTACAGCGAGTGGTCAACGTGGTGTGGTCTGCAGGCGCTACCGCCGTATCGATCAACGGCGAACGGCTCACCGCGACGTCCCCCATCCGACAGGCGGGCAGGACCATCACCGTGAACTTTCGGCCGCTGACGCCGCCCTATGAGGTGACAGCGTTGGGGGCGAACCCCGATCGCGTGGCTGAGGCCCGGGACCTGGTCGTGCTCAAATCGTGGGCGGATAGCGCGGGAATTGGCGTGGGAGTCGCAACGGTGACGAACGCGTCTGTGCCACCATACGGCGGCTCGGCAGAGCTCAAGTTCGCCGAAGCTGGGGTAGTGGAGGATTCGGTTTCCCCATGATCTACGTACTTGTTGGCTTGATCGTTGGTGGAGCAATTGCCCTGGTCACAGGCGCAGATGTTCCGCCTGAACAAGCGCGCTATCTAGCGATCGTGGTTCTGGCCGGTGTTGATGCCGCCGCCGGCGGCACGAGGGCGGCGCTCGAGCGTACGTTCTCTGACCGCGTGTTCGTCGTTTCGCTCTCCACCAATGCGCTGCTGGGTGCGGCGCTGGTCTGGCTGGGGGACCAGCTCGACCTGGATCTCACGACCGCCGTTGCCGTGGTCTTTGGGATCCGCATCTTTCAGAACGTCGCGGCGCTCCGCCGCCGGTATCTGTCGTGAGATGCAGGGCCCTGTCGTGATCTACGGGTCAACCCCAAGGCGCTCTTCGATCTGGCGTGGCGCGACGTTGCGAGCATCGTCGGCGGATCGTCCATCTTGCACCGCCGAACCAGTTCCGGCGCAGGTGGCGTCGTGATCTGGCGCGTGGGTCTGGTACTGGTAGTCGCCGTCGTCGGTTACATCTTTGTGAGCGAAGCGACGGGCGATGAGTCGGTTCGTGAGCAGCTTTCGGGCGAGTCAACCGAAGACCTCACCCGCATCCTCACCAGGTTGGACAGCGAACGGGTCGATCTGGAAAGTCAGCGGGACCGGCTCCAACAAGAGGTTGCCGAAATGAGCGGCAACGTCGAAGCTTCACAGCTCGCCGAAGACGGTGCGCGCCGCGAGATCGAAGCTCTTGGAGTGCTTTCGGGCGACCTCCCAGCGCACGGACCAGGAGTGACACTGACGATCACCGGTGACGACGAGCCCGGTTTTGAGCGCCTGCTCGACGTCGTCCAAGAGGCCCGAGATGCGGGGGCCGAAGCGATCTCGATCAACGACATCCGGATCGTCGCCGAGACCTGGTTTGGTTCCAGCCGAGGTCTGCCGACCATCGAAGGTAAGGCGGTGCGCATACCGATCACAATGGTCGCGATCGGCGATCCGAAAACCCTCGCGGGGGGGCTCGGGATCCCGGGGGGTGCCGTTGAGCGGCTGCAAGCAGAAGGCTTTGAGGCCGTGGTGGAAGGGCTTGACGAGGTCTCTGTTCCCGCTCGTGAACGGTAACGGCTGGGCGAGGCGCCGACCGGTCTGCAATCCTGTTCTCGTCGGGGTGTCCCTAAGAGGGGACCGGGAACACTTCTCAGAGGGGTCGGCATGAATCTGCCCGAAGGTCTGCGTTACACAGGCGATCACGAGTGGATCACCACCGATTCGTCCGCACGCGTTGGGGTCACCGACTACGCCCAGGATCAGCTTGGTGACGTGGTCTACGTCGAACTGCCAGCGGTCGGTCAGGACGTTGAGGCCGGCGGCTTCGTCTGCGAAATTGAGTCCACCAAGTCGGTCTCAGAGATTTTCGCACCGATTAGCGGTGTGATCTCGGCCATCAACCTCGACGTCATCGACTACCCAGACCGCATCAACAGCGACCCGTATGGAGCTGGCTGGCTGTTTGCGATTACCCCGAACGACCCAGCAGACATCGACGCGCTGATGTCCGCGTCTGAGTACCGAACCCACATCGGAGCCTGACGCCGCGGCGAACCGCTGGCGGTCGTCAGGCTTTGGCGCCCCAGGGGTCAAGCGGCGGTGTATCGTGTCCGCCATGTTCTGCCACCAATGCGGCCAACAACTTCCCGAAGGATCCCGGTTTTGTTCCGCCTGTGGCGTGCAGTTGGATCTGCTCTACGGGGTCGGAAACTCCATTGACGAGTTGCACACCGGCCAAGATGTTCCACCGGTTGAAGACCTCGAACCTGGTACGGCGATCATCGTCGTCGAGCGGGGGCCCAACGCTGGAAGTCGCTATCTGGTGGATCAGGACGTTACTCAGATCGGCCGGCATTCAGAGAGCGACATTCTCCTCGATGACATCACCGTGTCGCGCCACCACGCCCGGCTGACTCGGACCCGAACCGGAGAGTTCGTCGTTCACGACATTGGTTCCCTGAACGGCACCTACGTCAACCGCCGCCGCGTTGAAGATGCCGTTGTCCGCACCGGCGACGAGTTGCAGGTGGGCCGATTTAAGTTGGTGCTTTTCATTGCCGGGGAGTGACGGCCACGACTTACCCCGGCCCGGGGTGCACGCCTCCAGCGCCGAGGAGCGCTCGGGTGCTTCTTCGATGGGGGCCGGGTTCGGTGCTGCTGGACGTGCAGCCCAGCCCGGAGCGCAGGGTTCGCACTTCGATCCCGACGATGAGGATGGCGATCGGGGAGCCGAAGGCGGCGACTGGGAAGAACACTTGCTTCGCGGCGGCGCCTGCAGCATCGGCGAGGTATTGGGAATCATTCAAGATGAGTTCCCCGAAGTCACAGTTTCTAAGATCCGGTTCCTTGAGGCCAAAGGCCTGCTGACGCCAGAGCGGCGCCCATCGGGTTACCGCTCGTTTGCCGCTGAGGATGTCCGCCAGCTTCGATGGATCTTGCTGGCTCAGCGTGAGTACTACCTGCCGCTCAAGGTCATTGGCGAGCGGATCAAGCGAGGTGAAGTGCCGCGGGACTTTCCGTTAGCGGCCGGATCCACCAAAACGGCGGCCAGCGCTCGTCAGCCCAAGGCTGTGCCCGAATGGGCCAGAGACGATGACGACCCAGACTTGTCGGGGGTCCTGCCAACGCTCCGGGTCATACGCGACGACGCAGTCGGCCCTGCCGATGATGTTGAGTCTGCGTCTGTACCGGTCGACCCTGGCGAGTCGACACCCACAGACGTCTTCGATTCCGACACCGGAGCAGAACCGGACGTCCTCGCCGGTTCGACCTTTACCCGGCACGAACTTGCCAAAGCAGCCGACATGGCGGTCTCTGAGATCGAGGCCCTCGACAAGTTCGGCCTGCTTCCCGTCGCAACACGCACGGCCGGCACGGACCTGTACGGCGAACGGGCCGTGAAAGTCGCACGACTCGCACGGCAGATGCTCCGCTTCGGTCTTGAACCCCGCCACCTCCGGATGTATCGCACGTTTGCTGACCGCGAGGCAGCACTCTTTAGCCAATTGGTCGATCCGCTGATGCGGCGCCGCGACGCTGAAAGCCACCGCCAAGCGCGTAGCCGTGCGAAAGACCTTGCCCGCCTCGGTGACGAAATGCGCGACGTCCTGCTGGCCGAAGCAATGCGCGACGTGCTCGATAACGACTACTGAACTGCCGTCGATCTGGCGGCAAAAAGTCGGGCTGAGTGTCGGGTCGTTTCGATAGACGGTGCCGCGACGCACGACCGGGATCGTTCGCGACCGGTAGCATGCCGCTACGAAACCGTTTCACACACGGCGGGGCGGGTTACGTCGTCAGAGTTGGGAGGAATGATGCACCGAATGACTCTCGTCGGTGTCCGGTTGGAGATTCCTACACATCAGCCGATCGTCTTGCTGCGTGAAGTCGACGAACCCCAGCGGGTTTTGCCGATCTACATCGGACAGAACGAAGCCACCGCAATTGTGCTTGCCCTCCAGGGGACTGAACCCCCGCGGCCGATGACACATGATCTGTTCAAGACCGTGCTCGACTCCCTCGATGTGACCCTCGACAGGATCGACATCACTGACTTGGACCAGGGAACCTTCTTTGCTCAGGTGTACATGAGCCTTGGAGGAAACCAGCACCGCATTTCATCCCGGCCATCGGACGCCTTCGCACTGGCTGCGCGCTGTGATTACTCGGTGCCGATTTTTGTCGACGATTCAGTTCTGGAAGCGGCAGGTGTGCAGGTCCAGGATGAGGACGAAGATGAACAGGTCCAGGAGTTCCGCGAGTTCCTCGACCACATCACACCTGAGGATTTCATGGGCTAGTTCGGAGCCCGAGGTGCACAGCTGGGCAATCAAGGGCGAAACTCTTGTGGCCGCTGTTTTCTGTGAGGTTCTTGCGTTCTGCGTGACTGAAGGTAACAATGTGACTCGCGTGTAGTTACGGAGATGCAATTCCTGCTTGGTTCGGCTGGCCGACCCGCCCAGGAGGTGGCATCTTGTGCCGAGCGAGTTGAAAGGCATTGTGTGATGGACTCAGCAACGGGTCAGGGCTACAGGGGTCCGGCGGTCTGCAAGATCGTTGGGATTACGTATCGCCAGTTGGATCACTGGACAAGAACCAACCTGATCGAGCCGTCGGTTGCACCGGCGCACGGGTCGGGTAGCCAGCGCCTGTACTCATACAGCGACCTCGTCGAACTCAAAGTGGTCAAGAGCCTGCTTGATGGCGGACTTTCCCTTCAGCGGGTCCGCAAAGTCATCGAACAACTCCGCGAGCTCGGTACGGACTTGGCCGCAGCCAACCTCGTTATCCAGGGCAACACCGTCACCCTCATCGGCGATGACGACGACATTTTTGACCTGATGCGCAATCGTCAGGGCGTTCTCAATCTGCTGTCGATGGGCGGTGTGGTCGGCGACCTCGACGACCGAATTGTCACTTTTGGTGCCGAGGCGCTCGAAGCGGGTCAGGCTGACGGCGACGGCACGAGCGTTCTTGCGGTGTCTGATCGGCTGACCGGCACGCTGTGAGCGACGGCAAACATTCAGCGCTGACAGATCGCCATATCGCCCTCGGAGCGCGGCTGGTGCCGTTCGGCGGCTGGTCCATGCCGCTCCAGTACGACGGAGTGGTGGCAGAACATCGGGCGTGCCGCGAGAGCGGCGTGGTCTTTGATGTATCCCATCTGGGTTCGGTGAGCGTTTCTGGTCCGGGTGCGATGGCTCGTCTGCAGGCGATTTTGACCAATGACCTCGCCAAAGTCGCCGCCGGCCAGACCCAGTACACCCATCTGTTGAACGATGCCGGCGGCGTGATCGACGACCTCATCGTGTGGCGATTGTCAGACGATGCTTGGATGGTGATGCCGAACGCTTCGAATACCGGGGGAGTGCTGGGGGCGATAGGTGCTGTAGGGCCTGACGTTGATGTCCTTGACGTCACATTGGATCGGACCCTGTTGGCCGTTCAGGGCCCCGATGCCCTTCGGATGCTCGGCGAGTTTTGGCCTGACGCGGGCGCAGTCAAACGCAACACGGTCGAGACCTTGGAGTTCTCGGGTGTGCCCGCCATGGTTGCGGGTACGGGCTATACGGGTGAGCCCGGCGTCGAGATTCATATCGGATCGGCCGCGGCGGCCGAACTGTGGGATCAACTGCTTGCTGCAGGCCTGAAACCAGCTGGCCTCGGAGCTCGCGACACGCTCCGCCTTGAAAAGGGCTATCCGCTGCATGGTCATGAACTCGGGCCGGAGATCACTCCGCTCGAAGCAGGCCTTGGGTTTGTGATCGCTTGGGATAAGCCCAACTTTGTTGGTAAAGAGGCGTTGGTTTCGCAACAGGAGTCGGGTTTGAGGCGCAAGTTGACCGGGTTGCTGACAACAGACCGCAAGATCGCCCGTGAGGGCACCCCTATTTTGTTGGGGGACCGAGTAGTCGGTTCGGTGACCAGCGGAAACTTTTCACCAACGCTCGGTGTCGCGGTGGCAATGGGATTTATTGAGCCCCGGATTGACGTCGGAACTGCTGTTTCGCTGGATATTCGAGGGCGACTCACACCAGCCACGATTGTCGCCACGCCTTTTGTGTAAAGGCCACACGCGTAGCTCTTGCATTTGAAAGTAACACGCGTGTAAGTAGGCGGATATTTGTTAACTATTGCTCGGTGCTCTTCGGTGTATCTGGGCCGGGCCAAGAGGGCCTAAACCAAGGGGTTTTGTCTCAAGCGCTGCCATTCTTGAGCCGATCGAACGGATGAAGTCTCGCCACACCGATCGCGCCATGGCCGGAGCGCACTGAAGACAGGAACGCCATGCCCAGAGTTATCGTCACCGGGGGCGCGGGGTATCTGGGCGGGCATATCGTCCGGACGCTCTCCGCTGCATCATGTGACGTCGTCGTCGTTGACGACCTTCGCAATGGGGATCCCCGTCACGTCGGACCTGCCGATCTAGTGCCGATGAACGTAGCGAGCCGTCGCGGTATCCGCGGCGTGTTTCGCGACTGGGGCCCCTTTGATGTCCTCGTCCACTTGGCGGGCACCGTCGGTTCCGAAGACGCACGGAGACATCCGCTTTCGCATTTCTCTTCAAACGTCGCTGCTTCCATCGGACTCATCGAAGAAGCCCATGCAGGCGGTGTGCAAAACTTCATTGCTGTTTCAACCGCGGCCGTCTACGGCGACGCAGGTCTTGGGCCGATTCACGAGAGCACTTGGGGAACTCCCACAACGGCCTACGGCGAATCGCACGCAATGTTCGAAACCGTCCTCAAGCGCTTCTCACATGAACGGGGGCCTCGAGCCACGATCCTTCGAGTCTTTAATGCGGCTGGGGCCGCGCCGGATGGTCGTGTGGGGGAGCGGCATTTTCCCGAAAGCCACTTGATTCCTAAGGCGCTCCAGACTGCGAGCGGCCTTCGAGCTCGCCTGGAAATCTTGGGTGATCAGTTTCCGACCCCGGACGGCACGGCAATCCGCGACTACGTGCATCCGATCGATATCGCTGCGGCCGTACTGCTCAGCTCGGAACAACTACTCGATGGCTCACCTGGCGGCGTGTTCAACATCGGCTCTGGGACGGGACACAGTGTTAACGAGGTCTGCGCAATGGTGAACTCGGTCACGGGACACACCTTGCAGACGGTTGTCGCAAAGCCACGACAAGGTGCCGTAGCTTCGCTGGTCGCCGATATCGAACGGGCTGGAAACGTGCTCGGCTGGTCGCCTGGCTATTCGGATCTCCACACCATCATTTCGACCGCCTGGGCATGGCACGCGTCTCGCGTGGGTGCCGAGGATAAGACCGCCTAAACGTTGAGCGGACGAAGGCGTCGGGGTCGGAAGTCCACAAACATCCCCTACAGCGAGAGTGCGTCGCAGTGAGGGCTGAGCGCGGCGATGGTCTGTCTGCGAGCCTCGAACACGATGTCGTGTCCAGCATCAGGCCGGGTCCGAGGAAAGCCGGCAGCTGCCGCGACCGCTTCGGCATCTGGTTCGATCAGCACGGTCGCCACCGAAGCGGCTTCTAACTTGTCCAGTTCGCGGCGGAGCGCCGCCCGGGCACGCCGGCGAAGGGGACCGCTGCCCGCGCGGGTCATGGGCGACACGACGAGCGCAACGTCGTAGCGGCCGTCGGACAACAGTAAGTCCGCGCTTGTCGGCGAGTGAACCCCACCGTCGACGTACCTCACGCCCGCGATGACCTTGGGTGCGAACAGCAACGGGATGGCCGAACTGGCTTCGATGGCGTCGGCTCGCGTCACGGGGATCGGGTCTCGACCAAACACGGTCGGAGCACCGTCATCGAGACGAACTGCTATGGCCCAAAGCGCGGGTGGCAGTGGGGCATCCGGATTGCCTATTGGAAACCGGCTGAGCGACTCGGTCGGCAAAAGCCCCTCCGGCAGCAGGCCGAGGCCCCGCTGCACCCATCCGGCTCCGTCGGATCGAACTGCACGCGGCGCAGACGGCAGCAGCCGGTCTGGTCGACGAAACGAACGCATCGATTCGCGGAAGGCTTCGTAGTCTTCTGAGCTTGGTCCTTCGGTGATGGCACGCAGAACGGAGTCGGTGGTCGCACCCGCTAAGGCGGCAACACCGATCGTCGCGCCCGCCGACGTGCCGATCACACGGGCCGCGTTATCAGCACGTCGGCCGGTCAGTTCTGCGAGGCCTTCGAGTACGCCGAGGTGGAACGCCCAACCGAGGGGACCGCCCGCGCCAAGTACCAAACCCAGTCGAGTCACAGCTACATGATCGTCGTTCCGACGGGTGTCGTGCACTCACAATGCCGCAAAGGCCGAGACGGTCGACCCGGCGCGAGCGAACGCGTGCCGCCCCGAACCGTCCGCGGCCCACACCCATATGGGACGAGCATGCAGACGGTCTAGGGCCCGACGGCGCCCCGGGGTTGCCCGGGTCGAGGGCGCCTTGGGCCTGGTTAGGATGCGCGCATGGACGTTGGATTCATTGGTTTGGGTGACATGGGTTCGGGGATGGCTGCGTGTCTGGCCCGAAGCGACGACAATTCGGTGACGGTCTTTGACCTCGACCCCGAAAGAGTCGAGGCGCTCGTCAAGGTTGGTGCTTCTGCAGCGGATGACCTCGCTAGCTTGGTCGCTGGTGTTGAAGTGGTCGTCGTGTGCGTCGTCAACGATCGACAAGTTCTGTCGTTGACCGAGGCCATGACGCCGCATCTGTCGGCGGGGAAGTACCTGGTGGTGCATTCGACAGTCACACCGGAAACGATCGCGCGCTGTCAGGCGCTCGTCGGTGACGGGGTGTGCGTGTTGGACGTCGGCATTTCTGGCGGTCCGCACGGGGCGCGCGACGGGACGCTCGTGCTGATGGCGGGTGGCGACGCGGAACGCATCGAAGCCCTCGGGCCCGTATTCAACGCGTACGGCCGGACGATCCACATGGGGCCTCAGGGTGCGGGAATGGCAGCAAAGCTCGCCCGCAATCTCATCGGGTACGTGGCCATGGCCGCGGCTCACGAGGGCATGGCGCTAGCGGAGGCCTCGGGGGTTGACCTCGGGAAACTCCGCGAGGTCGTCGAGAGCACGCCGGTGAAACTCCAGTTCGACGTCACCATCGGGCGCTCGACCGCGGTCCCCGTATCGAGGGACGCCGACGCAGCAACCCTGGAGTTCGTGCAGCGTTACGCCAACCTCGCTGAAAAAGACCTGGACGACGCCCTCAGCTTTGCGGACGAACTGGGTCTCGACCTGCCCGCAGCGCGAGGAGCGCGAGGGTCGGTGGCCGGTGCTTTTGGCTGGTATCCAACAGACGCTGGCGGGCGGTCAGAAGGTCACGGGTGAGCCGCCGCGAAACGAGTTTGGGCCCGTCAGCGCGGGATGCCGACGGACCCAAACCGGGAGGATGGACCGCTCCCATGCGGTGCCAGCGGAGGCGACGTCTCTGGGAGCGGCATGCAGACCGTAGTCGCCAGTCGTTGCGTTTGCAAAAATATTGTCGGTCAACGTTTGTTGTACTTCTGTGTAGGTGGGCCGACGGGAGCTGGCGGGACTCCCGGGTGCCGCTAACGCGCTCAGAGTGTTTGCCGCGAGCGGTAAGGCGGTCACCAACAGGCAGTATGTGTTGCGCTGAGTGGCCGTCGGGTGGTTGGCCTCTCGACGGTCGCTGCGCCAATTTGGGATCGGTGAGTCGATGCGCATAGCAACCTTCAATATCCGCCACGGCGCTCGGGATGGACTGTTCGCGCGTAATCGACAGCTTCTACAAGCGTGTCAAGACCTGGACGCAGACGTGCTGTGCCTCCAAGAAGTGGACAGCCACGTGATTAGATCCGGCTTTCGAGATCAAGCCAGATACATCGCGGTCAACCTGGGGATGGAGTACTGCTTCGATTCGGCCCAACCCAAGCTCGTGACCGGGCAGCAGGGCAACGCGATTCTTACTCGTGGAAGCATCCTTGAGCATCGAGTGATCCCGTTGGTCCGGCGATCCGGAGACGAACAGCGCATCGCCACCCTCGCTCAGCTCGCGGTGTATGGCCAGACGTTGACGCTGGTCAACACGCACCTTCAGAACCCCGTGTCCTCAGCTGATCGTCAAGGGACGTTGGATCAGCTCACCGAAGTCATAGGCGAGATGGACGGCCAGACGGGGCTGAGTGTCCTTTGTGGCGACCTGAATCTTTCTCGGCGTTATGCGCTTGGGCCCATCGAACAGGCCGGTTTTGACTGTGGGCCTGAGCACTTCACGATTCCGTCGAATCAGCCTGTTCGTCAGATCGACTTTGTGGCGGTCCGAGGAGGCGAGGTGCTCTCCGTGCGCGTAGGGATTGAGTCGGTCAGCGATCACCTTCCTCTCATCGCCGACGTGGCCTAGGGGTCGCCGAGGGTGCCTCACCTGGGAATGTGGCATGGGTCATCCGTCGGCTAAGCGAGCTGTCAGCCGCCCACCGCTTCGCACTGCCGGGGACCGGTTACTCTCTTGTCAGTTTTGGCGGTCAAACGGGGGCACCCAATGAAGTGGCAGCGCGGTCATAGAAGCGAAGACGTCATCGACCGGCGCGGGTCTCCGGGTGGCGGAGGGTCGCTCGGCAGCATCGGCATGGGCAAGATCGGCGCCGGGGGTTTGGGCGGAATCATCGCCATCATCGCCGCGATCTTCGGTCTGAACGCGGTTGGTGGCGGCTCCGGTGGAGGCACCGGCCTGGAAGACATCTTCGGTCAAATGCAGGCCGCTCCGGCAGCACAAGGCGAAGAACTCGACCAGGCTCCGCCCGCCGACGATGATCAAGCCGCATTCATGGGATACGTCTTTGACGACATTCAAACGATGTGGACCGACCTGTTTGCTGCGTCGGGCGACGAGTATCAGCGGGCGAAACTCGTGCTGTTCACCAGCTCGACGCCCTCCGGATGTGGGGGTGCGACGTCGGGTATCGGTCCGCACTATTGCCCAGCGGACCAGCACGTCTACCTAGATCTCGATTTCTTTACTCAGTTAGCGGACCAGTTCGGAGCACCCGGTGACTTCGCCCAGGCGTACGTCGTCGCTCATGAGGTCGGTCACCACGTTCAGAACTTGTTGGGGATCAACAGCGAAGTGCGTCAGCTGCAAAGCGAAAATCCAGACGATCGCAATCAGCTCTCGGTGAAGATGGAACTGCAGGCCGACTGTTTGGCCGGAGTCTGGGCCCATACAGCGTTCACCGAGAACTCCTTGGAACCCGGCGACATCGAAGAGGGACTTCAAGCGGCGTCATCGGTTGGGGATGATCGACTGCAGCGCCAAGCCGGCGCCCGCGTCAACCCGGAGAGCTGGACGCATGGGTCCTCAGAACAGCGCATGGACTGGTTCAACCAGGGGTACGAAACGGGCGACCCCGCCAAATGTGACCCGTTCGCCTAACCGGCCGACCGGCAAGAGCGCTCGCCGGGGCGACCCACGCTCAACGGCCCGAGTGGAATCGAATGCTTAGGCGGTGGCCAAACGGAGCTGAAGGGAGTCGGTAAACGGTGTGCCCGTGGCGACCAGGTCCTCGACGCTGATCTGCGCCATGTCGGGGGACCCTTCGGTGCGCAGCCACCGGACCGTACGCTCGGGCTCGTCTACCAAATACGCACGTGACTGGCGGAGGCAGAACTCGCCAAGATCGCCGGGTGCGGATGCCAACACCCGGGAGACGCCGCCGTTGCGTTCGCAATGGTCGATCAGGCGCACCAGGTCATAGGCGTCACTCGCTCGTTTATGAATTGTCGGTCCCGAACGTCGGGGGATGGACTGGAGCTTCATGGCGACCAGCGCCGCGGGCGTAGCCAGCCATGCCGTGGCCGACGCCTTGGGCAGACCGGTGCGGGCGCCGTAGGCGGTGATCAACGTTTCCCTAGCGGTGTCGTACGCCCAGCGGTGAGCGAGGATGAACATGCGGTCGAGCGTTTCAGGCGGGAGGTCTGCAGGGTTGTAAGCGCCGACCGTAATCAGGTCTACAAGGTGACCGGACGGGAGCCGCGCTCCGTTGGTCACCCTGGATGCGCCGCCGCCCACGAGCAGGTCAAGCACCTCGGGGCTGTCCATCCAGACGACGGCGTCAACGTCCATAGTGACGCGATGCAGGTGCGATAGATGAGAAATCACCGCGAGCCCGCCAACGACGACGATGCGTCGTCCAGGCGCCGACCACGTGAGCCGTTCGAGCCCGGCAACAAGGCCGGTGGTCCGCCCCGCCTCGTCGCCGACGATGTCGATCGTCGCTGCTGGCTCAGCCGAGACCGGCAGCGGTTGAGTCAGATCGGCGTCACCAGACACGGTGGAACCCTTCGGGCGGGTCCCACTGATTGAGGATCTCGGCGCCCCGCGACTGGTCCCGGGCGAGTTCAAGAGCGACGAACAACGGGTGTGCAAGCGGCCATGCCATGCCCAACGCTCCTGTGCGTGGCGGAAAACGTAGGAGGGGAACCTGCGATATGGGCGCAACGCTAAGGGTCGCAGCTCGGGCTTCCCAACTCGCGGCACGACCCAACTGCAGGGTGGCGCGCCTGGCGGCCCGCTCGTCGCTTGCGTACAGGTCGGGGGGAAAGTCGTTTGCGAGCACGATGGGCGCGCCCCAGTCTGCTGCGGCGACACTTCCCGTCAGCGACCAGCCAGGCGCGGTCAGATCGCCGATACGCGTTCGCAGCCGTGGGTCTTCTAGGTCTTCTGGCGAAGGGAGCGACTGAACCGCGATCCGCCGGGGGGCCCATGCTCGCGCGACTTCCATAAACAGCTCGGGAAGCAGTGGTGTGTGTGCACGGGTCACCAGGGCTGCTTCGCGTAGCTCGCGCAGGGCCACCGACACCGCGGATGGGGACCGACTGATCGTTCTGGCAAGGGCACGCACCGACGGTTTCAGCTCCGGTTCGAGGAGCAGGGCCACCGCGACTTCTAGTCCCACGCTGGTGCTGAGCGGGTCGGTTCGACGAGCCCTGGTGGCAGCGACCGGCGCGGCGGGGACGTCGCTGTCGATGTAGATCTGTTCTGCAGGATTGAAGATCCGGAGGTGACCGCGTCGGTCAAGCCAACCCCAGCCGTTGCCTCGCAGCACGTCACGAACGCTTGCCGAAACTCGGTCTGCAACGACCACAGGGATGCCGTCCGGCCGGGATTGGCGGACGAGCTGTTCTGCCTTGGCCACCGTGGGCACGGAGAGCGGCTCCACAAAGATCTTTTGCGACGCGATCAGGCCGGGTTCGGTGCGTGATGGGGGTCCGGTATGGGTCAAGCCCAAGTGGTCGCAGGCGTCGGCAAGATCGGACCATGCAGCCCGGAACGCGTCCGCTGTTCGTGAAGCCATGAACGGGAGTATATGGCTATGCAGGCTGGTGTGTCGGGCCTAGAGCTGGTCGAGGTCTTTGAGGAGTTCGCTGAAGGCCTCGCCCGTCTGGACCGCCCAAAGCGCCGCATAAACACCCCCGAGTTGAACCAACTGGTCGTGTGTTCCGCTCTCGGTAATGCGTCCACCGTCGAGGACATGGATCAGGTGCGCATGCCGAACCGTTGACAGGCGGTGGGCAATGACCAGCGTCGTCCGGTTGGTCGACACCCGGGCAAGGCTTCGTTGAATGGCCGCTTCGGTCTCGTTATCTACAGCGGACGTCGCCTCGTCGAGCAGAAGAATCGGCGGGTTCTTGAGGAACGCCCGGGCCAGCGCAATCCGCTGCCGCTGCCCGCCTGAAAGACGCTCACCGCGTTCACCGACGACCGTGTCGTAGCCCTGGGGGAGTCGCCGGATGAACTCATCTGCCTCGGCGGTTTCGGACGCCCGCATGATCTCTTCGCGGGATGCGCCTGGGTTGCCGTACGCGATATTTTCTGCAGCGGTGCCATGAAATAAGAAGACGTCCTGGGCGACGAGACCGCAGTTCGCGCGCAGGTCGTGCAGCTTGTAGCGGTCGATCGCGTGAGCATCGATCGAAATCTGGCCCGAATCGGGATCCCGAAAGCGAAGTAACAGTTTGATCAGCGTCGACTTACCTGATCCGGTGGGCCCGACGATGGCAACCGTCTCGCCGGCCGGGATCTCGAACGACACATCGAAGAGAGCCTCCCTGCCAGCCTCGTAGGCAAAGCTCACGTTCTCGAACCTTACGGTGCCGCCGCCTCGCTCAAGGGTTAGCGGCTCCGCGCCGTCGGTAATGTCGGGCGTCGTGTCGAGGATGCCCAGAATCCGAACCGTCGATGCCATGGCGCGCTGGTACTGGTCAAGGGTCTCGCCGAGGTAGGTGAGCGGCCAGAGCAGACGCTGGGTCATGTAGAGCATCACCGAAAAGGTGCCGGGACTCATGTTGCCGTCCAGTGTTTGGAGCCCTCCGTACACCAGCGTCGCGGTAAAGCCCACAAGGATCGCCATCCGGATCAGGGGGCTGAAGGCGGATGACAGCTTGATCGCACGCGAATTTGCTGTGGCGTATCGCTCGGAAAGATTGGCCATCCGGTCACGCTCTGCGCCCTCAGCGGTGAAGCTCTGGATGGTGGCGATACCCATGAGGTTGTTGGCCAGTTGCGACCCGATCAGCCCCGAAAGGTCCCTCACGCTTCGGTATCGGCCCTCTAACAGCCTTTGGAATCGGATCGAGCCGACCAGGATCACCGGGATCGGAAGGAACGCCCACCACGCGACTTGCGGCGCCATGATCATGAAGGTGGTGCCAACGAACAGCACGACGGTGGTCACCTGGATCAGCTGATTGGCGCCGTTGTCGAGGAAACGTTCCAGCTGGTTGACGTCATCGTTCAGCGTGGCGATGAGGTCCCCGGTGGGATGCTTCTGGAAGTACTGGTGGTCGAGGTGCTGCAGATGGTCGTAGGTATCGACACGGATTTCGTGTTGCACCGTCTGGGCGAGGTTGCGCCATTGGGTCTGGTACAGGTACTCAAAGACCGATTCGAGGACCCAGATGATGATGGTCAGCACTGCCAGAACGATCAGCTGCTGACGCGGCGTGTTGCCCCCGAGGGGCTCCATCCAACCGGGACTGTCGCGGCTGACGACGTTGACCGCCGCGCCGATCAGAAACGGCGGAGCAAGGTCAAAAACCTTATTGCTGACCGAGTACACGCTGGCCCGGATGACTTGGGCGCGGTGCGGCCTGACGTAGGTGAGCAGCCGCCTCAGGGGCGACGCCTCGGGGTCGGACGTACTGCTTTGGCGGTCGCTGTCCGGGGTCGGTGGCGGTATCGAGGAGCGGCCTTCTCCGGGGTTGGTACCTGATGAGCGAGAGGCCGAATCCGACATGGTCGCCGATGCTACTGGCCTATCCCGGCGCGATGGTTCCTGACATTCGTGTCAGCTAACGTGTCGGCCTACCTCAGAGCCGGGCGGGGGTTGCCCGGCAGAACCCTCAACGGGACTTCGGAAAGGGATTGCCGTGCGAACCGAATTGTGCGACCTGCTCGGGATTGAGTTTCCAATCTTTGCCTTCACGCACTGCCGAGACGTCGTCGCCGCGGTGACCAACGCTGGCGGCCTTGGAGTGCTCGGCGCTGTGGGCTTTTCGCCCGAACAGCTCAAGACCGAGCTGGACTGGATCGACGAGCACGTGGGGGATAAGCCCTACGGAGTCGACATCGTTATCCCCGGTAAATACGAGGGCATGGACGAGATCGACCCGTCAAAGCTCGAAGACGACCTCAAGGCGATGATCCCCGAGGAGCACAAGGCGTTTGCCCGTCGCCTGCTCGAAGACCACGGCGTTCCCGAGATGCCCGACGACGAGCGCTTTGAAGAGGCGCTGCTCGGTTGGACGGCGCTGACCGCTGCCCCACAGATCGAAGAAGCGTTGAAGCACCCCAACGTTCGCCTCATCGCGAACGCTTTGGGGACCCCTCCCTCGGACGTCATCGACCAGATCCATGATGCGGGGCGTCTCGTCGCCGCGCTATGCGGTTCGGCGTTTCACGCGCTGCGCCACAAGGCCGCTGGGGTCGACATCGTCATCGCCCAAGGCACCGAAGGCGGCGGTCACACCGGTGAGATTGGGTCGATGGTGCTCTGGCCAGAAGTCGTCGACGCCGTCGCACCGACGCCGGTGCTCGCCGCGGGTGGGATCGGCTCGGGCCGTCAGATCGCGGCCGCTCTTGCGCTTGGCGCCCAAGGTGCGTGGACGGGTTCGCTGTGGCTGACCGTCGAAGAAGCCGATGTTCCTCCCGCGCAGATGCAGTCCTACCTCGAAGCGGGAAGCCGCGACACGGTTCGATCACGTGCCTGGACGGGTAAACCGTGCCGCATGCTGAAAAACGACTGGACCGAGGCGTGGGCGAGCAGCGAAACGCCAGATCCCCTCGGCATGCCGTTGCAATTCATGGTCACATCTGACGCGGTTGCCCGTGGTCACCGCTACGCCGAGCAGGCTAAGGACGTCAACTTCAACCCGGTCGGTCAGATCGTCGGTCGCATGAACGAGATCCGACCCGTCAAGGACGTGATCTTCTCCCTGGTCGAGGAGTACATCGAAGCTACGGAACGGCTGGCCGCGCTGCAGGGCGAGTAATTACGAAACGCTGGGGCGTGCGAAGTGACTCAGAGCCCATACATCTGGGAGCCGTCAGCGGAGTTTGTCGCCGACGCGCATCTGACGTCCTTCGCACGTCGCTGCGGTTTCGACGGGCAGCCTGACCGGGTCTACCAAGACCTTCACTCGTTTTCGGTTACCAAACCGACCGAGTTTTGGCGGACGCTCTGGGACTTCCTCGACATTCCCGGTACGAGAGGCGACCGGATCATCGAGCCTCGTGAACCGTGGTACGCCACGCGTTTCTTTCCCGATGCTCGGCTCAATGTGGCGACGGTCCTCCTTTCTCCGGGAGATCCCGACGACGTCGCGATCGTGTCGGTGGACGAGACCGGTGCCCGTTCGACGCTCAGTCGGGCCGAGCTGCGGGATCAGGTTCGACGGGTCGCGGCCTGGCTCGCCGGCATGGGTGTTGTTCCGGGCGACAGGGTGGCAGCAGTTTCGGCCAATCGCGCCGAAGCGGTCGTCGCGATGCTGGGCGCTGGGGCAATCGGAGCGACCTTTACGTCGGTGTCGCCCGATTTTGGCGTCGACGCTGTGCTCGACCGGTTCGGCCAGGTAGAACCGGTCGTGCTGTTCGGTGTGACGGGGTACGACTACGGCGGAAAGCGCTTTGAAACGGCCTCGAAACTGGTCGATATCGTCGCTCAAATGCCGACGCTGAAAGCCGTCGTGCAGATCGACCAACGGGTTGGGCAACCCACCTCGCCCGGTCATCGACGAGCGGCGCAGGACAACGGCACCCAAGGGCCAGATACCGACTCAGTGCGGTGGTCGACTTGGTCTGAAATGCTCGAAGAGGAGCCGGTGGGCGGAGATTTCGAAGAGTTCCCCTTCGATCACCCCTGGTACATCCTGTATTCCTCGGGCACGACGGGCGCACCCAAATGCATCGTCCACAAGGCTGGCGGCGTCTTGTTGACCCATCTCAAAGAGCACCGGCTGGCGGTCAACATCGGTCCCGGCGACGTCGTGTTTTATTTCACAACCCTTGGCTGGATGATGTGGAACTGGCTGGTATCGGCGCTCGGGAGTGGTGCGACGATCGTCTGTTATGACGGGTCGCCGGCGTTCCCTGACGTCCACAGCTTTTTTCGAGTTGCGAAACAGAACGCAGTCACTGTGCTGGGAACTTCGGCAAAATTTCTCGACAGTGTTGTCGCCGCCATCCCTGACCGTCAGCCTGAGGTCGAGGCACGCGACCCATTTTGGGCAGACGTTTCTCAGGTCCGAACTCTGTGTTCAACGGGTTCCCCGCTCTCGCCCGACACCGCGCTGGTGGTCCACGAACGGCTCGTACCGAACGCTCTGCTTGCTCCGATCTCTGGCGGCACCGACCTGTGCGGGTGTTTTGTCGGATCTGTCCCGACGCTCAAGGCGACGGCGGGAGTCATGCAGGGCGCGATGCTCGGTATGGATATGGACGTTGTCGACGAGGATGGGTCCTCGGTACAGGGCACCCCAGGTGAGCTGGTGTGCCGGTCACCGTTCCCGTCGATCCCGATCGGGTTCTGGGACGATTCAGACGGCGTACGGTTCGCCGACGCGTACTTCAACCGCTTCCCGGGCATGTGGTACCACGGAGACTTTGCCACCCGAACAAGTGACGACGGCTACGTGATCCACGGTCGTTCTGATGCGACGCTGAACCCCGGGGGCGTCCGCATCGGAACCGCCGAGATCTACCGGTACGCCGAATCGGTGCCGGGCGTCAAAGAAACGATTGCTGTAGGCCAGGCGTTCGACGGCGACACACGGATCGTGCTGTTCGTCGTCCCCGAACCTGGTGTCGAGTTGACCGACGACCTGAAGCGGACGATCGCCACAGCCGTACGAACCGGTGCAAGTCCGCGTCATGTTCCTGCGGTCATGTACGCCGTCAGCGACGTTCCGCGAACGCGTTCCGGCAAGATCTCTGAGATCGCCGTGCGGGACGTGCTCGCTGGTCGCCAGGTGAAAAACACCGACGCCTTGGCCAACCCCGAATCGCTCGAACAGTTCGCAGCTTTTAAGGAGACCTGAGAGGGTGGACCGCCAGCCGACGCGGAAGGTCTCAGTTGGCGTCAGACGCGCTACTGGTCGTCGAGCGTTGGCTGCGTCGCACGGCTGGTGTTGCGTTCTGCGTAGATGACCGAACAAGCCGCCTCGACGAAGGACCCGACGAATCGCTCTGGCCGGGTGATCGGGTCCATGTGGTCGCTTGCCGTCTTGTACACCTGGGCATGGGGGAGCAGCTCTGCGAGCGCAAGCTGCCGATCGGGGTGGACAGCCTGATCCCGTTCGGTGACCACGATTGAGGCAGGCCCTTGGTAGGAACGGATCCAACTGCCGTCGAACCGGCCGATCGCCCCCAAGGCTTGGATGATCGTCGCTGAATCCGCCGACGAGATCTCATCGATGGCGAATCGGCGCAGGGGAGGCTGGACCCAGCTCAGCAGCCCGGTGATGATCTGCCGGTGCACAAAGCGTGGCGTCAGCCTCGCGGCAAAGGACCAGCCCGGAGAAAGCAGCGTCCCCGCAGTGGAGGGCAGCCGTCCGACGAAGCGGTGAGAAGTCGCACTGAACACCAGGCCGCTCACCCGTTGAGGTTGCGCGCGCCAGGCCAGCATGCCGACCGGGCCGCCCATGGAGAAGCCGGCGAGGATCGCAGAGCGGATGCCAAGCGCATCGAGGACGCGGATCACGTCGTCGCCGCACTGTTCTAGTCGAAACCACGGTGTTCGCAGGCCTTGGCCATGACCGCGGTGATCAAGGGTGATGACCCGAGTGTGTTCGCTGAGCGGTCCGACGACATGTAGCCAGTTGAGCGGACCCGAAACACCAACTCCGTGAAGAAGCACGATGGGTGGGGCGTCTGAACACGGGCCGGTGTCGCCGATCCGCATCGTTGAACCGTTCCCCAAGCTCAGGCGACGGGTATGTATGGGTGCGAGGTAGGCGCTCACGCCGCTCTACCGCTTGCGTGCGACACGCAAGGCCGCGCCTGCGAGGAAGGGGAGTCGCGCGTCGGCGGTAGGCGTGCCCCCGCTCGAGTTGACGACGTAGCCGACGGCCAAATTGGTGTGTGGGTCCGCGAATCCGCCGCTTCCGCCGTAGCCGTAGTGAGCAATCCCACGGCTCGGAATTCCAGACGTCGTAAACGGACCGTGGTATCCGAGGCGAAAGCGCATCGGGTATCCAACGACTCGATCGATCCGGTTGTTCTGTTGAACCGAGGCTGCTTTGACCGTCTGGGAGGAAAGAATCCGCACCCCGTCGAGTTCGCCGCCGCCGGCCAACATGGCGTACAGCCGGGCAACCGAGCGGGCGGTGAAGATCCCGGTCATTGCAGGAATCTCGGCTTGGTACACGTCGTCGGAGGCGAGCAGCTCGTCGAAGCCGCGGATGAGAAACGTGTCGATCGTTTGCGTGAGATCGGCTTTCAGGCGGAAGGTCGTCGTGAAGCTTCGAATTCGAGAAACTGCCGAGTCCATATCGTCGAGGCTGAGGGACCCCATCCGAAGTCGTGCGACTCGGTCCATCTCCGATGCAGGGGCACCTATGAACAGGCCATCGAGCTGCAGGGGCGCAGCCAATTCCTTGTCGACGAAGTCACGGAGGTGCATTCCCGAGATCCGGCGCACCAGTTCGCCGATCAACCAACCGAACGTGATGCCGTGATACCCGGTCGCGAACCTGGGTGGCCAGCGGGGTGTCATACCGGCCATGACGTCTGCCATATGGTCCCAGTCGACCATTTCGCGGGCGTGTTCGAGCTCGGGGCGGAGGGCGTGCAGGCCAGCGTCGTGACTGAGGATATGGCGAACGGTCAATCCGTCTTTGCCGTGCGTGCCGAACTCTGGCCAATGCTTGTGGACAAGGTCGTCGTATCCAATCAAACCGCGGTCGGCGAGGATGTGCAGGCAGGTAGCTGCGACCCCCTTGGTGGTCGAGAACGCCATGGCCATCGTGTCTGATTGCCAGGGGCGCCCTTCGCCACGGGTCCCACCCCATATGTCCACCACCGGTACGCCTTGGTGGTACACCGTGAGCGATGCGCCACTGTTGGAGCGGCGGCCGACCTGTCGGCGGAACATCTCTGCGACGGAGGTGAAATCTGGATGTACGAACCCGTCCAAAGCTGCAACCTCGATTCGGGGACAAATACGACCCTGACCCTACCCGCGCTGTTCGTCAGCTGCTCCTCTGTGCAACCCGCTAAAGCTGCTCCTCTGTGCAACCCGCTAAACCGAGCGGCCATCTCCGCCGATACTTGAGCCACTAGAGGGCGCACCGCTGTGTGCCGGTGTGAGTTGGTCGAACCAGACTGCGAAGCATCGGCGCCAAAAAGGCTGGACGCGCATCGCCTGGACGTGCAGCTCAAGGAGACGGACTCACAAATGACCTGGACCAACGAAGGATCAGGAGGACGGGACAACCGGCCTCAACAGCGGTCGTCGGGAGACATTCTCGGACGCCCCATGGACCTCGAAGACGAACAAGCCGACGACGGTGTCGGCGATGCCACCAAGCAGCTCTTTGAAGATTTGGAGCGGGCAGTCTTCGGTGGGGACGATTCACATGCCCCCGCGGTGACAGGTGCACGGGTGCCCGTCGCAGACGCCGTTCCGGCATCGGAGGCGGCGCCGGCCGTCCCCAGCACCGTGCCTTCGGGGCGTGCAATCGAAGAGATCGGCAAGTTGGTTTCCGAACAGGTTGCCCACGCCGAAGCGTCCGATCGTGCGACGGCGCATCGGTCGACCGGCACCCAAGCTCCCTCCGCTGGGTCAGACGAAACGCCGGAGCAGCGACCTTCTACAAGCGCTGGTTCGAGTTACGAAACCGGCCAGCTGGTAGAAGGCGTGGTCGTCGAAACGAACGAACACGACGTCATTATCCGCATGCCTGACGGGCACGAAGGCGTCATTTCCCGGCGTCATCTGTTCGGTGAGGGCATCACGAGTGCGCCCGAACCCCAAATCGGTGAGTGGATGACCGCAGCGGTCCTCGTGCGTGAAGACCACGATGGGCGCTTGGTGCTGTCCAGAACGTGGGCGCTCAAGACCGCAGCGTGGGAAGCGATCAACGCGTCGTTGGCCGATGACACGACCCTCGTCGGGCGCGTCGAACGGGCCGTCCGCGGCGGGCTGTCGATCGATATCGGTATCCGGGCGTTCATGCCGGGAAACCTCGTCGACGACCGGCGAATCCCTGACCTCTCCGTCTTTGAAGGCGAGAACATGGAGGTCAAGGTCGTCGAGGCAGACGAGCAAGCGGGGACGGTCATCGTCTCCCGTCGGGCAGTGATGCGACGCAAGCGGCGTGAGCTCGGCAAAGATCTGTGGAGCGAAATCAAGGTCGGAGACATCCGAGAAGGAGTCGTTGCCTGGCTTGCAGACTTCGGCGTGTTCATCGACCTGGGCGGAGTTGTCGGTTTGGCCCACATTTCGGAGCTTTCCTGGCGTCGCGTCGAACATCCAAGCGCCTTTCTTCGTCCGGGTGACGAAGTCAAGGTGCGTGTGATCAACGTCGATGAAGAGCGCCAACGGGTTGGTCTGAGCATTCGAAGCCTCACCCCTGACCCGCTCGAATCGATCAAGGTGGGCGAAGTCCTACACGGCGTGATTACTCGCCTCGTCGACTTTGGAGCGTTCGTTCTGGTCGACAACCTCTTCGAAGGCCTCGTTCACATTTCGAACCTCGCCGAACAACGCATCTCGGTGCC
>JAGNEX010000033.1:0-3145 GCA_018003035.1 Acidimicrobiia bacterium
GGTTGTCCGATTGCTGCCGGGCTCGGGTAGCTTCGTCCTCCGCCCGTCACCCCGACTGACGGGCGCAGAGGTACAACTTTGGCCCCCGTAGCTCAGGGGATAGAGCGACGGTTTCCTAAACCGCAGGCCGCAGGTTCGAATCCTGCCGGGGGCGCCCTAACACCGCTGGCCATAAGCGGTTGTGAAGGTTGACGGACCAAACCCGGTGCGCGTCTTTGGGGCGGCGACGGTGTTACAGCGGTGCGTGCCGGTTGATTATCGCTTTGGCCAACGCTGAGAACGGGCGGTCTGGTCGAGTCATTTCGAGCAGCGCGTTGATCTCGTGGGAGACCAGGTCCTCGATGTCGAGCCGCGCCTGTTTGGGGAGTCGCTTGGTTGTGAGGACCTTGGCGAGGCTTTCGATCGTGCGCAGGCGTTGTTCGATGAGCCCGGCGACTCCCAGACGATCCATTACGAGTTCGCTGCGATTGAGGGCGTAGACGCGGATTGACTCTTTGGCCTTGTCGTTGCCATTCCGGGCGATCGCCACGCCGATGTCGTCGAAGTCGAGAAACTCAGACGGCTCGTCGTCGCATGGATTCAGGAGAAGCGCGTCTTCGGTTGCGGGCGGTTGTGCGTTCACCGGCGGGTGCATCCGTGGACCCTTGACAGGGAACTGGTTGGCTTTTCCAGCGGCGCCTTCGCGGCCGGTGACGAAATCGGTCTGCGTGCGGCGGCGATTGCAGTCGATACATGAAGGGAACAGGTTGCTCCAGGCCGAGGCCAACCAGTGGTAGCCGGGCAGGACGACAACTTTTCCGTCAGGGCCCTGTTCGTGGACCTCACTTTTGGGCCGCCAATGTTCGACGTCGACGGGCTGTGTGCCGGAGTAGCGAGATTCGCAGTACGCGCATTTGCCATGGAAGAGCAGTTCGAGGGCGCTTTTGACGTCGGCTTCGGAGTAACGCTGGTACTTGAACGAGAACCCCGCGCCGTCGGGATGGGTTTGCAACCACTCGGCGAATGCGGCCGCCACCGCCTCGGCTTCGGTCTTTCCTTTGAACGTCCCCGAGGGAAACCTGCGGTTGAGGGATGCGGGTTCGGGAACCGCTGTGCGGTCGGCTCGAATCACGTCAACCTCCCAAGTGGCGACGTGCTGCGACGTCTCGCCAAATGTCGCTGACCGCGTCCAAGGTCTGTCTCCGCTGCTCCGCCCGCTGGGCCGGATCCATGAGTGGCTCACTGGCCAGGTAGCGGTCGATTGCTTCGTAAACAAGCTGGTCGCGACGTGTGTAGCCGAGAACGCCGTGTTGTGAGACAAGCGCCTTCAATGCTCTGAGTCGAGCGAGCTCGTCATCGGTGAGATCGTCTCGTCGCAACAGGGCGTAATAGTCGCGGAAGTGGGCATCGACAACCGGGTCGATCGTCGTGTTCAAACCAAAGAACTCAGAAGTCAGCAGTCGATCGACTCGGTAGCCGCTGGGGGAGACCGCGATCGCTTCGAGTTCTGCAAAACGTTCGCCCGTCGAGGCATCGCGCTGGGCGCGAACTCGAATGACTTCGTCTTCGACCAGTCCGAGGAGGCAGAGCGGTTCATGGGTCGAGACGATGAACTGCATTGACGGAAAGACCGAGCGCAGCTTCCTGGTGATGTCCATCTTCCACTGCGGGTGAAGATGCGTGCCGAGTTCATCGATCAACACGATGCCGTTCGCATTCCGGTGGTCGGCGAGGCCGGCGCTGGACCCGGCGAGCAAGTCACAGGCGAGCGCGACGGTTGAGCGGTAACCGTCACTCGCGTTCGAGAACGGTTCGCCGTCGATCGTGATCTCGTTACCGGTACGCACGACTCGTGGACCTGACGTGTCGGCGCGCAACGAGTCCGCGCCGGTGGAGTTTGGGTTAGCCGAGCTCGGGCTTGCTGGGAGAGGGATCTGGGGATCAGCACTAAGGCCCAGGAGTTCACTGATTGCAACCGCGGCGACGTTGAAGTCGCCTTCCTCTTCGATGCTGAGCAGCCATTTCTCGGCGTCGCCGACGCATTCAAACGGGTCGTACAGGTTGCCAAGGCGGACGGCGGACGATGCAGGTTCGATAGGGGCGCCGACCAACCGCGTTGCACCGAAGCCTCGAACGAATCCGTCGAACTGAGGAGCGCCGCCAACGAACCACCCGCGGACGGCGTTGAATCGAAGGTCGATTCGCGAACTATCGCTGAACTCGAGGAGGACGCGCCCTTGGCGTTCGCCACGACGCAACATCTTGGACCAGTCGACCAGGCCCCGGGCCTCAAGGTCGGCAAGCGTTCCGGTCGACAGAGCGAGGCCGATGGCTCGTAGCGCGGCGCTTTTGCCCGCCCCATTCTCACCGAGGAGTGCTTTCCAACGCCGGCCCTTCGACGTCGAATCGTCTGGCGCGCCGAGGGGCTTGGTCAGGTCGGCGTCCATTACCGGAATGGTGAACTCGGCACTCTTGATCGGTTGAAAGTTCTTGATCACGACTCGCCGGATGACCGCGGTCCGTGGAATGACGGTTGCCGTCGCAGTACCCGCCCGATCGGCGGCAGCTGCGGGCGCCGCACCCTCGGTCGCCTGACCTGCCGAACCTTGAGGGCCGGGCCCCGGGTGAGTGTCGTCGTTGGCGGGAGGCGCCGGAGATGGAGGTGGGGGCGCGGGTGTTGATCCATCGGGCGCGAAGGCGGCATCGGGTTCGGGCCCAGCCTGTGGCGGCCGGTTCGGCTCCGCAGCGTGTTCGGGTTCGGCGTGTTCGGGTTCGGCGTGTTCGGGTTCGGCGTGTTCGGGTTCGGGCCCAGCCTGTGGCGGCCGGTTCGGCGCCGCAGCGTGTTCGGGTTCGGCGCGGTCGGGTTCAGGGTCTGAGGTGGTCAGCGGGTGTCTTTGCCGCAGCCGGTCGAGCTGGTCCGACGCGGCCACCTCGACGTGCGCCGCGACCATGTCTAGGTCGTGGTTGGAGAACGCGGACGGCTCAAGTACCACCAGCGGAGCGAGTTCGGCGGCCAAGGTGCCGGGGACCTCGTGACCACCTGTGACCAGTGCCATCGTCACGGCTTGTCGGATCGCCCCGACGTGCTCGAGCCCATCGTCGATGAGCTCTGGCGACACGTGGAATTTGTTCGCTTCGAGCTGTGCGATGGCGGTTGCGATTGCGC
>JAGNEX010000033.1:3245-18606 GCA_018003035.1 Acidimicrobiia bacterium
CCTGTGACCAGTGCCATCGTCACGGCTTGTCGGATCGCCCCGACGTGCTCGAGCCCATCGTCGATGAGCTCTGGCGACACGTGGAATTTGTTCGCTTCGAGCTGTGCGATGGCGGTTGCGATTGCGCTGGCGCGGGACCGCACAAGGTAGTCAGCGTTGAGGTCGAGGAGCCTGATCGTCTCCGGTCCGCGGCGGACGGTGTCGGTGTCGAGCCATGGAGGTGCCAGATCGCTCCACGGCCGAACGGTGCCGTCTCGATCAAAATGCAGATGCCACCATGGCAGGTCGCTGCACGGGTCGAGCAGAACGCCATGATCCAGATCGCCGACGGCGGGCTGCCACAGCGGGTTGTCCAGATCTGCAGGAAGAGCTGCCCGTTCGCCGATGAGTGGGAAATTCTCACGCTTTAGGGACGCCACCTCGGCCGAGGCGAGCATCCAGTTGCCGTCCCAGAGCGCGAACCACCAGTAGTGCTCGGCCGAACTACCGAGCCGCGGGTCGTAGGCGTCGGACTCGGGACGATGCAGGTGGAACTGGAGCGTTTCGGAGCGGACTTCGGTGTACGAACACTTCCCGAGGAACAGCTTCTGGACGTAGCCCGTCGCCATCCTTGCGAGCGCATCGATCGATCCAGCGGGTAGGCCCTTTCGTTGCGTGCCGCGGATCCCGCCTAACTGCCGAAACTCGAGGTACTGGACGCGCCACGCGCGGAACTCTCTGCGCAGTCTGAGGGTGCTCCCTTCCCCCCGAGCTACATGGCGCACCGGTCCTCCTCAACGTCCTCACGCGGCGTCGGCGAACCAGGGGACACGCGAAGCACCGGCATCGGGCTGGGCGTCCCGTGCCGCAACGCAGATTGGGGGCCCGCCGCGCTGGCGGCAGCGAGCGCAGTAGCCATCTGGCGCAGACTTGCGGGCAGGACCAAAGGCGTCTCGTCCGTGAGGGGCGGGGCGTCCATGAACGCTTGCGCCAGCGCCTGTTGATCCTTGTTGGCGAACCTGTAGCTCGGCGCCTGGCTGATGGGTGCGAACAGGTCGGCCCGGTAGTCGTCGTTGAATCCGTTCGACATCTGCTGGATGAGATCTGCGCACAGGCTCATCGAGGTGCGGAGGCGGATCCACCGGTGGTTCTCCCACGAAACGACACGCGGCTGGGGGGACCTGCCGTCGAGACTTTGGGAGGGTTCGTCGATGTCGTCGGCTCCTTCGGGAGGGTTGGTGTAGTAGTCGACCAACATCTCGCCGGCGCACCGCCCGCGCTCGGCCAATCGATCGATGGTCTCGGGTGGCATGGCGAGGTTCATGCCCCCTTCGGTCTTGTCGTGGGAGATGTGGACGATTCGGTCGCGATAGCCGGGCACGCGCATCTGGGCGTTGTCGATCCAGTTCTGCATGGTGTCCAAGATTGAGGCCAGAAAGCCTGCAACGGTGCGGGCCCCGTGACCCGGTTCGATGCGCGTCCACCACTGCAGGATGCCGCCCCGGTTGCTGCGCGGCATCCAAACGTTGCTGCGCTGGTCGTCAGCCTTGGGATGACTTGGGTGGAATGAGCGCAGGTTGATACCGAACGTCGGCCGAGACGGAAGGGGGGTATCGAAGAACGACACGGGAAAGTTCGACGTGATGCCGCCATCGGAAAACCAGACCTTCTCCCAATGGGGTTGGTCATTTTGGAGGGAACGATCGATCGAGTAGAGGGGTATCGCAGAGATCAGCAGTGGAAAGCTCAGACTCATCCGGGTGATGACCACCACGGGCAGACTGCTGACCGGCGGAAGGACCATTAGGTCGGACGGAACGTTGCGCTGGCCGTCGGTCCCATCAGCGTGGTCATTGCTGCCAGTATCGGGCAGAGCGCTGCGTCTGCTCGCGGCGACCATGTGGTCGACGACCCGGTCCGGGAAGATCTGCCGGAACTCAGCGGGGCTGAACGCGAACGCGCTGGTCAGTTCGAACGGCAGGCGATACGGACGACCTTCGGTGATGTTTGTGGCAAGCATCTCGAGGTTGATATCCGGGTCGGTTCGGCCGCCCGAGCCCCAAAGGTCACCGAGGGTTAGCGGTGAACCCTTCAGGCTTCGACCCGCCAACTGGTCGAGTTTGTCGGTCAACCAATCTGAAAGCGAGACGCCTCCGTCGGACGCGTCGGAACCGGACACGACGCCAAAGAAGTTGCGCTCCAGTGCCTCGCCGGCATTGAGTACGGACGCTGCGGTCGCGCCACCAAGCCCGCCGATCAGACACACCGGGACCGTCAGGACGATCGCCGCCCACGTGAGCGCCGCATTGGCCCCCGATGTTGCCAGAGCCGCCAAGATCAGGAGGCCGGGCAGCATTCCTAAGACCGGCATCCACCAGCGGCGCGTCGGCAGGGAAAGGTTCAGCAGCGCTCGTACGGTCCCGAGCAGCCGTCCCTTCGATTCGGACAATGACATTACCAGCGCGTGGACCTTGCTGGTCGACCGGTTGGGCCGAAAGAGCCCTGTGAGGTTGCCGTCGGCGGCCAACCAATCGGGAATGACGGCGAGGCCGTCGAATCCGCTGCCCGGGGAGTGAGCGTCTCGGCCGTACTCGGCCGCAGCGGCGGCGGCAGCGCCAATTGCGCCCGCCGATGTGCCGCCGATCGAGCGCAGGCGAAAGGCCGTCGCCAGTTCGCAAATGGCCTTGGGGTACAAGACGCCGCTCGTGATACCGCCCTTCATCACCACGTCGCATTCCCGCTGGGGATCCGCGTATGACGAGCGCTCCTGCAGGCGGGTCGATTTGGGGTTACGGCTGTCCATGGGCTCGATCCTTATGACCGCGCTGGCAACGGGTCGGCAGACGGCAGCGGCTACAGGCTGATGACTTCGATGGGGATGGCGTAGTCGGTACCGGCGAGCGCACCACCCTGGCGAGCCATTTCTTGAACCATCGCTGGCTGATCCGGGCCGGAAGGGTCCAGATTGTCCAGATAGACCCGGTGCTCAGCGAGTGACTGGAGCCCCTTGTCGACGAAGCCGGTGACGTCGATGGCATGGGTGGGCTGGGGTGACGCTGCAACCCACACCTGTCGACAGCTGGTGCACGGCGTGAGGTCTTCCCGCAGGATTTGGTCGGGGAAGATCCACCGGTTGGCAGCGTCTCGAACGGCGTCGAGTAGGGCGCTACCGACCGCTCGATGGTCGGCCTGATTCAGCATGCCGTTGCTGAAGTGCTGGTGATGATTGATGGTGATGACGACGTCGGGTCGGTGGATCCGCAGGGATCGTGCCAGCGCGGCGCGCAGTGCGAGGTTGTGTTCCAGATGGCCGTCTGGCAAGCGCAAGAAGTCGACGACGTCAACCCCGACAACCGAGGCCGAAGCAACCTCTTCTGCTTCGCGCAGCGGGCCGGCTTCGGCGGGCGGAATCGAGTCGATCCCTGCTTCACCGGAGGTGACCATGATGTACCTAACGTCGCGCCCCATTTGTGTGAAGCGGGCGACGGCCATCGCAGCGCCGTACTCCATGTCGTCTGGATGGGCGACCACGGCCAACATCCGTGTCCAGTCCATCGGAGCACTTGGCAGTGCGGTCATGGAGCACCTCGATTCGTAGCCGTTGCCCTACAGGATTGGGCCTTGAGGGCATCGTAACCACAGGGTGTGACTGCGTGCCCCGGGGTCTTCGAATCAACGTAGAACGCTCGCGCTCACAACGGTCGAGGAACCGGAGACGCCATTTCGGTCGGACCGGATAACGGACATGCTTCGGGGCCGCTCAGATCTTTCGGGACCGGCCCTGCCAGTACGGATCGCGCAAGGTCCGCACCGCCAACTTGCCGTCATCGCGCCGGGGCAGCGCGTCGTGAACGTCGAGGGAACGAGGACACTTGTAGCGAGCCAGATGCTGACGACAGAACCCGAGAATCTCGTCGATCAGACCTGAGCGGTCGTCGGCGGGCGAGTCGACGGCGGAACCCTCAGCAGGCGGTACCAGGCTGACGGCACCGTGAACGCGTTCGCCCCATTCGTCATCGGGGATGCCAAAAACCGCCACGTCGAGCACAGCGGGGTGCCTGGCGAGAACAGCCTCCACCTCGGCGGGATACACGTTGACACCGCCCGAGATAATCATGTTGGACGCGCGACCAGACAAGTAGATGTAGCCATTGTCGATCCAACCCAAATCGCCCGGAGTGAACTCGACGCCCAAATGAGCTGCCTCGGTTTTGTCAGCGTCACCGTGATAGGAGAATCTCCGCTCACCGGACGTACTGGCGCAAAACAGCGTTCCTACCTGGCCGTCGCGGAGCGGTTGACCGTCGTCATCGCGCACGGTGACCGACCAACCGTCGACGGGACGCCCGACCGATCCGGGGTGTTCGAGCCACTCACCAGCGGAGATCAGGCTGACGGTGCCGACCTCTGAGCTGCCCCAGTATTCGACCAGCACCTCGGGCCCAAACCATTCGATCATCGCCCGTTTGGTCTCTGCCCTAACCGGTGCCGCGCCATGCAGCACTAGGCGTAGCGAACTGCCGTCGAATGCCGCTCGCTCGTCGGCAGGCAGGCGCAATAGCCGTTCAAACATGGTGGGCACCATATGGGTATGCGCTACCTGTAGGCGGTCGATCTGGCGCAGGGTCAGCGCCGCGTCAAAGCGCGCCATCATTTCGACCGTGGCACCGTTGAACAGGTCAAACAGGGCATACCCGCTTACCGCAGCGTGGTACCACGGTCCTGTCATCAGGTGGGTCCCGGCGCCGTTCAGGCCGAGCGCCAAACCGCTGTTGCGCTGGCCGATCAGGGCGGCTGACACCGTCGGCGGATTGTGCCGTTTCACACCCTTGGGATATCCGGTCGTCCCGCTCGTATAGACCATGCGTCCGCCGGGCATCGCCTCGAGATCGAGCGGTCCGGGAGTCACGTCAGCGATTTCAGAGTCGAAGTCGTCGCCGAACTCGATACGGGGGATCCCTCGGACGGACGCAATGTTGCGTGCGAGGACACGGTGTGACCCATCGTGGAATATCACCCGTGCGCCGGCATCAGCGGCGACGTACGCCGCCTCGTCGGGGGAGAGTTGGGTGTTGATCGGAACGATCCAGACCGACCCGATCAGCCCTGCAATCAGTAACTCGATCGGTTCGACGCCGTTATTCGCGAGTACCGCGACCGACTCGCCCGGCCGGACCGCCGCATCAGTGGTGAGCCAGTGCGCAATCCGCCGTACTCGGTCGTTTAGCTGATCAAAGGTGACGCGACGTTCGCCGAACCCCAACGCGGTCGCTCGAGCATCGGGCGCCGTGCCGTCGGGTCCGACAAACAAGGTTGGAATGCCCATTCCCACTGCGGTCCTTTGAGGAGGTGGCCGGCCCGACGTTGAACGATGTGAGCCTTCTGCGACGCCGTAGGTTATGCCTGCCTGGGTGCCTGGGGTAGCGACCTGACAAAGCCGCGCACCGCGTCGGTGAAGACGTCGTTGCGATCGCCCGCCACCATATGGCCGGCCTGAGTCACGTCGACGTACTCCGCATGGGGGAGCAATGCAAGAAGCTCTCGGGCGCCCTGCTCACTCAAGAGGTCGGACTGTTGGCCGCGCACCAAGAGGGTCGGACACGTCAACGCCCTGGCCGGTTCGACCAGGCCCTGGTTGAACTTGCCTGCCTGTTCGGTGGCGGTCTCACGGTTGTCGACCACCGCCTGGTGGCCGGAGACAAAGCGCGGGTCCCAGTGCCAAACCCATCGGCCGTCACGTTCCCGGAGCACCTTCTTGAGGCCGTCGTAGTTCGAGCCGCGTTCTCGTCCCGTGTAGGAGGCAATGACACCGGCTGCTTCGTCGAGCGAAGCGAACCCGTCGGGGTGGGCGGTCATGAACCCGATGATGCGCGCAAGACCTTCGGGTTCCATACGGGGCGCGATATCGACCAGAACAGCGCCGGACAGCAGGCCGGGGTGGCGATACTGGGCGACCATCGTCGCTATTCCGCCCAAGGACGCGCCGACGACGACCGGCCGGCTCGCCCCGATCTGAGAGCACACGGCGACGAGGTCTTCAGCAAAGGCCCCCATGTCGTACTCGCCTGTTGGGGACCATTCGGAGTCGCCGTGGCCTCGCTGGTCGTAGGAGAAGACGTTCCACCCGTCGTCGCGCAGCGACTGCGCAGTTCCTCCCCAAGCGTGCCGAGTCTGGCCACCTCCATGGAGCATGACAACCCACGCGTCGCCCTCACTGGGGTACAGGTCGCCGACAAGGCTGAAGTCTGCGCTGCTCGTGACCGTCAGAATCTCGCGGGTCCGGAACGTATCCCCAGAGCTGGACGTGTCCGGCCTGTCAGCTACAAGTCGTTCAGTTCGTTCAGTCATACGTCAAGAACCCAACCGGGCTCTGCCCCCTTGTCGTCGATCAACATGGCGTCGCCCCGGTTCGGACACCGCGGCGGGTCGCGTTCCGACAGCGTGCCTGCCCCCCAGGTCGGTTCGGTCAGTTGTTCGGCCCTGTCGCCGACGGCGAGGGCACAGCTGGCTGACTCAGGCTGGTTTGAGTTTGGGGTCCCATTGGAATGTCTTTGCCTGTCAGCGTGTCAAAACCGCAGGTGTCGGCTACGTACTGCGCGATGTGTTCTTCAGCGGCGACCGACTCTGGCGCGTTGATACGTGCGACCATCTGTTGAATCGCTTCTTGGTTGCCGCCGTCGTCTTGATAGATCTGAAATGCCGCGATCGCGTTGTCGAGCGACACCGAAATGTCCTCGCGAATCTCGGCTGGGGCGGCCGCCCGGATCTCTTCTAGTACCTTCAGTTCTTCGTCGCTGAAGCCCAGTTCTCGCCCTTCTTGGGTCAGCTTGATCGACCCCATCTCCTTCATCAGCTGGCAGAACTCGCCAGCGTCAGGGTTGGGAGCCATCGAAGTGACCGTCGCCTGGGTCTTGTCTTCGCCGTCGGATCCGCACGCAGCGAGGGAAACCGCCAACACGGCTACCGCGGCCGCTACGACGACGGCTCGCAGGCCATGACGACGACGACTCGTCGGCCGATCGCCCTGATTCGGGGACTGCCGTTCGCTGGCAGGTGGCGTGCTGGTCGTGGAGAGGTTGGTGTGTGGGCGCACGGAACGGCCGATCGTTTCATTGGCTGGCGAGATGGCACTCGTCGCCTCGGACTGGGTGAAAAAAGGTGTCACTTAGGACGCTCTTGGTCGCTCGAGGTCACGTCGCTGCCCGGCGCCGTCTGAGACGCGTCGACCGCCGCGTTGGCTTGCTGAGAGCTCCATGGGAGGGCCGGGAGCGTCAGGTTAACTTTCGGCATGCGGGTCCCGATCAGCGGGATTCGCCCTTCGGTCATCTCGGTGAGTTTGGCCTGCATCGCGGCCTCCACCCGAGTGGCGAACTCGTCACCTGACTCCCCGTCGAGCGGCTCCATGGCTGGAAGCACCGCAGCGCGCATCTTTGCGGGAAGGGGCAGATAGCCAATGGCACCTGCGACCCCGACGTTGATGCCCCACGGCAGCGCAACACTGATCGGAATGGCTTTCTGCCGAGCCAGTTGCGGCAGGCGAAGTGCCTTGGCGACCCGTTCTCCGTTGGACAGGACGAGCACCGTTTCGCCTGCGCCGCTGACGACGAGCGGAATGATGGGGACGCCTGCTTCGATGGCGAGCTTGCCGAATCCGGTCCGCCCCCCGAACACGATCTTGTTCCGGTCTCGGAACGGCTTGGACGCTTCGATATCTCCGCCCGGCATCACAAAGACATACCCGCCGTGTGCAAGGCCTTCCATCGCCGGGCGTCGGCCTGCAGGGCGGAATCCTGCAGGTTCGAACAAGGGTCCGACGCCGACCTTCCAGGCCGCCTCATGCATCAAGAACACAAAGGGGGTGTCTGGATCGCCCAGCACTTGATTGAGGACATGAGTGACGACCGAACCGTTCGGGTCGACGACGCCGCCGAAGCCGTGGTTCGCCACGATCAACGCCGGGGGAGGAGGAAACTCTTCGGGGCGTTCGATCTCGAGTCGAACGTATTTGGAGAACAGCGCCGCACCTTGGGTCATCAACCGCCGCATCAGCTTGCCGCGCCAGTCGAGTGCGAAGGCGTTATCGATGTCGTCGACGCCTAGTTCGGTCGGCTCAGAAACACCCGGGTTGGCGGAAGCGGTCTGGGTGTCAGCTGCAACGTCTGGCCGCGGGCCGCGGGTTTGCAAACGGTCCGCCGCTGCACCGTCGTCCTTGGGCTGTGTTCGCGATTGGTTCATGCTGCGCCCCGAAATGCTCGTCCTCGCCGAGGTCCCGGGTGACGGGCGGCGACGGCGATCGCGGGAGTAGCTCGGCCCGTAGTCGGTCGAGGATGTTTGGCGCTGAACGCTACCTGACCTGGCGTGCTGAGCGGCCGCTCAGAGGTCCGCTGGGATGGGTACCGTCTCGGTGTCGACACCGGAGCGGAGAATCTTGCCCGGAAGTGCACCGGTCGTATCGGCCCCGTCAACGATCGTCTGACCGTTGACCCAGACGCGCTTGACGCCGATGCTTTCGGAGTAGAGGCGATCGGTGTTGCCCGGTAGATCAGAGACCATGGTGATCGGGCCGGCGTCAATCGTTTCGGGGTCGAACAGCACTAGATCGGCATGCCACCCCTCTTCGATCCGGCCACGGTCTTTGAGTCCAAAGAAGCGCGCCGGCACATCGGTCATGTAGTGGATGGCCTGCTCCATCGTGGCGAGCTTCCGGCCGCGGATGCAGTCGCCCAAGAACACCGTGGGGTAGTTCGATCCGCACATCCGGTCGAGGTGCGCGCCGGCATCAGAGCCGCCGATCATGCAGCGCGGGTCATCCCAAATCTGGGCCCGCATCCTCCAACTTTCCTCATCGTCGTCAGATGGCAGCGGCCACAGAATGGTCTGGCAATCGTCGTTGATGACGATGTCGAGCAGCGTGTCGAAGGGGTCCTGGCCGCGCTCCGCAGCGATGTCCCCAACTACTCGGCCCTTTAATCCCTCGTTTGCCTCGGAGTAGGTGTCGCCGATCTCGTAGCGCTCCCAACTGGTGAGGCGCTTGAGAACGCCCGCCTCGTCTGATTGAGCCAACTTGTTCAGGTCGTCGCGAACGGCCGGATCGGAAAGGCGCTCGATTCGCTCCTCGACGGGACAGTCGAGGACTTCTTTCCAGCCTGGCAGCAGCCACAGACCGCAGAACGAACCAAAGCTCATCGTCATCCCAACGAGGGTGGGCATGGTGAGAGCAACGATGCGAGCGCCAGCTTCGTAGGCCTTGGTTCCCGCTTCGAGCTGGCGGCGGTACCTTTCCGGCTCGCGAGAATCGACCGTCAACACGTTCCAGTTGAGCGGACGGCGCGCCGCGAGCGACATGTTGATCATGAGCTCGATCTCGTCGTCTTGGAAGCCGTTCAGGCAGCCGTCGATGATGAATTCGAGGGTTGTGCCTTCGTAATCCTTGACAACCTCGGAGAGCTGGACCACCTCATCGGGAGTTGCCCATCGCGACGGGACCGGTTCGCCGTCGCCGTCTGAATGCGTAAAGGCGAGCGAGGTCGAAAAGCCCATACCGCCAGCCTCGATCGCTTGACGCAGCAACACCTTCATCTGGTCGATCTGTTCTTGGGTTGCTTCGTTGCCGATGCTGTCGGCTCCCATGACCCAGCGCCGTAAGGCGCAGTGGCCGACGAGGAACGCCGCGTTGACGCCGATGTTTCCGTCCAGTCGACCGAGGTAATCCTCAAAGGTGCGCCAGTTCCACGGCACACCATTCTCGATGGCTGCCAGGGGCATCCCTTCGACCTTGGCCATCATCCGGGTGAGGTATTCGGCATCGCCCGGTTCTGCGGGGGCAAGGGTGAAACCGCAGTTGCCGGCGATGATCGACGTCACGCCGTGTCGATTGGAGGGTGACGCAAACGGGTCCCAGAACAGTTGGGCGTCGTAGTGGGTGTGCGGGTCGACGAAGCCGGGGCAAAGCACCAGGCCGGTGCCGTCGATCGTCTCTGCGGCCTCACCGTCGATGTCGCCGACGGCGGCGATTCTGCCTTGGTGAATGGCCACGCTGCCGACCCGGCCAGCAGAGCCTGTCCCATCGACGATCAGGGCATTGGAGATCAATACGTCGAACACCGCAGAGTCCTCTCGAATCAACGCACAACCCTGGAAACATGGGCTGTGTCACCGCTCGTACGTGAGCCCCGGCCATCCCCGTGCGGGCTGGCTCGGCGCCGCGGTCCCGTACTGTACCGGGCGGCAGAGTTTACTGACATTCGTGTCAGGTTTCGGTGGCGCAAACGAGAGATCTCACGCTGTTCGAAGACAGCCATGAGCGGTCCAGTGCCCGTACCCGCCCGTAGCAGTGTGGCCCCGGGGAGCGAACCTCTGCTCTGAGGCGCGAGAATGCGCCGTCCCATCGCCAGCCCTTCGAGCGTTCGAAACGCAATCGTTTGATGACAGCAGAACCCACAGCGCCGGAATGGCTGACAGAACCGTTGAGTAAACCCGCGCGCCAGAGCGCGACGTTGGTCGATGGCTGTCCTATCGCGATCTATGAATGGGGTTCGCTCGGCGACCGCCCGATCGTTCTCCTGCACGGAGGTGCCGGACACGCCCGCTGGTGGTCACATATTGGCCCCTACCTGGCCGACGATCACCACGTCATCACCTTTGACTGGTCTGGTCACGGCGATTCCGGCTGGCGAGAACCCGACGACTACACCCGCGAACAGTGGTGTCGCGAACTTTTCGGCGTTATCGAATCGGTGCAGCTGAGGGAGCGTCCGCTGGTCTTTGGTCATTCGATGGGCGGCCTCAACTTGATCACCGCCGCTCACGAGCGGGGTGACGATCTGGCCGGAATGGTGATCTTGGACGCAGCCGTCCGCACCCCCGAACAGGTTCGAGACATGCGCCCTGGAGCGGTTTTTCGCAACCCAGCGACGTACGCAAGCAAGGAGATCGCCCAGAAGCGGTACCGCCTCGTGCCGCCACAACCGAACGGCGACCCGGCCCTGATGGAGTACATCTCGGCGACATCGCTTCGCGAAGTCGCCGATGGATGGACTTGGAAGTTCGACCCGGGGGCATTCAAAGTGCCCAAGTCGACCCCGATCCACCAGCAAGTAGGAGATCTCAACTGCCCCAGCATGCTGGTGCGTTGCGAGAAGTCTTGGGTCCTTGACGAAGCGTCTTACGCTCTTATGCGGACCATGTGTGACCCCCAGATGCGCCACGTACAAATGCCTCATGCGCACCACCACATGATGATCGACAACCCCGTCGGCACCGTCGACGTGATGCGCACGATCGCCGCGTTGTGGGACTGGCCAGCGTGAACCTGAACGCGACCCGCTGCGGGCAAGCGGTCGGCCTTGGCTCCCAGGGCCATACCCGGCTGTTCGGCCAAGCCACGACGCGTCGGCCGGTTGATACTGGGCGTATCTCTTGGCGCCGGATGGTCTCCGTGGTCATCGCGGTTGTGTCGGTTAGCGTTTACGCCTGCGGCGGCCAAGGACTCGAACGGGATGAAAGCGGCGCCATCACTCGGGCCGGAACCGAAGACGTTTTCTCTTTGGAAGTCGGGGATTGCTTTTTGGCTCCAGAAGGTGCCGACGATGAGAGGCTTCTCATAGACAGCGTCGAAGCCACCCCGTGTGAGCAGTCTCATACCTTTGAGGTGATCGCCCGAGAAACGGCAACCGGCGCCAACACCTACGACCCCAGCGGCGTGGCACTGTTCGTCGGCGCGAGCTGCTTTGGAGACAATTTCACCGCATATGTCGGAACGCCGGTCGAGTTTTCGACGCTCAAGGTGCGGTCCATCCAGCCGACCCGCCAGACCTGGGAAGAACTCGACGACCGTGACGTGATCTGTTTGGTACAAAGCGAACCGCGGACCTCGTCGGTGCGCGGCACGGGAATTTGAGCGATTTGAGCGACTGAGCCTCGCCGAGGTTCGACTGCGCGACGGAGAACACCCATGACAGTCCAATTCACACGACGCCCCCTCGGAGCCCTACTGGCTCTGGCTCTAACCGTGACGGGTTGTTCGATCGCCGACGATTCTGAGCTGACCGAAGAGGATCAGACGGCCGTCGCCGCCAACTTCCTGGCTGAGGCACAGGCCCCTGCGCCGGCCAGCCCAGATCCCGCTGGCTCGCTGACCCAGCTCTCAGAGCTCTACGCCACCTTGTCCGCTGCGGTATCAGACCCGGCGTCCGACGGTGTCGGCGTTGCACGCGACGCCACCATGTTTCCTTTGTCGATCGCTCCGCCGCCTGGTGCATCGCTGCTGGGGCTTTCCCTGGACTGGGGGAAGGCTCGGGGCAAGCGATACGTCTGGGATTGGAACGTGGCCTTTGCTTTGCCAGAACCGGTAGATGTCAATCCCGACGATCCTGACGGTGCAAAGAACCTCATCAGCGAGGGATACACCGGGCCGCTGGAGCAGATGGGTTTCCTAGCGACGACGACGCTGGCGTCGCGCAGCGAAACCGGTGACAGCGTGAACATCACCTACGTGGCCAACGACGACCGGGTCAAGATGGGCAACATCCCGGCCCTGTGGAACCTGGTCCGGGTCTGGCTCAGCGACAACGTCGGCCAGCCCCACGGTAAAGACGGTACGAGCGGTGCACGTTTCGAGGCGTCGGTCGAAACCAACGCTGACGGCGAACCGCTCATCCCATGGTTGGCCAACTTCGTGGCGACGGTGCCGGTCTCTGAAGGGGCAGCCTTGAGTGACTGCACGGTCACGACGACGATCGAGAATGAGGAGTTCGTCATCGCGATCGACGCACGTTGGACAATCCCCGCTGATGAACGTGCTGGCCTGCAGTCCAAGCTCAGTCCTGACGGCCTCGCCCCAGCTGGATGGACCGCCGCTCGCCGCGACGGGGACGCCCTCATTCCTACCGTCGGCACAGAAGGCGACGGTGGCACTTGGCGGATCCCCGCGTTCTTCCAGGATCGCTTCCCCGCCGAGTTCGCGCTCAGCGCGGGTAACGAAGAATCAGCTCAGCTCGAAGTGAAGATGAGCGTGACCTCGCGGCTCGACCCGTTGCCCGTCACCGATGCGCCGCCGACTCCAATGCCTACCGAGGCGCCAGCCCTCTAGCGTTGGGGCGGGTTCAGGTCGGGCTCAGGCTGGCAGCCTCGGGCGGCAGGCTCGGACCGCCAGGTGTAGACCGCCAGGTGTAGAACGCCAGGTCCGGCCCCCGTTTGAGCCGCCGGTCGCCCCTAGCCGCCGTCGTTGGGGGTCCAACCGTTGCGGTGGGTCGTCTGATCGGCCGTACGTCGTTTGCGTTTGGTCGACGAGCTGAGGCGCTGGGTCTGGGCGGGAAATCCCAGCGCAATGGCACCGAGAGCTCGCCGGTCCTCTGGCACGTCGAAGAGGTCCAGCAGGCCTCGTTCCCGTTCAAACAGACCGAAAAAGAGGGAGCCGAGGCCTTTGTCTTGGGCTGCTAATTGGATGGTCATCGCCGCGAATGACGTGTCCACCCACCAGTAGGGGACCGGCCAGTCCTTAGCTGAGTTACCCAACCCAGTCCGGGACTTGTCCGACTGGCTGTAGCGTTCGACCCAAGCTTGCGGACGGCAGAGCGGAACGATCAGCACAGGCGCGCACAGTAGCCCTGGCCACGGAAAGGCCGAGCGCTTCTCCGAGGGGAGCGAGGCGTCCCAGAATCGCTCGATCGACTCTGGCTCGTCGAGTACCAAAAAGTCCCATCCCTGGGTATTTCCCGCGGACGGTGCCCTGTTGGCCAGGTCGATGATCTCGTCGATCCACGCGGACGGTACGGGGTCGTTGAGAAACGACCTGGTTGATCGCCGCCCCGTTACGAGCCCGCTGAAACTGCTGGGATTCACCCGCCGACCAAACCTGCCGCGGTTTGGGCCACGTCGGCAGCAGCGTCGATGTAGCAGAACTGGCCACATCGTTCGATGATCTCGACCTCGACGCCGGGTATCGAGCCCCGTCCGGTCAGGTTGTCGGCGAGGAACGTCGGGACCAGTGGATCCTCTGCCCCCATGAGAAACTTCACGGGCACCGGGCAGGCCTTCAAAAGGTCGGTGAGACCTTTTCCGAAGGCGATCCGGGTGCTTGCCGCCCCTATTGCCTGCTGGAGTTGGCGGATGGTGTCCGCGTCGCCGGCCGGGTTGGGCGGCGTATCGACCAGGTAGGACCGTTGTTCGGCCGTGATTGCGTCGGGTCGAACCACGAAGGCGTCGAGGAACATCTCGACCCGCTCGCTGGGTGTCTGCTCGGTGCCGACTGGGACTTCGGGCATACCGCCCTTGACCGAGCGGGCAAACTTCGGCACCTGGGTCATC
Source organism: Acidimicrobiia bacterium (assembly GCA_018003035.1). Classification (GTDB taxonomy): domain Bacteria; phylum Actinomycetota; class Acidimicrobiia; order IMCC26256; family JAGNEX01; genus JAGNEX01. The sequence continues at coordinate 17,532 of JAGNEX010000033.1, forward strand.
TTGACGGGCAGCATCGAGTTGCACAAGACGAGTCCCCTAACCCCGGGGGGCCTGATCGCGTCGGTGGCGAGCATGGCCAAAAACAGCGGGCCGGCAAAGGAGTGGGCGACCATAACGCGGGGATCTAGGTCTTGGATCTCGGCGCTGATCACCGCAGCCGCGTGGGCGATGAGGTCGTCGGCTCCCGGGTCGATCGGCAACGTGCCCAATACCAAGGCCAAACATGTCCGCCGTGTTGCAGAAGCGATCTGCGGGCCGGCAGCTATCCACGAACGAGGTCCCAGCATGCCGCTGGCGACCATGACCGAACCGGGTTCTTGATCACCTTCGGGATCCCATCTCAACAGGCATGCTCCGCTGTGGGTGGTGACCGATTCGGGAAACTGTAAAGCGTTGCTCATCGTGGAGAGACTACAGCCGGCCCGCTTGTTGGCTGACTTGCCGCGGGAAGTGTCCGATCAGGTCATACAGGCGATCGTGGCCTGCTGCAGGCCGTTGACCAATTCCGGCGGAAGGTCATCTTCGCTGAGTCCTTCGGCGCTCCACGCTTCCATCTGGGCCATCGTGATCTGCTCGAAGATCGAGTTGGTGATGCACTGAGCGGTTGCCTGGTCCATACCGGTTGCGGTCAGCTGGCTCATGAACTCTGCACGAACCTCGGCTTCGGTCATGTCGTCGCCGCCACCACCGGCGGCGGGAGGCTGGGTGGAGGCGGTGCTCGCCGCGGGGGTACTCGAAGCGGTCGGCGCTTGGGTCCCCGGAGTGTTGTTACCTGCCGGGGCCGCCGTGCTGTTCGGGCTTTGGGCTGCTGGCGTGCTGCCTCCGCCGCCCGCTGCTGGTGCGGTCGACGCAGTTGAAGCACCCGTCGAGCCAGTCGCCTTGGCTGGCTCCTCACCGTCAACGGTGGTCGTCGCGCTGGCGTCGGTGGTGGTGGTGATACCCCCGACGGTCGTCTCTGAACCCGCAACGTCGGGCAGGTCGGCCTCACCGCCCGCGTCGTCCGCCCCGAAGAGATCCGAAGACGTTTCGCTCGCCACGGCGTCGTTCGAGTCAGATCCGCCGCCACATGCGGCGA
>JAGNEX010000033.1:18706-19903 GCA_018003035.1 Acidimicrobiia bacterium
CAACTGTGCGCCACCCAGGTCTGCCTGGGTGAAGTCGGCGCCGGTGAACGTGCAGCCACCAAGTTGTGTGCGAACAAAGCTCACGCGCTGCAGGATCGCCCAGGTGAAGTTGCAGTTGGTCCAGTCGCCCTCGTCGGCTTTCGAACCGGTCAGTTCGGTGCTGGTGCCGGTGACGTCTTTAAGGGTCGCCTTCAACAGGTTGGTCTCGGGCATCGCCGCCCTCGACATATCGGTACCCGTCAGGTCTGCCTCGGAGAAGTTCGCGCCGCGCCCTGTCGCGCCATCGAGCTCAGCTCCGGTGAACGACACGGCCGGAGCGATGAGGTTGGCAACGCTGGCTTCTTCCAAGTCGGGACCGACCAGTTCGGCCCCGGTGAAGTCGACGCCTTCCAGGACCGCACCTTCGAAGTCGGGGTTGTTGCCGCGCACGTTGGTGAGGTTGGCGCCCTTCATAATCGTCGACGCAAAGTTGGTGTTGACGATCGACGCGCCCGAAAGGTTTGCGCCCGTCATGTCGATCGAAATGAAGAACGAGCCGTCGACGTTGGTGCCGCTCATGTCGGTGTTCACCAGCTTTTGCTTGGTGAAGTTCTGGGACTGCAACTGCTGGCCGGCCATGTTCTCTTCGGAATGGTCGCCGCCCTCGCTGCCCGATGGGTCGAAGTTGTCTTCACAACCCGCCACCACCAGCAAGGCGAGACACGCGATGACACCGACTACCAAACGCCAAGAGGTGCTGAGCCCAAGGCGGCGTGGAATTTGCACGATAGTTGTCCTCACATCGTCGCTCGTTTGTCGGACCCGCCGATTCCAACATGCCCGGGCGCCTAGCTACGTCGTAGCTCCGTTCAAAAAGCATGCGCCCCAAGCACACGAGAGGGTTAGCGTATATCGCTCCGTTCGCAAGCCTTCATTTAGGGCGCCGCCGGTCTCAACATCGTTTTGACGAGCTGGTGAACGTACGTTTCGGCGGCTTTGCCGCGGAGGCGCGGTGTCATCTCGGGGTTTGCGTGTCACGGGGCCAACGCCTCACCGAGATCGTCGACGCAGGTCCCGGTTGAGCGTTTCGGGCCGCGGCGACATGAACAGAAGCGGGAACGACAGGCCGAAGGCCTTTGCCCTCGCCGTTCGCACCTGCCGATCTGGCTGGACGGCGGGGCGAGCGGGACCAACGCCGTCGCCGAGCAGTTTGTCGAG
>JAGNEX010000033.1:20003-27156 GCA_018003035.1 Acidimicrobiia bacterium
CGCGTTGAGCGTCGAGCGTCGACGCGCCCGCCGGTTCCTGGGGTGTGCGTACGGTAAAGCCAGCCTTCTCCCAAGCGGCGGGCGTGTCCCCGATGATTACTTCCTCGAGCGTGAAACGATGTGACGAAGGCACCGGCGGCTCCGAGTCGCGTCGGCCTGGAGGGCCGAACTAGTCAGGGTGTTGTTGCGGGAGGCGAAGTCTCGCAGGGTCGGGCAAAAACGTAGCCCAGCTCGCCGGGCGGCCATCGGCGGATGCCGAGGTGCGGCTCGAATCGTTGGCGCAGCCTTTGAGAGCGGTGAGCGGGACGCTGGCAGAATGACCCGCGATGATCCGCTTCGGAAGTTCACCTCAGTGACCACCCAGCTCGCCGATACCGGGCTCGTCGGTGCGGCCATCGGAACCGACGGTGCCGCCGCGCTCCTCGCGGCGTCGCTGTTCCCGATCTTTTATTTGGGGGCGCGGGCGGTTTCCAAGATGGCGAGTGGGTATGAACGCGCAGCGGACCGCCGTCGTGGTTTGACCGCCGTCAAACGTAAGACGGTGTTCCAGCCAGCACCTGCGCGCGCCTCGGTGGCTGCTGGAATGCTGTTGGGGATGCTCGCGCTGATGGCGGCGTGGGGCTCATCGTCAGCCATGTTGATCGCAATTGACAACGGAAAATGGGACGGGACCACACTCGACCCCGGCCAGGCAGCGTGGCTGCTCGCCGCGATCAGCGCCGCGTGCTGGGCGGCGGCCGGTCGGCTCTGGCTCGGACGCTGGCCACGCCAACCCGGCGGTCTAAACGTCTGGCCGGTGGTGGCGCTTACCGCTGCTGCCGTCTTTGCCACCACCGATTGGCCGAGCCTGATCGGTTCGTTTGGGTGGATTGTCGTGATCGCCAACGTCGGATCGGCGATCGTGGCATGGTGGGAATGGTTCGGCACCAGCGTGGTATCGGGTGGCGCAGCCTCTGAATGAGCCCCGTCGCGGGGCGGTCGAGCGCGCTGACCACGCACGAGCCTGCATTGGGCTTCGGTAGGGGTCCCGGCGGCCCGACCCCGAGGGGTCAGCGGCTCAACAGGTGGCCAGCCAAGCGGTCCGCCAACGCGACCAGGGTCAATGTGGGGTTCGCCCAGCCAGATGTTGGAAATACCGAACTGCCGGCAACCCATAGGTTGTCGATGCCAAAGACTTTGCAATCGGCGTCGACAACGCCGTCTTTGGGGTCCGCTGCCATACGTGTCGTTCCCATGTGGTGCGGTCCGCCGGTGACCTTGTTCCGCTCGTCGACGTCTTCGTTTGTTCGCCCGAGGTCTGCTTGGCCGGTCGCCATTGCGAGGGACGCGAACAGCGCATCAAAGGTGGCGTTCTCCAGCTCGCCGACCGTCCAGTGAAGGTCTGCAATGGGTACGCCGAGCGCGTCCTTGTCGTCGTTCAACGTGACCCGATTGTCGCGGTTCGGAGCTTGTTCGGTACGGATGACCAGCTGGTAGACGTGAGAGTCGCTGTCGACGAATTGCGCCAGGGCACCCGCCGTCAATCCGCCCGTCCGAAACGTCGGCCACCGCTCTGGTTGGGTCCGTTCTGCCCCGCCCGCTGGTCGGCTGATTGAAAAGGTGCCACCCAGACATTGCAGCTTGGTTTGAAGGCTGTCGGGCAGCGCGAGTGCGGCAGCGACCATGGTGGGTTGCGGTTTTCCGGACGGTCCGACGGCGCCGGGTGGGCTTGGCACCACGCCAAAAAAGGGGGCCAGCTGTTCTTGAGTCCGGGCCAACAACGCTGTGCCGCTCTGATAGATGTGCGGATGCTCCATGAAGTAGCGCCCGACCAGGTCGTTGTCATTTCCGAGCCCTTTGGGGCTGACCGACCGTGACGCCAGAAGGATCCGGGCGTTTTCGATGCCGCCGGCGGCGAGGACGTACCGGTTGGCTGACACCTCAAAAGAGTTTCCGGCGAGCGTCGACACGGCCAGGTGCGCGACGGCAGTTGCTTGTTCGGATGCGACGATCTCGGTGACGGTTGAGTGGATGATCACCGTCGCACGCTGGTGGTCGACCAACCTGGCTCGGTACACATCCCCGAAACGCGTGGGTGCAGACACCTGAACGATTTCTGGCACCAGCAGCTCGGGATCGAGGGCCAAGTCGTCGGGGCCCAGTTCGCCGGTCCAGGAATTCCAGTCGTACCGGCCGGGTTGCAACTCAAGCCATTTACCCGCCGCGTCGAAATGGGGCGCTAAATCATCCCAGGTGATCGGCCAACCGCTGCCTGGAACCCAGTCACGAACACTAAAATCCCAAGGGTCCAAAGGCCGGCAGATGCCGGTCCAATGGTCGCTCGTCCCGCCGAGTTTCCGCACTCGTGTCGGACCGAGCGGATAGTTGATCCCCGACGACGTGCCTTCGTTCAGGGCGCTGATGGGGTCTTCTCGTTCGAGCCCCCCGCTCTCGATGACCGTGACGTCCCGTCCAGCCTCTGCCAAGAGGATCGCCAAGGTCATGCCAGCGGGTCCAGAACCGATGATCGCAACGTCGGTTTCGATCCGCTCACCCGGCTGCAGTTCAAGTCCATCTATAAGCACCCGCTTAAAGTAGCGGGCAGCGCGCTGCTGGTCCCTAGGTCTCATCTGCGATCTGTTGCCAAAGGCGTCGCTTTTTTATTGCCTCAAAACGGCCAGGAGGCCTCCATGGCGACTCGCGATGACATTCGAAACGTGGCGATCGTGGCCCACGTCGACCACGGCAAGACCACGCTCGTCGACGCCTTGCTCCAACAATCCGGTGCCATGGGACGCCACGTCGTCGACCGGGTTATGGACTCGGGCGACCTCGAACGCGAAAAGGGCATCACCATCCTTGCCAAGACGACGTCGGTCGATTGGGATGGGATCCGCATCAACATCGTCGACACCCCTGGTCACGCCGACTTCGGAGGTGAGGTCGAGCGCGGACTGCCGATGGTCGACGGCATCTTGTTGTTGGTTGACGCTGCGGAAGGTCCGCTGCCACAAACTCGTTTCGTACTGCGCAAAGCCCTTGAGCGCAACCTCCCAATGGTCGTTGTCATCAACAAGATGGACCGGCCGGACGCCCGGCACGAAGAGGTCCTCGACGAGGTCTACGAGCTGCTGTTTGCGCTCGACGCGCAGGATCACCACATCGAATTTCCGGTGCTGTACGCGGTCTCGCGCGAGGGCGTGGCGTCGACCGACCCAGACGATCCAGCGCTGATGGGTGAGGCAGAAGGCAGCCTGTTGCCGCTGCTCGAGGTGCTGCGCGACACCGTGCCAGCTCCGAGCTACGACCCCGAACATCCGCTCCAGGCCCACGTCATGAACCTGGACGCCAACCCGTATCAGGGTCGGTTGGCGATCTGCCGTGTCCAGCAGGGCACCTTGAAGGCCGGCCAAAACATCGCATGGTGTCGGCTCGACGGGACGATCCAAACCGCAAAGGTGGCCGATCTGGCCGCACCGCGCGGTTTGGAGCGGGTGAGTGTGGCCCAGGTCGGGCCGGGCGAGATCGTCGCGGTCGCAGGCCTTGAAGACGTCATGCCGGGAGAGACAATCGCCGACCTCGACGATCCCCGTCCGCTCCCGGTGCTCCGTATCGACGAGCCGTCCCTCGCTGTCACCATCGGCGTCAACACGTCACCGCTTGCCGGACAGTCCGGAAAGAAGCTGACGGCTCGACTGATCAAATCTCGGTTGGATTCTGAAACGGTCGGGAACGTGTCGTTGCAGGTCATCACCTCAGATCGTCCCGACGCGTGGGAGGTTCGCGGGCGCGGCGAATTGCAGCTCGCAGTCCTGGTCGAAGAGATGCGACGCGAGGGCTTCGAGCTGACCGTGTCCCGGCCCGAGGTGCTCGAACGCGAGATCGATGGCGTCCGCAACGAGCCGTTTGAACGCCTCGTGTGTGACGTGCCCGAGGACCGCGTGGGTGCGGTGACTCAGCTGCTTGGACCGCGCAAGGGCCGTCTTGAGTCGATGGACCCGTCGGGTTCGGGTCGGGTCCGCTTGGAATACGTGGTACCCGCTCGAGGGCTGCTCGGTTTCCGAAGCGACTTCCTGACCGAGACGCGAGGCGAAGGCCTGTACCACCACACCTTTGAGGGCTGGATGCCTTGGGCAGGTGGGCTTGACGCTCGGCGGAGTGGAGCCCTTGTCGCTGACCGCACAGGCCAGGCGACAACCTTTGCGATTTTGAACTTGCAGGCGCGGGGGAGCTTCTTTATCGCTCCCGGTGACGAGGTGTACGAAGGCATGATCGTCGGCGAACATCCCCGCCCCGACGATATGGACGTCAACGTCACGAAGGCCAAGAAAGTCAACAACATCCGCGCTGCGGCGGCCGAAGAGCTCGAACGCATTACCCCGCCGCGTAAGTTCTCCCTGGAACAGGCTCTGGAGTACCTGCGCCCCGACGAATGCCTCGAGGTCACTCCGGCCGAGGTTCGGATGCGCAAGCAGGTGCTCGACGGGACCATCCGTGCCCGTGAAGCAAAGCGGGCAAAGCAGGACAGCCCGGCAGGCGTCGCAAGCTCATAGCGACCGGCCCTGCTCGACGGGTCGCTCTCTGGGGGAGTAGTCCCCCAGGCGGGCTTGCGGTCAGACTCGTGCCGGCGAAAGTTCGAGTTGGCTCACCGGGGACGCTGCGAGCTGAGCGCACAGCACGGCGCGCGCTTGGCTCCAAGGGACGTGCAAGGCACAATGAACGTCCTGGTTGCAAGGACCTTCGATCAACACGCATTCGGAGTTGTTCGTCGGCCCCTCGACGGCTTCGACTACGTCGAGTACCGAAATGTCGTCGAGCCGTGCGTCGAGTTGGTAGCCGCCCGTGGGACCTGGGTCTGATTGCACCCAGCCAGCGGCGATCAGCGGGCCGAGTACCTGCGGCAAATAGCCAGCGGTCGTCTGAAGAGCCTTCGCCAGTTCAGGGGCCTTCATACGGCGCCCCTCTTGGCTGAGCACGACGAGCGCTCTCGCTGCGAGGTCGGTGCGGCGTGTGACTGTGAGGCGCATGGTCCTCCTGTCGGGTCAATAAATGAATCGGTGAGCATACAGGAAGCGGCGATCCCGTCCGGCTCATCCTACAGTGTGGCTCTAAGAGAATCCGGGCGCTTCAAACAACTCTCTGACCAGGGCTTTTGGTGTCCAATATGGGTGTCGGGTAGCCCTGCTGAAGGGCGGAACGCCCTACTGGGTGGAGCGAAAGAAGTCCCAGATCAGTTGCGATGCGGGGAGCTCCATCGAGGTGTATCCCAGGAATTGTTCTGCGTTGACCTGCAGGTTCTCTGCGATCTTCAGTTCGGTTCCCGGCCAGTTATGGCCGCCGCCCTCGATGATGTACGACTCCAGCCGACCTCGCTGACATTCATAGACCGAGTGCAAAATGACGTCGCGTTGGCCGACGACGCTTTCTTGCGGGGTCTGGCAGCGATCGAGATTCGCAAACTTGGCGATGGATTCGGGCACGGCATCGACGGTCGTCTCCGCCAGTACTTTGGCTTGCTCCTCCAGGGTCACGCCTTCGACCAGCGGTTGCATCGCTATGAGTCCTTGGATCGTCGGGCCGAGTCCGCCGGTGTAGGGGAGGATCCCATCCGCCGTGCCGTAAATGACGAGCAGGTCGACTCCGGGGCTTGCCGTGCAGGAGCGATCGAACCTCAGGCCCGAAACAACCGCGATCGCGGCGAAGCGGTCGGGGTTCTGACATGCCAAGTAGGTCGCCATGAGGCCGCCGTTTGAGATTCCAGCGACATAGATGCGGCTGGTGTCGACACACCACCGCTGCTCGATGTCGTCTAACAGGTCGTTCAAGAACCTGATGTCGTCTGCAGCGGCCGGGTACCCAATCGCGTTCCACAAGGGGATCAGTCCGACACCCTGTGGCGCAACGGTGAGGAAACCTTCGGTTTCGGCCATGTCCTCAAACCCTGACCACGCTGCTTGTTGGGACGGAAAGCCCATGAGCCCGTGAAGGTTGAGGATGAGCGGTGCCGGCGTCGACGCCCGGTAGTTGGAGGGGACATACATCCGTGCAAGGCGGTCTCGGTCGGGCTGAGCGCTCGTCAGGTCGATCACCCCAGTCGAGCCCGGCCGGCCACAACCAGAACTCGCCGTCGCTCCTTGCCGTGGGACGACGCCGGGACCGGCCGAGGAGCCCGAAGCGTCGTCCCCTGTTCCGTTTGACTGGGTTCCGTTTGTCTGCCCAGTGGGTGCGGTCGGCTCGGAGCCGTCGATCGAGGTGGGGAGGGCCCCAACCGATGTTGGCGACTCGCCGGGGGCGGCGGTCGTCTGGCTGCGGGTCTGCGGTCGGCCCGACGCGTTCCACGGTTCGACGGTGACGGGAACCGAGGACGACGTGCTGCCGATCGGCGGCTCGGCCGTCTCACCAGAATCCCTGCCGCAAGCGACCAGAAAGAGCAGCAGGCCCGCAGCGAGGGCCGCGCCAAAGCGGCTGGTTGAGCGCCCCCTCACATGCGTCTGGGCATCAACGTTGTGTGAATTTCGGTCTGGTTGCACGTCGATAGGCTAGGGCTCCGAAGCACGGGCTCCCATGCGGGCGGACTACTTGCCTGCACTGAGGTACCGTCGCTCCAGGTGTGCCCAACCAATCAGCCAACTCCGCTTTCTTAAGTTCAGGAGCGATTTGTGAGCGATCAAGTGTCAACCATCCCGGTTGAACAACTCGACTCAGTGGTCATCCGCTTTGCCGGCGACTCTGGGGACGGTATGCAGTTGACCGGGGACCGTTTTGCCAGCGCAAGCGCAATGTTCGGCAACGACCTTGCGACCTTGCCCAACTTCCCCGCAGAGATCAGGGCACCTCAAGGGACCCTTCCCGGGGTCTCCGCGTTTCAGATTCAGATTTCTGACTGGGACATCTCGACGCCGGGGGACGCTCCAGCGGTGCTGGTGGCGATGAACCCCGCGGCGCTCAAGGCGAACCTTGGAGACGTCGTGATGGGTGGCGCGGTGCTGGTCAACACCGACACCTTCAACGATCGAAACCTGGAAAAGGCCGGGTACTCAACAAACCCGTTAACGGACGGGACGCTTGAGGGTTTCCGGGTCTTTGAAATTCCGATGACCCAGCTGACCAAGGATGCGACCGCCCCCTTGGGTGTGAAGCCGCGTGACGCCGAGCGCTCCAAGAACTTCTTTGC
>JAGNEX010000081.1:0-4416 GCA_018003035.1 Acidimicrobiia bacterium
GCTTGTTACTGCTCGCTGGCATCCTCATGCTGGTGCTGCCAGGGCCGGGATGGATCGCCATCGCCGGTGGCCTCGCCGTGTTGTCGCGCGACGTCGCATGGGCAGCTCGGCTCCTTGAGATCGTCCGAGACAAGGTCCCTGGGGTACCCGCTGACGGCCAGATCCCCCGGTCTACCTGGATTTCGATCATCCTCGTGACGACGTCCGCTGGAATCCTGGGCGCGCTTTTCTTCCACCTGATCTCGGGCTGAGGCGGAGTGCACCCAAGGGGGACTGCGCATACCTCGATCATCACTCAATTGCGGGCGCGTGACGGCCGGCCCGCGGAGGTCCAAGCACCGGGTCGTCCCGGACAAGTAGTGCTGGTCTAGGTGATGACGTTGGCTGTTTTGAGCCAGGTAACGATCTGTTCGGCGGCGGCTTCGGCGTCTAGCGCGGTGGTGTCGATCCGTACTTCGGGGTTGGCGGGCGCTTCGTAAGGTGAGTCGATACCGGTGAAGTTCGGAAGCTTGCCTTCCCGAGCTTTGCGGTAGAGCCCTTTGACGTCGCGCTCTTCGGCCACGGCGAGCGGCGTGTCGACGAATACCTCGCAGAATCGTCCCTCCGCGATGATCGAACGGGCCATCTGCCGTTCGGAACGGAACGGGGAGATGAACGAGACGAGCACCACCAGGCCAGCATCGAAGAGGATCTTTGAGACCTCTGCAACACGCCGAATGTTCTCGACCCGGTCCTGTTCGGTGAACCCCAGGTCCTTGTTCAGGCCGTGGCGAACGTTGTCTCCGTCGAGCATGGTCGTGTGAATGCCGTCGGCGTGTAGCCGCTTCTCGACGAGGTTTGCAATGGTCGACTTTCCAGAACCCGAAAGGCCGGTGAACCACACGACGGCCGGGCCGTGCCCCTTCAGACGGGCGTGGGCGTCGGCATCGATCTCGAGCGACTGCCAATGGACGTTCTGGCTGCGGCGCAACGCAAAGTGCAAGAGACCGGCACCGAGCGTCGCGTTAGTCAGCCGGTCGATGATGATGAACCCGCCGGTGTCGCGATTCTCGGTGTAGGGGTCGAACGCCACGGGACGGTCAAAGGTGATGTTGGCCACGCCGATTTCGTTCAGCGACAGCGACCTGGCGGCGGCGTGGTCGAGGGTGTTGACGTTCACTCGATATTTGGGGGCCTCGATCGTTGCGCCCACCGTACGGGTGCCGATCTTGACCAGGTAGCGCCGCTTCGGGACCATCTTCTGCTCATGCATCCAGATGATGTGCGCTTCGAACTGGTCGGCGACTTCCGGCGGCTGATCGGCTGCTGCAAGCAGGTCGCCGCGACTGACGTCGATCTCATCGGCCAGGCAGATCGTCACACCTTGACCTTCGACGGCTCTGTCGAGCTCGTCGTCACCGAGAACGATGCGAGAGACGTTTGTCGTCTGTCCGCCTGGCAGGACCCGCACCTTGTCACCGACTGCGACGCTGCCACCGACGACCGTGCCGGAGAAACCTCGGAAGTTGAGGTCGGGTCGGTTGACCCATTGCACCGGGAAACGGAACGGACGCTCGCCGCCGTCATCGTCGACCTCGACCGTTTCGAGATACGGGATGAGCGACGGGCCGGTGTACCACGGCGTGTTCGCGCTCGGCACGAGCAAGTTGTCGCCCTTCAGGGCCGACATCGGAATGCAGACGACGTGTTTGATGCCGACCTGTTCGGCGAAGGCACGGTAGTCGGCTTCGATCCGATCGAAGACCTCTTGTGAGTAGTCGACCAGGTCGAGTTTGTTGACGGCGACGACCACATTGCGAATACCGAGCAGCGCCACCAGATAGGAGTGCCGACGCGTCTGGGTGAGCACACCTTTGCGGGCGTCGATCATTACGACAGCCAGGTCGGCGGTCGACGCGCCGGTCACCATGTTGCGCGTGTACTGCTCGTGTCCGGGCGTATCGGCGACGATGAACTTGCGCTTCTCGGTCGAGAAGTAGCGATACGCCACGTCGATGGTGATGCCTTGCTCACGCTCGGCTTCGAGCCCGTCGAGCAGCAACGCAAAGTCGAGGTCGCCCCCCTGCGTGCCGACCTTTCGGGAATCCACTTGCAGCGCGGCGAGCTGGTCTTCGAACACCAGCTTGGTTTCGTAGAGCAGGCGGCCGATCAGGGTCGACTTTCCGTCGTCGACACTGCCGCAGGTGATGAAGCGCAACAGCGACTTGTTCTCGTGCGCTGTGAGATAGGCCTCGATATCGGATTCGAGAAGCGCGTCCATGGTGTGAGCCATCTAGAAATATCCCTCTTGCTTCTTCTTTTCCATCGAGCCCGACGAGTCGTGATCGATCGTGCGCCCCTGCCGTTCAGAGGTCGCCGTCAGCAAGGTCTCTTGAATCACTTCGGTGAGGGTGTCGGCCTTGCTTTCGACCGCGCCGGTCAGCGGATAGCAGCCGAGGGTGCGGAAGCGGACGCTTCGCATTTCGGGCGTTTCGCCATCGAGGAGTGGGAAACGATCGTCATCGACCATCAGGAGGGTGCCGTCGCATTCGACGACCGGCCGCTCGGCCGCGAGATAGAGGGGCACGATCGGGATGTCTTCCCGGTGGATATAGAGCCAGACGTCCAGTTCGGTCCAGTTCGAGATCGGGAACACGCGCACCGATTCACCAGGCGCTTTGCGGGCGTTATAGAGCCGCCACAGTTCGGGACGTTGCTGTTTGGGGTCCCATCGGTGTTGGGCGGAGCGGATCGAAAAGATGCGTTCCTTCGCCCGAGATTTCTCTTCGTCGCGGCGGGCACCACCGAACGCGCAATCAAAACCCCAGTTATCGAGAGCCTGTTTGAGTCCTTCGGTCTTCCACATGTCGGTGTGGACCGACGACCCGTGATCGAACGGGTTAATGCCCAGCCGTTCCGCCTCGGGGTTGCGCCAGATCAGCAGCTCCATCCCCGATTCCGTCGCCATGCGGTCCCGGAACTCGTACATGGCCTGGAACTTGAACGTGGTGTCGACGTGGAGCAGTGGGAACGGCGGCGGCGATGGGGCGAAGGCTTTGCGGGCCAGGTGCAGCATGACGCCACTGTCCTTGCCAATCGAGTACAGCATCACCGGGCGCTCCGATTCGGCGACGGCCTCACGGATGATGTGGATGCTTTCGGCTTCGAGCCGTTCCAGGTGACTAAGTCGGGAGTTCGAGCTCACGATCGCCGTCCCCGCGTACCGGTGCTGGCACGACCGCCTGCCCAGGCCAACTCGGCGCTGTGAGCGACGAGCGCGCAGCGGTGAGAACCGGCTCCGAGATCGTGACTTGAGACTTGCTGCATGCCTTCGCTCCAAGAAGTCGTATGTGCACCGCGCCGAGACACCGTCGGGCTGTTGTAGGGCGAGATGTGCTGCGTCAATGCTGCGGTTCGCCGAGGGGCTCAGCTGTACGGCATCGCTCGACGCCGCAGTTACAACGTGTTTCGCCACCCACGGAACACAGCGCCAGCGGGTTTCGCTCCATTGACGAGACTACCTAGCCACACCACCAACCCGTCCACCGAGTTCTGTTGTGAAACGTCAACTCGCGGTGGCCATTCCGTCACCACCGTGCGGGTTTGCCCGCCCATGAGGAGTATCGACCCAGCCAAGGTTTGAATCGACGCTGAACAACACCGACTTGAGCCCAACGACCCGACCACCGCCTCGGCACCGGCTTTGGACCCGTCTGAGGGTCAGCAACGCCTCGTTCAGGGAGCAATCAGGCGCGGTTGGAGAGTAGTTGGCGCGTCCGTTGCTGCAATGAGGCCTTGGTAACACCGAGGCGATCAAGCGCGCGACTGACGATCCCGTGGTCGGGCTCGGTGACCGCGAGAAGCAGGTGGCCACTGTTGATGGCGGCCTTGTCGGCCTTTGCTAGCGCCATGGAACGTTGGAATGCCGTCTGCATCGAGCCTTGCGACTGGTAGGGGCCCGTTGAGGAACGGACCGCCGGCATTGCCGCGGCGATGGCCTCGTCGTCGGCGTCGACCCCAACGGATAACAGGGCGTCCTGATGTTGGGCTGCGATCGCAGTTCTCAGGTCGTCTGGGGTGACGTTGTACGTCTTGAATGCTTCGGCCCCGATCCCGTCTTCGAGTTCGAAGGCCGCAAGCAGCAAGTGTTCCGCTCCCGGCCGATCGACTCCTTCACCAGCCGCGATTCGCTCCGCGGCTGGGAACAGCGTGTTCATCGTGCTGAGGTCGGCTCGGGCTCTGCGCAACTTGTCGAACATCGACGTCCTCCGCTCATTGGTCTCGCCGCTGGATACGGCGGGCGTACTTCTTACTTCGACGGGCGGTCGAAAAAGGTTCAGATGGCAACGACCCGGACATTTCTGTAGTGCGCGGCCAATCGCGTCATATCCGCGTCGTCAGCGGTCAAGATGACGCCACCACCGGCGTCGACGACTG
>JAGNEX010000081.1:4516-7036 GCA_018003035.1 Acidimicrobiia bacterium
CTCAGCCTTCACACCGCCCGCAATACAGACGACGACTTCGAGCTGGGAAGCGGTTTGGAACGACTGGCTTGGAGTGGCGGGGCTGTCAGCCGCGTGTTGTCTGGTGGGCGGGGTCGTAGTGGTGGAAGCGACGATTACCAGCCGCTGACCTCAACCTTCGGGCGTCTGGTGAGGCGCCGCGGGCACCGTCCACACGGGCACAGCAAAACTCACAGCAAACTGCCAGGCGCGTCACGGGGTGCTGTCAGGTAGGCCCTCGATACTGGCGTCATGGATACATCAACGCTTCCTGCCCCTTTCGACGAGCACACGGCTCTCGCGCCGGGCGCGCCCGTTCTCGATGTGGTGGTCCCGGTCTATAACGAGGAACGCGACCTGGCGCCGTCGGTCGAACGACTCCACGCGTACCTCACTCGGGCCTTTCCGTATCGGTTCCGCATCACGATCGCCGACAACGCCAGCACCGACGGCACTCCGCTGATCGCAGCGCGACTCGCGCAGCGTTTCGACGGGGTGACAAACGTGCGGCTCGAACAGAAGGGTCGGGGACGCGCACTCTCGACCGTCTGGGCCGCCTCGGACGCCGAGGTTGTCGCCTACATGGACGTCGACCTGTCCACCGATCTCGACGCGCTCCTGCCGCTGGTGGCGCCGCTGATCTCGGGTCATTCTCACGTGGCCATCGGCAGCCGCCTGGCCCGTGGGTCCCACGTCGTGCGTAGCCCGAAACGGGAGGTCATTTCGCGCTGTTACAACTTGATCCTCCGCGGCACCCTCGCCGTGCATTTCAGCGATGCGCAGTGCGGGTTCAAGGCGATCCGGTCAGACGTTGCAGCCGAACTGCTCCCCCACATTCAAGACACCGGCTGGTTCTTTGACACCGAACTGTTGGTGCTCGCAGAACGCAGCGGCCTCCGGGTTCACGAAGTTCCGGTCGACTGGGTCGATGATCCCGACTCGTCGGTCGACATCGTCGCAACCGCCACAGCCGACCTTCGGGGAGTCGCCCGACTCACCCGCAACCTGTTCTCCGGGAAGATCCCGACCGCGGACATTCGCCGACGTCTCGTCTCTGAACCGGAGGACGAACGGCCATCGTTTGGCGCGCAGGTCGGCCGCTTCGCCGCGGTGGGTGTGCTGAGCACGTTGGCGTACGTCGTGCTGTACCTGCTGCTTCGGAACGGCATGTCGGCACAGTGGTCCAACTTCATTGCACTAGCGGTGACGGCGGTTGGCAACACGGCGGCGAACCGTCGCTACACCTTCGGCGTTCGCGGCCCTCAGCACCGGTGGCGACATCAGGTACAAGGACTCGTGGTGTTCGGGGTCGGTTTGGCGCTCACGTCGGGCTCACTCTTCGCGCTGCATGCCTTGGCGCCGGGCGCTGCGAACGGCGTCGAACTCGCCGTCCTCGTCCTCGCCAACGTCGCCGCCACCGTTGTCAGATTTCTCGGACTGCGGGTGTGGGTGTTCGCCTACCGCCGCAGCGCTCCCTCCCCATCCGTTTCCAGCATTGGAGCCCTTCGATGACCACCGACCTGTACCTCCGTCGCGACGCCACACCCGGGACGGGCTTCCCTGCCCACCCGCAGCCCGATCCCGAAGCCACCGACGTCGACAGTGTCGAGGTGCTGCCGACGACCCAACCTGAGGAGGCCGAACCCGAGCCAGAGCGCGACCGCGACCTAGCGCCAGAGCCCAGGTCTCGCTGGGCGGGTGGTCCCTTGGCTCGTTGGGAGCGACCTGCACTCGCCACCCTGCTTGTCGCCGTCGGCGCGCTGCTCTTGTGGGGGCTCAGCTCGTCAGGATGGGCGAACAGCTTCTACTCGGCTGCAGTGCAAGCAGGTTCGGTGAGCTGGAAGGCGTTCCTGTTCGGCTCGTCTGACGCGGCGAACTCGATCACCGTCGATAAGCCGCCAGCGTCGCTCTGGGTGATGGCGCTGTCGGTTCGCGTCTTCGGCCTGAACTCCTGGTCGATCTTGGTGCCCCAGGCGCTGATGGGCGTCGGCACCGTCGCCGCGGTTTGGTACGGCGTTCGACGGTGGTTCTCGGGCGGCGCAGCCCTGTTCGCAGCGACCGTGATGGCCTTGACGCCGGTCGCGGTGCTGATGTTCCGGTTCAACAACCCCGACGCCATGTTGACGCTCGTGATGACTCTGGCGGCGATCACCACGTTGCGGGGCATTGAAGATGGCCGCCGCCGTTGGGCGATCGCGACCGGTGCGCTCATTGGCCTTGGGTTCCTCACCAAACAGTTGCAGGTCATGTTAATGCTGCCGCCGCTTGCGGCCGCTTGGCTGATCGCCGGGAAGGGCTCGATCGGGCGCCGCGTGGTCGACATGCTGACCGCAGGCGCGGCCCTGGTCGTCGCCGCAGGGTGGTGGATTGCGTTGGTCGAGCTCTGGCCTGCCAGCTCGCGACCTTGGGTCGGCGGATCCCAGAACAACTCGATCCTCGAACTCACCCTTGGTTACAACGGCCTGGGGCGCATCACCGGAAACGAGACAGGCAGCGTCACCG
>JAGNEX010000082.1:0-2943 GCA_018003035.1 Acidimicrobiia bacterium
TACTACGACGCCGTCGCCGCTCGGCTCGGCAACGTCGACCTCTCGGAACGTCACGATCTACTGAGTGACCTGGCAGAACATCTCACCGAGCTCTCCAGCGAACCCGGCGTCGACCTGTCTAAAGCGCTCGGCGCGCCAGAGGCATACGCCGCGGAACTCCTCGGTTCGGCGGGTATTTCACCTACCGAACAACCCGGCGGCCCCGGCCTGGCGGGTCACATAAACCAACGTTGGTCACGCCTTCGAACCCAGCTGACGGGTGACATCAACCAACGGCGGTCGAGCCTTCGAAGCCGGTACGACGACTTCCTCGCCAACAATCCTGAAGCCCGCCCGATCGGGTGGTTCCTACGTGGTTGGGCAATTGCGGTCGTCCTCGGCGGGATCCTCGGCGGAGATATCGAGGCCATACCCGAACCGTTCGACAGCCCGTTCGTAGGCCTCTTTCTGCTCGCTGGCTGCATCGCATGGTCGGTGCACTGGGGGCGAACCCACGCCAACATCCGCGATCGCGCCACCGTGTTGGTTGCGGCGACAACCGCCTTCTGCGCGCTGATCGCCTTCTTTGGCATCGCCGGGGCGTCTAACAGCTCCCCAACCTATGTGTACATGGACGGCCCTGGAATGACCGGTCCGCCCGGATGCCTGACCAGGGCCGATGGACGCCCCATCCAAAACATCTACGCCTACGACGAAGCGGGAGATCTCCTGGAGTCGGTGCTTTTGTTCGACGATCAAGGTAGGCCGTTCGACGACCTCTGCCCGGAGGACTACGACGATCAAGGTCGCCAGTTGACGACCGAGTACCGGACCGACCTCAACGGCGCAACCGTCGCCAACGTCTTTCCCCGTACCCAGTACTGGGTCGAAGACACCAACCGTGACGGCTACATCGACCCCGCTACCGAGGGCAAGTCCGAGGCTGCTCGCACGCCCGTCCGTCCACCTGCGGTCGTCATCCCAAGGCTTGAGCCAACGAGCGGCGACGTGAACACTGACGACCCGTCCGAGGGGACTGCGGTCGACCCAGGAGACGAGTCCGACGTAGACACCCAAGACGGCACCGAAGACGGCAGCGAAAGCGACGTCGTACCGACGACGGCAGTCGACGGCGAAACCGACGCCCCGACGAGCACGGTTGCAACGACGGCCGACCCAGCCGAAGCTGACGCCGCCACGGACGGGGCCGACGAAACGCCGCTCAGCACCGGACTGCCCGTGCCGGCGACACCAGGCGAGTAGTAGCGGGGCCACCCGTTGGCCGGGGGCGGTCGCATGGAACGGCTTGGGGACACCCCTCCCCTGGAGCGGCAGCCCCAGAAAATCCGGGAGCTCCTGGTTTTGTCACGTGACGTATATGGGAGTGGGCTGGTCGAGACGGACCGCCACCTCCCCGGCCGGACGACACCGAACCCATTTCGCTCCCATTTCAGCAATCGTCCACACTTTTTATGTCACTGACGCGCGCTACAGTCCTGCTGGTTTCGGACCCCGCGCATAAAGGACGCCCCCATGGACCTCAACAACTCCAAGAAGAAGATCGAGAAGGCTCGCGACAAGTTCGGGTTGGACCCCGACGAGACGGTGCGGGCCGCGTGCATTGCCAACCCGAAGGGCTTCACGGGCGCAGTCGCCGCTGGCGGCGTGGTCGGCGCCGCAATCCACGCAAAGGTCACAAGCAACAAAGGGGCCGACAACTCTCTTGCCAGCATGCACCCCGGAGGTCGTTGCATGCTGGGCCTGACAGACCGTCGATTGGTCTCGGCAAGATCGTCCTTCTGGACGGGCAAGCCCAAGGAGCCGTACGTCAGCTGGAAACTGGAGGACGTGTCGGGTTTCGACGTGTCACGAGGTGTTCTGAGCCTCGTCGTAACGCTCACGTTTAGCGACGACTCGTCAGTCCAGATGGTGCTGGGACGAGGTGCCGGCGCGAGCAAGTTCGTTACATCGTACGAGGAACTCCCGGGTCCGCGCGCTGAGCTCTGATCACGGCGATAGGGGCCTCGCTTCTTCTCGCAGGCACTACAGGATCGTCGAATCCGAACCTTCGTTCGCAGGTGGCAGAGGCGTCACCGCATGTGCCACCAGGGCCGCTACGAGTAGGCCGACGACGACGCCGATCGCTGCGATAGGCAGCCACACCCAGTCGATCTGCCAGTTCAGGTCAAAGCCGTAATAGACGGGCGCGGCCACGTCGATCATGCGGGTGAAAACCAGCACGGCCAGCCAGGCGACGAGGGTTCCGACCAGGGCGATCGCCCCAACCGCGGCGGCGAGCCCTCCTCGTTCCTGGTCTCTGGTCATGCCGAGCGCATGGAGTCGGGCGCGTTCACCACGCCGACCCAGGCGGCCGATCACGACCATATTGAGGACCCCGAGCGCCGCAGCAATACCGAGGAGTTGGCCGGTCATGACGAAGGGCCGGAAATAACGCTCCCAGGCAGGCCGTGCCTTTTGCGCCCAAGAATCTTGGGTCCAGAAGTTGGCGACCAACCCCTCGCTCCGCCACTGCTCCGCTGTCGAGGGGTCGACCAGAATCTGGCTCGCGTAGGCGCCGAAGTCGCTCACCGCCACCGATGGGAGTACCAGGACCCAGTCCCCAACCCCCGAATCGTCAGCGAGCAACGGCTCAAAGACGGCGACCACCCGCCGTTCAACCTCGCCTTCAGACACCGTCGGCAACGTAACGACATCACCCACATCGGCAGCAAAACGCCCACTTGCCACCGTACTGAGTGCGACGGTTTGCTCGTCCAGTTCGTCTAGGGAGCCAGCCGTGACCTCGACGAGGGCGTCAGCGAGCGGCGTACCAGGGCCAGCCCCCACGACCACCCGCGGCTCGACGGTATCGGGCATGACCGTCCGGTAGCGCACGTCGCCTCCAGCTTCCGCCGCGGCCACGACGCGCTCGGGGTCAAAACCGTTCTCTGCCTGGTCCCACGG
>JAGNEX010000082.1:3043-5139 GCA_018003035.1 Acidimicrobiia bacterium
GAGCCCAATGACGATGGCTTCCACCGCTACGGCGAGGAGCAACGTGCGCCTCAAGGCTCCGCTAACCCGCAGCAAATACAGTGCTTGTCTGCGCCGGTTCAGCAGAAAGGCCGAAGTCGTCAAGACGATCAACAAGGCGATGATCGTGCCGCCAGAGGTAAGCGAGGCCAGGGCCTGATCGACCGTCACCAAAGCCGGTGGCATCGCCAAGACGTTGCCACCGGCTTTGAGCCCGAACTCGTCGAGGACGGCCTGCTCGTCATCGTCCACAGGTTCGCTCGACAGCCTAAACAGCGTGGTCACCGCGCCAGCCCCGGCACTACCGCCCAGCAATTCAGACGCCTCTGCAGCCCCGCTGGCGATGACGATCGGCACCCCACCATCGTCGATCGACGACACCTCGTCGACGTCCGTCCCCGGCGGCACCGATCCGGCGAGGACGATGGGCTCACCTGCTTTCATCGAAAGCTGCTCGGCAGCGGTTTGGCTGATGTGGAGCGATCCCTCGGCCGGGCACCACTCCGATGTGAGCGCGTCGCCACAATCCACACCGACGACCGTCACCCCGACCCGATCACCGCCGCCAGCACCGCCCTCGCCGGTCGGCGAAGCACCGGCAACAAGTGCCGTCGTCGTTCCGATGGTCGCCGTGGCATAGGAGGCATTGGTTCGGCCGACTAGCTCCGACGCCAGGGCTGCGTCGATCCGGCCGGGCACCGGACCTTCGATCACGTCGATCTTCATATCGGGAGAGACCGACACAATCGGCGAGATCAACGACGACACCAGCGTTGAATCGACTTCGTCAAACTCCGCGGTGACCCCTCGCTGCAGCATCACGATCGACCCACCGACCGCGGCGCCGAGTGCCACTCCCAACACGGTCAACACCATCAGCAGACGACGGGAGCGCAGGTCGCGCAGCAAATAGCCGCCGACCAAGATCCGCAGTGCCTTTACCATGTCGACGTCATTTCCCGAAGCCGCCGCGTCGCAGCAACCACCCGCGGCAGGAACCGATATTCACGTTGTGTATGGCCGAGCAGATACATCATCAGCCGGTCGATGGCGAAGTCTCGAACGCTCAACGCAAAGCCACGCCGCCACAAATCGCCGTCGACGGACTGCCCGGTGAAACGTTCAAACGACTCCCTGTGCAGCCGGACCCAGTCCTCGACGACAGTGTCCTCCAGGTCAGGGGTCAGGACAAACGCAGCCATCTCGGCCAGATCGCGCTGGGGTACCTGCCACGTCGCGAGTTCCCAGTCGTAGGCGACCAACGTCAGCGTTGAGTCCGGCAGACGCCTCAAGGCAGCATTTCGGGGGTTGAGGTCGTTGTGGATCAGCGTCTGGGCCATGGCGTCGAATTCGCCCCACCAGGTATCAAGCGTCGCGATGTCATCGGCAAGCCAATCGACGTCATGAGCGGTCCACACGTCAGGAAACTCTTGAAACGCGTTGTCGCTCAGCAGGTCCCACAACGGCATCAACTCGATCATGTCCTCGAGCGTCCGCTTGAAGAACGGCGAGCCCGGCACCAACAACTCGACCCCATGTCCATACCAGCGGGAATGGATTTCACCAAGCGACTCACAGACAGCGACCATCCCTGCGCCCTGCCACGCGACCGGATCATCGGCCGAGTTCAACGCCTCGATGTCGGCGCCGAGCCGCTCCATGACGATGAGGTAGGCATCACGGCTGGCATCTTCAAACGTGCCGTAGACGGCCGGACGGTGTCGAGCGATCGCCGGATGGGGATCGCGATAGATCGCCAGTTCTCTCGTGTGACTGTCCGCCCACGGGAACTGGTCTTCATACTGCTCATACACGGACGCAAGAAGGTCGCCGTTCGCCATCATGCTGGCCCGAACCATCAAGGCGATCTCGTCTCCCACCGGTTTGATCTTGGCGACCACGTCGGTGGTGCTCCCGTCAACCGCGTGGAGCCGTGCGGGGAACAGCCCAATATGAGAGTTGCCGCGCCGTGCCGTCATCTCGCTCAGAATCGACGAGCCGACGGCGTCTGACAGCGACTCGACTCGGACGATCTCCATGTCCGACCCTCCGGTCGGAATCAGCTCCCCGTCCGACCC
>JAGNEX010000082.1:5239-6999 GCA_018003035.1 Acidimicrobiia bacterium
CTGGTTCAGGAGCGCCGGGGTGACGTCGGCAATACCGAAACCGGTTTGGGGACGATTGCGTCCCAGGCGCTCGTGCGCTGCGACGAACTGCCCCGACGCGACAGCACTCAAGGTCGACAGGTCGAGCGCCAGGCAGAACCCGGCGATGATCTCGGCCAGCCGTCGCAGCGAATTCGGCCCGACGCACCCCATCATCTCCAGGGCATCGCGCTGGTTGGGCAGGTGCGTACCGCCGCCGACCGTGCCGACGATCAGCCCAGGCAGGAGCAGCGATGCGTACAGATCTTCGCCCTGCACCTCGAGGCCCAGCACTCCAATGGCCGACTCGTGCACACAAGCGATGTCTTGTCCCGTGGCCGTGAACATAGCGGCCAAGGTGTTTGCGATATTGATGTGGTACCCCATGCCACCGGCCAGGAACGTTCCCGACAGGATCGCCCGATGAGCGTCGATCAGTTCGGCCGTCGAGGTCTTTAGAACGTCGCGTATGACGTCGGCCTTGAGGACGGCTTCGGCCGTAACCCGCGTTCCCCTCCCCCCGATCACACTCATCCAATTGACCTTTTTGTCACCTGACAAATTTCCGTCGATGAGGAAGTGGGTGACATCAAAACTGTCGTCGCGACGCAGTTCGTTGAGGATCCATCGGGCGCCTCGCCACGCGCAGGCGGTCGTCATGTTCTGACCGGCGGCGTCTCCGGTCTGGAAGACAAAACGAAGGTGCACTCGCGCCCCGACCTGATGCGGCTCCAGAGCGATCAACCGGGCATGACCGGACGCCGCCTCTGCCTGTTCGCGGATTTGTTGTTCGTGCGCTTCCACCCAGCGGATGAACGCCGCAGCTTGATGGATGTTGGCGAACCGGTACGCAGGCGCTCGGGTCATCACCTGTCGAACGACTTGGGTTCGAACCCCGCCGGAATTGGTGATGGCGAGCGCCCCTCGACTGGCCGACGCCACCAGACACCCTTCGGTCGTCGCGAAGGGCGCGTAGATCACCTCGTCGACGTGGGCGCCCTGGATGAGGAGCGGCCCGGCCAAACCGACGGGGACCGCCACCGAACCGACGAGATTTTCGATGTTGCCCGTCAGGCGTTCGGATTGGAACGGAACGTCGCTATAGCTGTCGAGCGGAGCGCCCGTCTTTTCCCGGATCCACCCGAGCCGGGTCAGCCGCGCACCCTCGGTGTAATAGCCCCGTTCGGGGATCTTCTCGGCAGGCGCGCCTGTTTCGGGGCCGTTTTGGCCGACTTCGAACCGCGCAGCGAATGTCGGCTCGGCATCGCCATCACCTCGGGGCGGGCGGTCACCGTCGCTGCGGAGCGCGGTATCGGTCTGACTGAAGGGATCAATACTCATATGTGAAGTCGCACCTGGGCAGCGTCACGCCATCACGGGTTCAGAGACTGAGGGCATGTCAGCGCCACACGGTCGCGGTCAACGAGCTCGAAAAAGGGTGATGGCAGGTCGTATACAGCGTTCGAGTCCGGGCGTGGGGAGCCAGGTGCCCGAGACTAGGACAGTGCAAGCGATTTGGCAGGCGAACGGCGTTGTTTCGTTGTTGACGCCCACTTGGCCGCTCACCGATGGAGCGACTCTGAGCTCGCTCAGTGTTGGCTCCGCCCGAAATAGTCGGGCCGTGCTCCCCGGACCGGCCTTCCCGCTGGGTTCGGCTACTCCCGCTGGGCCACCCGGAACCGCTGATAGAAGAACACTCGGTCACCCTCGCCACCAACTTCGAGCGGCCGCCAGCTGGTTCC
>JAGNEX010000083.1 GCA_018003035.1 Acidimicrobiia bacterium
CAAATGGAATGGTCTCAAAGGGATATCTCTCGGTACGTGTCGAAGTCGCCATGGGAAAATTAGAACACGTTCTAGTTCCGGGCTGCAACCTGTATCCCGGTGCACTAGTTTGACGCCCTAGCCGACCAACGGGGGTGGTCAGCGAGTCACCGTCAACGGGACGACGGAATGACCGTCTCACCCCTCCCCTAGGTTGACCAAACGAGCCGGCGGTGTGCGTACGTGTCCGCCACGACGAACGCTGCGGAGCACAACCCCGCCTTGGTTCCCGTCCGAAACGCTGCGTCGCGCGACGCACACCGAGCCTCCCTTATCTGGGTAGCAGCCAACAAGGAGCGAAATGACCGACCCGAACCTTCTTGGTTTTTGGAAACTTGCAGGAGAGAACCCTGACGGCCTGGCGATTGTTGAGGCCGACGGCACCGAGCTCAGCAACGCGGACGTGCTCGCACGGGTGAATCAACTCTCACATGCGCTTCGGGCCCTCGGCGCACAGGACGGCGACGTCGTTGCGACGATGACGTTCAACTCCGCCGCGCTCCTTGAGATCTATATGGCAGCCGTGCAGGTGGGTTTGTACATCACGCCCATCAACAACTCCCTCGCCGCTCCCGAGGTGTCGTACATCTTGGAAAACTGCGAGGCGAAGGCGTTCTTTGCGGCTGACCGTTTTGCCGAACGAGCAGCAAAGGCAGCCGACATGGCTGGTCTGCCCGCCGACGCTCGGATTGCAACCCACGGTTCGATCGAAGGGTTTCGCACCCTCGACGAATTCGCGGAAGGTCAATCGACCACCACACCTGAGGACCGACTCTCCGGAGCGGCGATGCAGTACACGAGCGGTACGACGGGCCAGCCGAAGGGCGTCCGCCGCAAGCTGAGCGGACTCGACCCCGAGACGATGGCGACGCTGATGAGCATGCTGCCGTCGATGTTTGGGATCACCGCACGGGGCAACGGCGTCCACCTGGTGTCGTCGCCGCTCTATCACACGGCAGTGATGATCTACGCGACGACCGCGATGCACCTTGGACATCCTGTCGTCCTCATGGACAAGTGGGATGCGGAAGGCACGCTCCAGCGCATCCAGGACTACAAGTGCACCTACACCCACATGGTGCCGACGCAGTTCAACCGGCTGTTGATGCTCGACGAAGAAGCCCGCGCTCAATATGACGTGTCGTCGATGACCCAGGCGATACATGCCGCTGCGCCGTGCCCACCCGACGTCAAGCGCAAGATGCTCGACTGGTGGGGTCCTGTGATCTGGGAGTACTACGCGGCTTCCGAAGGCGGCGGGACGATCGCCTCACCCGAAGACTGGCTTGCCCACCCGGGGACTGTTGGCAACGCGTGGCCCACATCGGATATCAAGATCCTCGACGACGACATGAACGAACTGCCCACAGGCGAGGTGGGCACCATCTACATGTTCATGATGGCGGGCCAAGAGTTCGAGTACTACAAGGACAAGGAGAAGACCGAGAAGAACCGGTTCGATAACTACTTCACGGTCGGCGACGTCGGATACCTGGACGAAGATGGATTCCTGTTCTTGTCGGACCGCAAGATCGACATGATCATTTCGGGCGGCGTCAACATTTACCCCGCCGAGATCGAAGCCACCCTGATTAGCGCCCCCGGCGTGGCCGACGTCGCCGTCTTTGGCATCCCCCACGAAGATTGGGGCGAAGAGGTTAAAGCCGTCGTCGAACTGCAAGAGGACGTCGAGCCCAACGACGTAGCCCTACAAGCAATCGTTGACTATGCGGCCGAAAACCTTGCCCGCTACAAGCAGCCGAAGACGGTCGACTTCATCGACGCCATGCCCCGCGACGCATCCGGCAAGCTCTACAAGCGCAAGCTGCGCGACCCGTACTGGGAAGGAAAAGACCGTGCCATCTAAAGCCGACGCGGCCTTCAACCTAGGGGACATGTTCGAACACATCGCGGACGCGGTTCCCGATCGTCCAGCGCTGATCTGCCGAGATCGGCACTACACCTTCGCCGAACTCGACCGGTCAATCAACCGGTTCGCAAACGCGTTGATCGGAATGGGGATGGGTCCAGGCGACCACTTTGGGGTGTACGCCCAGAACTCGCCCGAATGGATCATCGCCATGCTGGCCGGATTCAAAACCGGCGCGGTGGCGATCAACATCAACTACCGCTACATGGACGACGAACTGGCTTACCTGTTCGACAACGCCGATCTGAAAGGGGTGCTGTTCCAGCGGTCGTACGCGCCTCGGGTCGCGGCGGTCGCACCAAAAGTGGACACCCTCGAGTGGTTCATCGCGATCGACCACATGCTCGATGACGACCTCACCGACGAGCAGGCCGCAGCGCTCGCTGAACTCGGCGCCCTCGACTGGGGTGACGTGTGCTTGGCTCAGTCTTCAGAGCGGCCAGTCACCAATCGTTCGGGTGATGACCTCTACATGCTCTACACCGGCGGCACGACGGGAATGCCCAAAGGAGTTATGTGGCGACAGGCCGATGTGTTCTTTGCGCTCGGCGGCGGCATCCACCCATACGACGGGTCGCGCTGTCCCTCGCCGACGCACTTCGCCGAAAATGTGCCGGCCGAACCGATGCGCTATTACGTCATCCCGCCGATGATGCACGGGGCGGCTCAGTGGGGCCTGCTTCAACAGATACTGCAGGGCCACACGATCGTCTTGGCGCCCGAGTTTGACGCCCAAGAGATTTGGGAAACGACCGACGACGAGTCGGTCAACGTGTTCACCATCACCGGTGACGCAATGGCCCAGCCGCTCTTGGAAGAATGGGACACGGGCGTGTACGACGGTTCATCCTTGTTCGTCATCGCGTCGTCCGCGGCGGTGTTCTCGCCAGCGCTGAAAGCACGGTTCAGAACAGCGTTTCCAAATGCGATCATCGTCGACGCGATTGGCTCTTCGGAGTCGGGCTTCAACGGCCTGCGTTCCGCTGCCGAGGGCGACCGCGCTCAGGATGCGGGTGGTCCCACCGTCAACCCGAGCCCAGACACCATCGTCGTCGACGAAGAACTACGTCCGCTGGAAGCCGGCTCGCCGACGGTCGGCAAGGTGGCTCGCTCGGGCAACATCCCGATCGGGTACTACAAGGACCCCGAAAAAACCGCCAAGACCTTCGTTGAGGTCGACGGTGTTCGCTACGTCATTCCAGGCGACTTTGCTCGTCACGAAGCCGACGGAACCATCACATTGCTAGGCCGCGGGTCGGTGTGCATCAACTCTGGCGGCGAGAAGATCTACCCAGAAGAAGTTGAAGGCGCCCTCAAAGAGCACCCGGCCGTGTATGACACCCTGGTCGTTGGGGTACCTGACGAACGGTGGGGTCAACGCGTCGCTGCCGTTGTCGAGTTTCGGTCCGGGCAACGAGCCACCCTCGAAGACTTGATGAGCACCGTGAGAGAACGCCTCGCCGGCTACAAGGTGCCTCGTGAACTACACGTTGTGGACAAGATCGTCCGATCGCCGTCTGGGAAACCCGACTACCCATGGGCTAAGGGGCTAGCAGCCGAGGGGAACGCGCGGGTCGCGCCGTAGCGAAGTCAGTCCTGGCGCTCAGTCTTGAAAGCTTGCGCCCGATAACACGGCTAAGTGTCGAGCAATCAAACGATGAGAGGGGGACCTGGCAGCTGTCAGGTCCCCCTCTCATCGTTCAAAGAAGTCCGGTCCGTAAAGGCGCCCCCAGCTGGCGAACATCGGCCCAGGACAAACGTTCCTACTTGTAGACGCTCTGCTTACCCAGTTCTGTGACCAGCAGGTAGTAGAACACCGTCCGCAGTTTGCGCGGGTTGCTCTGCCCAATAGCGGCCGTTGCGACTCGCAATGCGTCGTCCATCGTGGCGTCGTCGTCGCAGCCCAACTTCTTGATCAAGAAGTTGTTCTTGACTCGTGCCAGCTCGTCTGGATCGCCGGTCGCAACGATCGAGCTGTCGGCTCGGTAGATAGTTGGCCCAAGGCCCTTGGCGACGGCACGCAGCAAGTCCTCGTCGATGGCGATGTCGTGCTCGCGCATCTGAGTCTTACTGGCCTCGATAACGTCGTCGAACTTGCTCATCTGGGTCTCCCAGTCGTATCGCAGCGGCCCAACCGTCGGGCTCGCACCGCTGCGACCTTAGCGGCACGGTCATGCCGTTGCACCCGGCTTTACAAAAGTCCTCCCAGGTGACCAGGCCGAACCGCTCCCCACGTCAATCTGGGGTCACCGGAGCCAAGACATGGCATTGCACCAACCGTTTCAGGCCTCGCCCAACCCAGCCCCAAACGGGCGCGCTGGTCTCAGTCCCGGCGGGACAAAAGCCGCAGAATCTCGAGGTAGAGCCACACGAGGGTGACAACCAACCCGAATGCCGCGTACCACTCCATCTGCTTGGGGTAGCCGCGGGCCGCGCCCTGCTCGATGAGGTCGAAGTCCAAGACAAGATTCAGAGCTGCAATCGCACACACGAACAACGAAATAGCAACGCCGACCAAACCGGACTGGTTCCAGAACGCAAGGTTGAGTCCGATCAGGTTGCCGATGAATCCGACGAGATACACACACATGATGCCGAAGGTCGCCAGGATGACGGTCCGACGGAACTTCGGCGTCGCCCGCAGCAAACCCGTGGAATATGCGAATAGCACGCCGAAGAAGACCGCGATGGTGCCGATGAGCGCCTGCAACACGATTCCCGAAGAATCAGCCTCGTAGAGATGTGAGACCGCCCCCAACACAAAGCCTTCAGCAAGCGCATAGGGGACCGACGTAAACGGCGCCCAGCCAGGTTTGAAGGATGTGAAGATGACGAGGGCGAACGCGACGATGAAGGCGACAAAGAGCAGGGGGCTAACCGAGGTGTCCTGAGTCGTGACAAGCGAACCCGACGGGGTTCTTCCTACGACGACTTCAGTGATCTTGACCGCCTGCCAACCAAGCGCCGCTCCCCCAGCAATGAACGCGAGTAGAAGCCCGGCGATACGAGATGTGCCGGCGATTGTCATCGCCTGGGTCCCGACACTGCCTCCACCCGAGAACGAAACGTCGGCTGCCGGCAGCTCCATCGGAACTGACATCCGGTCCTTAATGACACCGTTGTGCCCGTCGGAGCCGATCGACTCATCGACAGTAGTGCCGCCAAAGGACCGATCCCGCCCGCGCTCGTCTCGTGAAGAATCGAGCTGCTCGGCGGCGTCTGAAAATCGTTCCGGACTCAACATGAAATTGGACATATGCCAACGCTACCCGGTGAATGCCAAGCCGCATAGCCCACCATGGGCGGTCGAAGAGCTCGGACGCTGGGACAAGTCAGTCCGAAACGATCCGGTCAGGAAGAAGGCGCCACCCTCGAGCCCAAAAGAAGCTGGGTTGCCACCGCCAAGTCGGCTGCCACCGTCCCGTCGTCAGCCAGCCCGCCGACCCATTCCCAAAGGGACGCGAACCAGACTTGCCCGAGCACACGCACCGCCGAAGGGGAAACCTCAGACGAGTCCCCCACTGCGGTCTGCAACGTCTCAAGCATCACGCGACCAATCTCCACCTTGCCCGTGGCAACCGCCGGATCTGTGGAGGACATCGCCGTGATCAGCGCGGTTGTCAAGCCCCGCCGACGCTCGAGCGCGTTGACGGCCTGAGACAACACCGCAACGACGCGATCCACCGGGTCGTCGTCGCTTGGCGGCGCGTCCGCAAGACGGTCGCGGAGTTGGCCGGCCCATTGCACCATCGCCGAAACGAGCAGGTCGTCTTTGGAGCTGAAGTACCGATAGATCGTGCCGAGCGCGACGTCACCCCGCTCCGCAACTGCTCGCATGTGCACGGCTTCGTAGCCGCCCTCACTGGCCAGATCCATCGCCGCCCGGATGACCCGATCCCGACGTGCAGCCTGGTTGCGCTCGCGCAAACCCCCCGTGAGAGAGGCGTCGACGTTGGGGAAGGTGGCTTCGGACACGGGTGA
This sequence comes from Acidimicrobiia bacterium, assembly GCA_018003035.1. Classification (GTDB taxonomy): domain Bacteria; phylum Actinomycetota; class Acidimicrobiia; order IMCC26256; family JAGNEX01; genus JAGNEX01. The sequence goes on from JAGNEX010000083.1 coordinate 5,951, forward strand.
AACCTATCCCGCCCGCAACCTCGCCCGCACCGTGGCAGCGATCCCCTGGGCAGTCTCAGGCGCATCGGCGTCTAACCGCTCCATCCCGCGGGCAGTGCGCTTAGCCAAACCCGTAAGTACCCTCCCAGGACCGATTCCGATGAAGATGGATACGGACTCTTCGACCAAGGTCTGCATCGTCCTTGTCCACCGGACCGGTCCCGAGAGTTGCCGCGCGAGGAGCGGCGGCCAATCTGAAGGAGCGCGGTGTATGGCTCCATCCAGATTTGCAACCACTGCCCAGTGACCCGAGTCAAACGTGACACGGTTGACCACGGAACCGAAAGGACCCTCGGCAGGCGCCATCATCGGACAGTGAAACCCACCGGTAATGGCCAGTCGCACCGCCCTGATCGCACCGGCAAGCGGCGCCGCGTCCACGACTCTGTCCACAGCCTCGGTCTGCCCGCTGATCACCACCTGACCGGGAGCATTGAAATTTGCTGGCCATACACCGGGGCCCTGCTCTTCGCAGAGCTGCTCGACTCTCAGATCGGGTAGCCCGAGGATGGCCGCCATCGAACCGCCGTCGCGTCGACTTAGTTCCCACGTCAGATCGCCTCGTGCGACCACAAGCCGCAGGCCATCTTCGTAGCCGAGGTACCCAGCCGCGGTGAGTGCTGAGTATTCGCCGAGTGAGTGGCCCGCGAACACTGCGGGCCAGTACCGATCAACGCTTAACGCGTCGAACGCCATTATCGAGACCACGTAGGTACACAGCTGCGCGTTGTCTGTCCGATCGAGGACGTCCGCATCGGCGTTACAAAGTAGATCGCCGACGGGGCGACCGGTGACCGCTTCCGCTTCGACAACGCGTTGCCAGTGTGGCGTTTGGCGCCAGGGTCGGCCCATTCCCGGCCGTTGAGAACCTTGGCCGGGGAAACAGATCGCGACCTTCACGAGCGGGTTTTGTTGGGCTGGTTGAAGGGGACGTCTTTGTCGACGCGTGGCTCTGGGGGAAGGCCCAGAACCCG
>JAGNEX010000084.1:0-5447 GCA_018003035.1 Acidimicrobiia bacterium
GATCGCCTGTATGCTCGGCGGCGACACCATCTGCGGAAAGAGGTTGGATTCCATGGGGCTCATCAAGGCAACTTTCGGTGCACTCGGCGGCGCATTGGCCGACCAGTGGAAGGATTTCCTCACGGTCCCAAGCGACCTGCCACCAACGGCGGCTCTATTCGCCGCCGTACCGCAAGGCCAGAACCACGGCCGCGGTTCAAACACCAAGGCTTCCGACGGGATCATCACCAACGGCTCAAAGATCGTGGTGCCTGAGGGTTACGGCCTGGTACTCATGGAAGAGGGCGCCATCACAGGTTTTGCGGCCGAGCCCGGCGGGTATGAGTGGAACAGCGAGGCTCAAGACTCTGAATCGATCTTCGCTGGCGACGGGATCGTCAGCCCGCTGATCAAAACGTCGTGGCAGCGTTTCAAGTTTGGCGGCCGCCCTTCCACCCAGCAGCGCGCCTACTTCGTCACCTTGAAAGAACTCCCCAACAACCGCTTTGGCACCCAGTCGGAGATCTACTGGGACGACGCCTATATGAACGCGCAGGTGGGCGCTATTACGCGGGGCACCTACACGCTCAAGATCGTCGACCCGATCCTGTTCGTCAAGACCTGGGTCCCGGCCAAGTACCTCGAGCCCGGAGAGGTATTCGACTTCACCGACCTCGACAACGACTCGGCAAGCCAGCTGTTCAATGAGGTCGTCGGCTCACTCGCCCCTGCGTTCTCGCTGTACACGAACGACCCCTCCAAGGGGAACCGAATCACCAAGATCCAACAGGACTCCGTCGGTTTCGCACAGAGCCTCTCGCAAGCGGTCGAACAGAACTACCAGTGGAGCCAGCGCGGACTTCAGATCATCGCGACCGCGATCATCGCGATCGAATACGACGAGACCACGCGTGAGCTGCTGCGCAACGTGCAACGCGCCGACGCGCTGTCCGGCGCCCGAGGCAACTCCAACCTGCAAGCTTCGGTGGCCGCAGGGTTCGAGGCCGCTGGCGCAAACGGCGGCGGTGCAGGTCTGGTCGGGATGGGAATGGCCGCTGGCGCAACCGGCATCGGTGCACTTCAGCAGCCCGTTCCCGGCATCGGCGGCCAGAGTACGGGCGGAGCAGCACCGCCCCCAGCAGCACCGGCGGCACCTGCTGCCGCACCGGCAGAAGATGACCCGGTGCAGCGGCTCACCAAGCTGAAAGAGATGCTCGACGCAGGTTTGATCACCCAGGATGACTACGACGCGGCGAAGAACAAGGTGCTCGGGCTCTAGGCCCCGGCTCATCTCGCCACCATGTCCACATCGTCAACCTCGGACGGGGCGACTGGCCCGTACACGACCGATGAGACGGGCGAGGCCGCGGCGTCAGCGCCGACCTCGCCCGCGTCGGACGACGGCCCTCTACCCGACGGCGACGTGCCGCTCGACGGCTCGACCCCAGGTTCCGACTCGGCCGCATCGCCCGCCGACGCACCTGACGCCAGGTCGGCACTTGGTCTCCCAACAGAGTCGACGGTCAACACCGCCAATCAACGCCTCGAGGACGGTGTCAACCGGTGCCCTCGCTGCGGTGCCACAGACATCGTCCTGCGGACCGAGACGGGGATGTTGTCGTGCCTCTTCTGCCGCTACGAATGGAACGAAGATCGACTCGACTCGACGGTCGCCACCGGCAACGTTGATTCCCTGACCGGCACCACCATCGGCACTGGCGCCAAAGACATCCAAGCTGACGTCGATTCGGTCGTCACCATGAAATGTCAAGGCTGCGGCGCGGAAGTTGTCGTCAATATCAGCGAACAGATGTCGGCACGGTGTCACTGGTGTCGTCATGTGTTAACGGTCAACGAGCAGATCCCCAACGGAGCTGTTCCGGATGCGGTGCTGCCTTTCAAGGTGACCCACGCCCAGGCGGTGGAGATCATCAACCAGTTCGCCGGCAAGCGGCGGACCTTCGCCGACCGAACGTTCCTGCGAGAGTTCACACCCGAAAACATCGTGGGCGTGTACATGCCGTACATGGTCGTCGACGCCAAGGCCAGCGCCGACGTAGCCGGATTCGGCGAGATCCAGACGGCTCGCTACACCCGCGGCACGGGCGACAACAAGACGACCTATTACGACGCGGACGTGTACGCGGTCGAACGCCACGTCGACTTCACCGTCGACGACTTGACCATCGAAGCGTCCATGCAGCGGGCCGACATGAATACGGCGATCAACACCAACAACGTCATCAACACGATCCTGCCGTTCGACACCGAGAACGCCGTCAAATGGAACGCCGCCTACCTGACCGGCTTCACGTCCGAAAAACGTGACCAGGACGTGTCGAACATCACGCCCGAACTCGAAAACCAGCTGCTCTCGATCGCACGCTCACAAGTCGTCGCAAGCATTGCCCCGTACGACCGTGGCGTTCGCTGGGAAGGTGAAGCGCTCGACGTTGCGGGTACTCGGTGGCTCGCCATGTACCTGCCGGTCTGGCTGTACTCGTACTACCACGAGAAAAACGGCAAGGGCATGGTGCACTACATCTCGGTCAATGGGCGGACCGGTGAGGTGATGGGCAGCGTGCCGGTCTCTACGCCTCGACTGCTGGCGGCGTCCTTGACGGTTGGCACGGTGCTCGAAGGGCTCGTCCTGGCGTTCTTGGTAGGTACAAGTTGATTGCGCACTTGGCACTCATGCTTGCCGCTGAATCGGACAGCGGGGGCGGAATCCTGTTCCTGCTCGCCCTCGGTCCGGCCGGCGGTGCGGGCATGTACTGGCTGCTGTACCGGTACTACCGCAACACCGACAAGTCGCACAGCTTCGAAAAAGAGACTCGGGTCGAAGCCAAGCCGATCACGGGAACCGACCGAAAGGTCGACGAGATCAAGGGCACCCGCAAGAGCGGTATCAGCGGCGATAATTCTTCGTCCCACCGCAAACGTGTGAGCCGGCTGCAATAGCGCACGCTGAACAACGGCGTCTCCATCCTGAGCACGGCACCGACCCGTGCCGCTAGCGTCGCGCCGATGTCAGAGCATGCCGGGACAGCTTCGAAGCCTCCCAGGATCGTGATGATCCACGGAGCGTTCAATGAACTCTGGGGACCGCACGAAGTTCATGCGCGCTGGGTGCCGGCGTTGCGCGACGGGCTCTGGCACCACAACACCGATGTCGATCCGGCCGCCGTTGCCGTGTGCTTCTACGGAGACCTGTTCCGGATAAGCCCGCACAAGGCCGATGGAGACGACTGGCAGCGGACTCGCGCTGGTGTGGCCCAGGCACTCGAAGAGTTTGCTGGTGGCGCGAATGACAGCGACGTCGGTCGGGTTGTGGCACAGGCGGCGAGCGCAGCGGCATGGGATCGCACCATCGACATGGTTACCGCCGTCACGGAGAGCCCCGAGATCTTGAACACCGTCTTGGACCGCCTCGCCAACATGCTGGCCGGTGGCGTCGACGTGTTGGTTGCGCACTCGATGGGAACGCTCTTTGCGTATTACCTGCTGCAGAGCCGGCCGGACCTGTCCGTCGACACGCTCGTGACGCTCGGCTCCCCGCTAGGAACCGACCAGGTCCGTCAGCTGCTTCCGTCGGAGGGCGACGATGGCTACTTCCCCTGGCCCGGATCGGTGCAGCATTGGCTCAATGTTGCCGCGGTCGGCGACCACGCAACCGGGACCGGCAGCCTGGCCCACAACTTCGGCCCACGGGTCCAGAACCATCGCGTTGACAACGGGCATCGAGCCCACGCGCCAGAGCCGTATCTCAACTGCGAAGTGACCGGCGCAGCGATCGCCGCGGCGTTACGTCGAGGCTCCAGCTAACCGGTCGCGCCAAGCCGCTGGCGGCGCCTGGGATGGCTAGCCCGCTGGTGAAATGGTGAATCGACCGTCGGGAACCACGCCGGCCCATCTTCCAACACCATGCTCTTTGCCACCGGCTTTCCCCTTGGGTCGGCGACACACCGCCGAGCATTCGCTGCGAAGACGCTGGTCTTGGCGGTGTTGGTGCAGGCAGACGAGGCCTCACTCCACGGAGAACGGCGGGTACTCGTCGGTCAGTAGCAGGCCGTACACGTAGAGCCGGTTGGTGACCCGCAAGGCGTTCATCACCCAGCCTCTGAGGGACTCGTTCCAGCTACCGGTTACGACGACTCCGATCGCGCCGATGAAGCCGGCGAGCGAGCCGATGAACACGATGACGCCCGCAAAGATCGCGGCGGGGATCACCCAGATCACCCGCAGACCGACGGTGAGGCGATTGCGGTTCTCGAGGGCGGGTTCGGCCCATTGCCGGGCTGGATAGGAACGGGGATCTTCGAAGCTGTCGGGAAACGCGAACGGCGGGTACTCGGTCACCAGCGCGGCGACATAGGCAAACACCCGCGTGTTGTACCGCATGTACATCTCGGTCAGTTGCGCCAGGCCTCGCGGCATTGATCCCGTAAACACGATGACCAGCCAGGCGACGAACGACACGACGTTCAGCAGCGAGCCCAACGCGCTGAGAAGGAGTAAGTGAGGGAACGCCATGATCCACTGCAGCAGCGGACGCCAACGATCGATCATCTCGGGTGTGTCGACCTCCACGTCGGTTGGGTAGGTCGGTGCAGGTGGCGTTGCATAGGTGTTGTCCATATCGCCAACACCTACCACATTTGGCCTGTGACCGGCTCGGCTTAGCGACGATCGAGCGCTGGGGGGAACAGGAACACGCTCTTTTGCACCATCCTGCGAAGAGGGCCGCAGCTGCGTCAGTGCGGCGAGGTCGGTGCGTGTTGATCTTGAGATGCGGTGCGGCCGCGAGCCGAACCGAGCCGGCAACACCACAGCGGTCGGTGCGGGCTGCCCGACCATCTGACGATTAGGGACTCATCCGGGGCCCGGCCGGACTCGCTGCCGCCGACTCGCTGTTGCGGGTCGGGCCTATTGCCCGGCTCGGCTTGCCGAGCATCGCCCCGCGGCGGCGAAGGCTGAGGGCGGGCTGGCCCAGCCATCACCTTCCTCCATGCCGCGAGAATGTGCCGTTTCTGGACAAAGCGCTGCCGCCTTGCCGACGCGGACCGGTGTGTACTTAAAGCCCGGGATCTTGCTGGTCGGATCAAGATCGCTGGCGACGAGGCGATTGCATTCTTCCCAGTGATACGGCATGAACACGGTGTCCCGACGCAGTTCCTCATTGGCGATCCACGGCGTTGTCGACACGCCTTGTCTGGTCCGCAGCCGGACCGAATCCTCAGAGGTCACACCGAGCGCAACGGCGGTTTCGGGATGCAGTTCGACATACGGGGCCGGAGCCTTGTCGTTCTGGGATGGGATGCGTTTGGTCTGGTTGCCCGACAAGAACTGAGCAAGGTGCCGCCCCGTCGTCAGCACCAGCGGGTACTCGTCGTCTGTCAACACGGGTGGTTCTGCATACGCGAACGGCACACACCGCGCCTTGCCATCGGCATGCGCGAACCGATCGA
>JAGNEX010000084.1:5547-6953 GCA_018003035.1 Acidimicrobiia bacterium
CACGTCGCAGAGCGCGGCAACCACCTCGGGTGTGTAGTGCTTGACCGCGGCGAGCGCGTCATCAAACCCGACCGTGCGGGCCCTGACGTAGTGCCAGTCGATCAAGTTGAGGCGAGCGAGCTCGTTGAGCAGACCTGCGAACAGCACGCCGTCGCTCGCTGGCCGGATCGCCACCTTGAGGTCGTCGGGTTTGACCCAGCGGCCGAACCGGGGGTCGATGACGATGATGTTCGCCCCCCGCTTGCGGGCCTTTGCGATCGCCGAAGGCAGCATCACCGGATAGGCATCGGACAGGTTGGCGCCGACCACCACGACGGTGTCCGCCTTTTCGACCTCAGATAACGGGGTCATCGCCCGATCCCGACCAAACGCCTGCAGATTGGCCGCGCCTGCGGAAACCATGCAGAAGCGACCGTTGTAGTCGACGTGCCGGGTCCCGAACGCCAAACGTGCGAGCTTGCCGACCAGGTAGGCCTTTTCGTTGGTGATCGACCCGCCCGACAGCACCGCGTTGGCATCGGGGCCGTAGGCATGTTTGATGGCCAAGAACCCGTCGGCGGCGACGTTGAGCGCCTCTTCCCAGCCGCACGGAACCAGCTGATCGTTTCGCCGGATGAGCGGTCGGGTGATGCGATCTCCGTGGTCGATCTGCTGCCACGCGGTCGAGCCCTTCGAACACACCGCCCCCGCCGTGAGCGGCGAACCCTTCCAGCGCTTCTGTTCGATCACCACCCTCTGAGCGGCGTCGGTTTGAAGTCCGATCCCGCAATTCAATGCGCAATACGGACAATGGGTTTCGACCACCGGGCCGAGGCGTTCCGACATCTTCAGGACACCTCCACCGGCACGAGGTCGCTTGGCGCTGTACGCCGGGGGGTCATAACGACCGGCCCGGGGCTGTCGTCGACGAGAAGTTCTGCGGCGAAGCTGTCCTTCGGTTCGACGAGGAACTTGGCGACCACGAGGGAGATCAGCGCTGTGACAGCCATGCTGGCAAAGACCACCTGCTCGCTGACGAACAGCCCGATCGTCAAGAACACGACCGCCCCGACGTTTCCGTAGGCGCCGGTCATGCCGGCAATCTGGCCTGAAACCCGCTTCTTGACGAGCGGGACGATCGCATACACAGCGCCCTCACCGGACTGGACGAAGAACGAACAGCCCATGCACGCCACGACTGCGAGCGCCCAGGGCCAGGCAGCACCCATCGTCGACAACAACACGTACCCAACGCACAGACCCATCAACAGCGTGCGAAGCGTTCGTTTGCGAGAACCGAGAACGTCAGACATCACGCCCCCAGCGGGCCGGGCCATCAGATTCATGAAGGCAAAGCTGGACGCCGCAATGCCCGCTGCGCTCGTGCTGAGGCCCCAGGTGTCGGCAAAGAACGTCGGCAGCGCCGA
>JAGNEX010000007.1 GCA_018003035.1 Acidimicrobiia bacterium
ACCCGAACCTCAAGGGACCCGAACCTCAAGAAGGATCCCTAACGAATGAGACTCCCCCGCCGATTACTGCTTCTCACCCTCGTAGCGCTGCTCGGATCACAGACCGTCGCCTCCGCTCAGCCATCTAGATCCGACGACAACCTTGGACCCAACGGTGAAGTCCCAGTCGACACCGTCACCGACGAAACGATTCAAGCAGTCGCTGACGCGACCGGAATGTCCCTCGAAGACGCTCGATTCGCCGTGGGGGACGGCAGTCGGATCATCCTCGACTTCATTCAGAAGCACCAAGCCGACCCAGAATTTGGGGAAGTTCGCGTCCTGAACGAAGGGCGCTTCCAGGCGCAGATACGCACCACCACCGCCGATTCGGTCCTGCCGACGCAACTCGAAGACGAACTGGGCCGCCCGGTCAAGCGGTTTGCTGGTGGCCTGTCAGCCCAAGATTTGGATGCGGAACTCGCGCGGGCGGCGGAGGTGCGTAACCGAGCACGCTCATACCCAAGAAGACCCGCCCCAAACTGAGCAGCACCCCCGGGACCTCCAGCGAGCGAGTGACGTGCGTCATGTCGAGCATCGCGGGGCATAAACATCCGGGTCTGTCGTGACTTACGCGACTGATTCGGCCAGGGCCAGGAAGTCGGCGGCACGGGGGTCGGCGGGGGCGTCGGTGCGGCGGGCGGCGACGATGGGACGACTCGCGATGGGCTGGGGGTCGACGGTCTGGATGTTGGCGGCGCTTTGAGCGACCGATTCGGGCAGCACCGACCAGCCGAGGCCCAGTTCGACCATCTGCCTGAGCACCCGGGGGTTTCCTGACTCGGCGGCCACCTCACCACCCAAACCCGCGGCGGTTAAACCGTGTTTGGCGAGTCCCCGGTCGACGATCGACCGAGTCTGTGACGTGGCCGGATACATCACCCAGCGGGGTCGATCGCCGGCGCTCGCAATGGCGACGGCCTCGGCGACGGTCGACGGTAGCGGCGCGGCATCGCCAGCGACACACAGCCACATCGATTCGACCGTGACGACCGTGCTTGAGAGCGCTCCCGCAACGTCAGGAAGGTCACCGTCGGGAGCGACCACGAACGCGATGTCCAAGTCACCTCGGCGGCACTCTTGGATCAGTTGGGAGGACGGCCGAACAGCGAGCCGCAGGTCGACCTGGGGATGCTCGGCACGAAAGCGGGCGATGACGTCGGGCAGCAAGTAGAGGAACGCCGCGTCGATCATCCCCACCCGAAGCGTGCCGACATCGCCTGAATTGACGCGGCCGATGTGGCGGGCCAGGTCGCTCGTTTGCGCCAACACCGTTTCGGCATAGTTCAGAACGTCCCTAGCGGCGGGCGTCAGGCGCCGGACCCGTCCGTCGCGTTCGAACAGCTCAATCCCCAACCGGCGTTCGAGTTCGGCGATCCCTTGGCTGAGCGCGGACTGGGAAACGCCCAGGCTGGCGGCCGCAGCGGTCCACGTCTCGGCGTTTGCTGCCTCTCGCAGGTAGCGCAGTTGGTGAAGGTTCAGGTTGGGAAGCGATGCCGTCACAGTCATAAGTGTTGCTTATGGATCCCCACCTTGACAAGGCGAATGCTTATACATAAGTATTCCTGAGCGCTTGACCACGATGCCGACTCCCACATCACGGCCGGAACAACCGCCGGGGGCTCGACCAACTCCCCCACCTCCCTCTCAAACGAGAGCAGTCCTGTGATTCGAACGCGACAACCGCTAGACATGTCAACGCGCACCCTCACAATGCTCGACCCAGCGGCCAGCAACCCCTCAGATCACCAACCACGAGCGCACAAGCCTCGGGTTTGAACCAACAAAACGAACCAAACAAGGAACGCACACATGCCCGAACCGATCCAGATCGCACCCGCCGACGGCAAACTCGGCATCCTCACCCCCGGTATGGGGGCCGTCGCCACCACCTTCTATGCAGGTGTGATCGGCACCCGTCGCGGACTCACCCAGCCCATCGGCTCGCTGACCCAGATGGCTCACATACGACTGGGTGACCGGGCAGAAGGACGCAACCCCCTCATCAAAGACTTCGTGCCTCTCGCCGATCTGGACAACATCGTCTTTGGCGGCTGGGACCCCATCCCCGACAACGCGTATGAGGCAGCCAAAGCTGCCGGCGTCCTTCGCCCCGAGGACATCGAGCCCATTCGCGAAGAACTCGAAGCCATCGTGCCTATGACCGCCGTCTTTGAAGAGCGTTGGGTCAAGAAGCTCCACGGCACACACGTCAAGACCGAAGCGACCAAATGGGACCAGGCCCAGGCCCTGATGGACGATATGGCTCGCTTCAAAGAAGAGAACGGCTGTGACCGCCTGGTCATCGTGTGGTGCGGTTCGACCGAGGCCTACGAAGAGGCCCAAGCCGTGCACCAGTCGGTCGAGGCGTTCGAAGAAGGCCTGCGCAACAACGACCCGCACATCGCCCCCTCACAGATCTATTGCTACGCGGCGCTCAAGTCGGGTGTGCCCTACGCCAACGGTGCCCCCAACCTCACCTGCGATGCACCGGCGATGATCGAGCTGAGTGCTCGTGAGGGTGTGCCGATCGCCGGTAAAGACTTCAAGACCGGCCAGACCCTGATGAAGACGATCCTGGCCCCCGGGCTGAAGGCCCGCATGTTGGGGCTGTCGGGATGGTTCTCCACCAACATCCTTGGAAACCGAGACGGCGAAGTGCTCGACGACCCCGAGAACTTCAAGGCCAAAGAAGTCTCCAAGCTGGGCGTGCTCGACACCATCCTCGAACCCGAGCAGTACCCCGAGCTCTACGGCGACATCTACCACAAGGTCCGCATCAACTACTACCCCCCTCGCCGCGACAACAAAGAGGGTTGGGACAACATCGACATCTTCGGATGGATGGGTTACGACATGCAGATCAAGGTGGACTTCCTCTGCCGTGACTCCATCTTGGCCGCCCCGATCGTGCTAGACCTTGCGCTCTTCATGGACCTTGCGCACCGCGCAGGCCAGGTTGGTGTCCAGGAGTTCCTGAGCTTCTATCTGAAGAGCCCCCAACCGGTCGGTGGCCTTCCGCCAGAGCACGACATCTTCATTCAACAGATCAAACTCAAGAACACGCTACGCGAGTGGATGGGCGAAGAGCCGGTTACCCATTCAGAGGCGTAGCTAGCGTCACTCGGGGGCTTGCAGTGGACGAAATCATCATTCGCCGGATCGTCAACGCCTCCCCCGAGGTGGCCTGGCCCGTGTTCACTGAGCACGACAAGTTCTCTGAGTACACAATGATCCCGACCTCCCGCCTCGTTGAGGCGGGAATCGGCGATCGCTACGGCACCGGCGCCGTTCGAAAACTCGGTCTGGGGCCCTTGGGAGCGTCTGAGCGGATTACCGAATGGAACCCGCCCAACTCCTACCGGTACGTCCTCTTCGGGACGCCGCTGGTCAAAGACCACGACGGCCTCGTCGAGCTCAAGGGCGTTCAAGGCGAACCCGACCTCACGTCGCTGACGTGGACGATCCACTACCGGCCTGCGCTCGCGATCGTCGGCGGGCCTGCGAAACAGGTGGTCACCAGGGCCGTTACTTCTATCGTGAACGGGCTCTCCGCAGAGGCAGAACGTCGGATGGGATCGGCCTAGATGTCTTCGAGCTTCGGGCAGATCTTTCGGATCACCACATTCGGCGAATCGCACGGCGGCGCGTTAGGTGTAGTCATCGATGGCTGCCCTCCACGGATGGCACTCGACGAGTCAGACATTCAGCCCGACCTCGATCGCCGTCGACCGGGCCAATCGAAGCTGACGACGCAACGCCAAGAAACCGATACGGTCACGATCTTGTCCGGGGTATTTGAAGGGCTAACCCTCGGCACGGCTATCGGCATGGTGATCAGCAACTCCGATGCTCGACCAGGCGCCTACGAGCACATGCGCGAGGTGTACCGCCCAAGCCACGCCGATTACAGCTACCAAGCTAAGTACGGAATCCGGGCCTGGAACGGGGGCGGTCGGGCATCGGCCCGAGAAACCGCAGCACGCGTTGCCGCGGGAGCCGTCGCGCGCAAGCTGTTGGCGTTGACGACCGGGATCGAGGTGATCTCGTGGGTCGAGTCGGTTGCGACGATTCGCGGCAACATCAATGCCGACGTGGTATCGCTCGATGACGTGGAGAGAAGCGCGACACGCTGCCCCGACCCCGAAGCCGCAGCGGCCATCGAAGGTGCGATCGACCAGGCACGGAAGGATGGCGATTCGCTTGGCGGCGTCGTCCGATGTGTTGCCCGCAACGTTCCCGCCGGGCTTGGCGAACCGGTCATGGACAAGATCGACGCCGACCTGGCAAAAGCCATGCTGAGCATCCCCGCAGCCAAAGGTTTTGAAATCGGGTCCGGCTTTGCGGGAACCGTGATGCGCGGTAGCGAGCACAACGACGCGTTCGTCCCTGGCCCAAACGGTGAACCAGTGCCCGAAACGAATCGTTCCGGCGGAGTCCTGGGTGGGATTACGACGGGGGCCCCGCTAGACATGCGGATTGCCTTCAAACCCACGGCGACCATCAACGCCCAGCAACGGACGGTTTCAACGACCGGCCATGAAGTTCTGCTGGCAGCGACCGGTCGCCACGATCCGTGCGTGCTCCCCCGAGCCGTGCCGATCGTCGAGGCGATGACCTGTTTGGTCTTGGCTGATCACTGGCTGCGTCAGCGGACCATCAACGTCTTCGAATAACCGACGGACTGTGCGCCCGAGAGGGCTGCCTAGGCTTCGGTGTCAGCTTCCAGGTCCGGCAGGTGGCATTCGGGGCCAAGCATTCCCCTGCGCACCCAGCCGTCACGTCGAGCGGTCGGAAAGACGACCTGTACGTCTCGTTTGTGACTGCAAGTGACCGAGGACGGCCGCTGCGAGCGTTGCCTGATCGGTGACGAAGCGAAAGATCCTTGAGTCTGAGTCACCTCTCGCCCCTTGTCGTTCGTTCGCCTGTGTGACACAAGTCCCGCGACCGCCACGCCTAGTAGCGCACGCCGCACCCAGATTGCAACCATTGAAACCGCCTCCGGACATATTGCTTGGGGTTCTCCGGGCCGGTTTCGCTCTTGCTCGCCCTCGCCAAAATGCGACCATTTTTTAGCGGCTTGGGGTCGTTGCATCCCGATGTCAGCTAGTTCACCACCTTCGACGCGGCCGATGCAATGGGAATTTAGAGAAGAGCCGAGCCTTAGCAGGCCGCCAACCTAAAACCGAACAGCGTTCGCTTTGTTGCGACGGCCATTGTTACGAATGCAAATACAGGGCTAACGAGGCGACCAAGCCCGCGAATTACCTGCATGTAAGCCACGTAGGGTGAGAAGAGCTCACCGACCCTCGAAACGGGGAGCCCGTTTTTCTTTGAATGCGCGGGGCCCTTCACGTGCGTCCAGCGACATCATCACCCTGGCCGAAACTTCGCGTTCAATTGCGAACGCCGCACTCCATTCCTGGTCAGCCGTGCGTAAGGCCACCTCTTTGCATCCTTGAACCGCAAGCGGAGCGTTGTCGGCAAGCGCCTGAGCCATCGCGAGCGCGACATGGAAGACCCGATCGGGGCGCTCGACGCGGTTGACCAGGCCCCAGCCGAGGAGTTGCTCAGCGGTCACCAAGTCACCAACCAGCAATATCTCCATCGCGGCCGCCCACGGCACCTGCCGCGGCAGCCGGACCATGGAACCAGCGCCGGGGACGACGCCGCGACGGACCTCTGGCAACCCGTAGCGAGCCTCGGACGAAACGATCCGAAGGTCGCAGGCCAACATGATTTCAAAGCCGCCCCCAATAGCGTCGCCAGCAACCGCAGCAACGACCGGTTTGGGATAGCTGTCGACCATCATTGCCCGACCCATGACCGCAACGTCGGACAGCAACGCCTCGTCCCATTCAGACGCCGGCGACCGAACTCCGGTGAACAGGGGCAGGAGCTCCCCAAGGTCACCGCCGACGGTGAAGGTCTCGGTCCCGGTACTGCTGATGACGACCGAGCGCACGTCTGGGTCTGCTTCGGCAGCGGCCAGCCCTTGCGCCAGTTCGATGATCATCCTCGAGGTGAGCGCGTGTCGGCGGCGTGGTCGATCGAGAAGGATCGACCCGACGCGATCAAGCCGTTCGTAATGAACTCGACCCTCATCCGGACCGCTGGTCTCGGCACCTTCAGCTGGCATCACATCTCCCCCAATATCTCGGGTACGGCCTCGGGCACCTCGGGGCCCCGCAGAGTTTGGGGCCCCAACACCCCCGAACGGACCTTGGCGAAACCTAGTCGCGGCCAGCGGAAAGCGGATCTCTTGCCCCCGGGACCGAGGGATACGAACACCAACTCGAGGCCGTCGGGAGACCACCCGCGACAGAAGCGCAGCTCGGATGCAATTTTGCCGAATGCTTCAGGCGCTGACTGCCACCCGCGTTACTCTCTTCGATCGAAGACTCTGCGTTTTGAACAAAATGTTTGGACGGCACAACAGTGCCGGACATCGAGCGTAGCGCCGTCACCCCAACCACGATGCGGCTGCGATTGCCCCGTTCTCGCCGTCGCCCCGACCCCGCGTCAGGCGCCTGCGGAACAGCTCCCAGGGCGCCGCCCCGCAAAAGGATCTCTGTTGGAAGAGACACCCTGGCTGTCAACCGAAGAGCAGAACGTGTGGCGCTCGTTTTACCGCGCCGCTTCCCTCACGACGGACGCTCTCGACTCGCGACTGCGGGCCAGTCACGGCATCGCCCTGAGCGATTACGAGATCCTCGTTCACCTCTCTGAAGCGCACGGTCGGCGGCTGCGCATGACCGACCTCGCAGGCCAAGCCCTTCTTTCACGCAGTCGGCTCACGTTCCGAGTCGATCGCCTCGTCGAAATGGGCTTCGTCAAACGCGAGGCCGTCCCCGACGATCGCCGCGGCTCGTTCGCCGTCATTACCGATGCCGGGTTTGCAGCACTCGAGGCCGCTGCCCCCGACCACGTCCGCGATGTTCGAGAAGTCGTCATGGACCACATCGGCCGAGAGCGGCTGGCAGCCGTCGGCGATTCGACCCACGCGATGCTTGAGTATCTCGGCGACTGGTTTGCGACACCCGACGACCAGGGCAGCGCGGCTAGCTGAGCTGAAGGACCCTTGGTCGACCCTCCCGGCGCTGGCTCACCCTGCCCGCCACTGTCCCTTCGCCCGCTTTGTGGCTCGACGCGGAGCCGACGGGCCGCAATGATTGACCCATGAGAGCGGTCCTTGCGCTGGACATAGGGGGCACCAAGGTCGACCTCGGCCTGGTAGGCAGCGGCGGTCAAGTCCTGCATCGTCACCGGATACCCACGCCGAAGACCACCGACGGCGCGGAGTTATGGGCCGAAATCCTTGCGGCGGTGTCAGTGGTGCTCGCCGAAGCAGAAACCGCTCCCGTCGCCTGTGGGATCGGCTGCGGGGGCCCGATGGACCCAAACGGTGAGACGGTCTCACCCCTCAACATCCCCGGCTGGCGACGGTTTCCGCTCCGGCAGGTCGCCGCCAGCGCGCTCGACATGCCCGTGTGGATCGACAACGACGCCAAAGCACTCGCGCTGGCCGAAGGGTGGCGCGGCGCGGGTCAAGGGGTGGACAACTTCATCGCGATGGTCGTTTCGACTGGGGTCGGCGGCGGAATCGTGGTGGACGGACGGCTCCTCGACGGGGCACTGGGCAACGCTGGCCACATCGGCCATGTCAACGTCGTGCCCGATGGCCGTCGGTGTGCCTGCGGGGCATATGGATGTCTCGAAGCCGAGGCGTCGGGGACAGCGATCGCGGCCGTCACAGGCTCGGCACCGCAGTACGCCGATGAGGCGGTGCGGCGACGATGCGGAACGCTCGTCGGCCGAGCGGTAGCCGACGCTGTGTCGCTCCTAGACATCGGCCTTGCCGTCGTCGCAGGGTCGGTCGCTCTGGGCTTTGGTCGGCCGTTCTTTGCAGCAGCCCAACAGGAGCTGAATGACCGAGCCCAACTTTCATTCGCTCGCGGAGCCCGCATTGAACCCGCCCGCCTCGGCCCTGACGCCCCCCTCATCGGAGCTGCTGCGGTGGCGTGGCGAGCGCTCGGCTCGGTGACCGTGCTTTCCGGCGACCTGTAATGGCAGCACGCTCGACGTGCGGCGGGCACTGCGGTCGCCAGGCGCAGCCGACCGGAACGACCGGCCAACGCGTTCAGCAGATTCGCCAAGCGAGGCCGTCGACCAAGACTTCGACCTCCAGCTGACACCGACCGGCCAACCACTCCCGGTTTCGGCAGTGAAGGTCGTCGCTCGGGTCGAAACGGTTCAACATGACGACTACCGGTGCAGCGACCGCCCGCAAGGCGGCAACGCTCAACCGCACATCGTTGATGGTGCCCAACCCCGCGTGAGCAACGAGGACCACCAGGTCGGGCCTGATTCGCCGGGTCAGATCGATCCCATCACCGTCAGGCGCATGAGGACTCAGCACCCCACCGACCAACTCGACCAGCCCCGCATCACGCGGCTCGGCTGGCCAGGACGCAGCGGTCCAGTCGGCGAGCTCGTCGATCAGAGGAGCACGGCGACCGGCCACCTCGGCAGCCATGGGAGGCGCCAACGCAACGTCGAATGTCCCGTCCCTCCAGGCGACAGCGTCCGGCGTTTCGCCGCTCGCTTGGGCCAAAACGCAGGCGTCGGTGATCGAGCCCGGAGCCGCCGACTGCGCTGGTTTGCGAACCGCCACCGAACGACCTTGACGCACCAGGCACCGAGCGACTGCAGCACCCACCCAGGTCTTTCCGACGTCGGTCCCTGTTCCGGCGACCACAGCGAGGCGCCCGGGGCGTCGGGCGCTCACCATTCAACCTGGAGCGCCGAGAGCAGGTCGATCAGCATCTCGACCTGAGCGGCCTCGTGAGAGGCGCTTAACGCGACCCGGAGCCGCGACGTTCCGGGAGCGACGGTTGGGGGACGGATCGCGGGCACCACCACGCCAGCAGATTCCAAGGATGCAGCCACGGCTAGCGCTCGCTGCTCATCGCCCACCACGACCGGCACGATCGCGCTCTGATGGCCCGGTTTCAGCAGATCGACCAGAGTTCGCAGATGCGCCCGGCGACGGTCACCTTCGGCGGACGCGCAGATGCCGAGCGCCGCCACTGCCGCAGCGGCGACAGGCGGGCTCAGCGCGGTGGTAAAGATGGAGGCTCTTGCGGTGTTGCGCAACAGATCGATGGTCGCCTTGTCGGCTACGACCGCGCCACCTTGTGCCCCAAAGACCTTCGAAAGCGTCGCCACGATGACGACGCCCCGACGCCAACGAAACCGCTCAAAGACGGCGTGGGCTTCATCGACCACCAGCAGCCCGCCGTACCGAGCGGTCACTTCGATCAGCGCGTCAAGAGGCGCGACATCACCGTCCATCGAAAAGACGCTGTCTGTCACGACGAGCACCGGACCGACCGTCGACCGTCTGCGGTGTGCCTGAAGAATCTCACCAAGGTGGGCGACGTCGCGGTGGCGAAACACCGCCACCTCGGCGCGGGCAAGCCGAGCGCCGTCGATGATCGACGCGTGGTTGGACTGGTCACTACAGATCAGGGTGTTCGGACCGCCTGCTTTGGCAAGCGCGCCCAGAACACCGAGATTTGCGGCGAAACCCGTCGGAAAGAGCAGCGCGCTCGGGGCACCAAACCAGTCGCACAGGGCGGCCTCAAGCTGAGCGTGCACGGGGCGGC
Organism: Acidimicrobiia bacterium; assembly: GCA_018003035.1. Classification (GTDB taxonomy): domain Bacteria; phylum Actinomycetota; class Acidimicrobiia; order IMCC26256; family JAGNEX01; genus JAGNEX01. Next base: position 9,708 of record JAGNEX010000007.1, read on the forward strand.
TCCCGACGATCAGCCTGGCGGCACCTGCGCCCGCGCCATACCGTCGTGCGGCGTCCTGCATCGCCGCTATCACGTCAGGATGCTGAGAAAGACCGAGGTAATCATTCGACGCGAAGTGCACCACCATGCGCCCCTCACGGGACGTGACAGGTGAGCCGCCATCGAGATCGCGAAAGACCCGCCATTGGCCTCGGGAACGGATCGCGCTGAGGTGTGTATCGATCAGGGTTGACCAGCCGACGACCTCACTCATACAGCGTCCGCCAGGTCCTTGCCACACACTTCAGCGATGCTGACAGCGAGCACGTCGACCACCATCGCCATCTCTGCTTCGGTGGTGGTCAACGGCGGCATCAGCACCACCACATCGCCGAGCGGGCGGAGCAACACACCCCGGGCGACGGCAGCAGCGCACACCCGGCGACCCCAGCGCAGTCCGGCGCGGGGCGCCTGGAGCTGCACCCCGATCATCAGGCCCCGCTGGCGAATCTCCGAAACGCCGCCAAGCGGTGCGATCCGCTCACCTAGGAGGGTGCGCGCCTGATCGGCCCGGGCCCGGACGTTGTCGAGCACATGCCACTCATCCAGAAGTTCCAAGTGGCGAAGGGCAACGGCGGCCGCGAGCGCGTTCCCGCTGTAGCTATGCCCGTGGTACAGCGTTTTGGGCCCCAGATCTTCACCCTCGAAAGCTTGAGCGACGCGGCGAGATGCGACCGTGGCCGCCATCGGCAGATAGCCGCCGGTGATGCCTTTGCCGATCGCCATCAGGTCGGGGGCCAGACCAGCCTGTTCGCAGGCAAACAACGTACCGGTGCGCCCAAATCCCGTCGCCACCTCGTCAGCGATCAGCAGCACATCGCAGTGAGCGCACATCTCCGCCAGCGCGGCAAACCCGTCAGCGTCGGCAACCTGCATACCTGCGGCCCCTTGAACGAGTGGCTCGATAACCACCGCGGCCAGTTCGGCAGCGCGTTCTGCGACGATCGCGGCGGCGCGGTCGAGGGCGTGTGGCGAGGCATATCCCGGCGCGCGAACGACACCGAACCGCATCGGGTCAAAGATGTCGACACCAAAACCGTCGCCTCCGACCGACATCGAACCCGTCGTGTCTCCGTGGTACGCATCGGTCAGCGACAAGAACTTGGTGCGCCCGTCGACACCCCTATTCACCCAGTACTGAAAGGCGATCTTGAGCGCCTGCTCAACGGCCGCTGCCCCATCACTTGCGAACAGGAACCGCGGATCAACGACCGGTACGACGTCGCTGAGAGCCTCGGCGAGTTCGACCACAACCGTGTTGCCGTTCCCCAACAGAGTCGAGTGCGCCACCTTGTCGATCTGGGCGCGAAGCGCTTCGTCGAGTTCGGGCACCCGGTGCCCCAACGTCGTTACCCACAACGAACTGATCGCGTCGAAGTAGCGGCGACCGTCCACGTCGAGGAGTTCGCGGCCTTCGGCTGAGTCGACCATGATCGGCGAGTTCTGCGCATAGGCCGCCATCTGGGTGAAGCCATGCCACACGCGTCGGCGGTCCCGTTCAATCCAGACCGCTGCGGCCTCTGAGCCATCGTTAGCTGACGTCATGTGATCGACCATCGTCCGTTTCGGGCAGTTGTGGGGCTCTCGGTACGAGCACCGCTGCTTTCGTGAACAAGTTTTCCAGCCTGTTCGCGCTCTCCAAGGATTCCGCGGACAGCAATCGGCGGCCGTGACCGTTCGCCGCCGCGTGCGAAGTTGGTCAGCGACGCGGCCTCGATGACACACGCCGCAAGTAGCGTGGCGACCACGCCGGCTCGGGTGTTATCCGTCACACGCGACCGGGGCTAGACCCCACCCCTTTGGGAGTGAACCGACCTGGTCGGCTGCGCCCTAGTTCATGAAAGATCGCACATGAGCACGTTGTCCGAGGTGTTGTTGGCAACCCCATCCGAAGCCGCTGCGCTCGCTCGCTTCGGCCTTCGGTACCTGGCGGGAATCAAACAGCCTCCCGACGAGGAAATCATTCGCCGAAAGTGTCAAACCACGGAACCGGGCGACAACTGCGATCGCCCGCCGATCGTTTTGGTGCATGGAATCTTTCACAACTGGACCGCGTGGGAACCGCTGATGAAAGCGTTGACCGCTCGCGGGTACAACCACTGGGTGAGGTTCAACTACAACGCGTCGGGGGACAGCCCCGCAGAGATCGCAGGCGCACTCGCTGCGAGCATCACCAGGGTGAAAGAAGCAACCGGATCCGACACGGTGCACGTGATCGGTCATTCATTGGGCGGTGTCGTCACCCGCGTCTATGACCGTCTCCTCGGCGGAGCCCCCAATTTGGGCTGTGTCGCAACGCTCGGTTCACCGTTGAACGGCACGCCGTTGACCGCCGTTCCGTTCATGCCTAAAGCCCTCAAAGAGCTCCGGCCAGGCAGCGACTTGGTGCGGGCCATGACCGAAGGGGACGACCCACGGCAGAACTGGCTCACCATTCAGGGCGAAGGCGACGTGCTCGTTCCGCCTAACTACGCACTTCTGGCGCGGTCACAGCAGGCGTCGATTCCCAACACCGGCCATCTTGGGTTGCTGACTAACCCGGAGGTCATCGACCTGCTCGTAGCCTTCCTCGCAGACAATCGAGTCATCGACCTGACCGCAACGGTCGACGACAATGCGTCGCTGGTATCGCAGACCTGACCAAACCGCTGACTCTCTCAGGCGCTGGTGAGGAGCGGGGATTAGACGAGCCTTACGCAGCTCAGGTCATCCCCGCCAGCATTGCTTCAACGACCACATCCAAGTCGTCGGTCACGGTAATCGAAACGCTCGTTCGTTTCTTTGCCGCCATTGTGCTGATGAGCGGAACAACCCCGCTACGGTCCCACTCCTCTGCACCCAAAAAGACCATCGGAGCTGCTGGCCCAAATGTCTCGTAGATGTTTTGCGCCGCGTCTTGGAAGACTTCTTGCACCGTTCCGGGCCCGCCCGGGGTGAAAACAACGCCGCCGTTCGCCAAGGCGAGGAGGCGGTCCTCCCTGACCGAATTCGAGAAGTACTTCGCGATATGGGTCGCAAAACGGTTGGTCGGTTCGTGCCCGTAGAACCATGTGGGCAGGCCAAGCGTGGTAGAGCCTGACGCGATCCCAGCTCGGACCTGGGTGGCGACGTCTCCCCAAGCTTCGTCCTGCCAATGAGGGGCGTCTGCCAGCCCCGCCACCAGTTCGGCAAGCCCGTCGGCGTCGAGACGGCCGCAGAGACCTCCGAGGTTCGCCGCCTCCATCGCACCAGGACCTCCGCCGGTCGCAACGATGAAACCGTTTAACGTCAGGCGCCGGGCCAGTTCGGCGGTCAACGCAAACAATGGGTCGGCCCGGGACAGGTTGTGCCCGCCCATGATCCCCACGATCGGGCGATCAATCGTTTCGAGCAACTCTGACAGCGCATCGTCGATGGCGTGGTCGTGGATGCGCTGCGCCAACGACTCGACCACATCGGGATGGTCTCGGCCAGCGTCTTCATAATGACGGTAGATCGCTGCGTCGAGCGTCCCGCTGCCGGAGTGCACGACCGCGTTGAGTTCGTCTTCGGTGTACAGCGTCGTCCGATACGCGTCGTACGGCCGATCGGGAAAGCGCGGGAACACGAGCGCTCCACGAGCGCGAGCCGTCGCTTCTTCGGCTGGATCTTCGAAGCGAACCCCCAGAAGTGTCAGACCGGCCACGTCGGCCGCCGCCCAATCGATCAGTCCGGGAGGAACGACGATGCCTTGTAACGCCACGCCGTCGAGGCGCCCGCCGAGTGCAACAAGCTCAGCGAGCGTGTTGATCTCGACGATCGGGCGAGAGACCGCGGCAAGGCGCGCCCGCGGTGATCTGGGGTCGGCGGGCAGCCGGGTGTGCGGGTCCATCGGGCTACTTCTGCCCCTTCGCCTCCAGGTAGGCGTCGCGCGCCTTCCGGAGCGATTTGGCGCCGCCGCCAAGCAGACCGCCCGTTCGCACCTTCTTGACCGTGTCCTCAAGGTCTTCAAGAAGCCCGTAGACGTCGTCTTGTGGCCCGGCAGCGTCAAGCTTGGTGACCGCTTCGTGGATCTTGCCGAGATCCTTGCGGAAATCGGCGAACTGGTCGTCCAACTCTTTCCGGCGAGCTTCAACTTCTGTTGTCATCTGGCACCTCATCGATTGGCGTTCGGACGCGTTGCGGGGGCCGATCTTACGGCGCTGGGCGCGTCGGACAGCGCGCCTTCAAACCAAGCTGGCCCACCACCGTCGGGCAAGCTGTCGTGCGAGGCAGAAACGCTGGGGAGCCCCGAATGGAATTCCAACTCGCAGACATCTTTGAAGCCGCCGCTGAACGCATTCCGGACCGCATGTGCCTGGCATGGGGAGGAAAGCCAGGCGAAGCCGGGAGCGACAACACCAATAGATCTGACAAACGAGAGGCCGTCGGTGGCGAGCTCAACTACGGCCAGGTAGATCGCCTTGCCAACCAAGCCGCACATTTGTTGCGTTCGGTCGGCGTGCGACCCGGCGACCACGTCGTTGTGCACGGCTACAACCACGCCCAGTTCATGATCGTGACGTTGGCGTGTTTCAAGATCGCCGCGGTGCCCATCAACGCGAGCTACCGATATACCGCTCCCGAACTCGCCTATGTTTTTACCGACGCAGCGGTCTCGGTTGTCGTCACTGAAAGCGACCTTGCCGAGGTGGTTCGTGCCGCGAGCGCACACATGGAACGGCCGCTGAATGCGATCCTTACCTTCGGCAGCGAACTGGCAGCCGCCTGTGAAGCCCAGACCGACGCTCGCCCCGAGGCCACCGACCGGAGTGCCGACAACCATTACATCCTCTACACCGGGGGCACGACCGGTATGCCCAAGGGCGTGGTCTGGCGGCACGAAGACATCTTCTTCGGAGCGCTCGGAGGCGGTGGCGTGCCGCGGCAGGGCTTTCCGGCCTTAACCGATCCGGCCGATGCAGGCCGCTGGGCCGAGATGGGCAACCCCGTACGGGTCAGGATGCCGCTGTGCCCACTAATCCACGGGGGTGCGCAATGGGTAGCGCTCACCACGATCTTGTCGGGAGGCACCCTGGTCCTTGCGACCGACCGTTCGTTCGACGGTGCAACTGCGTGGTCCTTGGCCGAACGGTACGCGGTGGAACTGATCATGGTGATCGGCGACGCCGTGGCACGCCCACTGCTCGACTCGCTCGGACCGACACGCCACCGGCCACTGGGCAATTTGCGTTTCATCTCTTCTTCGGGCGCGCCATTGACCGAGCGGGTCCGAGAAGAGTTGACCGCGGCACTCCCCCAGGTTCGAATTCTCGACCGCTATGGGGCCTCGGAAACGGGTGGACATGGCCGGATTCTTGAGCCCGATGCCTCTGGTCGGCTGCGATTACGAGGCGATGCCACGACCGCGGTGATCGATGACGATGGTCGTCCTGTACTCCCAGGTTCGTCCACCGTTGGCCTGCTGGCCCGTCGAGGCCACATCCCGCTCGAGTACTGGAACGATCCCGCTAAAACCGCGACAACCTTTCCGGTCCATCACGGCGTCCGCTGGGCGGTGCCGGGCGACCAGGCGCTCGTCGAAGCCGACGGCACCATCGTCGTCCTCGGTCGCGGTTCGATGGTGATCAACACAGGCGGCGAGAAGGTCTTTCCCGAAGAGGTCGAAGCGGTCATCAAACAACTTCCCGAGGTCAACGATTGTCTGGTGGTCGGCCTGCCGGACGAACGCTTTGGGCAACGAGTCGTCGCCGTCCTCTCGCTTCGAGACGTCGACTCTGGTTCGTACGGCACCAGCTCCCTTCGCCGCGACTCGGTTGAGCCCGGGGCCGATGGTAGCGACGGGTACAACGCCGACCGGGTGAGGGCACATTGCCGAACCCAGCTCGCCGGCTACAAGGTCCCGAAAGCCTTCGTCGTGGTCGACCACGTGGAAAGAAAGATCACCGGGAAGGCGGACTACGCGTGGGCTCGCCAGGCGGCGAGCCGATCGGGCGTCTGACGACCTCCTGCTCAGCGCCCGTGTAACAACGAACGCGCTCTGCCGCAAGGACCCAGAAAGCATTTTCTGCCAGGGCATTTGCGCGACTGACCGGCCTGCTGGCTGTATTGACGTGCTGCTAAAACTCGTGAAACCCTGTCGCCAATCACCGCGTCCGGCCGACGAGGGCACGCGGACACTGTTCTTGGGAGGCCCTATGTCTACTCGTACCTACCAGCTGCCCGTTGAAGAGACGCGCTGGCATATCCCCGCCCACGGAGCTGACACCGTGTTCAGCTGGGAGTATGACGAAGGCCGGGACCGGCTCTTGCACCTGTATGAAAAGGGCAAGGACCGCCAGTGGAACGCTCAGCACCGGATCGACTGGTCCACCGACATCGACTTCAGCGCACAGACGCTGATGCCCGACTTTCAGGTGCCGATCTTCGGGTCACCGCTCTGGGACAAGCTGTCCCGCCAAGAAAAGGATGACCTTCGCAAGCACGCCGGTAGCTGGTTGTTTTCGCAGTTCCTGCACGGCGAACAGGGTGCGCTGGTCTGCGGCGCCAAGATCGTTTCGACGGTGCCCGATATCGACTCAAAGTTCTACGCATCCACCCAGGTCATCGATGAGGCCCGACACTGTGAGACCTTCGCCAAGTTCTTGAACGAGAAGATGGAGATGACCTATCCCATCAACCGGCACCTCAAGACCCTGCTCGACCAGACGATCGGCGACGAACGCTGGGACTTCACCTACCTGGGCATGCAGATCATGGTTGAAGGAGTGGCGCTTGGTGCGTTCGGCGTCGTGCGCGACCTCACCGAAGAACCGCTGGTCAAGAGCATGAACGCCTACATCATGGCCGACGAGGCCCGCCACGTGGCATTTGGGATCCTGGCCTTGCAGGACGCCTACGCCGACCTCACCCAAGCCGAGAAGGACGAGCGCGAAGAGTTTGTCGTCGAAGCGTCGTACCTGTTGCGCGACCGCTTCCTCGCCGAAGAAGTTTGGGAGAACCTCGATCTGCCCACTGAGGAATGCATGGAGTACGTGCGGCAGTCACCGTGGATGGCCGAATACCGACGCCAACTGTTCAGCCGGATTGTGCCTAACGTCAAGCGGATCGGGCTGTGGGGCGACAAGGTGCAAAAGGCCTACGAAGAGATGGGGGTCTTGCACTTTCAAGATGCAGAGCCCGAAGAGTTGCTGGGCCGCGACGAAGTGTTGGCCGAAGAGATCGAACGGGCCATCGCATCCACGAAAGAAACTGGCGCCATTCCTGCCGACTTGGTCGACACCCGTGCCGGGGAGATCGCCGAAACGATTGCCGCGGGCGCCGAGTAGCGGGCGACAACCGCCCACCAGCCCCACGCGTCTGTCTCTATAACCGTCCAACGCACAAGGGAGCCGTAACCCGCCGTGGGCAACTCTGGTTCAGTTCCGTCCAACTCCTCACCGTCCAGCGCGCCATCTGATCTGTCATTCTTAGAAAGCAAACTCCTGATTGCCGGTGAGCTCAGGCCAGCCACTTCGGGCGCTTCCTACGCTGACATCAATCCTGCGACGGCAGAGCCGTTCGCGGAGGCAGCGGACGGTTCGATCGACGATCTGGACCAGGCAATAGCGTCGTGCTCTGACGCGTTTGAGCACACCGAATGGGCGACCGATCCGGCATTTCGGGCTCACTGCCTGCGACAACTACACAGCCTGTGCGTCGAGTACAGAGAGCTGTGGCGACAGCTGACCGTCGCCGAGGTCGGCGCTCCGCTCGCTTTGACCTACGGCGCCCAACTCAACGACCCGATCGAAGGACTCGCCTGGGTTGCTGACCTGGTCGATCGGTACGAATGGGAGCAGAGCCTCGGCGTCGCCAAACCATTCGGTATCGCAACGGACCGGATCGCTCGCCGCGAACCCGCTGGCGTTGTCGGAGCGATCACCCCTTGGAACTTCCCCAACCAGATCAACATCGCAAAAGTCGCTCCTGCGCTAGGGGCAGGCTGCACGGTCGTTCTCAAACCCGCGCCGGACACACCGCTGACGGGCGTGTTTCTCGGCTGGCTGGCCGCGCAGACCGATATGCCACCGGGTGTCCTCAACGTCGTCACGGGTTCAGACCCCGCGCTCGGCGCGCCGCTTTCGACCGATGAACGCGTCGCGATGGTGTCCTTTACCGGGTCGACCGCGACAGGCCGGGTTGTCATGGAAGCAGCGTCAGCATCGGTCAAACCGGTCTTCCTCGAACTCGGCGGCAAATCTGCCTTCGTTGTCTTAGACGATGCCGACCTGGCCAGCGCCGCGGGGCTTGCCGGGCTGACGGTCTGCACTCATGCCGGGCAGGGCTGTGCCATCACGACACGGATACTGCTACCCCGGGATCGTTACGAGGAGGGTGTCGAACTGGTCGCCGCCACGATGACGGCAATGGGGCCGGGCGACCCGAACGATCCCAGCATCATGTTTGGACCGGTCATCAGCGAACGACAGCGCCAACGGGTGCTGTCGTACGTCGACCTCGGCAAAGACGAAGGCGCCCGTCTGGTTATCGGTGGCGGCACCCCGCCAGATCTGCCGGGTTTCTATGTGCAACCGACGCTTTTCGCCGACGTCACCAACGATATGCGAATCGCCCGGGAAGAGATCTTTGGGCCGGTCATGGTTGCGATCCCCTACGACGGCGACGACGAGGCGGTAGCCATCGCCAACGACTCTCCCTACGGGCTGTCGGGCAGCGTCTTTAGCGCCGATACTGAACACGCGATGGCCGTCGCCCGCCGCATCCGGACAGGCACCGTGTCGGTGAACGGAGGCATCTGGTACGGCCATGACGTCCCGTTCGGCGGGTACAAACAGTCCGGCATCGGACGCGAGATGGGGGTCGCCGGCTTCGAGGAGTACCTCCAGACCAAGGTCATCGCAGTTGCCGTCTGACCCGATGGCCGAGCGCTGCGCTCTGGTCACCGGCGCCTCGTCGGGCATCGGGCGCGTAGTGGTCGAACGGCTGCTCGACGCCGGCTGGAAAGTTGCTGCTGCGGCACGGCGGTTGGACCGATTGCAAGAAATCGGCAAGACCGCTGTCGGCGCTCCCGGGGAACTCCTGGCGATCGCGATGGATGTCACCCAGCCCGACCAGGTGGCAGACGGTTTCGCCGCGTGCCTGGAACGGTGGGGCCGTTCGCCAGGGCTTGTGGTCTCAAACGCTGGCGTATCTTCGCCTGGACTGCTTGCTGACCTGGCGCCCGCGTTGATCCACGGCGACATCTTGACCAATCTCGCAGGACCCGCGGTCGTCGCACACCACGCGCTCAAGGCGTGGGAGGAAAGAACCTGCCCGACGCTCGATCTGGTCTTCGTCACGTCGGATGCTGCACCGCACCCCCGCCCATTTCAGGCGGCATATTCAGCAGCGAAGATGGGCACAGAACACTTGGCCAGGGTTTTGGCGATGGAATACGACGACCCCTCGGTGCGGATCTCGGTCGTTCGCCCAGGCGCCACTATTTCGGACTTTGCTGCTAGCTGGGTGTCCGTCGACTTTGAACGCGTTATCGCCCTCTGGCGGAAATGGGGTTTGCAGCAGCACCTCGACGCGCTCGACCCCTCGGTGGTCGCGGACGCCATCGTCTGGGTCGCGACCCAACCTCCAGGCGCCCACGTTCCGATCCTCGAAGTACAGCCACGCCCCCCGGTCCGAGCGGGCCGCGCGGTGGGCGCCGAGACCGATGGTCCCCACCCCGACATCACATCGAACCAGCGGGTGACCCGCAAAGCGGTCGACCCCCGAAGGGCCAGATAGCCGGCCCGCTTCCCGCGGTGCCTCTCAGAACGAACATCCACCTTCGACGGAGACATTCGTCGGGACAACGTCACAGGAGCCTCCCATGGCAAACCTCACCGGAAAGACCGTCATCGTGACCGGCGCCGCCCAGGGTATCGGCGCGGTGTATGCCCAGAGTTTTGCCCGCGACGGCGCCAACGTGGTCGTGGCTGACCTTCGCTCCGAAGCAGCGGAAGCCGTCGCAGAAGGGATTCGTGCCGACGGTGGAAACGCAGTCGCGGTCAGCGTCGACGTCTCGGATCAAGACTCGGCCAACGCCATGGCGACTGCGACGTTGGATGCGTTCGGCTCGATCGATGGTCTCGTGAACAACGCGGCGATCTACCACGACATGGAACTCGACGCCCTGATCTCTGTGGATTGGGACTACCTGCAGCGGTTCATGTCGGTCAACATGTTCGGCGCTTTGGTGTGTGCCCGGGCGGTTGTATCCGCCATGCGGAAAGCAGGCGGGGGCAGCATCGTCAATCAATCCTCGACGGCCTCGTGGATGTATTCCGGCTTTTACGGGCTGGCCAAGGTCGGCATCAATGGCATCACCCACCAACTCGCCCACGAACTGGGACACGGCGGTATTCGGGTCAACGCCATAGCGCCGGGACCGATCGATACCGAAGCTACCCGCAAGATCGTTCCCGAGTCGATGGTTCAGCCCATGGTTGCCGCTTTGGCGATCAAACGTTTGGGAACACCCGAAGATCTCGCTGGCCTTTGCAGCTTTTTGCTCTCCGATGAATCTGCGTGGGTCACCGGCCAAATCATCAACGTAGATGGCGGCCAAGTGCTTCGCGGCTAGGAAGCGATCATCGCAGGTCAGCCCAGCCACGGACGCTCCAACCGGCGGGCCGGGAGCGCAATGTGGCGGCCAGCGCAACCTCTAAAGTGAACAGATCGTTACAACAGAAACCGCGCGTTTGCCGTGCTAGCGGCGCTGATCGTTTCAACATTAGGAAAGGTCGCAAAATCTATAGTGCACAAGCCGCAACTCCATCACTAGTATCGCTAGCACACTTGTAACGCATCTGGCGCTGGCCCTTATTTCTGAAGGCCGCTCCGAAAGGTTCAGACTCCGTCTTTTGGCGGCTGACCGGGCCGACCGACCGGAGCTCTTGCTCCGCTCCGGTCACGTGTGGTGCGTGGACGCTGAGGACTATCGGTACAGGAGCAGCCATGGGACGAAGTCGCTGGCCCATGGGCCTCCGGCTCCGAAATCTCCGAATCGGCCCCAAGCTGGCGCTGCTGTCCCTCGTGCCGACGATGGCGTTTTTGGTCTATGCGGTCCCCGACACCATCGCCGAACGCCAGAAGGTCACCGCTGTTCGCGATTACTCGAACGTCCTCGACCTCAGCGTCGAAGTGATGTCCGCATTAGGCAACGAACGATTCGCTGCGATCGACCAGGCCGGATTGTCGCCGACCGCAACCCCAGCGGAGCGACAAGCCGCGGCAGAGGAGGTCAAGCGGTCGCGGGCCGAGACCGATAAAGCCCTGGAAGATTTCGCCAAGAACGTCGATGGCTCCGCGTTTGAGCGAGCGGTCGACGTCCCGGTTGAGCGGGTACTCGAAGGTGGCGAAAACAGTTGGACCGGACTGGTCATCCAAGCCCGGACGGCCTCTGACGAAGCCTTGGCCAGGAAGCCGGTCACCGTCCGGACCCCGGCGGAACCGCGAGACATCGCCGAAGCCGCGGCCGACGCTGCCATTGGCGACGATCGGGAAGCGCCTCAAGCCGGAGTGCCTGGGGAAACTCCGGTCGGCGCCGCCGGAGAGTCAAGCCAAGAGGTGCAACAAGGTGACGACGGTGCGGTGTACACCATCAGCGCTGTCACCGTCAGCGAGCAGTATCAAAGCGCAACCGAAAGCGTGGGATCTGTCGTCGAGGAACTGCTGGCCTCGCTGCCCTCCAACCGGCTGGTCTCCATCGGACGCGCCGCTGTCCAGTTCGGCCGTCTGGTCACCGTGTTTCAGGAGCGACACGAATGGGCGGTAGCGATCGCACAGGAACTCGCCCTCGAATCCGACGAGCTCGACACATTCCTGATGTCGCGCGAGCAGTCCACCCAGTACGGAGCCATCCAGGCCGTCATCGACGAAATCTCAGCCGACATCACCGTCGCCAACGACGACGACGCACGCGACCTCTGGCGGAATCGCAACACCCAAGGCGCTCTCGAAGCCGCCCATCAAGAGTTCAAGTCTGCCGAAACAATGCCACTCCAGATCCGTACCGGACGCTGGAACACGGTGTCGCGAGCTTCGATTGAAATGGCACGCGGCCTGTTTGACCAGCAGCTCGAAGCGGTCAGACAGGCGGCGGACAACGAGAACGCCCAGGCGAAACGGTCCGAGATCAGGAACCTCCTGTTCATGATCTTCGTAGTGTCCGCGACGTTGGTGTTGGTCTGGTTTTCTCGCCGTGGAATCGTTCGTCCCCTCCAGGACGTCGCCACCGCGGCCCGCTCACTCGCTTCGGGACGGCGCCCACCACCGGTCCAGTACGAAAGCCAGGACGAGATTGGACTGGTGGCGCATTCGTTTCGGTCACTCAGCCAAACCATGACGTCGCTTCTCGACGAGACACGCCGGCTGAACACCGCAATCCGCAACGGCGCGTTCGATGTCCAAGGCGACGTCGGCGACTTTGACGGCGACTGGGCTGAACTGGTGCGGACCATGAATCACTCACTGCGGCGATTCTCGATGTTCAACGCGACGATCACCGGGGAGGCACGCCGCCAGGTTGTGGTGGCCCACCTCGGCGCCGAAGCGCTTGCCGGCATGCCGATGTCTCAGCTCTATGAGCAGGCCGTGCACAGCATCGTCGAGTCGATGGGCTGGACTCGGGCCGATCTCTATGAGTTCGGAGCCGACCGCACCCAGCTGATCCGGAGGGCCACTACACAGGTGCACCCCGCCTCCGAAGTAGATCAGCAACTGCTGCCGAATGATCAGATCGCAGCGATCGACGCCTATTCAGGTCCGACCACCCCGCTGCACCCCAACATGGTGACCGCAATGCTCGCCACCATCGAGCACCGTGACGGCATCCTGGGCTTTGTCATTGTTGAAAGCGACGAAGAAGTCGAGATCACCGACGACAACGTCGCATTTCTCCAGCAGCTGACCCAGGTCATTTCGAACGCCCAACAGCGGCGAGCGGCAGAAGAGCACATCCGTTATCAGGCCAACCACGACGAACTCACAGGCCTACCCAACCGCAACCTGTTCGAACAACGCCTCCGCAAAGCAATGGCCTCGACGACGACCATTCGCCGGGTCGCGATTGCGTTCATCGACGTCGACCGATTCAAGTTCGTCAACGACACCTACGGCCATGGCACCGGCGACCAGATCTTGCAGATGATCGCCATGCGGCTGCGCAGCCTCTGCCGGCCGGCCGATACCGTCGCCCGGTTTGGTGGCGACGAGTTCTTGGTGCTGTTCGAATGCTCACATCCCGTCGATCGCACACGCTTCGCCAAGCGGCTCGCGTCGGCCTTTGACGAGCCCTTTGTGCTCCCCGACCACACGATCCACCTGCGTGCATCGATCGGGATCGCCAACGCAGCAGACATCGACCTGACGCTCGAACATCGCGTGGTCCGCTCCGGCCACGACGGTGAAGACAACGCCACCGCCATCGCGCGGCGTTCCGAAACGCTGATCCGCGACGCAGACACAGCAATGTACGAGGCCAAACAGCACACCGAATCCCATATCTATGAGTTCGACACGGTCCTGCGTTCAAAGGTCGTCAAACGGGCCCAAATCGAACACAACCTCCGTGGGGCCATCCAGCGGCGCCAGCTCTCCCTTGAGTTCCAGGCGATCGTCGAAGCACGCACCGGTCGTCTTCACGGCTACGAGGCGTTGTGCCGATGGAGCCTTGACGGGGTCGGGCGGGTCTCCCCCAACGAGTTCATCCCGGTTGCCGAAGAGACCGGTTTGATCGCCGACATCGGCGAGTACGTCATTCGGCAAGCGGCTCAGGACTATCCGAGTCTGGCCGCGGGCACCACCCACGAACTCCCCGTGCTGGCGATCAACGTCTCGACCGCTCAGCTAAGCGACGAATCCTTCCCCGACCTGGTAGCTCGAACTCTCGACTCGACCCCGGTGCCGGCGAATCGCGTCGTGCTGGAGATCACGGAGACGGCGATGAGCCGCGACCCGAACATGTTCCGTTCGATGCTCGAGCGGCTGCGGGTACTTGGGGTGCAAATCTCGATCGACGACTTCGGGACCGGGTATTCGGCGTTCAGCTACCTGACCGAACTCCCCGTTAACTCACTCAAGGTAGATCGCAGCTTCGTGGCGAGCATCGAGAAAAGCTCGACCGAAAAGGTGGTGGCGTCGACGGTTCTGATGGCTCACGACCTCGGGCTCAGGGTCGTCGCCGAAGGCGTCGAAACCACGCGGCAGCTCGAACTGTTAACCGACCTCGGCTGCGATTACGTCCAGGGTTACCTGTTTTCTCGACCCCTCACCCTGACCGAGCTCAGCAACCGAAGTATCGACCTTCGGGCGTCTTGGCTCTCCACGATCGACCCCCGCCTCGCCGCAGAGTATTAATTGGCTATGCAGCACCCGTCGCTCAACGATTTGGCAGCGCTCGCCGAAGCGCTGAGGGCGAGGAGCGCCGACAACGGCGGACTTGCAGATGACCTCCGCTCGGCGCTGAGCACTACTGGCGATCGTTACACGGCCGCGGAGTTGGCTAGTGCGACCGGAGTGCCTCAATCCTTTGCCGACGATCTCTGGCGTGCCTCGGGTTTTGTGACGTCATACCCGGACGAGGCCGCCTTTGATGACCAGGACCGGCGGGCCCTTGAAGTCTCCTATGCCCTGCTGCAGTCGGGGTTGTTGAGCCGGGAACTCATTCTGCAAGAGGCCCGAGTGTTCAGCCAGGCGATGTCGACGTTGACGGCGTCACTGGTCGAGCTCTTCACCAAGGCATTCGATGCCGTCCCCGGCGACGAGGCCGGAACAGAGAATGCCCCACCAATCGCTCCCGACGCCGCGGCGCTGCTGGTAGGCGTCGGCGAAGACATCTTGGCGCACAGCTACCGCCGCCACCTGCGCCAAGCGCTCAGGCAGGCCGACGCCGAACGCGACAACAGCCACGGCCATGACTCACACGCGATCGTCGGTTTTGCAGACCTCGTGGGGTTCACTGCCGGCGCCCAATCGCTCAGCGATGAAGAGTTGGCAACGCTGGTCAACCAGTTCAGCGAAGCGACCTCAGACGCAATCACCGAAGCGGGTGGCCGACTGGTCAAAACGATCGGCGACGAGGTGATGTTCGTCTTTGACGACATCGGCGCCGCAGCGACCGCGGCGCTGCGCATGGTGCTTGAGATTCCCGCGTCGACGGGGCTTGACGTCCGCATCGGACTGGCCTGCGGCCCGGTCGTTGCGCATCGGGGCGACGTCTTTGGCACCACGGTCAACCGGGCATCGCGCCTAGAACACCTTGCGCTGCCCGGTTCGGTGCTGGTCGACGAAGACATCGCCGAAACCCTGGACGAGTTTGAACACTTCGACATTCGGTGGCTCGCGGCCCGGAAGGTCAAAGGGCTGGGCGTTCAACGTTTTGCCGTGCTGCGCCTGCCCAAAGGGGTGACCGATACCGATGACTGCAGCGGTGTCGGTCCTTTGCCGGTGCTGGCTCTACCGATCCTCCAACGACGGAGGCCGATCCGGACGCGGCTACTCGAACGCCAACCCCATCTTCTGGAGGACGTCTAACAGGGCCGCCGGCGAATCGGGTGACCGGTCGCCAGGCTGGTAGGTAACCCCGTTCATGGGCCCGCTATAGGGAAAGGCCCCATGCCGTTCATAGACGTCCCAACTGACCGGGGAACGGCGGTCGATCCCGACGTCGATCCCTTGAAACGGCGCGATCGGGTACAGCATCGTCAGCGCCGGCGCCGAAGCGACGAGGGCACCATCGAGCACCACGTCCAGGTTCCAGACCAGCCCGCCAGGAGCCTCAAACTTCAGCACCAGGTTGTGTTGACCGACCCCGATCGGACCACCATCGACCACCGTCATGTCGCCATACGCGTTGTGCGCGTATCGCAGCTGTCCGTCTTCGACGTAACAGCAGTACCCGCCGCCCTGATCTCCGTGAGCGACGAGCATGCCCTGGTCCCCCGCTCGCACTTCGAAGGCGATGTCGACCGCAAATGACCGCGAAAAGATCAGCTGCAGGCTCCGGTAGCGCTCGAGAGTGGGCGTTTGAGGTCGGATAAAGACCGGAAGCGACAGGACCGCCTCGGTCGGCGGTTTGGACATGTACTTAAAGCCCGAACCTTCATCCAGCGGATACACCTGGTTGTCCCAGGCAGCGTCTTCCCAGGCGGCGGCAAGTTCTGCGACTTTGTCCGGCCGCTTGGCTGCCAAGTTGTGAAGTTCGGTCGGGTCAGAGCGGAGGTCGTAGAGCTCCCATTCATGATCTCCGAAAGGGGTGAGCGGCTGATGAAGCGTGACTGCCTCCCAGCCCTCTCGATAGATCCCGCGGTGGCCGATCATCTCGCTGTACTGCTCGACATGCAACGACGGCGCGGCGTCGTCGGCCAAGGTGTGAGCGAAACTGACACCTTGGGGCTGGCGGACCGCTTTGCCGTGACGCTCCGTCGGAACCACCAGCCCAATGGCTTCGGTCAGGGTAGGCAACACGTCGGTGATATAGACGTACTGCCGACGTCGTTGTCCCGCTACCGGACCGAATCGTTCTGGCCAGCTGAAGAGCATCGGTACCGTATGGCCACCTTGATGGGTGTTGATCTTGTACAGGCGGAACGGCGTGTTGCATGCCATTGCCCACCCCATCGGATAATGGGCAAGGGCCTGCGGACCACCGAGTTTGTCGAGGCGGGCGTAGTCGTGGCGCCAGTCGACCGGCTGGAGCGGATTGAGCACGCGAAAGTACGACGACGTGCCCATCCCCTGGCCTTCGCGGCTGGCCCCGTTGTCAGAGGTGAACACGACGATCGTGTTCTGCCAGCAATCCATGGCTTCGAGTTCTGCACGGAGGCGGCCGAAGTTCTGGTCGATGTTGTCCACCATCGCGGCATAGATCGCCATGTACTTCGCGTAAAGGATCTGCTGTTCGGGTTCGAGTTCGTCCCACGCGGGCACGTCATGGCCGGGTTCTTGATTTCGCGGCGGAAGTTCGGTGCCGGGCTCGACGATCCCGAGTTCGATCTGGCGGGCGAACCGCTGTCGGCGGACCTCGTCCCAGCCATCGAGATAGGCGCCCTCATACTTTGCGATATCTGCCGGTTTGGCCTGCAGGGGTGCGTGGACGGCGCCGTGAGAGAGATACAGCAAGAACGGCTGGGTGGGGTTTGACGCTGTGCGTTCGCGGATCATCGAGATCGCCTGGTCGGTGATGTCGTCGGTGAAGTAGTAGTCGTCTGGATAGGTGTCGACATCGACCAAGTGATTGTCGGCGATGAGCCGATGCGGCTGGTGAAGGTTGGTGAAGCCGTCGAGGATGCCGTAGAAGCGGTCAAAGCCTCGCTGACAGGGCCAAGAGCGCTGTGGACCTGCCGGTGAGCAGTGAGAGTCCTTGGTGAGGTGCCATTTGCCGACCATCAAGGTTGCGTACCCGTTGTGGCGAAAGACTTCGGCCATGGTGGCCGCGTCGTCGGCGAGTTCCATCGCATAGCCAGGAAAGCCCGGGTCTGCGTGCGCGACGGTACCGATGCCGACGCTGTGCGGATTGCATCCGGTCAGGAGCGCTGCTCGCGTCGGCGAACACATTGGGGTGACGTGGAAGTTGGTGTAGGCAACGCCGTCGCTCGCGAGCCGGTCCAAGTTGGGGGTGTCGATCTCGCCGCCGAACGCTCCCAGGTCTGAGTACCCCAAGTCGTCGCACAACACGA
This sequence comes from Acidimicrobiia bacterium, assembly GCA_018003035.1. Lineage (GTDB taxonomy): Bacteria > Actinomycetota > Acidimicrobiia > IMCC26256 > JAGNEX01 > JAGNEX01. The sequence goes on from JAGNEX010000007.1 coordinate 27,419, forward strand.
CGATCACATTTGGTGCGCCCTGGCTTGGGACCGGTTCGGGCGGCCACCACCCCTCCGACCCGGCGAAGGTCCTGCCAACACGGCCGGGAAACCCGGGATATGAGCGACCAGGGCCCGGCTCAGGGGCAGGACTTGTTGTGCTCACAGTCGCCATGGCTCCCTCTCGACTGAACTGGACTGAACCGAACTGGACTGAGCTGGTGCACCGGCTAATCCAGTCAGGTTGCGGCCGTAGTCTACGGCGATGTCGCGCTGTCGCGATCTGATAAGTGATCCGACCATCGCTCCGTCGGAAGGGACAGTGCCTCCCTGCTGCCAACGGACCGTGCAGCGGGCAAACCAGCTCGGCACGAACCAGACGATCCGGGCCTACCATGCGGGTCTTGCGGGCCGTCGACGCGGCGACCTAACAAGGCCTCGCGGAGAGGCCGGTTCGGACCGAGGCCGGCGTTCCCCAGAAGCGGTACGCGGCCGCCCTGCGCGAGACTGCCGAAATGCCGGATCAGGTAGAAAACCCGCAGCAGCAGACCAATGACCATCCGTTTTCGGCGATCACGGTCGGTTATGACGGTTCCGACGCCTCTCGGGAAGCTGTCTTGTGGGCGATTTCGGCAGCCAACCGACACAGGGGCTCGGTCCGAGTCATTTCGGCATGGAAATCCGATAACGACCGCCGCGGGCCCTCGTGGGTACCGCACCGCGAACCAAGCGCCGCTGAACGGGCAGAGGCGTTGGCGTCCGGCAAGGCCGACCTGAACGCGTTTATCGCCTCGATCCGCCCGACCGTACCGGTCACCGCCGACGCGACACTTTGCGACGGGCCGGTCGCCGACGTCTTGATCGCCAGCGCGCCGACCGGCGTGTTAGCCCTGGGCAATCGGCAGCGCTCGCGGCTGGCATCGTACGCGGTTGGTTCGGTCGCTCATTCGGTGATGGCTAGATCCACCGGCGTGACCGTGCTGGTGCCACAGGCCCGACCGCGTCTGGGCGCGGCGGAACCGACCGATGTGATCGTTGGTGTGGACGGGTCAGCAACGTCGGTGCAAGCACTCCGCTGGGCTGTCAACGCGTTCGCTGGCACCCCATCGGCGATCATCGCCGTTGCGTGCGCTCCGCCGGACAGTTCGCCGACAGGCATGCTGATTTCGCCATGGACGTTAACGACCGACGAACTGCTTGAGCGCGCCGACCAGGTCGTGATGGAAGCGGCGCGCCGCGTGCTCGCCGACCGGCCGGCGTCGGCCCCTGCGGCCTCTATCCAGACCCGGGCCGCGGTGGCGCACGCGGATGAGGCGCTCGGCGAGGCTTCTGCGACGTCTGCCCTGATCGTGTTGGGGGCGACCGGAGCGACCGACATTCGGGACCGAATCTTGGGGTCTACCGCTGCACGAACCATTCAGCGAGCGGTCTGTGCCGTCGCGGTCATTCACGGCTGAAGCAGCCCTTTCCCCGTACTAACCGTCGAATCGTTTATCGGTACGCTTAGGAACCGACCGTCGTCGCCGGAAGCCCCGCGACGCACTCGATTTAGGACGGGACCGTGGCAAATCAGCAGTCAGCAGCGATCGCACCGATGACCAGTTCTAACAAGGCGTTCTCCCCGATGCTCGGGGCACTCGCCATCGCCGCGGCCCTTTTCATCGCGCTCTTAGCATCATGCAGCAGCGACGACGCCGACACCGGCGTCGCGTTGACCAAAGCCCAGATCGACGCGGGAGCGGTACCGGCCGAGGACCAAGTCGAGGGCGAAACCGGACCGGTCGAAGCCGACGGTTCGGCACTCCCCCCCTTTGACGCATCGACGGAAGACCCAGCCATTGGCAAGGCCGCGCCCGTCCTCGACATCACCCGCTTTGACGGCACCGAAGAGGTCATCGATCCGGCCGACGGCACCGGTCGAGTCTTTTCCTTCGTCGCCCATTGGTGCCCTCACTGCCAACGAGAAGTGCCCGTGATGACCCAATGGCTGCACGACACCGACTTGCCGAGTGACGTCCAATTCGTCGTGGTATCGACGGGCGTTCAAGAAGGCCAGCCCAACTATCCCCCGTCAGAGTGGCTGCACAACGCCGGCCTCCCGGCCCTCGTGGTACGAGACGACGCCATTCCCGGGCCAAACAACACGATCAGCTACCCGGCAGCTGTCGCCTACGGACTTGGGGGATACCCCTACTTTGTCGTCACCGACGGCACCGGCAAGGTGGTGTACCGGACGAGCGGCGAACAGACCGTTGAGCAACTCGCCGACATGGTCAAGCGGGCTCAGGGATAGGACGTCGGGTCACACAACCAACTGGTACGCCGTTAGGCGTCACGGGCCGGTGAGCCGAGGTGAACGCCCAGCGACAGGTGCCTTACTTGGCCGTTCTCGATCCCCTTGCCCTGCCGAGCCGTCGTAGCGCCGACGCCGACAGCAGGCCGCCAGTCAGTAGCAACTCCATGCGATCCGCCAGTTTGAGCGCCTGTTCGACGTCTTGAGAACCGGGGTCGGATCCGGTTCCGAGCACCGGTTGGACACCCATCTGGTCCATATCGCCACCGAGTTGTACGTCGAGGGCCGCGGCGAAAGCCTGCTGAGCGATTGCAAGGTTGGGCGCCGGGTGATCGGCGGGCACACCATTCTTCAAGGCGCTGAGTATGGCGGGGGCCTTCGTTGGCTTGGCGACGGCGACCAACAATGCGGTCAACCGGGCGGGAAGCCACAGCGCAATGTCATCGATCTGGCTGATTAGGGCGGGACCTTGCGCGCCAGAAGACCGACCGACCAAGAAGTCAGCTCGTCGAGCGAGTTTGTAACCTCCCAGACCGGCAGCACCGCCGACTCCGGCCCACAGGGCTGGCGCGACCAGGTTGGTGACGGCGTCAGAAGCGACGGTTTCGATCGCTAAGCGAGACACCGAACCGGGGGTTACTTCCAGGAGTGACCGGCCCGACAGCTCTTCGACCGTACGAGCGGCGGCTTGCAGGTCACCGATCGCCAACTGCTGGCTGGCAAGACGTCCTTCACGTTGAGCGCTTTGATCGGCTGTCGCTGCAGCGGTTGCTACCGCCATCGAACGCAGAGCTGGCCCCATCGCGACCGCAGCGCCGGTACCGGCCACCGCTGCCAATGCTCCCGTCCATGCAGGATCCGCGCCCACCCGATCGGCGGCCTTATTACCCCACCCTCGAAACGTTGCAGCGATATCGCCTCGGCTGGGGACCGATCCAAACACTCGGTTCAACAACAGGCCGAGGGCGATGCCTTCGGATCGAGTCAAAGAGCCGGCCACGGCGTTCCTCCAACGTTGAAGCGGACGATCCCCTGAGCGTACCGGGTGACGCTAAGCCTTTGAATCCACCGTTGTACGCGGCGCTGCGTTCTCGAGCGCCGGTCCGACGATTCCAAACACCGCAAGCCCGGTGGTCGCACCCAATCCAAGCCCCACGATGACGTCCATAGTCCAGTGTTCTCCCAGCACAACACGACCGATGGCGACCATCACAGCGACGACCGTTGCGGCGATCCCTGCTTTGCGGCCCCACAACGCCCAGATGGTGACAGCCGCCAGCCCGACCAGGGTCGAATGTCCCGACGGGAACGAGAATCCGTCGCTCGATGCCCCTTGTAGACCACAGCACAGGTCCGCAGCGGTCGGGCGCGCCCGCCCAACGGCACCCTTCATCATCAGCATGACCCAGTACCCGGTCAGCATTGCCGCAACGCTCAGCAGCGCCGCTCGACGGGTCGAGAACCACACCGCCAAGACGGAAATGGCGAGCGCGGCGGGCAGGGTGCCAAAGATCATGATCAGCGAGAATCCGTCGCTGACAAAGTCGGGAAGCTCTCCGACTTTGGACGTAATCGTCCGTTCCCAGCCCATTGGTTCAGAACCGATGGTGACCGCTAACACGCCAATCGCCAAGACGGAAACGATCACGATCGCCGCACAGTTGCGGGGTGAGGGAAACGACTTGTCATCTTTCGTGTTCACGACGAACAACGATAGACAGGGCACTGGCTCAACGCCGCCCTGAACACACCCGTTCGCGTGCGAAGAGCAACACCTTCCTGACCACCGGACGATAGGAAGCCGATGTCTGACAACCCGACAAACCGTTTCTCGACCGAGGCCGGCAGCAATCCGGCCGACGCACTCTTCTTCTGGACCGGCGGACCGACCCAAGTAGCAGAACGGACGTGGTTTCAAAGCGCCTTTAGCGGGGTGACCGCGTTTGAAACCGACGCGGGGCTCGTCCTGGTCGACTCGGGTCTGGTTCCGCTCGCGCCGACGTTGGCCGAGAAGGTGAGGCAGGTTTCGAACCAGCCGGTCCACACCGCCATCTACACCCACGGACACGTCGACCACGCCTACGGACTCGCAGCGTTCCTCACCGAGGACCAGCACCCCCCGGCCGTCATTGCGCATGAGGCGCTGCTTCAGCGTTTGGCCAGGTATCGAGAGACCGGCGGATACAACCGTGCGGTAAACGCCCGGCAGTTTCAGGCACAGCCCGACGGAGACATCGCAGGTGTTGACTTCACGGGGGCGATGATCGAACCGACCATGACCTATGACGACCAGATAACCGTCGACGTCGGCGGGGTCCACTTTGAGCTGCATCATGCTCGCGGTGAAACCGACGATCACACATGGGTCTTCTGCCCGGAGCGTTCGGTCCTCTGTACCGGTGATCTCATCATCTGGGCGGCCCCAAACGCTGGGAACCCGCAGAAGGTGCAGCGTTACCCATGGGATTGGGCCGCGGCGCTGCGCCGTATGGACGCCCTCGGGGCTCGCTCGCTTTGCCCGGGACACGGGGGCCCGGTCGTCGACGATCCGGCGCTGGTTCACAGAATTCTCAGCGAAACCGCGGACTTCCTCGAAGTGATCGTCGAACGCACCCTCGCGCTGATGAACGATGGCGCCCCTCCACATGTGGACATCGTCAGACAGGTAGAGCTTCCTCAGTCGGATTCGCCCTGGTTGGCACCGGTCTATGACGAGGGCGAGTTCATCGTCCGCAACGTCATCCGCTACTTCGGTGGTTGGTATTCGGGGCGTCCGTCCGAACTCAAACCGGCGCCTCGGGACGCGTTGGCCGCGGCCGTTGCGACGATGGCCGGCAGCTCGACCGCGATCATCGAACACGCGCAGCGCGCCGCTGCTACTGGCGATCTTGCGGTCGCCTGCCATCTGGCCGACTTCGCCCTCGAAGCCACGCCAGACGACCAAGCGGTTCAAGCTGCGGTCGCCGACCTGTACGAGCGGCGCGCCAGCTCCGAAACGTCGCTGATGTCGATCAACCTGTACCGTTCCGCGGCCGCATATGCGCGCCAAGGGCGTCCGTTCCGGTAGTCGGCCGATTGCGCTGGCAGGCAGCGTCGGAGCCAACCTGTCCTTCGCACACACATTTCCGTGGAACTGACACCGAACACATGGTCGAGATCTTCTGGCTTTTGACGGCTGGCGCAGCTCTTCGCTTCGCGCCCGGAATCGACCGCACGCGAACGGCAACGGTGTGCGATCAACTCGTGCTGTGGGTGGCGCTTCCCAGCATGGTGCTCGTCCAGGTCCCAAGACTCGAATGGACCAGTCAGGCGATGATCCCAACCGCGGTTGCCTGGGGGGTCTGCTTGGGCTCGGCTGCCGCGGTGGCGACCCTGGCCAAGCTGCGAGGCTGGACGACCGCTCAGACCGGCACATTGATGCTCGTCGTACCCCTCGCGAACACGTCGTTTCTCGGCATCCCCGCTGTCGAGGCGCTGTTGGGCGCAGATCACGTCCCCTTCGCGATCCTCTACGACCAACCGGGCAGCTTCCTGGCGCTGTCGACCTACGGATCGATCGTGGCAGCCCGATACGGCGCATTGGTCGCCGAAGAACGAGCACGCGAGAAACGACCCACGACCGCCAGCGGAGTACAGGCCGCCGTTAGCCAAGGCGGCGCGGTCAGCACCCTGCCGAAAGCAGATGTTGCGTCGATCATCAAAAAGGTGGTCACGTTTCCGGCGTTCGTAGCGCTCGTCGCAGCGATCATCGTTCGCCAGACGGGACTTCCCGATTCGTTAGACGAAGCAATCGGACGTCTCGGATCGATGTTGACACCGCTCGTGATGCTTGCGATCGGCCTCAGGCTCGTCGTGCCCAAACCCAAAGACCTCAACGAGCGGCTGGCCATTGGACTGCTGTTACGCCTGGTGGCCGCGCCTGCAGCGGTCTTCGCAGTTCGCGCTCTCTTGAACGGCTCAGGGCCCGTGTGGGAGACGACTCAACTCGAATCTGCCATGCCGTCGATGGTGACGGCGTCCATCGTCGCGGCGGGGGCGGGATTAGACGAACGACTCGCGACAGATATGGTCGGGCTCGGTTTGGTGGCATCTCTGCTCACGCTCCCCATTTGGGCCGGGATTGCAACCTAAGACCCCAACCGCTCCACCCGGACCCAACTACGGAAGGCTTTGCGGTCATAATGTCGCCCATGTTGTCAATGCTTGCTGCCGCGGAAGCCGACTCGTCGCTCCATTCTTTTCACGTTTCCGGAGCGATATGGATCGGGTTCCTGGTCTTTGTTGCAGTCCTCCTGCTCGTTGACCTGCTTGTCCTGCACCGCGACGCCCACGACATTTCCATCCGAGAAGCCGGCATTTCGTCGGCGATCTGGATCGCGATCGGGATCGGGTTTACCGGCGTGGTCTGGGCCCTCATCGGCTCAGATGCCGCAACGCAGTACATCACGGGTTATGCGATCGAAAAATCCCTGTCCGTCGACAACGTCTTTGTCTGGGCGGTGATCTTTGGGTACTTCAACGTGCCCAACAAGTATCAGCACCGGGTGCTGTTCTGGGGAGTCTTCGGCGCCCTGGTGCTGCGGGCGATCTTCATCTTCGCCGGAGTCGCCCTGCTCGATGCCTTCGACTGGCTGCTGTACGTCTTTGGTGCGCTTTTGATCATCACGGCCATCCGTGTGGCGCGCCACAGCGACGAAGAGATCCATCCCGACCAGAACCCGGTGCTTCGAATAGTTCGGCGTTTTGTCCCCGTTAGCTCGCATTACGACGGGCAGAGGTTGTTCACCCGGATCGACGGGCGCCGTCTCGCGACGCCGCTGTTCGTCGTCCTGATCTTGATCGAAGCCACCGACGTCGTCTTCGCTGTCGACTCCGTTCCAGCAATTCTGGCCATCAGCCGAGACCAGTTCGTGGTGTTTTCGTCGAATGCAATGGCGATCTTGGGGTTGCGGGCCCTGTACTTCTTGTTGGCAGGGGCTAAAGATCGCTTGATCTACCTGAATGTCGGCCTTGGGGTGATCCTGTTTTACGTCGGGGTCAAGATGCTGATCTCGAACTGGTACCACATCCCAACGCCGATTTCGTTGGCTGTGATCGTTGTCGTGCTCGGCATCACCGTCTGGCTCTCGCTGCGGGCTTCGGCCGGCCAAGAGCCCGAATCGACGGACGGTTCAAGCTCGGCGTCCAACAAGCACTGACCGACACGCACAGACCGACACGCACAGACACCCACAGAGGAGCACGACATGGCGGTGAACACGATTCTGGTCGCGGTGGACGGTTCCCCGCCTGCAAGCCGTGCCCTGGAGTGGGCCAACGATCTAGCCGCGCAACTCGACGGCACGCTCGTCGCCCTGCACGTCTTTGAGCCGCTGATGTCGATGGGCAATGGCGACGGCCCGGTCGACCTCGCCTCGCTCTACGACGCAGCTCAACAGCGACTCGAAGGCGAGTGGACTGCGCCGTTACGCGAACGCGGCACTACGTATCGGACGATCATCACCGAAGGGCGTCCGGTGGACGCGATTGCGGACACCGCCGAAAGTGTCGGTGCAGACCTGATCGCCCTTGGAGCTCGCAGCATGTCGGTTGTTCGGCAGACGCTTTTAGGGTCGACAGCGCTGCGCCTACCTCAGGAAACGACCCGTCCGGTGGTGGTCATCCACTAACGGCTCAGCCCTTGACCATCAAGAGCTTCATCTCGATGGTCGCCTCGTCTGAAACCGACAGCACGATCGGCGCCGACGGAGCTTCGACGTCGAAGTCACTCAGTTTTACGTCGGTGGTGGCCACGATGACCATGGTGTTATCCACCAGCTGCGCTTCGATTTCGAGCGTCACCGGCTTGGTTACGCCAGCAACGGTCAAATCACCCGTGCCCTCGACTGCGACCTGGTCACCTGCGGCGGCCCCATCGGGCAGGGTAATCGGGTCTGTCAGGGTGAACGTCGCTGTCGGGTACTGGTCGGTTTTCAGCGCTTGACGCGCCTTATCGTCACGCCGCGATTCGTTGGTCTCGATCGACGCCATGTTGGCCTCCATCTGGACCTGCGTCACGGAATCGCCATCGACGGTCAGCGAACCCTCGATCTCGCCGGTCCGCCCGACCGCGGTGGTTGACCCGATGCTTGAGAGTTCCTCATCGACTCTGAAACCGACGAAGGACCCTGTCGCAGACTCGTAATCGAAGTCGCCCGACTCGGTATCGACCGTCCACGTTCCATCCAAGCCTTCGGAGGGCCCAGCGGAATCCGCCGTCGTCGAAACGCTGGTAGCGCCCGTCTCGGTCTCGGTTGCACTCGCGTCATCGGTGCCCGACGCGCTCGCGCTGGCGTCCTCCGACCCGTCCACCTCCGATACGGCATCTTCAAGCGAGACAGCAGACGGCGCATCATCCCGGACTAGGAAGTACCAGCCAGCAAAGGCCAACAGCCCAAGTACGACAACGACAACGACGATCTTGGTTGCACGGCTCACGCGCTGCACCTCTCAAAACACGGCGCACGTAACGCCGCACGGCTGTGAGAGACCCCACGACATTTTCACCTGCCGTACGTCCACCCGGCAGGTCTGCGGGAGGACGACATTTGGTCTCATTTCGGTGCGACGATAGCGCGGCCCGCATGCGGACCTGACCCTGACCGGTGGTTTTCGGTGTCACCAATGGGTGGCAGTTCCGTCAGGATGCCTGGCCGCGACGGCGCCCAGGCCCAGGCGGCACGTGCAAGGTTGGGCTTGCGCCGGGCCACAGCCAGGCCGTCGGGAACTCCAGAACTTCGGTCAGACAGAGATTTCAGGGCGAGCATCGGAGGCCGCGTCTCTGACGATGCCGCTCTTTAAGTCGAAGACCATCGGGACAAGTTGCACGACGCCTTCCCGGATCCGCTGTCCGACCGGTCCCGGGTGAGTCCGCAGCAGACCGGCCGTTCGGCGGGCGTGAGCAAACGACAAGTCTTCGGGAGCCTTGGCGCCGGTTACCGCCATCGTCGCCCGAAGCGGGTCCAAGATCGGGTCCAAATATGGGGGCGATTCAGGATCGAGAGCGCCTTCGACAGCACCGCATGCGGTGTGACCCATGACCAACACCACCGGCACCCCCAAGGCTTCAGCTGCGAAGTCGAGGCTTGCAAGTGCCGCGGCGGTGGCCGAATTACCTGCATTGCGCACGACGAAGAGGTCGCCTTGTTCCCTCCCGAATACGAGAGACGGAGTCACGCGGGCGTCAGAGCAGGTCAATACCGCTGCGAAAGGCTCGTGGGTTGGAACGCCGTTCCATACCACGTTCTTGTGGGACGCGTATCCCGAGATCAGATCGGCGAGTTCGTTCGACATCGGTGTGGCATCCCCTGATCGCTCAGGCCTTTGTGGCACTCGGCCGCATGACCGTTGCGACAAGGTAATCGGCGGCGTTCGACCTTCCCTAAAACATCCCAGATCGTGGCAACGTCACGGAACGTTCATACAAGCGTCGGTACGCGGCGCGCTGAGTACACTCGCTCAGATGATGGACCAAGCCGCGACCGAACCTACCGGCTGTTTTGTCGTGCCGAACGATGCTGACACGGTGGTCGAAGCGCGCAACCTGGCCAAACGCTTCCCGAGCGGAGTTGACGCAGTACGCGGTATCAACCTCCGTATCGGCAGGGGCGAATTTTTCGGCCTGCTCGGACCGAACGGCGCCGGTAAGTCCACCACGGTTGGCATGCTCACCTCGATGGTGACGCCGACGGGTGGGAGCGCATTTATCGAGGGTGTCGACGTCGCCGCCGAACCCGCAGCGGCCAAGGCTCATCTGGGGGTCGTTCCCCAGACCAACACACTCGACCGTTCGCTCACCGTGCTCGAAAACCTCGTCTTTCACGGTCGCTACTTCGGCATGGCAAAGAAGGCCGCACGCTCAGAAGCCGAACGACTCCTCGAACAGTTCCGACTTGAAGAACGCTCCGGCGCCCAGGTGGCGGCGTTGTCGGGAGGCATGGCGCAGCGGCTAATGGCGGCACGGGCGATCATGCACCGCCCTTCGGTGCTGTTTTTGGATGAACCGACGGCCGGCCTTGATCCTCAGAGCCGGATTGCGCTGTGGGAAATCATCCAGGAACTGCATCATGCAGGTCAGACGGTTGTGCTGACCACCCATTACATGGAAGAGGCGGAAGACCTCTGCGACCGGGTAGCCATCATCGATCAGGGCCGCATCATTGCTTTGGACAGTCCCGATGCGCTGAAGGCGTCGCTCGGGGCAGCACGTTTCGCCGTTGTCAGCGTGGCCGGTAACGCAGGCGAGTTCGCCGCCGCGGCGCAGCGAGACCTCAACATCGTGTTGGACGCGACGGTCGAGAGCGACACGCGAGTCCGGATGTCGCTCAAGACGGGGACCGGAGTCTTGGCCCAACTTTTGGGGGTGGCCGAAACCGTAGGTACGACCGTGACCGACTATTCGATTAGCGAGCCCACGCTTGAAACGGTGTTTATCAGCCTGACGGGGAAGGAACTCCGCGAATGAGCAGTCATCTGCCGAGCGGCCCAAAAGGCCGCGTATCAGCGAGTTCTGACCCCGCCGGCTCCAAGGCCCGTGCGGCTGCGCCGCGATCATCGGCGGACACGTCGAGCGGATCGGCGGGCACACCCACGAAAGGGCCGAACACCACTCGGGTCGTCGGAGCGCTGCTGGCACGCGACATGTTGGTCGTGCGCAAGAACCTCGGCGAGTTCATTCCGCGCACGCTGCTCCAACCGCTGCTCTTGGTGTTCGTCTTTACCTACGTGTTCCCGAAGATCGGGCAAGGCATCGGCGGCGCCAGCGATACCGAAGGCCTGTTTTCGACCATCTTGGTGGCGGGCGTCCTGGCCACCACCATCATGTTTCAAGGCATCCAGTCGACCGCATTACCGCTGGTCCAAGACTTTGCCATCACCAGAGAGATCGAAGACCGAGTCCTCGCCCCGCTCCGCATCGACGTTGTCGCCATCGAAAAGATCATCTCAGGCTCGCTGCAATGTCTGTTGGCCGCGCTGCTCGTTTTTCCGATCGCGACCATCGTGCCGGCGACGCCCGTCCACCTCGTGATCAAGTGGCCGGTTCTCCTAACGATGGTTCCGCTGGCATGTATCAGCGCATCGGCGCTTGGGCTGACGTTCGGCACCATCTTTGAGCCTCGCAACGTGCCCATGCTTTTCGGGGTGATCGTCGTGCCACTGACGTTCTTGGGCTGCACCTACTATTCGTGGCAGTCGCTGTCTGCCATCAAATGGCTGCAGATCGCGGTGCTGGTCAACCCTCTGGTGTATTTGTCGGAGGGTTTCCGGGCAGCGGTCACCGACGTGGATCACATGCCGCTGGTCGTCATCTACGCGTTTCTGATCGCATTTACGATTCTGACCACGGCGATCGGTATTCGAAGCTTCCGTATGAGGGTGCTGAAGTAACTCCTCTACTCCGGTGATTACGGAGCGATCCGGCTCACGTGAGCGCCGTCGGACTCCGCGTACCAGAGTGCCCCCTCATCACCTGCCGCGATGAGCACCGGGGTTTGTTCCGCGCTCGGAACGTCGTACTCGGTGATGTCGCCATCGATGGTGACCCTGCCGACGCGGGTCTCATCAGGTTCGGTATACCAGAGCCCTGATGACCCTCCTGCGATCAGCACCGGGTGTCGATCCGCATCGGGAAAATCGACCTCGGTGATGGTCCCCGCCCGGTCCAAATGCCCCAGTTGATCGGGCGCGGACTGGGTGAACCACAGCTCGCCGTTATCGTCAGAGGCCATCACGACGGGTTCACTGTCAGCGTTCGGTAGCGCATAGGACCGTGTCGTACCGTCGTCGCTAATGGACAAGATGGCAGACGTTCCCGTCTGATAGAGCCAGAACGAACCGTCGGGCCCAGAAGCGACCGACTGGACACCGGCATTTGGCTCATCGAGTGTCACGGTTGCTACTTCGTCGCCTTTGATGACGGCGACAGTGCCCACCACATCGGAGGCGACCAGCACGGCGTCACCGCTGGCGGTGATCCTGCTGACAGGGCCGCCAATTCCCAGGTCGGACACGGTCGTGAGTGTCCCGTCGGCATCGATATGGCCGACATCGTTGCCTTCGGTTTCGGTAAACCAGACTCCATCATCGGACGGGGCGATCGTCCCGACACCGCCGGCGACGTCCCCCAATTCGGTTCGACTAATGGCGCCGTCGATCTGAAGGTGGGCGATGGAGGCACCAGGGTCTTCTACGAACCAGACCGAACCGTCAGGCGCCGCTGCCAGGGCAATAGGTGCCAGCTTGGGATCGACGTTGTACCGGGTAATGGTTCCCGACTCTTCTGAGGCGGTGTCGTCACCAGAGCAGGCGACGACACCGAACACAGCGACGGTGAACAAGACTGCCGCACCTAGCCGTAGGGACTGGCACGACCGGCGGGGAATCCTCGGAAGCATCAGGTAGTCGTATCAGATGCCGAGGGAGCGACCGATGATCTCTTTCATGATCTCGGTCGTACCGCCGTAGATGGTCTGGATGCGGCTGTCACGGAACGCCCGAGCGATCGGGTACTCCTCCATGTATCCGTAGCCGCCGAACAGTTGTAGGCAGCGGGTGGTGACTCGCAGCTGCATTTCGCTGCACCACCACTTGGACTTAGCCGCGTCTTCAGCGCTGAGCGTTCCGTCGTTGAGTTGAAGGATCTGACGCTCGACGTACGCGCGGGCCATGTCGATTTCGGTCCGGCATTCCGCCAAGACGAAACGGCTGTTCTGGAAGGTTCCGATCGGGCGACCGAACGCGGTGCGTTCCTTGACGTAGTCAAGGGTCCACTGAAAGACCTGCTCGGCACCAAAGACGGCGCCGACCGAAATACCGAGGCGCTCTTGGGGCAGCTTGCTCATGAGCTGAAAAAAGCCCATCCCCTCGTCGCCGAGCAGGTTCGCGGCGGGAACGCGCATATCGGTGAAGAACAGTTCAGCGGTGTCTTGGGCGTGCAACCCGATCTTGTCAAGGTTGCGGCCGCGCTCGAAACCCGGCGTATCGGCCTCGACAACGATCAGCGACATGCCGCGGTGACGCTCTTCGGGGTTGGTCTTGGCCGCGACGATGACCAGGTCGCAGAGGATGCCGCTCGAAATGAACGTCTTGGAACCGTTGATCACGTAGTGGTCGCCGTCGCGGACCGCCGTGGTGCGGATCGACGCAAGGTCAGATCCAGTCCCAGGTTCGGTCATGGCAACCGCTGTTAGCAAGCTTCCATCGGCGATACCGGGCAGCCAGCGCTGCTTCTGTTCGTCGTTCGTTTCCTTGAGGAAATAGGGCGTGCAGATGTCGTTGTGCAGACCGATGCCCATGGTCGAACCGGCAAGGCCCCGCTTGGTGGCCTCTTCGTTGATGATCGCGTTGTAGCGGAAGTCCTCGACGCCCCCGCCGCCGTACTCCTCGGGGATTGCCATACCCAGTAGCCCGGCCTGCGCTGCCTTCCGGTACATATCGCGGTCGACGATCCCGTCCCGCTCCCACTTTTCGTCATTGGGGACCACTTCGCGGTCGAGAAAGCCGGCAACGGTTTCCCGAAACATCTCATGGGTGTCTTCGTAAAAGGGTGCTAGCACCGCGATTCTCCTCGTTTGGCGTCAACGTCGCGACCGACAGAAACTGCTCCCCAGCAGATCAGCACGCTACCCATCACAGACTGAACAACGCGAAACCCTCTCATGACAAGGTGATCGGGCCGGCAAGACGTCCGATCGGTCAGCTGGAACGAAGGCCGAAGAGGTCGTAGTCGGCGACGTTCCACCTGGAGAGAAGCCGCTGGTACCGCTTGACCCGATCCGACCAATTGTTGGTGTTGCGACCGGCTTCGTTGGTGTACCAACTGTCGCATCCTGCCGCCCACACAGTTCCCGCAAGCTCACTTTGGAGCTCGGCGTTGTACGCGGCGCTGATTTCGGGACGGACGGCAATGACCCCGTTTTCGAGCCTGTTCAGCGTTTCCAGAGCCTGAATCACGTAGCCGAACTGGGCTTCGAGCATGGCGATGATCGAGTTGTGCCCCAGGTTCGTGTTGGGCCCGTACAGCAAGAACATGTTTGGCATGTTGGGGATGGTCACGCCGAGGAAGGCTTCGGGGCCGTCCTTCCACTGTTCTTGAAGGTCGATCCCGTCCGCTCCGGTCACCGTCATGGGCATCATGAAATTGGTGGTCCGAAACCCGGTGCCGTACACGATCACATCGGCGTCGACGTGACGACCGCCTGCTACCACGCCCGTAGCGTCGATCGAGTCAACACCTTGTGGGATAAGCGTCACGTTGGGACGCGTCATCGCTGGATACCACTCACTCGAGAACAGAATTCGTTTGCAACCAATTGGTTCGGTCGGGGTCAGCATCGAACGCAGCGCAGGATCGCGGACGTCCGTTTCGAGGTTCTTCCGCGCCATACGGGCGATCATCTGCTGCCGCCACTGGCTGCCTCCGTGAGAGAACATGACGGTGTCGAGCAGCCAAAACGTGAAGTTGCGTTGTGATCGCTGCAGGAACGGAAAGCGGCCGTACCACGATCGCTCCCGCGGGCCGATTTCTCGATCGATCTTGCGGATGATCCACGGAGCGTTGCGCTGAAACACGGTGACATGGGCCGCTCGATCCACCAGCCACGGCACGAACTGGATGGCGCTGGCACCGGTTCCGAGGACGGCCACTCGCTTTTCTGACCAATCGATCGAGTGATCCCAGCGAGCCGAATGGAACGCGGGACCCCCGAACTGGCTTCGGCCTGGAAGCGCCGGCACCAGCGGATGATGAAGTTGACCGAGGGCGGGAATGACTACGTCGAAGACATCGCTTTCGCCGGAGGCGAGCGTCAAGGTCCAGTTCCGATGCTCATCTGAATACGTCAGATGAGTGACCTCGGCGTTGAACCGGACCCGGTCGAGGAGCCCCCCTTGCTGTGCGCACATCTTGAGGTAGTCGAGGATCTCGTGTTGGGGACTGTAGGACCGCGTCCAGTTTGGGTTGGGCCAAAAGGAGAACGAGTACAACTGAGACGGCACATCACAGGCCGCCCCGGGATAGGTGTTCTCCCGCCACACTCCCCCAACCTCGTCGGCCTTCTCGAAAATCGTGAAGTTGGTGAACCCCGCGTCTTGAAGCTGGAGGGCCATCCCAAGCCCGCCGAAACCTGACCCGATGATTGCGATCCGCAGTCGCCTGCGATCGTTCGGCGGCAGGAGCTTGAGCGGGTCGTTCATGGCTGAGACATAGCGGCGATGCTCGACACCCGGCCGACCGGTCGGCGCCGTCTGAGCTGACTTGGCCGGCGGCCGAGGAGGGTGCGGTAGGCGCTTGTAGCCATGCGGTCATGGTAGCGCCGCCCGGGGTCCGACCGAATCGGGTCGACCCGGCGCCGACTCACGCGACCGTCGGGACTTTCATCGCCAACCGCCAGAACGCGAGGGCGGCGAGGCCGTAGGTCGCAAGCGCCATCACTTGGACGGTCGAAAAGCCAAACGTCATGGCCAGCATGGTGGTTCCGACGCTGCCAACCACCGACGAAAACCCGTTCACCGCCCAAGCCCACGCCGTATAGGTCTTGGCAAGACCTGAACTGTCCTCGGGAGGGCCGTCGGTTGGCGAACTCAGTCGGTTGACCTCGGCCAGGCCAAGGGGCATGAACATCCCAAGGCAGAGCCCGAGGGGTGCGAGCAGAGCAAAAGCAACGACGATCCGCACCAAGACTCCGCTGTCCAACAACGCGTCAAAGATCGCGTCCAAGAACAGCGCGTAGACGGCCCAGATGACGACCAACGCCAAGAACACGAACAGGACCAGCACCGGACGTCGGGCTCCAAACCGGCGATCCAAACGGCCACTCCACAGCGACCCCAGCCCCGCAAAGACGAGCAACGATGCCAGCGTCACGGTGAGCGAGAACGACGGATATCCCAAGAACAGCACCAACCGCTGAATCATCGATACTTCAAACAGCATGAACGCCAGACCGAGTGAGGCGAAGTAGAGCCCACTCCAGGCTTTGCCGGGTAGTGCTCTCCAGGTCGAACGGACCGACGCGAATGGAAGTAACAGTGCAGCCGCCGCCAAGACAAAGGTGATCATCGCGAGCAGGATCAGGACGCGCTCGCCGATCGAATCTTCGGGGTCGATCGTTTTGACCGCCGTGCCGAAGTCGCCAAATACGTCGGGGAAACTTCGGAAGTGCCAAAAGAATGGGGCGTCGTCAGTGATGGCCCCAACGTCGTAGGGGTAGGTCGCCAGGATCTGGTCGGTTTGGGCACGGTCCTCGGAACGGGCAAGGTCGGCAATGATCGTCGCAGCTTGGGAAGCCGACGCAGGCGAACCCTGGACCGGGCGGGCAGGTTCGACGTTTGGCATGTAGCGGACTGCCGAGTGGGGCACCTGGCGCACCGACGACGTCATTCGATTCTCCGCAGGCGCCGTGAGGGGGTCGCGGCTCACGATGATCGTCGACAGCGAACCGAAGTCAGCTCCGGTAGTGGCCACCATGATGTGTTGGGCTGGGTCGGCGACGTTTTGTCGTCGAAGCGCCTCGACGGTCGTTGCCACGTAACGGGCCGTCCGGTTGGGCTTGGTTTCGATGTCGACTTCGCCGAACTGGGCGACGATGACACCGCCAGGTTTGAGCCGTGCAAGTGCCTCTTCGATCATCTCGACGGTGTAGAGGTAGCTCTCCGACAACACAAACGCTCCCGAGGAGGCGGCATTGGTCGCGGCATATGAGTCGGGGGCGACATACCAGATCAGGTCAAAGGTTCGGTCGGTTCGAGCGATATAGGACCGGCCGTCGCCGATGTCGACGTCGACCTCTGGCCGGTCGAGGAGGTGCCCGGTGAAGTCGGCCCAGTCGCCGCGAAGTAGGCCGACGGTGACCGGATTCAGTTCGACACCTTGGATGGTCTCGGCGCCGAAATGAAGGGACGCGAGGATCTCGTTTCCCCCGGCCGAACCGACGATCAGCACTTCGGGTGAGTCGTTCTCAAGCACGTCGAACGCCCAGCGCCTTGGATCGGTGTCGTACCGACCGAGCGTTTGGACATCTCCATCAAAGCGGTGCAGGCCAGAGCCGAAGGTTCCGTCGTGCATGACGATCGCGTCATCTCGACTCACCGGAACGACGTCGACTCGAAAGACCGGCCCCCAGCCGCTACTCGCGGTATCTCCCCACTTCGGTGTCTTGGACTTCTCTGGAATGACGTCGGGAAGCAGCGGCGCCGCGACGACGAGTCCCACGAGAACCGCTGCGATCGCCCCCGACGCGATGCGCCAATGTTTTTGAGTCGCCGAGCGCCGCTGCGCGGATCGACCGGTCACGGCCACTACCTTGCTCTGCGGCGACCATGCGAGCATGACCGCGACGAGCGCGAAAACGGCGGCAGCGCCGATGACCGCCCGCGGAGCGCCGAGAAACCAGATGGCTGGGACCGCGAGCACGCATCCGACCCCTGCGCCGACCAGGTCGGCGAAATACAGCCGAGAGATCCGACTGCCACCGCTCGAGATCAAGCTCGCGACAGCGATGCCGACGCCCAGGAACGGGGCGTAGACCAGCAGACAGATGGCGAGGAGGGCCCCGAGCGCACGTAGCGAAGCGCCGGTCCCGTATTCCCAGATGGCGACGGTATTGATCGGCAGCCATGAGATCACCAAGAAGCCGATCACCGCGCTCAATGCCGCGAAGACCATCGCGGAGCGGACATTGGCAAGCGGGCGACGCGAGGCAAGGCGGCCAGAAAGCGCCAGGGCGACCCCACCCGAACCCAGCCCGAGCATCGCAAGGCCGATGACCAGGTAGGTGTAGTAGTACCAAAGCTTGAAGGACACGACCCGGGTGTAACCCACTTCGAGGAGCAGGCCGGCCAGCCCGATGAGGGCAATCGCGACAAGTGGGGTCCAAGACGCGCCAGCACTCTCGTGTTCGTCGCCGCGGGTGCTGTCGTCCTCGGTTTTCTCGTTCATTCTCACCGTTCAGCGACGCGGGCCGTCAGGGGCGGCCAAGGTACCAGTCAGGCGTACCCACCACACGCGGAGCCCCTGGGGGGATCCTCTGACCTTGTGGCGCTGGCGATGCACGGGCGCGCTGAGAGGCGACGGAGTTACCCGTCGCCTCTCACTTCAGAACGTGATTTCTGGCGTGTCCACCCCGTCCCCAACGGAACGCCAGATGAACGAACGTGTTGGGCGTCAGCCCTCTTGACGGCGAGCCACCTGGACGTAGGCAACCAGGGCCAGTCCACCGAGAATGAACAGCAACGCAGCACCGGCAAGGTTGAAGTTGGAGTCGCTACCGGTGTTGGCGAGTCCGCCGGTCGCTGCACCTGTGGTGCCTTGGGCGACGGTGCCGTTCTTTGCGGTCGTCTGACCAGCGACCGAGTTCTGAGAGCTCGAGCTGGTTGCGGCCTTCGTCGATGACGAGGTTCCGCCGGCCTTGGTGGTGCTGGTGTTTGCCTTGGTCGTGCTCGTTTGACCGCTGGTCGAGGAGGTCGTCGAACCGCCTGCCGAGGTCGTCGAGGTTCCGCCAGCCTTGGTGGTGGTCGACCCGCCTGGAGCCGTCGACGAAGTGGACGACGACGACGAAGAGGACGACGACGAGGAAGACGAGCTTGAACTCGACGACGACGAAGAAGACGACGAACTCGAGCTGGAGCTCGACGAGGAGGACGACGAAGAAGACGACGACGACGAACTTGAGCTGGAAGAGCTCGTCGAGCTGGAGCTCTCCGCTGATTGCGCGCCGGCGAACACGGGTAGGAACATCAGACATAGGGCAGCAATCGCTGCGATGACGTGCCGTCTCTCAAAGCGGCGAACTGAATGGGAACGCATGTTGCTCTCCTGGGATGCTCGGGTGACTACCCGATGGGTTCGTCCAAGCATCGGCAGGCCCCGGCGGGGCCTTGAGGAAATATCTGCGTTCGGTCAAGTCGACAACGCTCCATTTATCGAGCGTGTGGCGGCTAACTGTCGGCCGGGCGGCCCCGATTACTCCGCGTCGGTCGTGTCGATGCAGTCGCGTACAGCGGCGTCCATCGCCGGATTCATCTTCGCTGTATCGCCGCGAGCGATGATCCGTTCGAGCTCGTCCTCGCCCAGGTCGTCGACCATCGAGTCCCACATGCAGTCGACCGACTCCTGAGGGATTGCGTCGTCGGTTGAGAGGATTGCCTCTTTGAACTGGGCTTCAACGTCGATCGACGAAGGAAAAACCGTCGTCGTGACCGCGGGTTGGGTCGTGGTGGTTTCGTCTGGCTCGTCGCTCCCTCCGCTGCTACAAGCGGTCGCAGGCACGATCGCCAACAGAGCTACAGCCAGGGAGTGACGCAGCATGCGCGTGTTCCTTTGAAACCTTGACACTGAAATTCCGGGGGCACCGGCCAAGCCACGCTACCCGATCACTTGAGTGCGTAGCGTGGCAACAGCTCGTGGTTAGCTCGAGCGGAGCCCGAGTTTTAACGCGATACGGTTGCGGTGCTCGCCGGCTGATCCCCACTGCTCGCGCAATGCGTAGACCCGCTTCATCCAAAGCTGCAGGTCATATTCGAACGTGTAGCCAATCGCCCCATGCAGTTGGAGCGCGACTCGCGATGCAACGTCCGCAGCGTCGGCAGCCGCAGATTTAGCGGCGGACACATCGACGATGCGGTCTGGGTCGTCGGTGTCCAACGACCACGCAGCGCGAGCGACTAACGGCTCGGCAAAAGTGACCTTCATCAGAGCGTCGGCGAGTTGGTGTTTGACCGCCTGGAATGAGCCGATCGCCACCCCGAACTGGTGACGATCCAACACGTAGGCGACCGTAATGTCGATCAGCGCTCGCGCCAGTCCGCAACATTCCGCAGCTGTTCCGACCATGGCGCGCTCTCCGGCTAGCTCCCACGCAGCGCGGACGTCGGGTCCAGAGGCGAGTCGGACCTGCGACGAAGGGGCCCACGCGACATGGGCAAGCTGGCGACTGGCATCGACAGAACGCCGATCGGCGAGTTGAGCGTCAGCGGCAGAAACGTAGACCAACGTGTTTGCTTCCATCGCCAAGTAGCCCGCGTGTGATCGGCAACCGGCGACGAGCGAACTCGCTCCTGGCCCTCCAGACCAAACGACGCCAAGCGTCGCACCTGCGAGCACCTGGCCCAGCAGATCCTGGACCGCGGGGTCTGCCGACGGGTCATCGACGACCGCGGCCAAGAGCGGCGCTGCAAAGGTTGCCTGCTGAGTCAACTGATCAGGCAGACAGGCCCGACCTGCCTCGAGAAGGCACGAAACCAGGTCGACCATGCCCAGCCCATATCCCTCGTGGGCTTCGGGAACGATGAGGGACGTCAGGCCCATCTCAACCAGCGCGCTCCACGCCGGTGATTGCGGGCCGGCCTGGTCAGACCAAGCTGCTCGGACCGCTTCGGGAGGGCAGCGGTCAGCAAGGACCTGAGCGACGGTCTGGGCGAACAGTTGCTGATCTTCAGTAAAGGATGCGTCCATCGTTAACCCCTTGGAAGGCCGAGAACTCGTTCGGCGACCACGTTGCGCTGAATCTCGTTAGTACCTGCATAAATGGGTCCGGCCAGCGAAAACTGGTAGCCCTTCATCCAGTCATCCGCGTCCAGGATCGCTGGATCCTCGGTCAACTCCGCGTCCGGGCCGAGCAGGGCTAACGCGGTTTCGTGTGCGCGGATGTCGAGTTCGGACCAGAAGATCTTGTTCAGGCTGGCCTCGGAACCCATGTTTTCGCCACGGCCCATCCGCGCAACCGTGCCGTAGGTGTACCAGCGGTACGCCCGCGCATCGACCCAGGCTTTGACCACATCGTCGATCAGACCGTCAGCAACGGGCCCTGACGTCCCCGGCACTCCGACCTCGGAACCCGACGCGGCGGAACCCGACACTGCAAAACCCGACGCGGCGGAACCCGCCGTGAGAGCGACCCGACGTTGGGCCAGAGCGACGAGCCGATCGGTAGTCGCCACGAAACGCCCGGGGCTGCGCAAGGTCAAGCCGCGCTCTGAAGACGCGGTCGCCATCGCGACCCGCCAGCCGTCGTTGACAGCGCCAATCACCATGTTGTCGGGGACGAACGCGTCTTCGAGGAACACCTCGGCGAAACCGTCGTCGCCATCGAGTCGCTTGACGGGACGAACATCGACTCCCTCGGCCCTCAGGTCAAACATGAAGTAGGTCAGCCCGCGGTGCCGCTGCGCGTCGGGGTCGCTCCGAAACAGCCCGAAGCCGAAGTCGCAGAAGGCGCCGCGCGTGCACCACGTCTTTTGACCGTTCAGCAACCATCCTCCGTCGGTCCGTGTCGCCCGCGACGTCAGCGACGCCAGGTCCGAGCCCGAGTTCGGTTCGGACCACGCCTGCGCCCACGTGGTTTCGGCCGAAGCCATCGCCGGAAGAATCCGGTCCTTCTGTTCGTCGGTGCCGTATTCGAACAGCGTCGGCGCCAACAAGAAGATGCCGTTCTGGGTCACGCGCTGCGGCGCGCTTGCCCGGTAGTACTCCTCTTCGAAGATCAGCCACTGGACAAGCGACGCCTCGCGTCCGCCGTACTGCTTCGGCCACGAGACCACCGCCCACCGGGCGTCGAAAAGCTTCCGCTCCCATTCGACGTGCGCGGCGAACCCCTCAGACGTGTCCCCCGACGGCAACGGATGTTCTGGAATGTTTGCTTCGAGCCACGAGCGGCACTCGTCTCGAAAGCTCTGTTCGGCTTCGGTGAAGGTGAGGTCCATACCTCAGATCTCCAATCGCTCCGGCACGCGCGGCCGGGGCAGTGTCAAGGTCGGCGGATCAGCTGGCCCAGGTCACGCGGTTGGAACGCCCAACCTGGCTAACACCTCAGCAGCCTGGGTCACGATCGAACTCACCACATCTTGCGCGCTCGGCAGGGTGTCGATCACTCCAACTCCCTGGCCGGTGGGAAGGATCCCAACATCGATCCGCCCATCGACCATCGACGCTCGGGTGAGCATCGGTGCGTTTGCAGCCATCGCCAACTGCGACCAGGTCAGCCCTTGATTTGAACGCATGGCCAGGCCTTCGCGCAGCAGGTCACGCTTGCTGGTCCCGGTGAGACGGCTGAAGCGAAACGCATTCATCGCCGCTTTCGGGAACCGGGTCAGCGGTGTCGACGATTCCAAACCATCGACCATCTCGGTGCGGATCACCCGCTGTGGATACCCGTCGATGGCCTTGGTGACGACCGTGTCGGTCACCGACGCCTGGAGGTACCGGGCCTTGATCTCGTCGGGGACCTCCGAATCTGAGGTCAGTAAGAAACGGGTGCCCATCGCAATACCCGCCGCGCCCCAGGCCAAGGCGGCTACCAAACCACGTCCGTCAAAGAACCCCCCAGCGGCGATGACCGGGATGTCAACGGCGTCGACGCACTGCGGGATCAACAGCGATGTCGGCACGGCACCGGTATGTCCGCCACCTTCTTGGCCTTGAGCGATGACCGCGTCGACTCCCCATTCGGCGACCTTCTCGGCATGCCGTCGAGCGCCGATCGTCGGCATCGTGACAACGCCCGCGTCCTTGAGTTTGGCGATGATCTGCTTGCCCGGAGCCTGGGCGAAGCTCGCAACCTTGACCCCCGAGGAGATCAACAGCGCCACCCGATCGTCGATGTCGGGCGAGTCGGTACGCAGATTGACGCCAAAGGGGCGGTCCGTCTTGGCCTGAACCGCCGCGATCGCCGTTCGCAGTTCGGGCAAGGTCATCGTCGCCGACGCCAAAATGCCGAGCCCACCGGCCTGTGCCGTCGCCGTGGTCAGCGCCGCACCGGACACCCATCCCATCCCCGTCTGGACGATCGGATACTGGACGCCGACCAGATTGCAAAACCGCGTCTGCAGCGCAGATGGAACGGTCATCCCGGCACCTCAGCCGTCCGCAGGCCCAACGGGTCGATCCGGGCAATCCAGTCCAGCTCGTCGGCCGTCGGCTGGCGCGTCGTTGGCACGTCACCCTCGACGACCAGCTCAAAGCCGGTGTTCTCCAGCACCTCATCTACGGTGACGCCGGGATGTACCGAGCGAAGCCGCATGCGTCGATCCGACGTTTCAAAATCGCAGACACACAGGTTGGACACCACCCGGTGAATGTCGTGGAAGCGGCCACCGTCGCCCAGTTTGGACGCCCGGTCATAACCAATTCCTGTCACCACCGAGACGGCTGACACAAACACCTTGTCGTTGTGGTTAGGCACCCAGTACGAGGTGCGGTGGTTGATCGTGTTGCCCGGAGCACCCCGGAAACCCAGAAGTTGGGCGCGTGGACGCTCCCACTCCCCGATGCAGGCAATGTTTTGGTTACCCATCTGATCGACTTGGGTTGCGCCCATCATCACGTGCCGCTTACCCGACCAGAGCATGTGAAACATCCGGCGGTACGGGTTCCACGCCTCGATGAACTCATGACCGATCGGCGAGCCCACAGGATGAATGCCGTCGACGAACATGGCTTCTCCGTCGGTCAGCACGGCGGCCGGAACCGAGGTCGCCTTGGCGAGCCGCCCCCCGATGGTCGGAACGTTGCCGATGGGGTTGACCAGGATCTCGCCGTCTTCGGCAAAGGCGTCGGCACATGCCGTTACGCAGACGTCTGCTCGTGAAGCGCTCACTTGGCCTCTCCTTGTGCCGCACCGCTAGCGCCGGTGGGACCTGCTGGTCCACCTGCGGCCAGCTCGTCGACCGCTTGTAAATAGTCGTCTTGGGTTGGGGCGTCGACGAACCTCTCTTTGAACGCGAGCCAAGCCTCTTCGGATCGTGCCGCCGCGTTGTAGGCCTTTTGGAACGCCTCGTCTCGTTCGTAATCGGGGGTACAGGTCGTGAAATGTGCCCCGCGTGGGACTTCGAGCACACCCGTCGTCATGAGGCGATTGATCACGATGGTCTCGGGCCGGGCCGTTTCCGTCAGTTCGGTGGTCGGAACGAGTCGTTCACAGGTCATGAAGCACTTCTTGGCGGCCATAGCGAACAGGTCATCGAAGTACGGATCGGGGCCTAAGTACTGCCCGTTACCCCCCTGATCTGCTCGGTTCATGTGGATCAGCGCGACATCGAGGTTGAGCGCGGGAACTGCTAGCAGCGTTTCGCCGTCCTCGTAGGGCGAAACGACCGTCTTGAGGTCGGGCATCAGCCTGGGGATGTCCGATCCGAGCCCTGCACGGGTCGGCAGGAAAGGAACCCGCCAGCCCGCCGCTTGGAGGCCGAGCAGCAGCATTCCTTCGTCCCATTCTGCGGCTTCGATGGTGCCGTTCTGGCGGGCCTGCCGGTAGAAGGGTTCGAGCGGGATCGAATCGAGCGAGACAAACCCGCTGATCACCTTGCGCACCTTCCCCGCTGCGCACAACACGCCGACGTCGGGGCCGCCATAAGAAACGATGGTCAGGTCCTTCAACGAGGACCGAGCGATGGCTCTGACCAGAGACATTGGTTTGCGTCGGGAACCCCAACCACCGATGCCGATGACCATGCCGTCGCGAAGTTCGCCGATGATCTCGCCTTCGGTGACGCGCTTGTCGATCAAGACTGCTTCCCCTCTCGTGCCGTGCTTTACGCGCCGGCGGTCGCTGTGCAAGAAAGCGGTGCGCTCAAGTCAGCCGAACGACGCGTCTCCCTGGTAGTCACCGGATGAACGCGCCCCCTGACAGGTGCTGCAGGAAAGGCTCTCGAGCTTCGGCACCGCCACCGCTGTCGAAGTCTCCCCCAAAATTAGTACACGTTCTAATTTTCGCCGGCGACCGCCGTGCGGGCCGCTCGACCGCTGCGAGCCAGTTCGGACGCCTCAGCAGCATGGTCCCGTTGCGCACAGTGAGAACAGATCACGCGAGCAAGGACCGGAGACGACCTGCCAGAAGCGGCGTTGGTGAGCGCTTCGAGCGGGCCGTTTGACCACCGGCGCAGCCACAGAGTCGAAGCGAGGGTCGCCACCGCCACGAAGAGGATGATCTCAATAGCACCCACGGTTGGCATCGCCCGCCACTCGCGAGGCGCCAACCCCACCCACAGCGCCAGCGCGACATAGACACTCAGGCCGACCCGCCCCAAGGGCTGTACCCAGCGAACCAGCTTCGGAAAACGTTGGCTGAGCAGCAACGTTGCAGAAAGAATCGATACCGCAATCGCAGAACCAAAAATGATCGATGCAATCGTCCCGCTGTGACCCGCCACCGAAAGTTGCGCTGTCGGGCGAACCGTTTCGATGACGACATGATCGGGGGCCGGCCGGGCCTCCGCCTCGACCAACGAACGGCGGATATCGACCCCGTCATAAGGTCGAGATTCGAGCAGTTCCTGACCCACCAACGTGACGGCCGCGACGATCAAGGCGGCGGCGAAGATGCGCCCGAGTTGGGGACCCCGCTTCAGTCCCCCCTTGCCAATCGCCATTCCGAGGACGAAGACACCCGCGCCGCGAACCAATGCATACGGGCCGAAGACCAACGTGTCGGTCAGCCATTGCCAGGTGAGGACCGAGTGACCCGCAAACTCCGGTGACCGCATGATCGGCCAGATCGTCTCGGCCAACCACACCGTGCTCGGCCCGACGATGACCAGAACGACTCCGACAGCGAAGAGGCCGCGCTGCGACAACGTCACCAGCAAGGCCGCGAGCAACATGTACCCCAAGTAGGCGGTCAGCACCTCGCTCTCGAACAAGGGCCGCAGTGCAGCGCCAATCACGAACAGCACTGCCCCACGGGACACCAGCCAGCTGCGCTGCTCGCACACCGGCTTAGTCGACCACCGTGCTGTTATCGCGACCGTCGCCCCCGACACGGCCAAAAACAGCATGAGCGCCCGCCCGTGAGGGGACGCCAACACCGCCGTCAGCATCCATGGCTCATTGGCTACGGGGTGCACTGGTTCGACCATGTGCACCATGACCATGCCAACTACCGCGACTCCACGGGCGACGTCAAGACCCAGGACTCGGCGCCCTGCATTCCCCCCTGAATTCGCGTAACCGTTGCTTGCCAACGCCACTCATCCCGCTGGTCGGTGTGTCGCCCAGTGGACTGCCCAGCGAGAAAAGTTGTCGCGAACAATGTTCGCAAAAGCGTCGGCAGTTGTTAATTGTTGGGCACCATGAGACGGGTTGTTGAACGCCTCACGCATCCCCTAGTTCGCGCAGCTGCCAGCCCAAACATCACTCTGACAGTCGACACGGCGCGGGGGAATTAACCCAGTGTAGGCCGCGAAAATCAATCCCGCTTTTCTACGAATGCGTCACGCGCCTCGTCGCTGACCCCGCTCAGGTTCAATTCGAAGGTAAACCCCTGCTCGTAGCGGTACGAGCGCTTCACATCGACCGGGTCGATTCCGTTGAGCGATGCCTTCGCAGCGCGAATAACCGTCGGCGGCTTCCCTGCGATTTTGGCGGCCAGAGCTAACGCCGCTTGGCGGAGCTCAGCAGCGGGCACGACCTGATGGATCGACCCATACCGCTCCATCTCCTGCGCGGTGATGGACTCAGCGGTATAGACCATTTCTCGCATTTTGTGCTGGGGAACCATGCGGGCCAGATGCGTCGCAGCGCCCAGCGCCCCGCGGTCCACCTCGGGCAGACCGAAGGTCGCGTCGTCAGCGGCGATGATGATGTCGGCGTTGCCAACCAGGCCGATCCCACCCCCGAGACAGAAACCGTTGACAGCAGCGATGACCGGCACTTCGCATTCGTACACAGCGGCAAACGCCGCGTAACACCCTCGGTTGGCACCGATCAGTGCGTCAAAGCCGTCGGTCCGCTGCATTTCTTTGATATCGACACCAGCATTGAAACCACGCCCCTCGGCGCGCAGTACCACCACGTGGACGTCTTGGTCCCGACCCGCTGCGACCACTTTCTCGGCTAGGTCGAACCAGCCAGCGACTGGCAGCGCGTTGACCGGTGGATTGTCGACGATGACCTCGGCGATGTGGTCTGCAACCTCATAACGGATCAAGGTGGTCCCCTCTGGTTTCGGTTGGCGCCCAAGAAGCTGGCGCCGAACATGGTGTTGGGCGACTCACCGCCGCGTTGGCCTGTGCGACGCGAGCGGGCCTAGGCGGTGAGTCAGTCGCCGAACTGGACGGCGCCCGTGACGGCCACCAAGTATGACAGCAACGTCAGGTTGCCAAGCTCAAGCGAGGTCCCGCTATGCCGTCCAACACGTCCGCCAATTCTGGCAACACACCCGGCAACCAGCAGCTCGGCGCGGCGTTCGCCGGTCGATCGGTCATCGTGACCGGAGGATCCCGAGGTATTGGACGGGTGATCGCCCAGCAGTTCCTCGACGCCGGTGCGCAGGTCACGATCTGCGGACGAAACGCTCCTGACGATCTACCGCAGTCGAACGGTCAGCAGGCAGTTTTTGTCGAGGCAGACGTTCGAGAACCAGACGATATCGACCGGGTTGTGGAAGCGACGATCACCGCTACCGGCCGTCTGGACGTGCTGATCAACAACGCTGGTGGATCACCCCATGTGATGGCAGCCGACGCGTCTGCGCGCTTTGTGGCGTCGATCATTTCGTTGAATCTCACCAGCGCGTTGGTGTTTTCGCAGCGGGCAAACGCCGTGATGCAGCAACAGGACTTTGGCGGCGCCATCGTTAACGTGTCTTCGGTGAGCGGCCTCCGCCCCTCACCCGGAACCGCCGCCTATGGCGCCGCAAAAGCGGGCCTCAACAGCGCTACGCAGTCCTTGGCGGTCGAATGGGCCCCAAAGGTTCGGATCAATGCCGTTTCGGCGGGTTTGATCGCAACAGAAAACGCACAGGACCACTACGGTGGGGCTGCGGGTATGGCAGCCGTCGCCGCGACGGTTCCACTTGGAAGGTTTGGAACTCCCGCCGACGTTGCTGGCGCGTGTCTCTTTCTGGCGTCTCCGCAAGCGTCGTACATCAGCGGAGCGAACCTGGTGGTCAACGGCGGCGATCAATGGCCAGCCTTCCTGACCGCCGCTTCTGCCTTTACCTCGCATTAAACACGAATGCGCTGGTGGGCCCTCCGCGACCGGAACATTGTCAGTGGATTTGTGACAATCTCGGTCGCGTTGATGTCCAAGTGACGGAAGCGCAAGCTTTCGCTGAATTGTTGCGACCGGAACACCCTTCGTGGTGCCGCTGCTCTGCCGCTCTGCCATCCCCACAGCCTGTGCCCGCGTCCTTGACCGCCCGTCCAGCCACGAGATGTGAGTAAACGTGCCGAACACAGTTGTCGCTTCTTCCGACAAGCTCGACCCTGCAGGTTCACCAACCGAATCAGGAACTTCACGACCAAATCGCCGGTCCCGGCTCGAACCCGGCTCAATCGCAACGATGGCCATCGTCCATGCGATGGGCCTCGCCGGGATCATCTACATGATCTTCAATTTCCGCTGGCAGACGCTTGTTTTTGCCATCGCCTACTACTTCGCCACCGGTATGGCCATCACCGGCGGCTACCACCGACTCTTCGCGCACCGCTCCTATCAGGCCCGCCTGCCCGTCCGGCTGGGCTTCGTCCTGCTCGGTTCTGGAGCGTTCCAGAACTCGGTCCTGGTTTGGTGCAACGACCACCGCGTTCACCACGGCGACACCGATGGTGACACCGACCCGTACTCCGTCCGGGACGGCAAATGGTGGGCACATATGAGCTGGCTGTTTTGGCAACGGCCAGGTGTTGGCGACCGGCCTCGCCAAACCCAAGACCTCGAACGCTCCGCCCTCATTCGGGTCCAGGACAAGTACTACGTCTTTTTCGCCATCGCGATGGGCTTTGTGTTCCCGATGTTGGTTGCTTGGACCTGGGGAGATCCCCTTGGCGGGTTGCTCGTCGCCGGCGGACTCCGCGGCGCCCTGCTGCTGCAGGCGACCTTCTGCGTTAACTCGATGGCGCACCTGGTTGGCAACCGGCCATATGACGCCGAGTCGACCGCTGCTGACTCGTGGCTGACCGCGTTCATCACCTTTGGCGAGGGCTTCCACAACTACCACCACAAGTTCCAGAGCGACTACCGCGCCGCTATCCACTGGTGGCAGTACGACCCCACCAAATGGCTGGTACTCGGCTTTGAACGGGTGGGGCTGGCAAGCAACCTCCGCCGCACCAACCCCGCGGCGATCGCCGACGCCAAAGCACTAGCCGCTCAACAGCGAGCGGCCGCGTAACACCTCACGGCGGGGGTCGCGGCTCGCGGCCCCTGCGTAGGTCACTCCCAGACCCAGGCATCCCGACCTCGCCGCTCCTCGCGCTACCCTGACACGAATGTCAGGTTCGCTAGGAGGCCAGATGTCTGCAACTAAGGCGGTGAAACCGGTCATCGACGGCTGGTTCACAACGGGGGATCACCCCGCTCTGATCGGCACCCGCTGCCGCGCGTGTTCGAGTGCCTTCTTCCCTCGGGAAGACTCATTCTGCCGAAACCCAGGGTGCGACAGCACCGACCTCGACGAGGTCGAACTGGCCCGCACCGGCACCGTCTGGGCAGCAACGCAGAACTTCTACGCCCCGCCTGCGCCCTATATCGCGCCAGATCCTTTCGTGCCCTACGTGCTTGCTGCCGTCACCTTGGACCAGGACGGACTTGTCGTGATGGGACAGGTCACCGGTGATGTGAGCGTCGAGTCTCTGCCTGCTGGCACACCCGTCGAACTGACCACCGGCATCGCCTACGAAGACGACGACACGGCCTGGCTGATGTGGCTCTGGAAGCCGACATCGCCACAAGAAGGCGCTGAGGCTGGATCGGAGGCAACCAATGTCTAACGAAGTTTCCGTCATCGGCGTCGGAATGCACCCCTGGGGCAAATGGGGCAAAAGCTTCGTCGAGTATGGCGTCCATGCGGCTCGGGCCGCCCTCGACGACGCGGGCATCCCCTGGACCGACGTCGACTTCGTCAGCGGTGGCGACACGATGCGCAACGGCTACAAGGGATACGTCGCCGGTTCGACGTTCGCGCAGGCGCTGGGGTGGACCGGTGCTCGGATCGCGTCGAGCTACGCGGCGTGCGCTACCGGCGCACAGGCCATCAACGTCGCTCGGGCGCACATACTTTCGGGGATGGCCAATGTTGCCCTCGTCGTCGGCGCGGACACCACACCCAAAGGCTTCCTGGCCCCCAACGCCGGGGAACGCTTCGACGACCCGGACTGGCTGCGCTTCCGACTGATGGGGATGACCAACCCGTCCTATTTCGGACTCTATGCCCGACGCCGCATGGACCTTTACGGCGCGACCGAAGAAGATTTCGCCCTCGTCAAGGTCAAGAACTCGCGCCACGGTCTGACCAACCCCAACGCTCGCTACCGCAAGGAATACTCCGTCGAAGAAGTGATGGAGTCGCCGTATGTGTCGTACCCGCTTCGCCTCTTGCAGATCTGCGCCACCTCCGATGGCGGCGCAGCGTTGGTTTTGTGCTCCGCCGACTATGCCAAGGCGCGAGGCCTAACCGGCACCGTGAAGATCTCCGCCGTCGCGACGGCAACCCCCACCTACCCAAACACGATCCTCGATATGCCCGAACTCGCCACCGATTCAACGACGGCGGTCGCGCCCCCAGACAAACCGTTCAAAAACTCGATCGCCGCGGCCGCGTATGAAGAGGCAGGACTCGGCCCCGACGATCTCGATGTGGCCGAGGTCTACGACCTGTCATCGGCGCTCGAACTCGACTGGTACGAACAGCTCGGCCTGTGCGAGCCAGGTGAGGCCGAAGCGCTTCTCAAGTCGGGCGCTACAACCATCGGGGGCAGAATTCCCGTGAACCCGTCGGGCGGGCTCGGCTGTTTCGGCGAGGCCGTCCCCGCGCAGGCGATCGCTCAGGTGTGCGAGGTGACTTGGCAGCTACGCGGCCAGGCGGGTGATCGACAGGTCGACGGCGCCAGGGTCGGACTGACCATCAATCAAGGTCTCTTCGGCCACGGCTCCAGCGTTATCTGTACTCGATAGTTCGGCTTCGGAGGATCCGTCGATCAGCGTTCGGGGGTCTCCCGCCCGCGACCGAGTGGGAAACCCCGCAAGGTCGTCCTCCGGACGCCACGACCGGCTGGAGGGGTGACGTGCGCGCAGGATCCCCGCGCTGTTCATCAAGCTTCCGATCACCAACAAAATGGTGGCCCGCGAGGGGCCGGTTGCGGCCACCACGCTTCCGGATGCGACGGGAGCTGCGGTCGCGATCATGAGGCCAAGCCGACTGTGCATCGTTTGCTCCAGACGCCGAATGGTTGAACTATCGATATCTATTGGAGGAACATCGGCCACACAGCCAAGATCTGAAGCAGTACGGAATTTTCATACCGAGATTTGATGCCTGTGTCACCTCCGTCCGGTCGCGTAGGTCAGAATCAAGGAACCTGCTTCGCGATGCAGGCCGATAAACGCCGTTACGCGACATGATCATTTGGTGGTTAGATGACAGTGCGCCCCGATCCACCCGTCCCTTCTGGATCGATGCTGGTAAGCGGTTCGGTCCAGGGACGGATCCCGCTGCCCAAGTACGAACCCCAATCCGACCCGGAATCCCTCGACGTTTGGGGCTTTCCCGACTCAGGTTTTGAGGTCACCGACAAAGGCGTCGTCAAGGCCCGCGGTCACCGCTACGAGATCTCTGGTTCGGAGCTCCCCGACCTGCTCCCGTGGATGCGTGACGTCGTCAAGATCGACATCGACGCATTCGATGTCCACGAAACGCACTATCCGCCAAAGATCCCGGCACCGGTCAAGAACGACACGTTCCTGTCTGCAATCGCTGCGTTTCTGGGGGACGACCAGATCACCGACGACGACGAAGAGCGACTGCGTCGTGGCCACGGTCACACCCAAGAAGAGATGTACGCCATCAAGTACGGGTCTTTACCCCGGATCCCCGACTTGATCGTCTTCCCGGCCGATGACCTCGAAGTGGCCCAACTCGTCACGGCCGCTGTCGACGCAGATGTCGTCCTGGTCCCCTACGGTGGCGGCACGAACGTGACCGAAGCTTTGCGCTGTGATCCCGACGAAACTCGAATGATCGTCGCGGTCGACATGAAGCTGATGGATCAAGTCCTCTGGATCGACCCGACAAACCTTGAAGCAGGCATTCAGGCTGGCGCCGTCGGTCGCCATCTGACCGACCGTCTGGCGGAATTTGGCTTCACGATGGGCCACGAGCCCGATTCGCTTGAGTTTTCAACGCTCGGCGGGTGGATCGCCACCCACGCATCAGGCATGAAGAAGAACCGGTACGGCAACATCGAAGATCTGCTGACCGACGTGACCGTTGTCACCCGCGACGGCGTCATCTCTCGCAACAACGTCGGCCCTCGCGAGTCCGTCGGCGCCGACCCTCGTCGTTTCATCTTGGGATCCGAAGGCAACCTGGGGATCATCACGCAGGCGACCGTGAAGATCTTTCCCCTCCCCGAGGTGCAGAAGTATCAGGCCATCTTGTTCCCGACCTTCCAAGACGGGGTCGCGTTCATGTACGACCTGACCCGATCGGGCAATTGGCCAGCCAGTGCACGCCTGGTCGACAACCTGCAGTTCCAACTGTCCCAGACGCTCAAACCGAAGAAGTCTGGCCTCGGCAAGCTCAAGTCGAATGCCGAGAAGCTGTTCGTCACCAAGGTCAAAGGGTTCGACGTCGACAAGATGGTGGCGTGCACCCTGGTGTTCGAAGGCAACCAGGAGCAGGTCGCTTCTCAGGAAGAGACCGTCAAGAGGCTGAGCGCCCAGCACAAAGGGATGGCAGCCGGCGCCGAAAATGGTAAGCGCGGCTACCAACTCACGTACGGAATTGCATATATCCGCGACTTCATTATGCGCAAGTACATCCTGGCCGAGTCGTTTGAAACGTCCATGCCGTGGGACAAAGTTTTACCGCTCGTCGAGCAAGTGAAAGCTCGCATTACCGAAGAACATCACAAGCGCAATCTGCCAGGAGTTCCGTTTATTACCGCTCGGATAACTCAGATTTACGACACAGGCGCGGTGGTGTACTTCTACTTCGCGTTTTACCACAAGGGTGTCGAAAATCCTTCCCAGGTGTACGCCGAGATCGAACACGCTGCTCGAGACGAGATCCTCAAGGCGGGCGGCTCGCTGTCTCACCATCACGGCATAGGCCACCTCCGCAAAGACTTTCTTCCACGAATCTTTTCCGATGCAGCGCTCGGCTGGAATCGCCAACTGAAGGCGGCGGTCGACCCGGGCAACAACTTTGGCACCGGATCCCAAGCCATCAACGACCCGCTCCCCGCCTCGACGGACACCGAGGAGGTCGGCCGATGAACCTCCTCCTCACCGGGGTGACCGGTTTTGTCGGCAAGGTGGCGTTGTCGGAGCTGCTGACACGTCGCAACGAACTGGACATTCGTCGCGTTCACGTGCTGATCCGGCCGAGCAAAGGCCATTCCGCTCAGACACGCTTCGATCTCGAGGTGGCGACCGCAGAATGTTTTGCAGATTTGCCTCGCGGGTGGACGTCTCAGGTCCGGGTCGTGGAAGCCGACCTTTCCGAGCCGGGTTGCGGTCTCGCCGCAACCGAACGCACCCACCTTCGACGGCAGGTGACCCACATCGTGCACGCCGCCGCGTCGATCGACTTCGACCTTCCAGCACCTACCGCTGCTGACGCGAATGTGACCGCGGCGCTCAACGTTCTCGAATTCGCCCGCGAGTGCCCCAACCTCGAGCGGATGGTCTCGGTCTCGACCGCATACGTGCACGCCAACCATCGCGACGGTCGCCTCCTTCGGCGGAACCTTGCGGCACTCCCCCGCCCCGCCAGCGAGCTGTACCGCGACATCCTCGCCGGAGAAATCGACGACCAGACACTGTTGACCCTTACCGGGCATCCCAACACCTATACGGTGACCAAAGCCATCGCCGAACATTTACTGATCGAACGCCGGGAACAAGTGCCATTAAGCATCGTTCGTCCGTCGATCATTTCCGCTTCGTGGCGCCGGCCATTTCCCGGCTGGATCGATTCCCACGCCGCTTTTGCAGGTTTCATCAGCGTGCTGGGCGCCGGCTATCTGCGCGTCGTTCGCGGCGACTCCGACACCGAGTTAGACATCGTTCCCGTCGACGTCGTCTGCGAACACATCATCACCGCCCTCTTGGAGGCGAAAGACGCTCCACCGAGCATCCACCACGCTGTCGCCGGCGACGGTGCACGGGCCAAGATCAGCGACATTCGCCGGATCACGATGGACTACTTCCAGCGCCACCCAGTGGCTCGCCCACCGCGGGTGACGTACGTCGGTACTAATGAGCGGCGGCTCAAGGCTGGACACCTCCGCCATCACGTCCTGCCGATCCGCGCCGGCAGCGTGACCAGCAAGAAGCGACGCCGGCAGGGCCAGAAGCTGCTCCAGCGCATCGAGAAACTCAACGAGATCTTCCCGGCCTTTACCCAAACGACTTTCCGCTTCGAAGCTGAACCGCCGCTTGCCACGCAGGGATTCGACGCTGATACCTACATCGGGATCGTCTGCGCAGGCGTGTACCGCCATCTCATGCGCCGCGAACAGCGTGAAGTCCTGCTGGCAGGTAAGGCCCACCCCGGTTACGGCGGCGACGCCAAATGGGCGCTGTCGGCCAAAGGCCAGACCAAGACGATGAAGTTCGGCGCTTGGGTGGTCACGAAGGGTTTTCGACGCATGGCAGAGTCGATTACCGTCGACCTTGCGTCCTTTGAAGATGCGCGCGAACAGGTCCCCGAAGGCGAGTCGATCGTCTTTGTGCCGTCGCACCGCTCGTACATGGACTTCGTACTGGTCCACTACTTGACGTTCGTGCGACCCGATCTCAATCTGGCGGTTCCGCACGCGGCGGCGGCATCGGACTTCAAACGAATCCCGGTCATCGGCCGCCTGTTCTCGGGCTATCACGCGTTCTACGTGGACCGCGGCAAGGGTAAGGCAGACGAATCGCTCTCCAATGCGGTCGGCGGTTTGGTCACCGAGGGCGACAACATCGAGTTCTTCATCGAAGGTACGCGCAGCCGTTCTCGCCAGTTCCTCCAACCCAAGCGAGGCATGCTGAGGGCCCTGCAGAAGTCGGGTCGACCAGTCACCATCTACCCGGTTGCCTTCACCTATGACCGGGTGCCCGAAGAGCGCCCGATGAACCGTGAACTCTCCGGTAAGCCCAAGCAGAAGATGCGACTCTCGGCGCTGTTGCTCTGGACGTTCAAGCTGGTCAGGGGCAAGATTCAGGTCGGACGCCTCCACATGGCCTGCGGTGAGCCGATCCGGCTGACACCCGAAGACGACGTGTACGCCGCCGCCACAGCGATCATGGGCGAACTGCAGCGCACGACGCTGGTCTCCGACCACCACTTGCGCGAGTTCGTCCGGGCCAACTCCCTCGAAGACATCGGCGTCGACTGGCTGCACGAGGCCATCGACCGCAGAGGTGGCAGGGTCATCCGGTCCGACCTCAAACGTCCCGCGGATGAGGCCACCGCCGCCAACATGCGTTTCCAGTTTGAGCACCTGTTCTTTCCAGAGGCACGAGTTGTCTTCGGAGAACACCCCGCCATTGCGCATCACCTGGCCTTCAACGACTTCGCGGGCATGTCATACCGCGAGCCAGACGCCGAACTCGACGACCCCCGAGTGCTGCGGGTTTTAGAAGCCTTGTTCAAGCCGCTGTGTGACGGATACGCCAAAGTCGCTGAAGAGCTCGGTCCGACCAGCGGAGAGATTCGACACGCCTCTCCGTCGGACCTCGTTTGGGAAGCACAGGGCATCTACCTTCCACATGCCGAAGAGATGTTCGCTCTGCTGGTCGAACGCGGGGTGTTGGTCAAAGAAGCATCCGACCAGTACGGCTGGGGTCCCAAGGCCGCAAGTGTTCATCAAGTAGCGAGAGACTGTCGCTGGCCCGACCGACCTCCGCTACGCCTCGTCCCCTCACGCCTGACGCAAAAAGGGGCGTGATGTCGAACGCCAACTTGCCGCCTTCAGGCGGCTCAGTACTCGTGACCGGCGCGTCCGGATTCCTCGGCCGCCACCTTCTCGCGGCGCTGTCGGAGCGCGGACGGGTGGGACATGGTCTCGTTCGCGACGTCGCCGCCTTCGTCGGTCAAGACTGGGTGGACGAACTAGGTGGTGTCTCGACGGTCGAGGGAGGGTTGTCTGACCGGTCGGCCTGGATCAGCAGTCCGGCGCTGTCGGACTGTCAATCGATCATTCATTCCGCCGCCCTCGTCGACCACAGCCGAAGCGAAGCCGACAAGGTGTACCGCACCAATGTGGACGGCACGCTGGAGATGGTCCGGGCCGCTCATGATCTGGGTGCCCGGCTCGTGTTCGTCTCGACGTCGGGAACGGTGGGCTGTTTCGACGACCCGGACGCTAGAGCCGACGAGCTGGCTCCTTACGTCGAAGACGTCGTCAAAGACTGGCCGTACTACCACTCAAAGATCATCGCCGAACGTGAAGCGATTGCCTTGGCAGATGACTTGGGCGTCGAGCTAGTCATCATCCGGCCGCCCGTCATGCTCGGACCAGGCGATCACCGCTTCCGCTCCACA
Organism: Acidimicrobiia bacterium; assembly: GCA_018003035.1. Taxonomy (GTDB): domain Bacteria; phylum Actinomycetota; class Acidimicrobiia; order IMCC26256; family JAGNEX01; genus JAGNEX01. Next base: position 64,193 of record JAGNEX010000007.1, read on the forward strand.
AGCAACCTCATCAGGTTCATGAAGGGCAAACTGCCGTTTGTGATCCGGGGAGGTTTTGACTTTGTCGATATCCGCGATGCTGCCGCTGCGATGTGCGTTGCAGCGTCCATGCCCAGCCCCCGCCCGGTGTACCACCTGCCCGGAACCTCATGCGGCGTCCAAGAGTTCTTTCAAATGGCAGCGCCTTTTGCAGGCCGGCCTGCCCCACGATTTGTCGTGCCGTTCCGACCCGCATGGGTGCTAGCTTCTGGACTTCACAAGGTTGGCCTCCACGTCTTACCCGACCCCGTCGTTGTCGAAATGGCGTCAAAGTACTGGGGCGTTTCAACGCTCTATTCGCCGATCGACCTTGATTTTTCACCTCGAGCGGGAGATGAGACTCTCGGCGATACGATCGCCTGGCTGAAAGCACACTGCCCCGATCTGACCTAGTTCCGTCACAAAGGTCGCCATGTCCACACCATCCGATGCCTCCTGTGACGCCGGCGGTTTAAGGCGGCCAGTGCGAGCCTTGTGGCGTGGCCACATCGAGGAGATTCGCTGGCGAGACCTGCGAACCGCCACGGTCGTCGGCACGTTTGCCGTCGGTACTTGGAACCTGGCTGGGATCGACACCGTCTTGTGCCCTTTGCGGCGATTGACCGGGGTTCCTTGCCCATTCTGTGGAATCACAACGGCGGCTACCGAAGTTGTGACTGGCGATCTTTTCGGTGCCCTAGCCGCAAACCCGTTGATCATCGCAGTGGTTGTAACCGTGATCGTCGGATGGGGCGCAGCGGTTTCGGTAGCGCGAGGCCGGCAACCGGTTTTCTTCAACGTTCCTCGGCAACCGCTTTTCTGGGCTGGCATCATTGCCGCTGCATGGATCTTTGAACTTCAGCGATTCGATCTCATCTTCTAGGCAACTAAACCGAAAAGAGGCTCACATGAGCAGTGGTTTTGGTGATACGCCCCAGGATCCCGGTCAGGGAGGCTCCTTCCAGCAATGGCCGAACCCAGCGGGCTATGCCGCCGGACAGCCCGCATACCCGGCAGTAGGACAACCCGCTTACCCAGGAGCGCCGGGGGCACCCCCACCAAATCCTTGGGAGTTCGTCCAGTACGCGGGGTTCTTCCAGCGTTGGTTGGGGTACTTCATCGACGGGCTGATCGCCCTGCTCTTTTGCATTCCAGGTTTCCTGGTGTTCACTCTGGGACCGTCCGAAACGGGGCTGTGCTCGGACGCGTTTGACACCTACGTGTGCGAGGCGCCAACCGACGGCACCCTGGTGCTGGCGTGGCTGCTGTACATCGCGGGGATCGTCCTGTTCGTCATCTTCTGGTCGCGGCGAATCGGGTCAACGGGTCAGTCACCTGGCAAGAAGATCGCCGGGGTTCGGGTCATCGACGCTCGGACCGGTCAGCCGATCGGGGCGGGCCGCGCGTTCGGTCGGTACCTCTGCTACATCATTTCTGGCATGGTCTGTTACCTAGGGTTCTTCTGGGCGATCTGGGACCCACGCAAGCAGGCGTGGCACGACAAGATCGTCGGGACGGTCGTCATCAAGGCCGACACCTGATTGACCCGTTTGGTGTGAGGTTGCGGGCCTGACGACTTTTCAGCGGGCCCGCAACGCTCCTCCAGGTAGCGCGTCACAAGTTCTAGAGCGCACACCAGGGGGATTTCTCAGGCCAACTAGATTGCCGAGGTGCAATCACTAGGCCTGATGGCGCTCATCGCCATCTTTATCGTCGGCACTGCAGTCGTCTGGCTGGCCGGGGTCAAGATCGCCGACGCCACCGACGTGCTCTCCAAACGGTTGAATTGGGGCGACGCGGTCGGCGGCATCGTGGTCTTGGCAGTCGTCACCAACTTGCCTGAGCTCGCGATCATCATGTCGGGAGCGGTGCGCGGGGATCTTTCCTTGGCGGTCGGCAACATTCTCGGAGGAATCGCCGCTCAGACGGTCGTCCTCGCCATTTTGGACGGTTCGCTGCGACGCGACGAGCCGCCCCTCACTTCTCGGGTGACGTCTCTGCGCCCGCTGCTTGAGGCGCTGCTGGTCGTCATCGTGCTCGCGCTCGTCCTTGCGGGCACCCAACTCCCCTCCTCGATGATCGTGCTTCGCATGTCACCGGTCAGCGTGTTGATCGTGGCCACGTGGCTCGTTGGGATCAGGCTGATCGGACGCCGCGGCTCGGCCTTAGCGTGGGAGCGGAGTGCGTTCACCGACCAACGACCGTCGGGACCACCCAGTCACGGGGTCCTGCACGCGCAGCGCCTCGAAGCACGGATGAGTGCGCAGTCCACGGCCATCGTGGCAGCAATCTTTACGATCGCTGCGCTCGCGACACTTGCCGCAGGGGTCGCGATCGAGATGGCAAGTGATGCAATCGCCCAAGAGATCGGCATGTCTGGCGCAGTCTTCGGTGCGACGGTGCTCGCGCTCGCAACGTCCCTGCCCGAACTGTCGACAGGCAGCACGTCGGTACTAGTCGGCAAGGACGAATTAGCGATCGGTGACATCTTCGGGGGCAACGCGTTTCTGCCCGTGCTGTTCCTCCCCGCAGGCATCGTCGCGGGGTCAGCGGTCCTTCCCGGTGCCTCTGCGAGCGACCTGTTTTTGACCGCCGGAGGGATCGTGCTTACCGCCCTGTATGCCGCCGGGACCTTGTTTCAAAGTCGACGGCGCATTCTGGGGATGGGTGTTGACTCATTCCTGGTGCTGGTGGTGTACATCATGATGGTCGGCTCGCTCGTGGTGCTTTAGAAAGCGCAAGCCAGACGCCCGCAGTTGAGCCGACGGATTTGGGAGACATCGGGTTGGCAACGTGACCGGCTTTGGTCTTAGCGACCGTCGACCGACCAGTGCCACGGTTCCGATGGAAGGTTCTGGAAGCCAAAGCGGCCGCCGTTCGCCTTCAACCACGCGAACCCCGAGCTCGAGCGGTTGAGCGCCCTGCCCCCTTGAGTGAAGTCAACGGCGAGTCCCCGTTCGTGGTTGGACGATCCGGGCCGCGCTGTCGGTGGCGAACATTGTGAAGCCGGCATTTGATAGATGGCGTATTGGCTCGATCCGCAGTGAGCAATCCGCAGGTCAATTTGAGCCTGCGGATCTCGGAAGCCCCCACCGGACATCGAAATCCCGTCTGCCGCTGCGGCCTGGAGGAGGGCCTGCAGGTTCTGGGCAATTGACTGATGGACGCGAATGCCGTTCACCGAAACAATCTCACCGGAGTATGCACTAATCGTCACGTTCGCCGGGGCGGGCGGCGCAGCGGTGGTAGCCGGAGTCGGCGTTTGCGGCGTTGGCGTCTGCGGTTCCGCCGTCGCTGTATTCCCCGCACCTGACCCAGTTGCCGCCGAGGCAGAAGGCGCAGCCGCCTGAGCGGTCGCGGGGGTTGTTGCGGGCGGAGCTGTAGTCGTCGTTGTGGTCGTCGACGTGGCGAGGAAGGCCATGCGCGCAGCGATCGCGTCCTGTTCGGTTCGGATCTGGCTGGCCAGTTGGGCGTCGACGCTTTCGAGCGCCTGCGCCTCGCTCAATGCCCGGTCCAAACGACTTTCGACATCGTCGGAGAGCTGCTGCTGACGCTTCTGAGCCTCAGAGAACGTGGCGAGGCGCGCTTGTGATGCGGCAACTTTTTCTTTGGCGGCCGCTTCATCAGCAACAAGTTGACGCTGCATCTCGGTTTGATCCTGTCGGGCGGCGCCCAGCGAGGACAGCAAATCTTCGTCGGTCGACGCCTGGTTGCGGAGCAGCACAATCCGCCGACTCGCCTCCATAAAGTTGTCGACGTTCAGCAACCCGGCGAGAGCGGGTACCCCGCCGATGTAGCTGCGAAGTATGCGATCGTCGACTCGCGCTTCAAGGCTGGCGACCTGCGTATCGATGCGGTTGAGTTCTGCCCGGGTCCCTTCCAGCTGGATCTGGGCGGAGTCGGCAGCTCGCTGAGCAGTTCGCAGCGCGGCGGCCTCATCGTCATATTGGGCGTTGACGGTGTCGAGAGCGGCAATCAGTTCGCTCGATTCCGCCTGAAGAGCATCGATCTCGGCGGCCCGGGCGGCTTTCTCACGTTGAACTTGTTCGCGTTGATCTTCGAGTTCTTCAAGGTCGTCAGCCCACCCCGTTCCCGGAAGGCTGGCCAGAACGCCGAGCACGCAGATCAGCGCCACGAGGCGCGCCAAACGGTGTCTACTGTTCGCGCGATTGCGAACGGGATGTTCTGGATGACTCGCTCTCGGACCCAAACGACGTTCCTGAGGTAGGCGTGGAAACGGTCAACCTATGCAACGGCTGAGGCGACCAAAATGTTGAGCCCGACCTAGAAAAATGAGGGATTACGCGCGCTGGCTTGAGACGGGTATGACCTCACCAGTGCAGTAACTCGACAGGTCGCTGGCTAGGAAAACCATAACGTTCGCGACCTCCCAGGGTTCCGCGGCCCTCCCGTAGGCCTCCCGATCGGTGAGCTCAGCGAGCAGTTCGTCAGTGGTGACTTTTGCTAAGAACGGGTGCATCGCCAGGCTTGGGGCGACCGCGTTCACACGCACCCCAAACTCGGCCCCTTCGACGGCCGCGCACCTGGTCAGAGCCATCACACCCGCCTTCGCAGCGGCGTAGTGAGCTTGCCCTTTTTGCGCCCGCCAGCCGAGCACCGACGCGTTGTTGACGATCACACCCCCGCCCTGATCCCGCATGACGCGCAAGGCTGCCCGAACACACCTAAACGTACCGTTGAGGGTTACATCGAGGACCAGACCCCACTGTTCATCGGTCATATCCACGAGGTCGGCAGTGCCCCCCAAACCGGCGTTGTTCATGAGTACGTCGATACGTCCGTGTGCGGCAACGACGGCATCGACAAAGGCGGTCACCGATTCATCGCTCGTCACGTCGCACAGCACCGCTTCCACCGATGCGCCCGTCTCTGCGTGGAGCGCTTGACGCGCCTCTTCTAACCGGCGGGGATGAATGTCGGAAATAACGACCGAAGCGCCTTCTTCGACACATCGTCGAGCGGTGGAAAATCCGATGCCCGTACCGGCTGCGGCGGTCACCGCCACCACCTTGTCCCTGAGCAGCCCGCGGGGCTGTGGGTATACGGCTTGGGTTTGGTCGGTCACCATCAGATTTCAACCTCTCGGGTTCTGGCGTGGCGTTGACACCGCGGCAGACGTGCGTAGCTTGCTGCGCTGAGTTACCGGGGTTCTTTCGGCAGGCCCAACGCGTGTTCACCGATGATGTTGCGCTGAATCTCCGACGACCCGGCATAAATGGTGTCGGAGCGGGTGAACATGAACAGCTTCTGGGTCTTGGTCAGTTCGTACGGCGCGGCGTCGGCCAGCATCGAGTCGGCGCCAAGCACATCCATGGCTAATTCGCCCAGGTCGCGATGCCAATGGCTCCAAAACAGTTTGCCGATCGACGACTCGGGCCCCGGTTCTTGACCAGCTTTGAGTGATTCAAGGGCGCGCAGGTTGTTGACCCGCATGATCCTCACCCTCATGTAGAGGTCGACCAGACGTTGGCGGATTGCGGGCCGCCTGCTGGCTCCGTTTACCTTGGCCAGGTGGGCGATCTCGTCCCATTCGGCTTGAAAGCCGATCTGCTGGCCGAGGGTGAAGGTTCCCCGTTCGAAGGCGAGTGTGGCAAGAGCAATGCGCCAACCGTCGCCGGGGGCGCCGATCATGAAATCGGCCGGGACACGAACCTCGTCAAAAAACACCTCGGCGAACTCAGAGGTCCCGGTGATCTGGACGATCGGGCGGATTTCGATCCCGGGCGCATCCATCGGCACCATGATGTAGGACAGGCCTTTGTGCTTGGGCGCCTCCGGGTCGGTGCGACACACCACAAAGCACCAGTCCGCCCAAAACGCCAAAGACGTCCACACCTTCTGGCCGGTGATCACCCATTCATCGCCGTCTCTGACCGCGCGGGTCTGCACGTTGGCCAGGTCGGAACCTGCATTTGGCTCGGAATATCCCTGACACCACAGCTCGGTTCCCGAACGGATCCCGGGCAGCCATCGCTGTTGCTGTTCTGGCGTCCCGAAGGCGAGAAGGGTGGGGCCGGTCATCCCCTCCCCGATCAGCCCTACCCGATGCGGCGCACCGGCCTTGGCGAGCTCCTCGTTGAACAGCACCTGTTGGGAGATCGTCGCGTCTCGCCCGCCCCATTTGGCGGGCCAGCCCACGCAGGTCCATCCACCATCGGCGAGGGCGCGTTCCCAACGGTGGCGGGCGTCGAAAGCCGTATGTTCATCGCCTGGCCCTCCGACTCCTCGGAGTTCTGCGAACTCACCGACCAGATTGGCCGCCAGCCAGGTCTGCAATTTGGCGCGAAAGTCCTCGTCGGAGAGCTCGCCTGCAACAACGTCGTCTGGCAACACGTCCTCCTGGCACCTGCGCGCGGGTTCAACGCCCTCGGTCCGGCGGCACGCTACCAAACCTGACGTTCGTGTCATTATTCAACTTCGGACCTCCGTGACGTAGTCGGCTGGAAGCGGCAACCGGCTGTGGTTCAACTTTGGGCTGGGGCCTCCGTCACGCAAGCACCCAACGCCTCTAGCCTGTGCGGACCTACTAGCGGAGGCGACTCATGGCAACCCCAGACGATCATCAGCTTGCAGCAGATCTTGCCGAAGACGCCGGCAAGCACCTGCTCGATATCCGCAAGCAGGCTGGCAAGCTCGACACCGCGACCCTTAAAGACGAGGGCGACCGCGGGTCGAATGCGCTGATCTTGCAGCGTCTCAAACAGGAACGCCCAGACGACGCCGTACTCAGCGAAGAAGCCGCAGACTCAGATAAGCGGCTGACCGCCGACCGGGTCTGGATCGTCGACCCGCTTGACGGCACTCGAGAGTTCGGCGAAGAAGGCCGAACCGACTGGGCTGTTCACGTTGCCTTGTGGGAGAAAGGCGACCTCGTCGCTGGCGCCGTCGCATTACCGGCGCAAGACAAGGTGTTCTCGACCGCCAAGGCGATTGGTTTGGCACCCGCACACAAGGGCGGCCCCCGGCTTGCCGTCTCGCGCTCGCGCCCCCCTGCCTTGGCGGAACAACTCGCCGATGCGCTGGGCGGAAGCCTGGTGCCGATGGGTTCGGCCGGAGCGAAAGCGATGAGCGTCGTCCAAGGCGATTCAGACATTTACGCGCACGGAGGCGGCCAGTATGAATGGGACTCCGCTGCACCCGTCGCCGTGGCACGTCACGCCGGTCTCCACACAAGCCGTCTTGACGGGTCAACGTTGGTATACAACGAGAAAAGCCCGTGGCTGCCCGACCTGCTGATCTGTCGTCCCGAGTACGCCGAGCAGATCCGCGAAATCATCCACCGGCTCACCCGGGACAACCCGCTGTAGGTCGAGTGCCTCGCACAGAGGTGCGCGCTGCAGGTTTTCGACCCGAAACGCCCGAGGTCGTATCAGGCGATGATGGGGCGCCCTGCGATAGGAGCACCGACGGGCACGGTTACCTCTCCTGTCGACGGGGTGAGTGAGCATTCAACACCCGGCTGAAACGACAGTTGGACCACGATTCGCACCGCCTCGGGGGTCGGCTGCGCCGAGGCACCGACGAACGTGTGACAGGCATCTGGCAACGTGTAGCTGACCGTGACCGACATGTCATCAGGCGACACCCCTACGAGGGTCCATTGCGCTTGTCGGGGCTCGGCGGGCGGAATTGTGGTGGCGACCGGCGGCGCGGTCGTCGGCGTCGTCGTGGCAACCGTGGCAGGGGCCGTGCTGGCCGTCGTCACTGTTTTTGAGGTCGTCGACGTAGTAGGCGCTTTGGTTGTGGCGGTCGTCGCGGGTAGGTCGGTCGTCGTCGTTACTTTGGGAGTTGTCGTCGACGATGTGCTCGATACCACCGGTACCGTCTTGATCGGGGTGGTTGCGAGCGTGGTCGTTGGCTGCGCCAATGCGGGTATCGAACTCGGGGTCGAACCGCTAGCGGTCTCGACATCGGTCGAGTCGCCACCGCCTCCGCCCAGGGCGGGAATCACGATAAAGAGCAACAACAGCGCCGCCACGGCCGCGCCGATGACCAAACGTTGACGGTTGGTGTGTCTGCGCGACCGTTCATAGACAGCGTCCAACAGGTCGTCTTGGGGCGCGGAGAAGGTCGGATCACTCATACTCTTCGTTTTCCCAGGTTGCGCCGGTCACGTCTGCGTTGAGGTAGTGACGGAGAAGGGCTAGACCGGTTCGGGTCAAGGATGTGAACTTTCGTTCGGTCAAGCCGAGCCCCATTGCCAGTTCATCGTCGGGGCGATCGGTCATATAGCTGAGCAGGAGGGCCTCGCGGGGCCGGGGCGGCATCCGTTGCAGGGCTGTCATCGCAGAACGATGGTCTGTGCCGAAGTCCGATCCAATGCCGTTGGTGTTGCGGTCCGCTTCTAACGAAAGCTCAATCGCTGAGCGCAACACCCAGACGTCGACGGTGTTCGTAGCCCCGACTTTGCGGTAGTTCAGGTGGAGGCGCGCAAAGGTTTCAGCGACCACATCTTCGGCAGCGATGTCGGATCCCATCACACGACTGACGACGTCGGTCACCTCATCGACGAGGTCCCGATACGTTTCCTCGAAGGTAGCTTCACCCATATTTGTCCGATTCATAAACGATCAATACCCTGTTTGACCATCGCTGTTCACTTGAGCCTCAAGGCGCCCCGCGGCGATGCCGATACCTGGTGTGCGAGTCGCGTCGCAAGACGTCTGGCCTGAACGTTGTGCGATCGGGCCGATTCAAGCAGCGACCCACCGACCAACGCCGTTTCCCGCTGCGGCTTTGGAAATACCCTCCGCCGCTCTGGAACAGCGAGGTAATCATCTCATCTCAAGCGAGCTCATCGGTGACAGCTGCCGATTTCGCGGTAGCAACTCAGCGGTCCGGCACGCTAAGTGCGCAGATCGCTGAGGAACAGAACGCGTCTCAACCCGGGCTTGGCGCACGCTTTCTCGCGCTGGTCACCATGTCGACGCTAGCGATTGCTTTGCCCCTGTTCACCACCATCGGCGACGAGGCCACCTACTTCGTCGTGCACGGAACCGGCCGACTGGGAATCATCGCGTTTACCGCAGCGCTGCTGACAGTTCCGCCAGTCGCGGTGTGGTTGTTGTGTGCAGCCCTTGCGCGCCGCAACGACAAGGTGTGGGGTGCCGGAATTGGCCTGTTCGCATGCTTGGCAGTGGCCCCAACGGCGCGAGAGATGGCGCCGAACAGTGACGCATTCGCTGTGGCCTTCATCCTGTTCATGAGCGCATGCTGCGCGGTTCTGTACAACCGACACCTCTGGCTTCGTAAAGCGCTCGCATATGGCAGCCCGTTGGCGATCGTGCTCGGCGGGTGGTTCCTCGGCGCGTCTGACGTGGCTGGGCTGTTCAGCGCCCAGGCCGATGCCGTCGTCACCGCGGAACGCTCCACCGAAACTCCCATCATCTGGGTAACCTTCGACGAGTTCAACGTTGCTTCGATTGTCAATGACGACTTCGAGATCGACCCTAAGCGGGCGCCGAACTTCGCCCGCCTCGCAGCTAACAGCACGTGGTACCGCAACGCGACAACCTCTCAACCGCAGACGCACAAGTCGATTCCCTCAATGCTTTCGGGCGTCTACTACGAGGGCGAAGTTCCGATCCCGGCGAACTGGCCGAACAACGCTTTCTCCGTCTTGTCGGGCACGTACGACACCGTTGCCTGGGAGTTTGCCAGCCGCCTCTGTTCGGGTCCATGCGATGCCGCCTCTGCGGCGATAGGCCCTGGTGCTGGGCTCACCTCACTGATTAAAGACACTTTGATCGTGTACGGCCACAACGTTCTGCCAGAAGGCATCCGCGGAAACCTGCCCAGAATTGACGATCGATGGGCTGGATTCGGGGACCCGTCCGGGGAGACATCAGGCGATGCCACGGGTTCAGACCCCGCTACCGAGAACGCTGGGACCCAGAACACAGGCACCCAAGACACAGGCGCCCCGAAAGCTGCGACATCTACGACCGCGGCGAACTCTGGCGCTGCTGGGACAAACACTGGAGCAACGGCGGCGTCTCCGGGGTCTCGAGCCAACGATGCGTCGGTGACCTTCAAAGACATCGCTGGCGATATCAAGTCCGGCGCCCAGGCACGAGTGCAAGCATGGGAAGCATTTGCCGACCGGCTGGGGACCGATCTCGACTCAAAGTTCTTGTTCTTTCACGCCCTTAACCCACATGAACCTCTCGACTTTCTCCCTTCTGGTCAGAGCTACACCAAGACCATCCTCATGCCCGGGGTCAACGGCGGGGGCACCTGGTTGGACGACCAGTACCTGGCTGACAACCAGCTCCAGCGCTATCTGTTGCAGGTCGGCTACGTCGACCGCATGCTCGGCCAGCTCATCGACGCACTAGAGAACAGCGGTCAATGGGACGATGCGCTGGTGGTCATCGTCGCCGACCATGGTGTGTCCTTCCAGGCTGGAAAGCCTCGTCGCCAGCCCACTCCCGAGACCTTCGACGACATCGCTAGGGTGCCGTTGTTCATCAAGTATCCGGGGCAGACCGAGGGCGAGATCGACGATCGGAACGTAGAGAACGTCGACATCTTCCCGACGGTCCTCGACGTTGTGGACGTCGATGCTGACGACCTCACCCTCGACGGCACGTCGCTGCTTCAAACAGATAGAGACCGCCCCGATAAGCGCATCTGGCCGTATCGGAATGGAGGAGTTCCCTTCGTCACCGACGATGCCGCGCTCCCCGACGAATTGCCGTTCTGGACTCAGGCGTACGCCCTTTTTGGTGACGGCGACGGAGGGCTCAACCCTTACGCAGAGGGGCCGTACCGCGCCCTTGTCGGCACCAAGATCTCCGAGGTCAAGAGCGGGGCCGCCGCAACGGCCGCCGTCGCGCTAAGACGCCCCGAGCTGTACCGATCGATCGACTTGGACGCCGAGGTGATCCCGGCCTTCATCGCCGCAGACGTCAACGGGCTCGCCGACGGCACGCCGATGACCGTTGAGTTCGGCGACCGCATCGTGGCAACCACCCAGGTGTTTTCAGATAAAGACGGCGGTCAGCACATCGGGATCATGGTCAACCCCGAGTACCTGTCCGACGCCGAAGAAGGAATCTCGTTCTCGGTTCTGAAGGGTGACGCAAAAAATCCGGTGCGGCACCCGGTCAAGTGACCGAGTCCCACACCGGATGTAGGTGCTCATCTGCTTAGTTCTTGTCGCGCTAGGACTCGAACCCGAGGCTGATACCGCAGCTTTGCGCCGATTCGGACATGAGGCGTTCGGTCCCCGCCGGTGCGTACTGGGGCGTGTCTCGAAGCTCGACCCATTGATCGTCGGTCAGCTGAGGGGCGTAGGTGTTGGCTGTGCAGTTTGCGTTTGCCCGAGGAATGCCCACCGACACCAAGTAGGAGGCAAACGCTTCAGAGCCTGCGTCTGCTGGCGCGCCATAACGCGGATCCACCGACGGATCGGGGGCGGTGATCGCTGAGGTGCCGCCCGCGGTGCCCGAACCGGAGGTGCTCCCCGAGGTTCCCGCCCCGGAAGTGTTCGATCCAGTCGTGCTGCCAGCCGTCGTGCCGCCCGAAGTGGAACCGCCTGACGTCGTCCGATCCCCCGTGGTCACCACACCGGTGGTTGAGCCGCCGGACGTCGTACCGCCTGAACTGGTGGGGTCGTTGGTTTGGCCACCGGTCGTCGAGCCGCTACCGGACGTACTGTTAATGCTCGACCCTTGACCGGTGGTCTGCATCGCAGACACCGTGTTGGGAGTCCTGGCTGACGTTTGAGGTACCTGAGTGGGCCGGATCGGGCGGATGGTCGCGCCAGTGGTGTTTCGCGCTGCTTCGGCTGCCTGCTTCGCCGCGACCTCGCGCGCTGCGGCGGCCGGATCTTGGACGGCACCAACGCCCGGAACAGACGCGATACTGGGTACGGGCAAAGCGTTGACTGCCGTGGTCGGCACGTCGGCAGGTAACACACCGCCTGGACCGCCAAGGGTCGAGGAGGGGTTCGACTCACCGTTGGCGACAGCAACCTCGGAGTCGCCGACGCCCTCGTCTTTGTTGACCCAGATCACGACGGCGATGATGATCATCACCACGCCGAGCAGACCGATCAAGGTCAGGAAAAACTCCTGGCGCCCCAGGTTGGACGGCTTGGCCTGTCCCGTTTCGTTTGCGCCAACATCGACATCTACGTCGATCGGATCGGGCTCGGCCACGACGGTCTCCTTCGGATTTCGATTCGCCTCCCGCGCGGTGAAGCCTTGCAAAAGCATCGGGCCGCACCGAACGTGGCCATATTGTGGCGTATCTGGCGTCGGAAGGCACGGTCATGGAAAGCGCCCGCCTGCGTTTGATGGTTAACAACGTCTCTTCGCCGTCACCCAACGTGACGTGAGCGCCCCATAAACTGCCGGGCTGCACACCGCCTGGATGCTCCTGACGTTGGCCAGCGCGATCCGGACACCATGCCGGCATCGTCGACAGGTCAAGGCCTCACAGCGAGGAGCCAGGTCACCAGGGGAGCTGGCAAAGGTGCAAAAAGGTCGCAGCGGCCAGTACTGAGACTGACAAGCTGACGAGCCAAATGTCGCTCAGTGAAGTTGCCCGATGACAGTCGGGCGGCGTCAAGGCATGCGGCCGCAGGAGAGCTGTAGGCCGGCTCCTAGATAGCCGACGGTGGAACAAAAGCCGAGGTCACAACGATCGTGCTGAAAACGCCAACCCGGCTCTCCCACAGTGTCCGACTCACCGCGTCTCGTTTCGCTCGCGCTCGTCTTGGTCGGCGCCATGCGTCGCCCGACCTCGACGAGGAACGCGAAGAACGCGAGCGCAGCTCTCAGACCTGCGGGCTGGATCCATTTGGCACCAAGCGCAAAGTTCCCGAGAAGCGCCGGGGCCTTCTCCTGACCCGGGCCTGGCGCGTGATGATGCTCGTGGCGGCGGTTGGGCTGACCTTTCCCGCTCCCGCTCACGCTGCGGGAGAGACCTTTGTCTTTGGTGACTCGCTGGCCGTGGCGATTGCGCCTTATGTAAATGGAATAGTCGGAGGCGGTGTTTTGGTCGACGCGGTGGTGGGACGAACAACGCAAGAGGGCGTCTCCATCGCCGCCAACCGGCAAAGCGATTTCTCGCAAGCGGACACCATCTTCTTGTCGCTGGGCGCAAACGACGGTCAGAACGCAGGCCGCTACGCAGCGATGCTGGGCCAGATCCTCGACTCGATCGGCCCCGTGCCGCGCGTGGTGCTCATCGGTCTTGCCAATACCAAGGCATTCCACAGCGGCGTTAACGCGGCAATGATCGACGCCGCCGACGCCCGCCCCAACGTTGCATACGCGAATTGGGCGGGAATCGCAGACGGGAGCTCCGGGCTGCTCCGAAGCGATGGGGTTCACTTGACGGCGGGCGGCGCGTCAGCTTTGGCGTCGCTGGCGGTGGATACGTTGAACGGAGTCGCTCAACCGGCTCCGGCCGCCGGTGCGGCAACGTCGACGTCAACGACATCGTTATCGGTGACCACCACAACACTTGCTGGGACGTCGACGACGGTGGCCGGCCCGACCAGCACCGTCATATCGGGTGTCGTCGATCCAACCAGCACCTCGCAGTCGAGGTCCGCCACGTCCGTTGCTGCACAGGGAACTGACCGAGCGTCCGCAACGGACGATGCTGTGGCCGCAGCGACGACCGACCGGCCAGCGAGCGGTTCTGCTTCGACCAGCAGCAGCCTGCCGGTTCTGCTTCGAGCGATCATCCTCGGAGGCTTCGTCACGGTCGGGGTCGGCTACCTACGGAACAACCCCAACCGTGTTCGTGTCCGCCGGCACCGACGAATCGCCCGCTCAGAAGGCCGTCATCCTGCGCAGCCTCCGGGACGCACGCGAGGAGCTTTGGCTCCACCACTCATTCGCATCGACCGACGAACGGGGCAAGGCACCGACGTCGACCGCCACCCTGCCGGTCGACGTCAGCAGGCAGCATCGACTTGGAAATCCGCACCATCAGCGCCCGAGGTAGGTGAACAGACCTGAGCAGGGCAGCCTGATCATCACCCTGAACGTCAAGAGCAGTTTGAGATCCTTTATCGCTCAGATCAACTAAATCTCTGGAAATGTTCAAGGACGGGCACCAGGCCAGCCGATCACACTCACAACAACTCGTGTGGGGATCCCCTCCCCTCGGACGTGAGGTGACATGGTGCGTACTTTCTTGGCTGCATTACTGCTCCTAGGCGGCTGGGCCGCCATTCCGGCGGACGCTGGCGCCGCGCCAACGGTGATCGTCAGCGATGAAGTCGCGGCCCCCAACACGTCGTGCACCGACCCCAACGCCACGATCCGGGCCAATGCCGAACTGCTGGACGACGCCTGGCGGTCGAGCGTCACATCGGGCGGCTATTCCGTCGTCTCGGTCGGGACCGTCCCGGCCCCAGAAGGCAACGTGGATCAACCGACCAATGTGCCGGGAATTGTGACGTTCCCTGGGAGCTCGGTCACGGTTGCCGTCAGCAAGAAGGACATCACCCCGGCCGACCGCGATTCCAACGCTGACGCTTCTTGGGGCTTTGACGACACCGGCACCTACCGAGACCCCTACTACCCGGTATCGGCGTCGTTGCAGGATTGCGCTCCACGTCCTACCTCCCTGTACAACTCAGCAGCCCAGCCGAACTACTGGAACGCCACGGGTGGTGACGGATCCAACCTGGACGCCGCGTTTTTCGCGTTCTCCGAGCCGGTTGCAGCATTCGGTGCCTGGTTCGGCGATGTCGAGACCCGGACCGACGGGAACGGCGTCACCGCGTACGTCAAACTCTTTGACGCCGCGGGCCGGGTCCTGTCGATTCAACCCATTCCAACCTCGACCCCCGACCAGAGCTTGTGTGGAGGCAACCAGCCAACCGACTACATCGGTTGCGGTAACCAGGCGACCCGCTGGATCGGTTTCCAGTCCGCTACCGCTGAGGTTGCGTACATGCTGGTCGTCGTCGGCGAGGACGACGCCTGCAGCCTGTATCCAGACGACTGCAACGGCAACACCGAACACCTCTCTTGGATTGGGCCCACCCTCGCCGAACGTCCTGCCACCCTCTCGGTGACCAAGACTACGGCTGACGCTTCCTACGATGTCGGCGACCTGATCGACTACACGATCACCGTCACCAACAGCGGCGACCGTCCTACGACGGCGAGCATCGTCGATACCTTGCCGCCCGGCACGTCACTGGTCTCGGCAGATCTGGCCGGGTACACCTATGACGCCGAACTTGGCACGGTGTCGTGGTCAGATGTGGTGATGGATGCACGGGGCACGCTTACGATCCAGGTGCAACTGCAACTCGACGCCATCTCTAGCGACGACCAGTTGGTCAATGACGTCTCGGTGAGCTGGGATCAGCAGCAGACCTCTAACTCCGTTCCGGTCGGGGTCAACGTCGCAGACATCGCGGTCCAAAAGACCGGCGTTGTCAGCGAAGACGGCACCTCGATCACCTGGACGATTCAGGTCGAAAACCTGGGACCGGACGCCGCCAAGAACGTTGTCCTCGAAGACGTCGTCGACGCGTCGCAGACGCTCACGAGCTTGACGACCTTGGATGCCGCCTGGACATGCTCCTTGGCGGGATGCAACACCGACCTCCTGCCGGTCGGAGTGCCGGTGCTGTTCACGGCGACAGCCGACATCGTTGCGAACAGCGACGTCTACGCCAACGACGCTGCCATCCAGACATCGACCCAAGAACTGACCACGACGAACAACACGACCCAAGCCACGGTGACGACGACCAGCACGTCGACGTCCACCAGCTCGACGTCGACATCGTCGAGTTCGACTTCAACCAGCAGCAGCTCAACGAGCACGACGACACCGAACAGTTCGTCGAGCAGCACGAGCACGCCGAGTAGCTCGTCTACCAGCAGCTCGACCAGCACAACAAGGCCGAACGGATCGTCGACCACCAGCTCGACGAGCACGACCTTGCCGACGGGTTCTTCGACGACTCAGCCTGGTTCAACGACCAGTTCGACCAACTCACCTTCCACGTCGAGCTCGACGGCAGCCTCAACAACCTCGACGGTTGCGAACACCGTGACGACGAGCAGTCAGCCCAGCGGCACGCCCGGTTCACCGACGACTTCGACGACGCCGTCCCGGGCGACGGTTGAAGGTTCCACCGTCACCCGCCCGGTTCAGTCAGCCGCTCCAATCAACTCAACGATCCTGCTCGGCCAAGCGCCGGTGCAGGTGACCACCTCCGGTCCAGAAAGCGTCACCGTCAGGGCCGGCGGAACGCTGGGGGCCGCACCGTCAGCCGTAGCAACTCCGTCCACCCCGCTCGGTCGAGCACTAGCCCGTACCGGTGCTGATCGGGGCACCCTGGCAACGTTGATCGGTCTGGGCGGCGCGTGCCTCGCACTCGGATCGGTGATCAACGTTTTCGGAAACAAGAACGCTCGTAAGCAGAGCTAGCAACGGGCGGGCGCTCCCGCTCGTTGGTTCGGAAACGGCCACGGCCGCTCCCCCAACCGGCTTTGGCCGGGAAAGGGAGCGGCCGTCGGCATTAGTGCTCAGCTGCTGCGCGCTCCTTGGAGTCAGCGACCGCTCCCCACGCTTCCTCAAGGTCACCCCAGCGACCGACGTCGGTGCTCTTGTTGGGCTCGAGGGCTTTGTAGACCTCGAAAAAGTGGCTGATCTCAGACAACAGGTGCGGTGGCACGTCGTCAAGGTTTTGAAGCGAATCCCAGCGCGGGTCGCCGAATGGGACGGCCAGGATCTTGGCGTCAGGCCCCGCCTCGTCCTCCATCCAGAAGACCGCAAGCGGGCGGGCACGGACGTGGCATCCCGGCAACGTCGGCACTTCGAGGAGGACCAACACGTCGAGCGGGTCGCCGTCCTCTGCGAGGGTGTCCGGCACGAATCCGTAGTCGGCCGGATAGCTGGTCGCGGTGAACAGGTGGCGGTCCAGCCAGACTTCTCCGCTGTCGTGGTCGATCTCATATTTGTTGCGTGAGCCCTTGGGGATCTCGACGACGACCTCTATCCAACCCCGCTCGAAGTCAGCTTTAAATGATTCGTTCTCGGTAGACATCGGCGCATCATAGGAGCGCGCCCAGAGCGATCACCGAACCGTTTCTCGTGGCCTCGGCCGCGTGGACCGGGTTGTGACGCCACGGCGGTCCGGTGCGATTCGCCTGTGGAGTCTCTGGGGGTGTACTCGCCCCTCTGGCAGGCTGCGGTGTGCCAGGCGTCGTACCGCCTTCGCGGTGCGGTCGATGAGGTTCACGACCCGGGTGCGAAACGGGTCGCCAACATCGGGGCGCCTTCCCCAGAGAGCTCGTCGAGTGCCGAGGTCCGGCCGGCAAGACTGACGATGATTGCTTCGGCGGGGCCTACCACTTCCGGCCCACTGCCGAAGGACCTGCCCAAATCGGTCGGAGCGAACCGCAGGCCGGCGATCACCGATTTCGACACGAACCCCTTGGCTTGCCCGCTCTGCAGGTACTCAAGCACTGTTTCCAGAGCATTCTCGCTTGTATGTACAGGTGTGCCAAGCGGCCTGGTGATGTCAGATGTGTGGATCAACACATCTGAGAGCGGAGCCCTCGGTCCCAACATCGGCGGCGCAAAACGCGAATCGGCCAGCGCCCGATACCGGGTGAGTAGGTCGGCCGGTTCGGTCGTAGCGAACTCTCTTGCCAGCTTGTCGGCTTGAGCGTCAAAGCTGCGGTGCCGCGCAATGCCGATGACCCATCGCGGGAAGGGCACTTCGAGGATGCTGACAAGGTGACCGACGACCTCCCGGACCCGCCACCCGTCGCACAGCGAGGGTGCGTTCCACTGCTCGATCGTGAGCCCGTCGAGCACGTCGATCAGCAGCATCCGCTGCTCGACGGCCATGTCGAAGATCTGATCCTTGTCCATCCCGGGAGCCTACCGGCGGTACAGAGCACCACCGATCCCCGATGATGTGTTGGCGTCGCCGCACTACCTGCCGAGCCGACGGTTCGCCGCGTAGGTGCGGAAGGCCGGCATTCCACACGCGCACGCCGGGCCGATGCCGATCGACTGGGATGTGGTCCGGCGCGAGATTCGAGGTGAGCTCCCGCCGACGATCTCGACGGGAGCCGTCAGTTCGCGCCAGCCTCCTCGGCTAGCAGGTCGATCCGCTGGGCCAACTCGATATCGAGGTCGGTGATCTGGTTGTCGGCGTCGTGGGTCGTCAACGTGAACTGCACCCGGTTGTAGGTGTTCGTCCAGGTGGGGTGATGGTTGAGTGCCTCCGCCTCGTCCGCCACCTGGTTGATGAACGACATCGCTTGCCGAAAGTCCTCACAGGACACGCTCCGCTGGAGGGTTCCGGCGTCCACAGTCCAGAGCGGGAGGAGCTTGGCGACCGTGCTCACCACGTCATCTGGAGAGGCCTTCGACTCCCGACTGCTCTCTCGTTCGATCATGGGCGCATGCTGACACACCCCCGACCGCCCGCGACGGCGTCAGCCGCCCAACTACCCCTGACGAGTCAACATGCTCCAGGACGACGAGTCCTATGACCGAACGTTAGGCAATAACGCCCAGATAGTCGGCGGGGGCGATGTTCAGCCCAGGTAAGACGGTTCCGAGCGCCGCGCCGTTGCCCACGGCTCGATCGAGCACCTCGGCGACGACATAGCGGTAGTCATTGGCGACCGCCACATCTCCGTCGTCGAGGGCGGCAGCTTCAAGGCCGGGCCACTCACCTCGAAGGCCGCCATTGACGAGACCGCCAAGAACCATCATCACACCGCCCGAACCGTGATCGGTTCCCTCGGACGCGTTCTCGTAGGCACGGCGACCAAACTCGCTTTGGACCACCACCGTGACGTTGTCGTGGTGCTGGGAGATATCGGACCAGAAGGCGGCGAGCCCAGTGGCCAACTCGGTCATCTGCGCGTTGAACTGTCCCCGCAGGTGATCGTGATGATCCCATCCCCCGTGATCAACGGTGATCCCCTCGACGCCGATGTTCAGGTTGATCAGCTGCGCTGCGTTCCACAACGCTCGGCCGACGCCGCTGGTCCCGTATGCACTCGGCGGATCGGTTGCGCCGCCAGATGCGGCAGAGAGGGCTCGGATCGCGCTCAAACAGTTGACCGACTGCGTCTCGACCGCCCCCGAAGGCGGCTCGGGATACATGTCCAGCAGCGCGTTGTCGTGGACGGCTGCGTTGCGGTTGCCGTAGTACAGCGAAAAGCTGGCGATCGAGTCGATCGAGATCGCCTGGCCGTATCCGCGCATTGACGCGGGCACGCTTTGGCCGATCGCGACGCCACTGAGCGTCGGGTCAGCACCGGGCAGGCTCGCCAGATGGCGCCCCAACCACCCCGTGAAAACCGACGGATTGTTGGCGGGCCGGGCGTACTCCATGATGTCCATGGCTTCGAAGTGGCTTCGCGAAGCGTGCGGCGTACCTGCCGCCGGGATGATCGCGAGCGATCCGCTCTGATAGATCGGAACGAGCGGAGCCATTGCACCGTGCAGGCCCCAGTAGCCGTCGATGTCGATGACCTCGTTGGCATTGAAGCCCAGAAGCGGCCGTAGGGCGTGGTAGTCGGGGTCACCGTGAGGAATCAACGCCGACAGGCCGTCCATGCCACCGCGCAGGAAGATCTGCATGTAGATGTGGGTCCCCGTCTGCGCCCCTGCGATCGCGCTGCGGAGGGGCAGCGTCGCGGCGATGCCCGCCGCAGCAGAACCCAGGATGAAACCTCGGCGACTCATCGATGTTGCAGTCATCATTCCCCCTCATTCGGTGGTGAGCTGACGGCCACGTCGGCTACCACCCTGGAGCCGCCTGCGGTCGGTGCGGGTCGGCCAACTCGTTGCTGTAACGGAAACGCTTAGATGTGGGTAGGGCTTACGGGGCGCTCTGGCTCGGAAGGCGGCGTGGTTGGCGCCTGCCGGAGTTGCGGGCCTATCGGAATTGGAAGGTTGCGCTTTGGCAGATGTGTGCATACAACTGTCCGAGGAGCGGACCATGTGTGCCTTGGACGTAGCGGTCGTTTTGGCTCGCCGCACCTAGCGAAGTCAACAGGGCGTTCCGTTCGACGGTTTCGAGTCCGTGACCCATGATCCGGTGCGCCGCTCGGTCGACGAGGTCGCCCAGCGTCGAGGGAGCCGTCCCCAACAGCCCCACATGATTGACGCTGACCCCGTTGATGCCGCCGGCGATTCGCCCTTGAATCTCGTTCCAGCGTCGCAGCACGGATGCGGCATTGAACCAGTAGCCCGTTGAATCGGGGTAGCCAGTTGGCGCTGGCCACTTGAACAACACCTGATTGGTGTTCCAGAGAGCGTCGCGAACACCGGCGGTGGCGTTGTAGGTGTCTAACGCGCTCGGGATGGTGGCCCCGATACCCCGAAGCGCTGCGATCATCAGTTCGAATGGGCGCCGGGTCTTGGCGCCGATCGATGCGGCAAACTCTGGACTGTTCAAGATGTGTCGCAGCGTCGCCTTGATGTCGGTTCCCGAGGACAAGTACTGGGCGGCGGTGCTCGAAACCAACGATGCTGGCGGTGCATCCGAAACGAAGCGGCGCACCAACTTGGTCGCCAGGAACTGTGCGGTCGATGGATGATTCGCAAGGTAGCGCAACAGGCTCTGACCTGCGGCAAGCCCGGTGGTTCCTCCCGCCGACCAGCCCATGACCTGTTCGGTTCCGTCCATGCCGTGCCAGGCCGTCCGAAAGACAAACCCACCAGAAAGTGGGTCCATCGACCAGCCCGAAAAGACTCTGGCGGTCGCGGCGATGTCGTCCTCGTTATATCCCCCGTTGAGGCCGACGGTGTGAAGCTCGAGGAGTTCGCGGGCGTAGTTCTCATTGGGGATCTCGTCACCGTCGGCTCGCGAGGTGGCGTTGTCGAGGAAGAGCAACATCGCCGGGCTACGAGCGTCCGCCAAGAGAAGGTCTTCAAAGGTGCCGAGCGCGTTAGGGCGAATAACCAGCCGGTCCTCCATCGACTTGTACAGCCGGACGTCTGCGACGTCAAAGATGTTGGCTGCGTCGACGTTGAAATGGTTGCTCCAAAAGTCGACCATGACTTCAAAGAGCTGGCGTTGACTGAACCACGCCTTGACGATGGTGTAGTTCTGCAGGTGCGCGTTGACATTGTCGTTGTACCCGGCAGCCAAGATCGCGGCTTCAAGCGGTGACCGGTAATACAGGTACGCCGCCGAGGCGAGTTGATCGGGGACAAGTGCGTTGGCGGCCCCGTCGTTGAGGGCGGTGTAGTTGAGCTGCTCTTCGATGAACGCTGCGGTCCCGATGTCGCGGACGTGAGCGACGAGTGCCGGCGTAGGGCCAAACGTGATCCGGCGGATGAGGTGGAGGACCTGATCGTTCGGCAGTCCGCTGGCGGCCGCTGAACCTGGGGCGATCGTGGTCGAGGTTGTCACGGGCGGAGTGGTGGTCGTGGTCGGTCCCCCGCCGCCTCCCCCACCTCCGGCCGGCGTGCACGAAACGATGAAGGCCGCCATTGCACCGGCGCCGAGTAACCCCCGGCGAGACAGCAAACCGTGGACCTGCTGCCCGTCGTCGCTGCGGGTCGCCGTCACCTCGTCGGTCGGCTCCCCAAGGTCGCGCAACACCAAATCTGAGCCCATGGCCCCTCCCCTGATTTCGAGTTGGCTCATTACACAACAACCCACCCCGATGGTCCAGCGGAATATTCAAATATTCCCGGCTTGCCGAAGGCCAGGCTCGATGTGGACCCAACGAGTCTTCGATGACGACGCCTTTTTCAAGGCATAGTGTTCGCCCCGCTTCAGACCGCCTGTCAGACGCCGCCCACGACTGCGCCCACGATCCAAACAAGGTTCGAGCAATGAGTCGGTCACCCCTCCGCATCCGAGTGCCTGGTCGAATCGCGGTCAGTCTTCGGCGTCTTTCCATTCACCGGATTCGCTTGCTCCTCACGGTGTCAACGATCGCGGTCGCTGCGGCACTGATCGTCAGCGCGAGCGGTTTAGCTGCTTCTATCCGGGGGTCGACGGCGAAGACGGCGCGGGCCCTCGCCGGGAACTCCGACCTTGAGGTTGCAGCCCTGAGCGACGGCGGCTTCTCCGCCGATCTGGCCGATGAGGTCTCAGCGGTGGAAGGCGTCGATGTCGCAGCACCGATCTTGCGCTCACCCGTCGTGATCAACGGCGTCGGAGCGCTGCTCGTTGGCGTAAGTCCACAAGCTTTGAGCCTGTTTCCTCTGAACGACGCGACGATTACCGATGGCGGTTCGGGCGACCTGACGGTCGCGGAGCCACTAGCTGGTGAGCTGGGTGTCGTGCCGGGAGACGCCGTTGTCGTGGCAGGGGCTGACGGGGCACGTTCGAGCGTCGTCCAATCCGTTATCAGCGGTGGCGGGATCGCGAACGCCGGTGCGGGGGCGGTTGCCGTCTCGGAGCTTCGGACAGCTCAGGTACTCGCCGGTCGTCCAGGGCGTGTTGACTCTGTGATGGTGCGGTTTGCCGACGATGCGAACCCCGCCGCCTTGCGCTCGCGAATCGCCGAGGTGGTCGGGGGTCGGGCATCGGTGATCGATCCCGGCGACTCGCTGCGAGGAGCCGAGACGGCGCTCGCCGGTGTCAACCAGGCTCTGGGGGCCATGGCCGGCCTGACGTTGCTGGTCTCAGCCTTCGTGGTCTTCAACGTGATGAGTATGAGCGCGCTCGAACGCCGTCGAGAGCTGGCCCTGTTGCGAGCGCTGGGCGCCAGCCGCAGTTCGGTGGTTGCGCAGTTCCTGATCGAGGCCGCGATCATTGGCCTTCTCGCCGCCGTCCCGGGCAGCGTGCTGGGGCTTTTTGGAGCTCGGGCAACGGTCGGAGCCCTTCCAGCCGGTGTCGAATCCACCCTGGGCACGAAGCTTGAGTTCTTACTCCCCACGTGGGCCGTGCCAGTCGCGATCCTCGGTTCGGTGCTGACAGCCGTCGCTGCCAGCGCGATGCCGGCGTTGCGCGCCGCGACCGCCCCACCGGTGGAGGCTCTTCGCTCAGAGGCAACTTCGGGCGGCGTCGAATCTCGAACGAGCCGGACAGTGCTGGTGGCCACTGTCATCGGCGTGGTCTCACTGGGCCTCGGGATCGCCATTGCAACGGTGGGCGACGCAGCCCTCGCCGGTCCAGCTGCCGCCCTGTCAGTCTTGGGAGCGGTCGCCGTGCTGTACGCCGGACTCGGCGGCGCCACCTTCCTGGCCACGACGGTAGCCCGATGGTTCGGAGCCCCCGGCCAGCTCGCCGCGGACGGCCTTCAACGCTCCCCTCGTCAGCTGTGGGCCACCATGACCACAGTGGTGCTCGGCGTCGCGATGACCCTCGCCATCGGCGAGGTTTCGGCAAATCTGCGGTCAGCGGCGGCCGACACCTTCGTCCCCTTGGAGAACATCGACCTGCTGGTTCAAGCAACTCCCCCGGACGAGCTGCCGATCGGTGTTGGCCTTCCACCTGAGGTTCAGACCGCGCTGGCGACGATCCCGGGGGTCACCAGCACCATGCCCGGCCGGTTCTCCTTCAGCGTGGTCAATGGCGAGCGCCTACTGGTCCAGGGTGTCGACCCCGAGACGAACTCGGCGCTGATTAGTTTGGCGGGTGACAACGCTCGCAAAGCGTTGGCGCAGGGAAAAAGCATGGTCGTTTCGACTCAGTACGGCAGCCGCCTCGGACTGCACGTGGGCGACCTCGTCACGATCGACACGCCGGCGGGACCTCGGTCGGTCGAGATTGCCGGTACGGCGCCGTCATTCCTCTGGCCGAACGGCGTCCTGGGAATCGACTTCGGGCGGTTCGTCGAGTGGTTTGGCTCCCCTGGGCCAACCTACATCGAGCTGGTTCTCGCCGACGACGCCGATCCCAACGTGGTCGTCGACCTCATCGAACAGATCCCGAGCGACGTTCCTCTGCACGTCTTTGACGGCCCGACACTCATCGACGCCGGGCTGAAAAACATCCAACAGGTCCAGGTTCTGCTGCTCAGCTTCCAATGGATCGTTGTGATCGCTGCGGCACTCGCCATTCTGAACACGGTCGTGATTTCGCTGATGGAACGGCGACGGCAGTTCGGAATGCTCCGTGCGTTTGGGATGACGCGTAGGTCATTGGTCCGCTCGGTCTTGGCCGAGACCGAGGCGGTGGTCATCGTCGGCGGAGTCTTTGGCGTCGCACTCGGGTTGTTGCAGCACCGGCTGCTGGTCCGGCTTGCTGAATCTTCAGGCTTCCCCACCAACTATGGGATCGCGGTGGTCCCCGCCGTCGTGGCGGTGTTGGCCGCGGTTGTGATGGCATTCGTCGGCGCGTTTCTGCCCATACGACGGGTGAGCCGGGACAGCATCGTCGAAGCGATCGGATACGAATAGTCCGCCCGAACTCTGTTGCGGCTTTCGCCAGGTCGAGATTGCGCTGGCGGCCTCTCGGCTCAAAACGGGTCGTATGGATTGCGGGCCTTGTGTCGAACCGGTTCAGTCGGGACGGGTGCGGACGCCCAG